>CAZYEX010000059.1:0-38912 GCA_964646605.1 uncultured Phycisphaera sp. | reverse complement strand
GATGCTCGAGGCCTGTCTCAACGAATCACAGGCGGATGAAACAATGGACCGTCAGAAAAAAGTAGGATAACCTGACCCGAGCCGCCGCCGACCTTCAACTATGGATGGGACATCCTCGCGTACGACCGTTCGCTGAGTAGTCTTTGCCAATCCGCCTCCCTTTCGGCGGTTGAATAATGCGAGGTTGGTCTCAACGGGTGCATCCGAGACGCCCAACCGGGAACAGGCAGCGATGAAGCCTGAGTTCAGGTGAGGGTCGGCGATAATCCTGTCGACCGAGAACCCCGCCCGAACCTGCTCAAATGCCTCGAGGAGCTTAGCGCTCATGCGGCTGACCGCGAAACGGGCACGTTGGCTGCCGGATGGTGTCGGATGATGAGTTTGGCACGCCGCGCAGCCTCCCACGGAATCTCGTCAACGCTTGCATCCGACTTTCGCAGTTCCTTTAAGTCGCTGAACCTCGTCCGGATTTCAATTTCTGAATCGGTAGGTGCCTTTCGGGCCATCACCTCCATCGCCGCATGGAGTTGCTTGGCCTGGAACAGTGAACAATGGCGCAAGGATGGAGCGAAGCCGGCAAAAAACGGCTCGCCACAGGTGGTAATCAGGAAATGCCCGGGTGCGTCTCTCAACTCGGCTGCCTTTGTCAAGCGCACGGACCGTGGGGCGAGCTTGTCGTCGACCAGATCGAGGATGTGTGCCCCTTTGCTTACAAACTTCCTAAGGCTCAGTGCTGCCCAACGATACTCCAGAGGCGAATACCCTGGAGCGATCTTGCTCGCGAGACGATCAAATCGCTCTGCGGTCGTGGGATCGCAAAGAATGTCATCGAGAGAGTATCCGAGACTCTCGCTCAACTTCCACCAGGCGACCTCGCTCGCCTTGATGTAGGGCGTCATGACCGCGCGACCAATCAAGGTGCGTCTAGAAGTATCGATTGGCGACAGCCCGCCTCGTTTTCGCAGTCGAAGGAGGGCATGGTTCCAATCGAGCGCTTGTCCAGGAATGCCGAGCAGTTCACAGTTCTGAACAAAACTCTCGTTCAAAGCAGGATCGGCTAGCACACGGTCCGCCGAGTAGCCCTCATGTGAGGCCATGAATGCCTCGGCCACCGCCGTGAAGAGCTCGCCGCTTGCCACCGCGACTTGCCACCGCGACAAGTTGGCTCTCGCGAGAACCGGACTACTCGACACCGGCTTGTCCGCCGGGCTTGCAGACCGTTTCAAGCGACGACCGGCGCTGGTTTTTGGGGCGCTGAGCGTCGCATCCACGGGACCGTCCAAGGCGTCAAGGGGTTGAATCGAAGCAAGGCGCTGCTCAGCCATCTTCGCGTACTTCTTGGATAGTTCGAAGGCGAGGTATCGACGTTCGAGCTTCTTGGCGACGACGGGCGTGGTACCCGAACCCGCAAAGGGGTCGAGGACGAGGTCGCCCTTGTTGGAGCAGGCGCGGATGATTCGGCCTAGGAGTTGCTCGGGCATTTGGCAACCGTGCCAGCCGCGGCGCTCGGCGAACGTTCCCGCCACGCGGGAGAAGAACCATGTGTCGCTGTGCTGTGGGAAGCGCTCGGGGATGTCCTGGGGGCGGAGCGTGAACCCGTCGCGGGTGGCGACCTCGGGCGGGAGAATGGGGGACATCATCCAGGTGTCGTCGGGCATGCGGCCGCCGAGGGCGGCGCGTTTGTCACCATAGACCAACTCCCGCGCCGACGGCACGCGGACGTCCAACGCGTTGAACGTGAACTTCTTTGGATTCTTGACGAAGTGGAACAAGTGGGCATGGCTGCGGGTGAACTTGTACTTGCAGTGAACTCCGAACGTGTAAAACCAGATGACCCAGCTTCGACAATGGAACCCGACTTCGCGGGTGGCAAGGATTTTCAACTCCGCGGCGAATTCGTCGCCGATGGCGAGCCAGAAGGAACCGTCGGGCTTGAGAACGCGCTGCACGCCCGCGATCCATTTCCGCGACCAGTCGAGGTATTCCTCGGCCCCTTTGCGGTCGTCGTAGACGTCGTAGTCGTAGCCGATGTTGAAGGGCGGATCGGCGAAGGCGAGATCGACGGAACCCTCAGGCAGCTCGGAGAGGCACTTTATGCAATCGCCTTGTCGAACGGCATCGAGCGTCAGGCTCATCGGGCTCCCTCCACGTCATGCTAGCGCACCCCCGGCGTTCCGATCGCCGAGTCCCTACCGCGAACGGGCAGGGATCCGTCAAGGAGGATGCCCGACCCCGTCATGGTTGTCAATCTCCAAACTTGATCCCCTGCGCGAGGGGCAGTTCCGTTGTGTAGTTGATCGTGTTCGTCTGTCGCCGCATGTAGGCCTTCCAGGCGTCGGAGCCGGATTCGCGGCCTCCGCCGGTTTCTTTTTCGCCGCCGAAGGCTCCGCCGATCTCCGCACCGCTGGTGCCGATGTTGACGTTGGCGATGCCGCAGTCGCTGCCCGTACCGGAAAGGAAGCGCTCGGCTTCGAGCAGGTTGCGGGTGAAGATGGCCGAGCTAAGCCCCTGCGGGACGCCGTTGTGCAGAGCGACGGCGTCGTCGAGGGTCTGGTAGCCGATGATGTACAAAATCGGGGCGAAGGTTTCCTCCTGCACAATCTTGTACTCGTTGCGGACGGCGGCGATGCAAGGGGTGACGTAGCAGCCGCCGGGGTATTTCTCGCCGGAGAGTCTCTGCCCGCCGTAGAGGATTTCGCCGCCCTCGCCCTTGATCGCCGTGATCGCCTTCATCATCGTCTCGGCCGCACCGGTGTTGATCAGCGGGCCCATGAGGGTGGTGGGCTCCAACGGGTTGCCGATGTTCACCTGCTTGTAGGAGGCGAGGAGGCGTTCGACCAATTCCTTGCGGATGGAGTCGTGGACGATGATGCGGCGGGTGCTGGTGCAGCGTTGCCCGGCGGTTCCGACGGCGCCGAAGGCGATGGCGCGGAGGGCGAGCTTGAGGTCGGCTTCGGGTGTCACGACTATGGCATTGTTCCCCCCCAGTTCGAGGATGGTTCGGCCCAGGCGCTTGCCCACCACCTCGGCCACCCGCCGGCCCATCGTGCAACTGCCCGTGGCCGAGACCAAGGGAAGGCGATGGTCGTTGAGGAGCTTTTCGCCGACGGATTTGCCCGGACCGATGACCAGGCTGAACAAGGCGGGATCGACGCCGATCTGGCGGCAGACGCGCTCCGCGATTTTGGTGCAGGCGATGGCGCACAGCGGAGTCTGCGACGAGGGTTTCCACAGGACGGCGTCGCCGCAGACGGCGGCGAGGGCCGCGTTCCAGGCCCACACGGCCACCGGAAAGTTAAAAGCGGTCACCACGCCGACGACGCCGAGTGGGTGCCATTGCTCGAACATCCGATGGCCGGGGCGTTCCGAGGCGATGGTCAGGCCGTAGAGCTGCCGCGACAGCCCGACGGAGAAATCGCAGATGTCGATCATCTCCTGAACTTCGCCTTCCCCTTCGGCGCGGATTTTTCCCATCTCCAGGGTGACCAGCGTGCCGAGGTCTTTCTTGGCTTCGCGGAGGGCATTGCCGAGTTGTCGCACGGTCTCGCCGCGGACAGGGGCGGGGACCGAGCGCCACTTGAGGAACGCATCGTGGGCACGGGCAGCGATGCGATCATACTCGTCCGCGGTCACCTGCCGCACGGAGGCGAGCACCTTGCCGTCGATGGGCGAGATGGAATCGAGTGTCTCTCCGCCGCCGACCCATTCGCCGCAAAAGCCGCCGGCGTTGGTTGATTCGATGCCCAGTTTGCGAAGCACGTCCTGCATGGTTTGATCCCCCAAGAGACCTATGGATATCGTCGCCACGCGAAGGATAGCGAGTGGGTCGGAGCGGTCAACTGTGATCGGACGACTCAAACGCTCGACGGTGTACGTTGCCCTTCGTCCGCGCCATGCCGGGACCTAGCCCCTCGGGCGGGGGTTGGCGGCGAAGAGTCCGCGTTCGCAGGTAATGGTGAACTGCTCGACGGTCCGCTTGAAAAGCTCCCACTCGTCGCGGATGCGCTGAGCTTCTTGCGTTTCGATGCGCCCGTCGTCCTCGATGGACTTGGTGACGGTCAGGAGGAGCTGGCTGAACTCCTTCACCATTCGCTGGGTGTTGACCAAGAGTTCCGTGCCGGTCTTGGCGGGCGTCACGGCCGGATTTCCGACGAAGAACCCGCCGGTTTGGTGACAGAGCCATTGCACCACGTCGCGGTCGCCGGTTTCGCGGGCGATGTCGGCCACGCGATCGAGGGGATTGCGCGCTCCGCCGGCGTCCGGGTCGTCGTCGCTAAAGGGTTGGCACCACTTGTAGACCAAGGCCGGGGAAAGTCGGAGCTTGGCGGCCAGGGCTTTGACGCCGATCCCGTCCGCGGCACGTTTCAAGACCTCATGCGAGCGCATTGTCGAAATCCTCGTCGTCCGCGGGTCGAAATGCAACCGCACGCGACGCCGGGACGGCGATGATTATACTGCACGGCGGCCATGGAACACGTACAGACCCGGCGCGAGATTCAGGCGGTGCTCACCGAGGCGGGGGTGCGTCCGCGGCGGCGGTTCGGGCAGCACTTTCTTGTCGACGGCAACCTCATGCGCCGTCTGGTGGAGTTCGCGGAGCTGGAGCCCGGCGACTGCGTCCTGGAAGTCGGACCGGGGACGGGGGGATTGACCGACCTGCTGATTCCGCGCGTACGACGGGTGATCGCGGTGGAAATCGACAAGACGTTGCACGGCCTGTTGGTCGAGCGGTTCGCGGAGGCACAGAACCTGACGCTGATTCTCGGCGACGTCCTTGACGGGAAACACCATCTCATGCCCTCTGTGGCCGGGGCCATCGTCGAGCGCGGCGCGTCTCCGACCCCGAGTGGTGGGGAGGAGGGCGGCACGAAATTGGTCGCGAATCTGCCTTACCAAGTGGCGACGCCGCTGCTCATGAACCTTCTGGTGGACTATCCGCAGGTCCGGCGGATGTGCTTTACGGTTCAGGCGGAGGTCGGGGAGCGACTCACGGCCGCGCCGGGGTCCAAGGACTACGGGCCGCTCAGTATTGTGTGCCAATCGCTTTGCACCATCGCCACGATCGCGCGGATCGGCCCGCAGTGTTTCTGGCCCGTCCCGCGCGTGGATTCGGTCATGCTGCGATTGGATGTTCGAGAGCGGTCGCTGATCCCACGCGACGAGTTGCCGGCGTTCGTGGAGTTCGTGCGGCTTGTTTTCGAACACCGGCGCAAACAGCTGCGGACGGCTTTGACGTACCTGTGCGGCGAACGAGTCTTGGCGGGCCTACAAGATCGGTTCGATCTGACGCGGCGCGCCGAAGAGCTGACGATTTCTGAATGGTTGCCTCTTTTTCGTGATTCCGGACCACGGTCCGAGCTCCAGGGGCAGGGGACGCGGCCATCGTGACACGGTTCTGCGCTCCTGGTCCTGACGGAATCCTGCGCCAAGGCTATAATCGGTGGGGCGCCGAGGGCATGGTTTGATCTACCTAGACAACAACGCGACGACCAAGCCGCTTATCGAGGTAGTGGAGGCGATGCGCGCCTGTCATGAGGAATGCTACGCGAATCCCTCGAGCATGCATCAGTTCGGACAGGCGGTGCGGCACAAGGTCGAATGCGCCCGGGAGCAAGTCGCTCATCTCCTACGGGCGGCGCCCAAGGAGATCGTGTTCACCAGCGGGGGGACGGAGAGCATCAACCTGGCGATTCGCGGGGGGCTGCGGATTCATCCCGATCGTCGGCATTTCGTGACCACTGCGGTGGAGCATTCCGCGGTCATGCGCCTCGCGGAGCAGTTGGCGTCGGAAGGATACACGGTCGATTACGTGGAGGTGGATGGGGAGGGTCGTCTCGACGAAGGGGAGTGGGCCGAGAAGATCACCGAGCGGACGGCCCTCGTTTCCCTCTTGCACGCCAACAACGAGACGGGGGTGATGTGGGACGTCGCTCGACTGGCGGCGATTGCGTCCGAGCGGGGAGTTCCGGTACACGTGGACGCAGTGCAATCGGTGGGAAAGGTGCCCATCGATGTCACTTCCTGGCCGGTGCAGTTGGTGAGTCTCGCGGGCCACAAGTTCCACGGCCCCAAGGGGGTCGGGGCGCTCTATGTCCGCCGGCGCACGCGGATCGAACCGTTGATCGTGGGCGGAAGTCAGGAGCGTCTGCTTCGCGGGGGGACGGAAAACGTAGAGGGCATCGTGGGCATGGGCGTGGCGGGCCAGGTCGCTCTCCGCGACGCCGACGCTACGTCGCGACAGGTCGGGGCGCTGCGCGATTCCTTCGAAAAGGGCGTGCTTGGCGCGGTTCCGTTTGCGCACGCCAACGGCCGCGGTGCGGAGCGCATCTACAACACGTCTAACATCGGTTTCGAGGGTGTGGAGTCCGAGGCCGTCTTGATTCTCCTGAGCGAGGCGGGGATTTGCGCCTCCAGCGGCGCGGCGTGCAGCAGCGGATCGTTGGAGCCCTCGCACGTACTCCAGGCCATGGGGATTGACGAGCGCATCGCCCACGGAGCGATTCGATTCAGTCTTTCGCGATTCAACACGCCGGACGAAATCGAGAGCGTCGTGTCAATCCTTCCGTCGCTGCTTGCACGGCTGACGGCGCTGGGCGCGCCATAGTTTCGCGGATCATTGCGGCATCGGATTCGCCGAGGGGGATCGTGTCGCTTCCGCTCCGCGCTCGGAGCGCAATCGACAATCGGACGTGTCACTGGAACGACACCGCTCCCTTACGGTCGCGGTTCTGATCGTCGTGTCGCTTCCGCTCCACGCTCGGAATGGTCACGGGGTTTTTCGCTGAATCCACCAGGAGGCGCTCATCAGGCAGAGCAGGCTGGCGGCAGCCGCGACTCCGCCGACGCGCAGGCGGCTCGGCCAGCGGAGATCGAACCCGACCTCGTCGCAGGAGATGATTTCCGCGGTGAGTTGGTCCGCCAGGGCCAAGCGGGCAGCTTCGAGTTGCCGAAGTCGGGCGTCGGCATCGGCGAGGTCCTTCTGCAAATCGTGGACCCGTTGGGCGCAGAGTTCGGCGCGGAGCGCGCCGGTGGTGAATTCTTGCGACAGGTGGGCCGAGGCCAGCAGTCCTTCCTGGAGCACGAAAATTTCGTCGATGGCGAAGTCGGAGGCGGTGCGCGTGCGGGTGATCGCTCCTTCGGCTTGTACGATGGCGGAGTCGCGTTTCCGCTTGGCGCGCTCGGCGGATTCGGCGTCCAGGCGTTGTTCGATTTGGCGGCTGCGGTCGAGCGAACGTCGGCGCAGTCCTCGTGCGGCGCGCATGGCCGCGTCCAAGCGGAAGTTCTCCGGGGTCTCCAAGGCCGCGGCGGCGAACTCGAACTTGTGATGTGCGCTCTGCAAGGTCCCAAACGCCCGCGTCAGGTTGGAGTGCAGTACGTGGTAGCGGGCCTGGTCGGCCGCGTTTTTCCCCATCGCCGTCAGCCCGGCGCGCATCGAGGAGAGCCTCCCACCGGCGGCGAAAAGAAAATCGTTGAGCGATTTGCGTAACCGTTCCCCGGCTTCGAGCAGCTCGCCGCTGTGCGGATCGACCTCCGATTGGTTCAGGGCCATGAACTCCGCGGTCCAGGCGTCTCCGAATGCCTGTAACACCTCGCGAAGTCGATCGAGATTGCTGGTGATGTCGGAAACCGCAGCGGTGATGGGTTCGCCTTGCGACGTGGCCTGAGCGTCGGCGAGCGTGCGCGCCATGTCCCCCGCGGCGCGGCGGAGTTGGTCCAGGCGACCGGACGACGCCTGCCAAACGGTGAGCACGTGCAACTTGATTTCGGAAAGGCGGACGGTGAGTTCCTTCAGGTCCTGTTGCAGGGCCGGATCGTTTTCGACGGCGCGCCTGCGCTCCTCGGCCGAGACCAAACCCGCCGTGGGTTCGGGTTGCGTCCGTAGGCGATCCAGGTCGGACATGGCGCGAGCCAGCGTCTCCCGCGAGCTGGACAGGTCGGCACGCAGCGAGGTCCAACGCGACATCAAGGCGTCGCGATCGACGCGCGGGTCGCTGGGCGGCAGGGCGGCGACGGCCGCGTCGAGTTGCTGCTGGGCGTCTTGGAGGCTCCGTCGAAAGCCGCCCGTTTCATCGGCGATCCCTTTTTCCGTATCCGTCTGTGTGATGCGTCGTAGGTCCGCCAGGTGCGCAACTTCTTCCACAAATTTTCGGGCGACGGCGAGGGCGAAGAGCCGACCACGGTTGGAGTGATGCGCGGCGACGTGTACGCGAAGTCGTCCGCGCGTCGGGGCATCGATCCAGAGGCGGCCGGGCAGAAAACCCGGCGCTACCGAAGACGGGTCTACCTCGATCGCACAGGCGGACAAGAGGCGGCCCGCGTCCACGCCGACACCTTCGACACTCGCGAACGGGACTCGGAGTGTCGCGGCGCAGTCATACTCGACCGGCAAGGAAGCGGCTACGGCGGCGGCGACGAGGAGTGACCCTACGAGGCACAACCCGAAACGCATCCCCCCTCCGGCGCCGCGCGAGCGAGGGGCTCGGGGCGGTGCGGCCGAGGGGGAAGCTCGAGCCTCGGTCATGCGCGGGGTGTCAGGCTGCACGCTCCGCCTCTCCCAGAAGTGCGTCGATCCGTACGCGATCCTCTGTCGATAGGGACCATCCGACCCCGCCCGCGTTCTCGACTACCTGCGAGGGTCGTTTCGCGCCGACAATGGAGGCCGTGACGCCGGGGTGATGGGCGGTCCAGTTGAGCACCAACTGCGTTACGGTCTTCCCATGCTCCGTGGCGATTTCCGTCAGGGCGTCGACCAAGCGCAAGTGGCGGCGGAAGCGTTCGCCGATGAATTCCGGGTCGCGGGCGCGGATTCCCTCCAGATGATCGCCGGGGCGGAACTTTCCGGTGAGTAGACCCTTGGCGAGGGGGCTGTAGGCGAGGACGCCCATGCGGTGTTCTTCGCAGAAGGGGATGAGATCGTCCGCCGCTCGGCGCTGGATCATCGAGAACGGGGATTGCAGGCCATGGACGGGGCCGTACTCGCGGGCCGCGGCGATCTCCTCGCAACTGAAGTTGGACAGGCCGATGGCGCGGATTTTCTGCTGGTCGCGCAATTCACACAGGGCTTCCATTGTCTCGCGGATCGGCGTCTGCGGGTCAGGCCAGTGGCACTGGTATAGGTCGATCACGTCCGTCCGCATGCGGCGCAGGCTTTTCTCGCATTCCCGAAGGATGCTCGCCCGCGAGAGGCATCGTTGGGGCGTCTCGTCCTTGGAACGCGGGAACAGCAAGCCGCACTTGGTCGCGACGATCACCTCGCCGCGCCGTTCGCGGACGGCCTTGCCGACGATCTCCTCGCTATGACCCAAGCCGTAGACGGGGGCGGTATCGATCAAGTTGATCCCCAGGTCGAGGGCCTGGTGAATCGCGGCGATGGACTCGCGGTCATCGACCTGACCCCAGGTCTCGACCGTGCCCCCCATCGCCCAGGTGCCCAGGGCGAGGACGGATACCTCGATGCCGCTATCTCCCAGGGATCGTCGTTCCAACCCGGTTTCCTGTTCAATAGGTCGGGGTCGCGCGTGGCACGAGGCTGGTCGTCACCATACGATTGTCCGAAGGATGCTAGCCCGCGACCCGGTTCTCCGCAACTCGTACGCTTCGAGTGTCGCCTGCCGTGCGCCCATGCTATGGCGTCGCGTTTGAAACCTGGCAATTGATTGTTTTTAGGATATTTTTGAGCGTATCACTTTATATCTATGGCATTTTTGGTCTCGGCGGTCGTGGTGCGTGGCGGACAACGGGACTCACTGCGAAGCGGTCATCTGGTGTAGGGCTTTTGGGTTTGACAGGGTATGAGCGGGAACTATACTTGCCCGGCTCTGGACGATCGGCGCATGGGGCCGATGGCGCTGTGCGCATTGCGGAATGCAATCGCGCCGTGAGGAGTCTCTGCGTTTTCCTGCGTGAAGCTTCGCGGGCGTCCTGGGCTTGGCGAGGAGCGAAGGCGGGTTTGCTGCTGTAGCTCAGCCGGTAGAGTGCGTCCTTGGTAAGGACGAGGTCACGGGTTCGATTCCCGTCAGCAGCTTTGGCGCGTGTGAGCCGCAGACGCCCGGTCGCTTTGGGTCGGGAACTCACGGAATGCGGCGCGGATCGCAGGGTAGAGCAACGGGTACGGCGACGCTCGGACGGGCGGCGCGGTCGAAGGAATAGTCAACCGAGGCTCGACAAGAGCACGTCGAGCGAGTGGAGGCAGGTGTCGGATGGCCAAGGGCGTATTTGAACGTACCAAACCGCACGTGAACGTCGGGACAATCGGTCACGTGGATCACGGCAAGACAACATTGACGGCGGCGATCTGCACGGTGCAATCGAGCAAGGGCTTCTGCAAAGCCGTGTCCTACGACGAAGTGGCCAAGGCGTCGGAAGCCCACGGTCGCCGGGACCCGACTAAGATTTTGACCATCGCCACTTCGCACGTCGAGTACGAAACGGCGAACCGTCACTATGCGCACATCGACTGTCCGGGTCACGCGGACTATGTGAAGAACATGATCACCGGCGCCGCCCAGATGGACGGCGGGATTCTGGTGGTCTCGGCCGCGGACGGACCGATGCCCCAGACGCGGGAGCACATTCTCCTCGCCCGGCAAGTGAACGTTCCGTACCTGGTGGTGTTCCTCAACAAGATTGACCTGGTCGATGATGCGGAGCTGCTGGACCTGGTGGAACTCGAAGTCCGCGAATTGCTGAGCAAGTATGACTACCCCGGCGACGACGTCCCGGTGATTCGTGGATCGTCGCTTCCGGCGCTGCAGAACCCGACGGATCCGGAAAAGACCAAGTGCATCGCGGAATTGATGGAGGCCCTGGACAAGCACGTGCCCATGCCCAAACGGGACGTGGATCAGCCCTTCCTGATGTCCATCGAGGACGTTTTCAGCATCAAGGGCCGGGGGACGGTGGTGACCGGTCGCGTGGAGCGTGGACAAGTCAAGGTCGGCGAGGAAGTGGAGATCGTCGGTCTGATGGACACGCAAAGGACCACGGTCACGGGCGTGGAGATGTTCAACAAGACGCTGGACTCCGGCATCGCCGGCGACAACCTGGGGTGCCTTCTCCGCGGAACGAAGAAGGAGGAGGTGGAGCGCGGGCAGGTGCTCGCGGCGCCCGGTTCGATCACGCCGCACACCAAGTTCGAGTCGCAGGTGTACGTGCTGACGCAGGAGGAAGGCGGTCGGCATACGCCGTTTTTCAACGGTTACCGCCCGCAGTTCTATTTCCGGACGACGGACGTAACCGGCGCGTTGTCGCTGAAGGGCGCGGAGATGTGCATGCCGGGCGACAACATCACCATGGAGGTGGGGCTGGGCAAGCCGATCGCCATGGAGCAGGGGTTGCGGTTCGCAGTTCGAGAGGGGGGTCGTACGGTGGGATCGGGCGTGGTGTCCAAGGTGCTGGAGTAGTCGCGTTGCCCATTGGGGGTGAGGCGAGGGGTGTAGACGGTCATGGCCAAAGCGGCGAAACGCGAGAACGTGTGGTTGCAGTGCAAGGAGTGCTCAGACCTGAACTATCGCACCACGGTGAACGTGCTGGGCGGGACGCCAAAGCTGGAGCTCAAGAAGTTCTGCAAGCGCGAGCGCAAACGTACGGCGCACAAGATCAAGAGGAAGTAGGCCCCGAAAGACGCGGGAAACGGAAATCGACTTGGAGCTGCGGACTGAAACGAGAGGGCGCGTGGTGCAGTTCCGCCGGGCGTCGGCGCGGGCTGAAGCCTGCGGCTCGTACGTAGGAGCGTAGCTCAACTGGCAGAGCACCGGTTTCCAAAACCGGCGGTTGGGGGTTCAAATCCCTCCGCTCCTGTTGAGGATGGGCGACCCGCGTGCGGCGGGTCGAAAGGGCGGGGAATGCCGAGCGAACAGCGAGTGAGCGGTGATGAAATCTGACGACACCGCAACGGTTCAGCGCAGGGAACGGCACATGCCTCCCAATGACGAGAATTACGACGACGAGCAGGAGCAATCGCTTCCGCCGCCGCCTCCTGTTCGGACGCGGAACGGCGGCGGGGACGGCGGCGGGTGGTTCCGGCAGTACAAACCCGAGCAGGGCAAGGCGACGCGCATGGGGACGATCTTCGGGGCCGGGGCCCTGATCGCCTGGGGGGCGTTGTTCCTCTACGACCGGCTGCAGGTGTATGAGGGCGACGAGGCTTGGCGGCTGCTGATTACCACGGGCATCCCCATTGTGTTTGCGGCGGTCATGTTCGCCGTGGTCTGGTGGGTGGCCTTCGTGTCTCGCAAGAGCAGCGATTTCATGATCGCCACCGAAGGGGAGATGAAGAAGGTCAGTTGGTCGTCGCGCAAGGAGATCGTGGGCTCCACGAAGGTGGTGATTCTCTTCACCATCCTGTTCGCGGTCTTCATGTTCGCGGTGGACGTGGTGTTCCAGAATGTGTTCAGTTGGATCGGTGTGTTGAAGAAATGAGCGAGCCGCCGCCCGTCACGACGGAGAGTTTGCCGGCTGAGGCGACGACGCTCGCCGCCCCGGGGATGAAGTGGTACGTCCTGCGGGTGGCGTCGAACAAGGAGGAACAGGTTCGCAACGCCCTGGAGAGGAAGGTCAAGATCGAGGCGCTGGAACATCGCGTCGGTCGCGTGCTGGTGCCCACGCTCAAAGAGAAGCGGATGAAGGCCGGGGTGCTGAAGATCGTGGAGCGCAAGCTCTACCCGGGTTATGTGTTCGTGGAAATGGCGTGCGAGTCGGACGGCTCGATCAACGAGAGCGTCTGGTTCCTGATTAAGGAAACGTCGGGCGTCGGGGACTTCATCGGTTCGGACGGCAAGCCGACGAGCATGCCCGATCAGGACGTGATGGCGATGCTCGCGGCCTCGCAAAAGGCCGAGGAACAACCCGGGCTTTCGGGACTGAACATCAAGAGCGGCGATCGGGTCAAGATCACCGACGGGGCGTTCGAGAGCTTCGAAGGGGCGGTCGAGTCGGTGGACGAGAAACGCGGGATGGTCTCGGTCATCGTCTCGATCTTCGGCCGGTCGACGCCCGTCGAGGTGGGGTACTGGCAGTTGGAAAAGGTCGAGTAGTTTGAGCCCGGTGGGCTTTCGGGCTACATCAAGGTTTCTCGAGAGGACGGTGACGTTCGGTGGCTAAGGATGCGGGATCGGGCAAACCCGGGGGGGCGAAACCGGGTGGCAAGGGCGGCGGCGGCAGAGGAAAAGAGCTCGTTGCGAACATCAAGCTGCAAGCCCCGGGCGGCCAGGCGACCCCCGCGCCTCCCATCGGCCCGGCACTCGGTCAGCACGGCGTGAACATTGGGCAGTTCGTGCAGCAGTTCAACGCCCAGACGACGGCCATGAACGGCATGATCGTGGGCGTGGTGATCAGCGTATTCTCCGACCGCTCGTTCACGTTCCAGGTCAAAAGCCCGCCCGCGGCGGTGCTGCTCAAGGATGCGGCCAAGGTCGCCAAAGGCAGCGGCGTACCCAACAAGGAAAAGGTCGGCACGGTGACCAAGGCGCAAGTGAAGACCATCGCGGAGAGGAAGCTGCCCGATCTGAACTGTCACAGCCTGGCAGCGGCGGAGCGGATCGTGCTGGGCACGGCCCGGTCGATGGGGATTGACGTACTGGATTAGGAAACGAACCAAGGTGTCTGCAAGACCGCGAGGGGTTTGTTAAGGTGCTGGGTGGCCCATGATTAGCTGCGCTCGACGGGGAGCGGAGGCGGGCGGGATGGAAGTGAACCTTTCGGCAGGCGATGGGTATCAGATTCCGGCTCGGACGCGGTGGGCGCTTTTCGCGCTAGCCTTGGCGGCGGTTCCTGCGCTGAATCCGGCAGCGCACGGACAGACCCGGGGTCCGGTGGAGCGCTCCGCTCGCCCGGGCAAGAGTCTTGGAGTGGTCGATGTTGGAACACGGATCGCCACGGACGAGGGTGCGTTGGTTATCTATGATGCGCCGCGGGCCGAAGGTGAGCCGCCCGGGCAGTCGGGCTACCTCGCGTATTGGAAAGACTTCGCCGCGCACGAGGTGTATGTCTATGGCCGGGTGATCGAAAAGAGGTCGGACCTGGTGCATGCTTTGCTTTGGCTGCAGCGCGACTTCGGGGTTGATCCTCGCACGCTCGCGGAGCGCCTCTTCGGGGACGCGCCCGACGTTCCCAACGTGGATGCCCTCACCTCGGACGGTACTCGGATGTGGTCCTGGGCGACGCGCGGGAACGTGATGATGATCGCCGGGCTGTGGCCGCCCGAGGAGGTAGACGCCGCCGGCGGGACGGTGGCCACGGGGCATGTGATCGGACTACCAGGGTGTTTTCCGTGCGCGGCGGCGGCGGGCGGGGATGGGGGCACGGTCGTCCCTCCGAGTGCGGACGTCTACGAGGCGGCGGTCCTGCTGGTTTGCGCTTGTTGCGGCGGGCCCGAGTGTCCCGACTGTGACGACAGCAACCTTTGCACCAGCGACTGGTGTGAGGTGGAGTGCAACACGGCATGGTGCGCCCACGGGGGACGGAGCTGCAACGACGGTAACAAATGCACGACGGACGGGTGCAACTCGCAATCGGGATGTTACCACACGCCGAAGAACTGCAACGACGGGAACGTTTGTACGGCGGACTCTTGTAATGGGAGCACCGGGGCGTGTGTGAACAACCGGTATTGCTCCAACGGGATATGCTGCCCGTCGGGTACGGGCTTCTTCTGCGCTCCGGCCGGCGGAATGTGCTGCTACAATCCCGACCATCCCTGCAACACCGGCGAAACGTGCTGCGGGGCGGGATGCTGCGCGTCGACCAGCTTCTGCTGCGAGGGGCAGGCGTGCTGCCCGAACGGTTGGAATTGCCGCAACGGGCAGTGCTGCGAGGGGGCGTGGTGCGGGGATACGTGTTGCGGCGTGGACGACGGCTGCTGCGGGAACGGGTGTTGTCCGCCGGAGAGTCCCCTCTGTTGCGACGCGGAGGTGGTTCTCTGCTGCGGCCCCGAGCAAATGTGTTGCGGCGGGGGGTGCTGTTCCGCGGACTCGACGTGTTGCGGAGGTTACTGTTGCGACGCGGAGCACCATTGCTGCGCGGACGGGGTGACCTGTTGCGTGGACGGGCAGGAGTGTTGCGACGGCCAGTGCTGCCCGGAGGATTACCATTGTTGCGGCGAACCGGGGGTGTGCTGTCCGCCGGGAGGATCGTGTTGTGACGGGGCCTGTTGCGGCGGCCCGTGTTGCGAGGCGACGGGGGAATGCTGCCCGGCCGGGGGGAGTTGTTGCAACAATGAATGCTGCGCCGGGCAGTGCTGTGACGGGTCTTGTTGTCCGGGGGGACCTTTGTGCTGCGGCGACGGGTGCTGCGCGGCGGGAACCGAGTGCTGCAACCCGCAGCCACAACTGTGCTGTCCAGCGGGAGGCGTGTGCTGCAGCGATCCCGATCATTGTTGCAACATGGGCGAAACGTGCTGCGGATCGAGTTGCTGTCTTGCAGGGATGTTCTGTTGCCCCGATGGTATTACTTGCTGTGCGACCGGATCGGAGTGTTGCGCCGGAGACTGCTGCGGCGGGGTCGCAACGGCAGGCGCGGCGGAAGTTTGCTGCGTGGACATGTGCTGCGCCGAGCCGTACGTATGCTGCAATGGTCAATGCGAAGCTAAAGGCGCTTGCTGCTTCTTCGATACAGGTTCCTGCTCCGAACTAACGTCCCTCTGCTGCCAACAGCAGGGCGGGACGTACCAAGGCAACGGTACAACGTGTTCGCCGGCGGATTTGTGCAGGCCGAAGTGCGAGAACTGTCACGCGGTGGACGTGACCTTCAACGAGTGCGGGCACTACACGGACGACCCATCGGAACCCTGCGACGAGTCCCGCTGCATTGTGAATACCATGCTCACCAACTCGTGCGATTCTTTCCCCCACCGTAAGGGTCCAGAGAAGTGCAATACCTACGACTCCGGCGTGCCAGGCGAAGTGGTTCAGGACCTTTATGATCTTCCGATCCCGATGATTTGCGAAACAAGCCACCCCGGCGGCTTCCATCTTTGGAGGAAAACGTACCGGGGATGCGGGACGGATTGCATCGAAAAGCCGTGGGAGGTTCGCTGTGATACCGGCTCCTGTGCGGCGGCAGGCCCGCCGATCTTCCACGACGATCGCGGGGAGATCCACGGATGTGGTTGTCCGTGAGAGCGTGCTCGTCAGGATTTCGAGGGTGGCGTCCGTACGACGGTGGCGCGCGTGGGACTGAGGAGGATTTCATCCGATGAGCAGAAGTAGCCGTATACTTTGCACGGTGCTGGGTTGGACGATCTGCGCAGCTTTTCTATCCATAGATGGATTAGCGCAGGAGCCGCCAAAAGAGACATCCGCTCTCGCCCACGTACGACGGGCGAGTCCCGGAACCTTCACCCTGGAGGTCGAGGTGGATCGCCCGGCGCACCACTTCCTCCGAGGGCAAGGCCTTGCTACTCGTACGATGCGTATCACAGTCGGTGGGGACGTAACTGCGATGGTTTGGAAGGTGACGAAATTGCCCGATCCGAAATATTTGCCGCCTGATGCGGCCGGTCATCAAGAATTCGACTATGACGCGGACGGCAACCTCATTGTACCCATATGGGTGGAGGGCGCAGCCCTTCGCGATGCCTTCACGAACGAAGAGTATTCCGAGAGTATAGGCTTTCGCGTCGCGCCGGACGGGACGGCGAAGGAGATGCAGAGCCCCGGCGTCCTTTTGATCCGCCATCGCGCATCGGAGTCGAACACGGAGGGGCTGGGTCTTCTGCGCCGGGTCTTTTGGGCACTTGGCCGTCCGTGGGCGGACGGTTTGGGCGAGATGATGTCCGAGGATTTGGACGCAGATGGATCGTGTCGCCTTCGCACGGCGGGCTGGTGGGTAGGTAACTCCGGGTCCGGCGTATGTGAGCTGTTGATCGAACCGCCCAATGGACACCTCGTACGCCGGGCGAGCTTCGGGGCGGAAGGTGAGCCGCCTCGCGCGGAATCTCGAAACGAGGGCACTCGTCGGTTTGGCGATGTGACCCTTGCCGAGCGCGGAGAATTCAGCTTTTTACGGTCCGAAACCATTACGGTTCGGTTGGTCTCCTTTTCGCGGACGATTGACACGGATCTGATCGCCGAGGCTCGGAAGGTCATCTCCAGGGCCCGGACGAGCCTGGTTCGGGTGATGGATAAACGGGATGACCCGGATCATCCCAAACTTCGCCTTGTGCCCGCTGGAGATTTGGACAAAGACGAGTGAATTCGATCTAGTGAAAATCTACCCAAGCCATAGTCGGGCGTCTGTTGTGCCAACCGCTACCACTGCGGCACGGGATCCTGCTGGGGTAATTGGTTGCTGCCAATCGACCAGCTTCTGCTGCGAGGGGCAGACGTGTTGCCCGAACGGCTGGAATTGTCACAACGGGCAGTGCTGCGCGGGGGCGTGGTGCGGGGATACTTGTTGCGGGGTGGACGACGGCTGCTGCGGAGACGGGTGTTGCCCGCCGGAGAGTCCCCTCTGTTGCGACGCGGACGTGGTTCTCTGCTGCGGCCCGGAGCAAATGTGTTGCGGCGAGGAATGCTGTGCGGCAGACTCGACCTGTTGCGGCGGTCGTTGCTGCGACGCCGATCACCATTGTTGCGCGGACGGAGTGACCTGTTGCGTGGATGGGCAGGAGTGTTGCGACGGTCAGTGCTGCCCGGAGGATTACCATTGTTGCGGCGCACCGGGGGTGTGCTGTCCGCCGGGAGGATCGTGTTGTGACGGGGTCTGTTGCGACGGCCCGTGTTGCGAGGCGACGGGGGAATGCTGCCCGGCCGGGGGGAGTTGCTGCAACAATGAATGCTGCGCCGGGCAATGCTGTGACGGGTCTTGTTGTCCGGGCGGACCTTTGTGCTGCGGCGACGGGTGCTGCGGCGCGGGAACCGAGTGCTGCAACCCGCAGCCACAACTGTGCTGTCCAGCGGGAGGGGTGTGCTGCAGCAATCCCGATCATTGTTGCAACATGGGCGAAACGTGCTGCGGATCGAGTTGCTGTCTTGCAGGGATGTTCTGTTGCCCCGATCAGATTGCTTGCTGTGCGACCGGATCGGAGTGCTGCGCCGGAGACTGCTGCGGCGGGGCCGCAACGGCAGGCGTGGCGGAAGTCTGCTGCGTAGACGTGTGCTGCGCCGACCCGCGTGTCTGTTGCAACAATGAATGCGAACTGCCGGGATGTTCGGCTTCGCTGTCCTCGACGACGGGCAAGCCATGCGAGACGGTGGAGTTGATGCTGACGGGCGACTGTTGGCCGGGATGCGGGAGTATGGGATTCAGCTTCGCACCGCAGTACCCGCCTGCGTTCTCGATGATCGCGCCCTGGTTGACCATATCGCCGGGGTCAACGATTACCTGCGCCGGCGATGCACAGACACGAACCGTATCGGTTACGATCCACGAGGACGCCCCTCCCGGGCCGGTGCCAATCGTTGTCACGGCGAGCGCTCCCGGGGGCTCGCAGTGCCAGGCCACTGGGACGGTGACGGTCAATCGAGTTTACACCCCAGTTGAAGTTCGTCTGAGGCTGTTTATTGCGCCTGACGCCGTGGAACTTCCTGCCGCTTTTTGGTTGTATGACTTCGACGAAGGTGACAACCGATGGTTCAACTACGCGGCAATGACGTTTCGCAGTTTCCAGCAAACGAGCGTTACGCTTGGTCCAGCCTATCCTGACGGCGGTCCCGTGGGAAGCGCGACCAACCTTTTCGGGACGACGCGAGCGTTCTATGATGACCCCGACTTCAGCGACGTCGTTCCATGTCCCCACTGTGCGGGATCGTACGGAGATTGGTGCCTTGTTGCCGGCGCGACGGCGGAGTGCGCGGCCACCCCGATTCCGGGACAGGGTGGGAATGTACTCACGATCCAGCACACGCGAGTCAGCGGTTCAGAAGTGAAGTTAAGGATGGACGCGATTGGATACAATGGGTGTGAGGGTGGCCAGGTTCCCTCGCTGGGTGCGACCCTCACCGTCCACTTTCGGCAAGTGTGCCAGGGCGGCACCCTTGGCCCGATGGAATTCCGACTCTATGGCGAACACGATGGCTTTCCATGGCATGAGCTGTACATGAATGCAGTAGGGGTCTATGGACATGATCCTTGTTGTACAAACGAAGGGCCCGGCTCACTCTTTCCCCCGATGGAATGGGATTTCGAGGGGACTGACACATGCCACTTTACGCAAACGCCGCTGAATCAGTGGCAGACCGTGCCCGGGATCCCGTAACAGACAAAGGGAGACCTTACATGCGACACGTTCTTTACCTGGCAACTGTGATGGGAGCCGTTTTGTCGTGCGTCAACGGACGCGGTATCTCCTCCGCCGAACCGCAGGGAGCAAGCCGTGTCCCCGCAGCCAGTATCTTGGCCCCCGCGTTTGAGCGCGCAAGTCAAGGACCGGAAGAATACGCGAAGGTGCGAGAGGAATTGCTTGCCGTTCCGTCTGACGAGGTCGTCCCGGAGTTGCTTCATGCCCTCCGGTACGGTCCCGACCCTCTAAACGCGGAGCTTCGGGCGCTCGCATATTCGGTGCTTGCGCATCATCAGCGCGCATCAGGAAGTGCTGGGCTGGAGCAATTGCTGAAGGGGTTGGATGATCCTACCCCCGCCATTCAACGCATTTGCTGCAGCGCTTTGGACTCTGATCTTATGCGGGCGCAAGTGGAGCAAGCGAGGCTGGAGTTGCTTCGACCGTCCGCCAGGGATCAAGACAAGGAAGTGGTCCTCAAGAAAATTGGGGGATGGGGTCCATTCGCAGGAGAACTCTACTCGACCGTGCGCGAGTTTTTTTCCGACCCCACCCAAGTAGAACGAGTCCGGTGGTCTGCTGTACGAGCCATTCTCGAAATGGGCGGGCTTGCGCGAGCCATGCCAGACCTCGATGTCGTCGATCCCGTTGGACAGAAGGTCGTTATGTGGGATTTGCCGCGCTACTTGGCGGAATCGAAGGATGAAATGTTGGAGGCGCGCGCGGAGGACAAACCTCAGCTTCCGAAAGCCCAGCAGCTACTGTTGAAAGCAATGAGGAGTCGGAGTGCCGAGACCCGTCGGGCAGCCTTTGAGGGCGCCCCGACGGTCCTTGGCTGGGACATGGTCGTCAAGGATGAGAGCGGGAAGGACATCATCAATCCGGAGTATGAAGCCGCCCTAGGGGAAATGGCCGCGACCGATCCGGATAAAGACTTGCGCGCTGCGGCGCGAGAGGCAGCGTCGCGGTTGGAGGAACGAGTAGAGAGCGTGTTGCGCAAGCGCGCGAAGCTTGAGCGTCGGCGACAGCAGGACGGGAGTAACGCGACAGGTCCGTAGATCGGGAGTTGACGCTGACGGGGGAATGCCGTCCGGAGAAAAAGGTGTCAGGATGACTTTTCCTCTTCCCTGCGGTTGGAGGCATGTGCAAGGTGAGGCGTCCCATTGCGCTGCGAGGAGTACCGTGTGCTGCGGCTTTGCGGGCCGTGGGTTCGGTCTGCGGCGTCAAGCCGTGAGCACGCGAGAAGCGAAGCACTGAGATAGGTACGAGGTGAGCTATGGGTTATCGTGGTGTAACGTATCGGAAACAGGCGGAGGCGCTGGGCGAGCAGCGCGGGCCGATGAGCGTGGTTGACGCCGTCGCGGCGTTGAAGAGAATATCCGCGATCAAGGGCGATCGTTCCTACAAGAACGGCAAGAAGCGGAATGTGAAGGACCAGACCATCGAGATTTGCATGCACCTGGGGATTGATCCCAAGCAGGCGGATCAGATGCTCCGCGGAGCGATTTCGCTGCCCAAGGGGTTGGGAAAATCTCGCACGGTGATCGCCTTCTGCGACGCGGCGACGGCCACTCTCGCCAAAGAGGCGGGAGCGCTGGAGGCCGGGGCGGAGGAGCTCGTCGCCAAGGTCGCGGGGGGATGGTTCGAGTTCGACGTGGCCATCGCCCATCCTTCCATGATGGGAAAGGTCGGGAAGCTCGGTAAACTGCTCGGTCCGCTGGGGAAAATGCCTACGCCCAAGTCCGGGACGGTGACTCCGGACGTGGCCGGGGCGGTGAAAGAGTTCGCCGCGGGGCGAATCGAATTTCGCAACGACGACGGCGGGAACATCCACCTTCCCGTGGGAAAGGTGACGTTTCCCGAGGCCGACTTGAAGGCCAATATCGACGCGGTGATCGACCATTTTATGAAGATCAAACCGCAGAGCGCCAAGGGACATTACATGAAGCGGGTGTGCATTCACGCCACCCATTCGCCGTCGATTACGTTGGTGACGACGGCGTAGGGAAGGTAGAATGAGGGACCGGGGTCTTTTTCCAACGAGAAGGCGGAATCATGAGTAAAGAGATCAAGGCGTTGCTGACCGAGCAACTGAAAAGCCGCTTTGCGGGCACGGAAAGTGCCTGCGTGGTGGAGCTGACCGGTCTGGACGTGCAGGCGCAGGAAAAGCTGCGGCGTCAACTTCGGGCGAAATCGGCGCGGGTGGAGGTGGTCAAGAACAGCCTGGCTCGCCTGGCGTTTCAGGGCGGTCCGCTGGATCCGCTGGGGAAGGCATTGGTGGGCCCCTGCGCTTTGGTGACCAGCAGCGGCTCGCTGATCGACGTCGCCCGGTATCTGATCGAGGCGGCAGCGGAGTTCAAGACCCTCAAGCTGAAAGAGGCGATCCTCGAAGGTGATTCGACCCTGTTGACGGTGCAGGCTTTGGCCAAGATGCGCGGGAAACGGGAACTGCTCGGCGAATTGGCGCTGCTGGTCGGTTCGCCGGGCCGCGCGATCGCCGGTTGCTTGAAATCCCCGCAATCGAAGATCGCGGGTTGCCTGAAGACGTTGGCCGAGAAGGCGGCGTAGTTAACGTAGCCCCGCCCCTTGTGGGCGGTGTGGCGACGACGGTCCGGCGCCACCCACAAGGGGTGGCGCTACACGACGACATAGCGACACGCTGCACCGCGACTGGTCCGCCTTCGGCGGATGAAATGACCCGCAATGGGCGGGTCGCCTATCGTGGTGGCGTTGGGTTTCACGAAAGGGAGTAGGAAGGCATGGCATCAGCCCCGGCAGCGGAATACAGTCCGGCGATCACGGAGATCGCCGACAAACTTGTGAACTTAACGGTCAAGGACGCGCAGTCCCTGGTGGATTGCCTCAAGAGCGTACACGGCATCGAGCCTGCGGGGGGTGGAATGATGATGGCCGCCGGGCCTGCGGCGGCGGCCGGGCCTGCGGCGGCGGCGGAGAAAATATCCTTCGACGTGATCCTGGCCGGTTTCGGGGACAAGAAAATCCAGGTCATCAAGGTGGTTCGCCAGATCACCAGTCTGGGATTGAAAGAGGCCAAGGACCTGGTCGAAGCCGTTCCCAAGACGTTGAAGGAAGGCGTGTCCAAGGAAGAGGCCGACAAGATCAAGAAGGACATCGAGGAGGCCGGCGGGGCCGTGACCATCCAGTAGGGTGGCGCGGCGCAAGCCGACCGTCCGCGCGGGCTGCAGCGCGCGGCTCGGGGTGAGACGAGGGTCTTCGATCCAGAGAGAGTCGCAAGGCACACAACAAGCATGTCCGCGGCGGCGCGGGATCGATCGGGGCGTTGGGACGCCCGATCCACCGGATGCGCCGCCGAGTACGGCATCGTCCCTGAGTCAGTTTGGTTCGTGGCGTGACGTCGCTCGGCGCATGGGCGTGGGGGCGTCTGCGCCGGCGCGCTGGGGAGTCGGACGATGATTGCCGGAATGCCGGTCCGTGACTATTCGAAGGTGGGCGACGCGATTCCGATCCCGGACCTAATCGGGATCCAAACGAAATCGTACGCCCGTTATCTTCAGGCCGACACGGCGCTGGAGGAGCGCACCGCCACGGGGTTGGAGGGGTTGTTGCGGGAGATGTTCCCCATCGAAAGCTACGACGGGAACATCGCCCTGCACTACATCAGCTACGAGCTGGGCAAGGCGCGCTACACGCCCGACGAATGCCGGGAGCTCCGCCTGACCTACGGGATGCCCCTGCGCATCCGCATGCGCATGGTGCGGAAGAACAGCGACGAAATCCAGGAGGACCTGGTCTACCTCGGCGACATGCCCATCATGATCGGCGGCGGGGAGTTCATCATCAACGGCGCCGAGCGGGTGATCGTTTCGCAGCTTCACCGCTCTCCGGGCGTGGACTTCATCAAGGACCAGGCGGAGGGGGATCGGGCTCTGCACGCCTGCCGCATCATTCCCGAGCGCGGAAGCTGGATCGAGATCGAGGTCACCAAGAAGGACATACTGGTCGTGCGCATCGACCAGTCCAGCAAGCTGCCGGCCACGACCTTCCTGCGGGCCATGGACGCCAAGTTCTCGACCGACGAGTCCATTATCAACGCCTTCTTCACCACCAAGTCCGTCCGCGTCTCGGCGCTCAAGCCGGACATGTACGTCGTGTCGCAGATCGTGGACGAGGAAAAAGGCGAGGTCCTGGTCCGTGCGGGTTGTCAGATCGGCGACGCGGTGGAGCGGATTCAGGGTCTTTCGCTCAAGAACGTGGAAGTGATCGGGAAGGTGACGGACGCGTTGCTTCTCAACACGTTGGCGGAAGACACCAGCCGCTCGCACGAGGAGGCTTTGCTGAAGATTTACGGTCGGTTGCGCCCCGGCAACCCGCCGCAGCTCGACAAGGCCAAGAAGCTGTTCAATGAGAAGTTCTACGACGAGAACCGCTATCGCCTCGGGAAAGTCGGTCGTTTCCGACTGAGCCGCAAGTTTGAAAAAGACGGCGACGGCGGATCCATGACCCTCACCGTGGAGGATATGGTCGAGTGCCTTAAGTATTTGTTGAAGCTGCGCACCGGTGAATCGGCGTTCGCGGTGGACGACATCGACCACCTGGGCAACCGCCGCCTGCGGACCATCGACGAGCTTTGCGCCGATGAAATGCGCAAGGGTTTCCTCAAGCTTCGCCGCACGGTTCAGGAGCGGATGAGTCTTAAAGACCCCGATCAGCTCGGGCGCGTGGCCGAACTCATCAACAGCAAGTCGATCAGCGCCGCCATTGAGCTGTTTTTCGGGCGCGGCGAGCTGTCGCAAGTCGTGGACCAGACGAATCCGTTGTCGCAACTGACGCACGAGCGGCGTTTGTCGGCGCTGGGTCCGGGCGGGCTCAATCGCAAACGGGCGGGCTTTGAGGTCCGCGACGTACACATCAGCCACTACGGAAGAATCTGTCCGATCGAGACGCCGGAAGGGACGAACATCGGTTTGATCGCGTCGCTGAGCCTCTACAGTGCCGTGGACGACTACGGCTTCCTCATCACCCCGTATCGCAAGGTCGGGCGTGAAGGGAAGCTCGGCGACCATCAATACCTCCGCGCCGACGAAGAGATGCGTGAAATCCTCGGACCTCCCGAGGCCGTCGAAGCGGGCATGGGGCGGCTGGTGGAGGGGCAGGTGGTGGCCCGCGCTTTTGGCGACTTGAAACAGGTAGGCTCGGAGCAAGTCACCTTCGTGGACATTTCGCCCAAGCAGACCATCGGCGTCTCCGCGGCGCTCATCCCGTTCCTGGAGCACGACGACGCCAACCGGGCGCTGATGGGTTCCAACATGCAGCGGCAGGCCGTCCCTCTGCTCACCGTCGAACCGCCGCTCGTGGCTACGGGGATGGAGAAGTCCGTCGCTGTCAACAGCGGAATGGTGGTCCGGGCTCGCACCACGGGAAAGGTCACCTTCGTCGACTCCTCGCGCATCGTCGTGGACGACACCGATGAGTATATCCTGCGAAAATTCCAGGGGCTCAACGAGCGCACCTGCATGAACCAAAAACCCCTGGTTCGACCCGGACAGCGGGTCAAGAAGGGGGAGATCATGGCCGACGGACCGGCGACCTACAACGGCGAGCTGGCGTTGGGGAAGAACGTCCTGGTGGGCTTCATGACCTTCGACGGTCACAACTTCGAGGACGCCATCGTCATCGGCGAGCGTCTGGTCCGCGACGACATCTTCACCAGCATCCACATCGACGAATACGACATCGAGGTCCGCGAGACCAAACTGGGCAAGGAGGAGTTCACCTCCGACATCCCCAACGTTTCGGAAAAGGCGTTGGCCAACCTCGACGCCGAGGGCATCGTGTGCATCGGAACGCGGGTGCAGGCCCGCGACATCCTGGTGGGCAAGGTCAGTCCGAAATCCAAGAGCGAACTCAGTCCCGAGGAAAAGCTCCTGCACGCCATTTTCGGGCGGGCCGGCGAGGACGTGAAGAACGACTCGCTGGAGCTTCCCGCGGGCGAAGAGGGGATCGTCATCGGGGCCAAGAAGTTCAGCCGTCGTCTGCACATGACGGACGAAGAAAAGAAGGAGTTGGCCGACCAGGTCAAGGCCTACGAGTTGGAGCAGAACGCGCGGATCGTGGGGTGCTTCAAGCAGCTCTGCGAGGAGATCGAGGTGACCATGGGTTCGCCGATGGTCGATCCCAACACTCGCCAGAAGGTCGGCCACAGCGACTTGGACGAGGTTATCCTCGAACAAATCGACATCTTCGACGAACACGTCCGCTCGCGGGATTTGAAATGGGTGAGACCGGCGACCAAGCGCGACGACTGCCTGGCGGTGGTGGACCGCTTCTGGCCTCGAATCCTGGAAATACGCGAGGAGCGCAATCGCAAGGCCGCACAGTTGAAACGCGGCGACGAGTTACCCTCCGGGGTGCTGGAGATGGTCAAGGTCTACGTGGCCACCAAGCGGCAGATGTCCGTGGGCGACAAAATGGCGGGCCGTCACGGGAACAAAGGCGTCGTCGCCAAGATCGTACCCGAAGCCGACATGCCGTTCCTGGAGGACGGGACGCCGCTGGACATCCTGCTCAATCCCCTGGGCGTACCCTCGCGTATGAACGTGGGGCAGATTTTGGAAACGCACTTGGGCTGGGCGGCTAAGATGCTCGGGTTCCAGGCGGTCACGCCGGTCTTTGACGGGGCTACGGAGGAGGAAATCCACGCTGCCCTGCAGGAGGCCAACCGCTTCGCCGACCAGCGTGCGGCGGACACCGCGGCCGTCTCCGACGCGGCGCGGAACGACCTGCGTTTCGCCCACTTACCGACCACCGGGAAGGTCCGCCTGCGTGACGGGCGCACCGGCGAATTCCTCGATCAACCGGTGACCGTGGGATACATTTACATGCTCAAGCTCCACCATCTGGTGGATGACAAGATTCACGCCCGGGCCACGGGGCCCTACAGCCTCATTACCCAACAGCCGCTGGGGGGCAAGGCCCGCACCGGCGGTCAACGCTTCGGAGAGATGGAGGTTTGGGGTCTAGAGGCCTACGGCGCGGCCTACATCCTCCAGGAACTTCTGACCGTCAAGAGCGACGACGTCGAAGGCCGCACCAAGATTTACGAGACCATGGTGAAGGGAAAGAACACCTTGGAGGCCGGCACGCCCGTCTCGTTCGACGTGCTGTGCAACGAGATCCGCGGACTGTGCCTGAACATTCAGTTGGAGAAGCGCCGGGTGGGATAATGGCGCAGCTCGTCCGCGACCCGCGGGCGAAATGGAACCCGCGTTCGACGGGGCCCGCGCGGTCGTTCGGGCGACCTGAAGGTCGCGGCTCGTGAGACAGAAGTGGAGCGACAAACGTGTTCGACGACATCGAATTCGAGACCATGGCCAAACCCGACCCGGAGGAACTTCTGGCGTTCTATGCCCGCCAAAGTCACTCCACGACCCAGCGCCGGGAGAAGATTCAGGGCATGCTGGACAACACCTTCTGTATGGTGACGGCGCGGCGAAACGGCGAACTGATCGGTTTCGCCCGCGGCGTGACCGACGGTTTGTGGGGTCGGCTGGCGGAGTGCAAGCTCGATCCCGCGTATCAGGGACCTGCCTGCATCACCCGCAAGGATGGTCGCATCGAACATGACGCGGGGGGCGTGGCGCGGGAAATGGCCCGTCGGGTTCTCGAAGCGCTGCGATCCTCCGGCGTGGAGCGGATCGACGCCTTGGCCTATGGGACGGAGGTGGACTTCTGCGAGGAGTTGGGCTTTAAGAAACTCCGCGGGGTCGTGCCCATGGAATTTTCCTCGGGGACAGTGGTTCCCGGTCGTGCGGAGGCTGCGTCGCTTGCGGCCGGTTGATGTGGACGAGCGGCACGGCGCCTAGACGCCGTGCATTCACGAGAAAACGTACAGGGGCTGACCAAAGATGCTGGACAACATCTACGATCGCGTCAACGACTACAGTTGCGTGCGCATCGCGCTTGCTTCCCCCAACGACATCCGCAGTTGGTCGTTCGGGGAGGTCAAGAAGCCCGAGACCATCAACTACCGGACGTATCGTCCGGAAAAGGACGGGCTGTTCTGCGAACGAATTTTCGGTCCGGAGCGGGACTGGGAATGCGCCTGCGGAAAATTCAAGGGCACCAAGCACAAGGGCATTATTTGCGACCGCTGCGGGGTGAAGGTGACGCACTCCCGCGTTCGCCGCAAGCGCATGGGGCATATCAACCTGGCGGCGCCGGTAGTACACATTTGGTTCTTCAAGTCCATGCCTTCGCGCCTGGGCGCCTTGCTGAACGTGAAGACCACGAGTCTGGAAAAAGTCGTGTATTTCCAGGACTACATCGTGATCGACCCGGGCGATACGCCGCTGAAACCCAAACAACTGCTGACCGAGGAGGAGTATCGACAGGCGGTGGAGAGCTACGGCAAGAGCTTCACGGCCGTGATGGGCGCCGAGGCCGTCAAGGAACTGCTCACCCGTTTGGATCTTGCCGCCCTGTCGCAACAACTCCGCGAGGACCTCATCAAGACGGGCAGCAAACAGCGCGAAAAAGACCTCGCCAAGCGTTTGAAGATCGTGGAGGCGCTACGCAAGTCGCCCAATGAACCGAGTTGGATGGTCCTGGAGGTGATCCCGGTCATTCCGCCGGATTTGCGTCCCCTGGTCCTTCTGGACAGCGGCAACTTCGCCACCAGCGACCTGAACGACCTCTACCGGCGGATCATCAACCGCAACAGCCGCTTGAAGAAGCTCGTGGACCTCAATGCCCCCGAGGTCATCATCCAAAACGAAAAGCGCATGTTGCAGCAGGCCGTGGACGCCCTGTTCGACAACGGCCGCTGCCGTCGCCCGGTTCTCGGTTCGAGCAACCGCCCGCTCAAGTCCATGACCGACATGATCAAGGGCAAGCAAGGGCGGTTCCGCGAGAACCTCCTCGGCAAGCGCGTGGACTATTCGGCGCGGTCCGTGGTGGTGGTCGGTCCGGAGCTCAAGCTCCATCAATGCGGTCTGCCCAAGAAGATCGCCCTGGAGCTTTTCCAACCGTTCATCATTCGCAAGCTCAAGGAGCGGGGGCTGGCGGACACCATCAAGTCGGCGAAGAAAATGCTGGAGCGCCGCGATCAGGCCATCTGGGACATTCTCGAGGAAGTCATCTATCAGCACCCCGTGCTCCTGAACCGCGCCCCGACGCTGCACCGCATGGGCATTCAGGCGTTCGAGCCGGTGCTGGTGGAGGGCAACGCCATCAAGATTCACCCCCTGGTGTGCCGCGGGTTCAACGCCGATTTCGACGGCGACCAGATGGCCGTGCATCTGCCGCTGTCCATCGAGGCCCAGGTCGAGGCCCACGTGCTGATGATGTCCACCAACAACATCTTCAGCCCCGCCAACGGCAGCCCCATCATGTCCCCCACCCAGGACGTGGTGCTCGGCTCGTTCTATCTGACCACCGACCACACCACCCCCACGGTGGACGACAAGGATGTCCCGCGGTACGCCGACACTTTCGAAGCCATGATGGCTTACTCCCAGAAACGTGTCCACGTCCACGATCGGGTTTGGGTGCGCAGCGATCGAATGCAAGTGGTGACCGACATCAAGATGGGCGCCGAGGAGATGCCCGCCAACCGCCGGGTTCTCACCACCATGGGGCGGATCATCTTCAACGACATTCTTCCCCCGCGCATGCCCTATTACAACTGCGGTTTGTCGCAAAAGGGGCTGGTGCGGGTGGTGGCGGATTGCCACGAAACATTGGGACGATCGGCCACCATCGACCTGCTCGATGAAATCAAGGAAACCGGCTTCAAGCACAGCACTCTGGCGGGGCTTTCCTTCGGTGTGACCGACATGCGCGTGCCCCAGGCCAAGCAGAAGATCATCGACACCGCCCAGAAGGCGGTGGACCAGGTGCAAAAATCCTTCGAGCAGGGCACGCTCACCCGCCTGGAGCGCTACAACCAAGTCATCGACGTGTGGATTCACGCCCGCGAGCTGGTTACCCAGGCGATGATGAAGGAGTTGCACGACGACTTCCGCGACGAGAAGGGTGCCTACAAGGCTCCCGGCGACGCCCACGCCAAAGCCTACTTGAACCCGATTTACCTGATGACCCAATCCGGAGCGCGGGGCAGCGTGGACCAGATCCGGCAGCTCGCGGGGATGCGGGCGTTGATGGCCAAACCGTCCGGCGAGATCATCGAGACACCGATCAAGGCCAACTTCCGCGAAGGGCTTTCGGTGTTGGAGTATTTCAGCTCCACCCACGGAGCGCGGAAGGGGCTGGCCGACACGGCGCTGAAGACCGCCGACTCGGGATACCTGACGCGGAAGCTGGCCGACGTGGCCCAAAACGTCATCGTTACCATTCCGGATTGCGGCACGATCAACGGCATTACCAAGGCCGCGACCTACAAGGGCGAGGAAGTCGACATTTCCCTGCGCGAGAACATCATCGGTCGAGTGGCCCGCGACGACATTCGCAACCCCGTCACCGATGAGATCATCGTCTTAGAAAACCAGATCATTACCAAGGAGACCGCGGCCCGCGTCGAGGAGCTGGGGATCGACAAACTGCGCATTCGCAGCACGCTGACGTGCGAGAGTACTCGCGGGGTCTGTGTCCGCTGTTACGGATTGGACATGTCCACCGGGCGTTTGGTGGAAGAGGGAATGGCCGTGGGGATCATTGCGGCCCAGTCCATCGGCGAGCCCGGCACCCAGCTCACCATGCGTACGTTTCACACCGGGGGCGTGGCCCAAAAAGCGGCCTTGGAGAACGTGCTGAAGGCCACCCAAAAGGGCGTGGTACACTATCACGACCTGAACCCCGTGGACGTCACCAACGACGCAGGCGTGACCCGAAAGGTGGTCCTCAAACGAAACGGCGAGATTGTCGTCAACGACGACAAGGGCCGGGAACTGACCCGCGAGAAGGTCCCCTACGGCTCGGTTCTGAAAGTAAAGGACGGACAGGCGGTCAACCGCCGCGATCCCCTCTGCGAGTGGGACCCGCACATGACCCCCATCCTGGCGGAGGTTGCGGGGTTCGTCCGCTTCCAGGACGTGACCGACGGCGAGACCGTGCGGCTCGAGCAGGAGGGCGGTCGGGCCAAGTTCGTGGTCATCGAGCACAAGGGCGAAAAACACCCGCAGATCGTCATCGAGGACAAACAAGGCAACGTGCTCGACTATCACTATCTGCCCGCCAAGGCGCGCATCGAAGTCACCGAGGGGCAAGCGATCAAGCCCGGCATCGAGCTCGCCCGCCAACCGCGAGCCATGGGCGGAACCCAGGACATCACCGGCGGACTGCCGCGGGTCACCGAAATTTTTGAAGCCCGGCGACCCAAGGAGCCCGCGGTCATGGCCGAAATCTCCGGCAAGATCGAGATCCGACCCGACAAGCGCCGCGGAAAGATGACCATCATCATCGGCAACGAAAGCGGCATGGAAAAGGAGCACCACGTTCCTCAGGACAAGCACCTGCTCGTCCACGCCGGGGATTTCGTCGATGCCGGCGACCCGCTGGTGGACGGTCCGCTCATCCCGCATGATATTTTGCGGATCAAAGGGGAGGAGGCTTTGCAGAATTACCTGATGGCCGAGGTGCAGGCCGTCTACCGCAGCCAGAACGTGGCCATCAACGACAAGCACCTCGAGGTGATCCTCACCCAGATGCTCCGAAAGGTGAAGGTCGATAACCCCGGCGATTCGAGCTTCCTGCCCAGCGAGACCGTGGACCGCTTCCGTTTCCGGGCGGAAAACGAGCGACTGGCCAAGAGTCTGGTCATCGTCAACCCGGGTGACACGGAGTTGACCGTCGACCAAGTCATGCTCAGATCCGAATTGTCCGACCACAACGCGGCTGCGGACGCCAAGGGCGGCGAGCCGGCCAAGGGGCGCAAACCCAAACCCGCGCAGGCGACGACCCTCTTGTTGGGGATCACCAAGGCCAGCCTGTCCAGTGAGTCGTTTATCTCCGCGGCCTCTTTCCAGGAGACCACCAAGGTCCTGACCGAGGCCGCCCTCGCCGGCGCCGCGGACAACTTGCGGGGATTGAAGGAAAACGTCATACTGGGGCACCTGATTCCTGCGGGAAGCGGTTTCCGCCGGTATCAACAGATTCGGGTCAAGCAGATCGGGGAGCCGATCCCCGCGGTGGTCGACGTGCCGGCGGAGATACCGGTCGAGATGCTGACCCCCTCGACCTTCGGGGCCGAGGCGATTTTGGCCGACGGGACCGTGGAGGGGGCCTGCGGCGAAGAGGGCCCGCTCACCCTGGTCGAGGCCGGAATGCCTGCCTCGGAGTCAGATACGAGCAGCGGAGGAAGTTCGCAGGGATGACCGTGGAACGGGGAGGGCAAAGATCCTCCATCGAAAAAAAGGGGGAGGGCAAAGATCCTCTTTGCCCGTAACGGTTTTGATGAGCACGAGCAAAGAGAACCTTTGCTCGCCCGCGACAAAGGACGACGAATGCCGACGATAAACCAGTTGATCCGCTTCGGACGCCGGAAAGTGGTGAAGAAATCCAAGGTCCGCGACCTGGATCAGTGCCCGCAGCGCCGCGCGGTCTGTCTGATCGTCAAGACCCAGACGCCCAAGAAGCCGAACTCCGCGCTGCGCAAGGTGACCCGCGTGCGTCTCACCAACGGCAAGGAGGTCACGGCCTACATTCCCGGCGTCGATCATAACCTTCAGGAGCACTCGATCGTCCTGGTTCGCGGCGGTCGCGTGCGGGATCTGCCCGGCGTGCGCTACCACATCGTCCGCGGCTCGCTGGACTGTTCGGGCGTCGAGAACGACAAGGACGGCCGGCCTCGGAACCGAAGCCGCAGCAAATACGGAGTGAAACGGCGCAAGTAGATGCACGAGACGCTCACCAACCCGGTCGTTACGGTTTCGAGCCGCGGCTGGAGCGTTCAGCGCGCATGGGCGCCGCCGCTCGGTCGCATCGTCGGCTTCTGTGCTCTGACCGCACTCGCCGCCCAAGTGCGGATTCCGGGGCCGGGAACGGATGTTCCCATGACCTTGCAGCTTCTGGCCGTGTTGTTGGCGGGTCTTATGCTCAGACCCGCGGAAGCCGTCGCGAGCATGGCCTTGTACGTACTCTGTGGAACGGTCGGACTTGGCGTGTTCCCGTCAGGATCGGCCGGGCTGCTGGGACCTACCGGCGGATACCTGCTGGGCTTCATCGCCGCTGCCCCGCTCATCGCCGCGACACGCGGCGGTGGGAGCGCGGGTTGGGGCCGGCTCCTGGTTAGCGCCGGACTGGGGACCTTCGTCGTGTTGTCTCTCGGCGTGCTCTGGCTCGCCGTGTGGATGGGGCGGGATTGGCCCGTGGCGATCGCCACCGGCGTTGCCCCCTTCGCCCTCAAGGCGTGGATTGAAATGTTGCTGGCCGTCGCAGTCGTGGGCACCGTGTCCCGACGACGTCCATCCTCCCTCGGCTAACGGGTCGGATACCGACCAAGACGGACGACATGGGCTACAAACGCTGGACAAAATCGAACGAACAGTTGAAACCCGATACACGCTACAACAGCCTGCTGATCTCCAAGTTCATCAACAACGTGATGAACGACGGCAAGAAGAGCACGGCTACGCGCGTGGTGTACGGGGCATTGAGTTTGATCGCCGAACGGGTGAAGGACCAACCGCCCAACGAGGTCTTCGAAAAGGCGATCAACAACTGCCGTCCGAACGTCGAGGTCCGATCCAAGCGCGTGGGCGGAAGCAACTACCAAGTCCCCATGTCGGTCAATCGCAAACGGCAGCAGTCGCTGGCCTTCCGCTGGCTGCGCGACGCGGCCCGCGCCAAAAAAGGAAAGCCCATGGCCGACGCCCTCGCCGCCGAAATCATCGACGCCGCCAAGGGCGAAGGCACCGCCGTCACCACCAAAGACAATGTCCACCGCATGGCCGACGCTAACAAAGCCTTCGCGCATTTTGCGTGGTAGCGCTAGGGGTTCTTTTTACGGGATCCCGGTCGCGGGGGGCGCTGGATCAGACAAGTGCGATCGCAAACGCTGACCGTACTGATCGAGCAGGACGAGGACGGATATTACGTCGCAACGGTTCCCGCGTTGCGAAGATGCTACACCCAGGCCAAAACACTCCCAACGCTCCGCAAGAGCGTGATCGAAGTCGTTAAGCTCTGTTTGAACCACGAGACTCCCGCCAAGCATGAGTTCATCGCCGTCGAACGCATCGAGATCCCGGCGTGACTCGCCTGCGGCTGGTCTCCGCGCGTCGCATCATCCGCGCGATTTTACGGGACATCGACGTGTCGCCGAGAGAGTTCCAGGATTGGCTGGTGTCGTGATCTTGAACTCAGGGCGAATCGCATCAGCGTTCGCCACCGCGTCGTCGCCGCCGACCATTGTTGCTATGAGGCGCCCGGGCACGCCCGTTCACCGGCTCGATCTTCACGATGTGGATGAGGCTATGCTCCAACACATAGTCGGCGACCCCTTGCTGCGCACCGTGTCCAACGACGACCGACGACCGCGTCAGGATCGCCATCTCCGGGTGCCGGACTTCGACCGCCTCGCCGCCGGTGATGTGCAGTCGGAACGGCTCGAAGGGGCGTTGATCGATGCGTTTCTTGATTGCCTCGCCGAGCATAGAACCTCCTCCGTAAGGGTAGAGTCGGGCGGGTCCTTTGTCAACTTCATCGGCGATTTCGCCACGGCACGTGCCAATCGCGCCTGATCTTCTATAATCCCGCCGTATGACGCCCGAGCTCGCTACCGTCCGCAACATCGGCATCGCGGCGCACATCGACGCGGGCAAGACCACCACCACGGAGCGGATTCTCTATTACACGGGCCGCACGCATCGCATGGGCGAGGTGGATGACGGCACGGCGACGACCGATTTCGACGAGGAGGAGCAGAAGCGCGGCATCACCATTTATTCGGCGGCGGTGAGTTGTCCGTGGAAGGGTCACACCATCAACCTGATCGATACACCCGGGCACGTGGACTTCACGGCCGAGGTCGAGCGGTCGCTGCGGGTTCTAGACGGCATGGTCGCGGTCTTCGACGCCCGCGAAGGGGTCGAGGCCCAGTCCGAGACCGTCTGGCGGCAAGCCGACAAATACAAAGTCCCGCGCATCTGCTTCATCAACAAGATGGACCGCGTGGGGGCGGATTTCGAGCGCTCCCTGGCGTCGATCCGCGAGCGTTTGTCGATCCCCCCCGTGGCGATCGAGTTTCCCATCGGCGCCGGCGACGACCTTCGCGGAGTAGTCGATTTGATCGCCCTGCGGGCCGTCTTCTACCAACCGGAAGAGTTGGGATCGACGTTTCAGGTCGCGGACATCCCCGGCGACTTGACGGCACTCGCGGCGCAGCGTCGCCACGACATGTTGGAAGCCATCGCTGAGTTTTCCGACGTGGTGATGGACAAATACTTGCACGATCAACCGGTGAGGGAGGCGGAGGTTCGCCGGGCCCTGCGGGTGGGGACGCTTCGACGGGCGATCGCCCCGGTGCTGTGCGGGAGTTCGCTCAAGTTCATCGGCGTGCAGCCGCTGCTCGATGCCGTTTGCGATTTTCTTCCCAATCCCCTCGAAGCTCCCGCGGTGCAGGCTCACGACGCGCAGCGCAAGGACGATCTCGTGGAAGTGGCGTGCGACGCGGAGGGTCCGGTGGCGGCGCTGGTTTTCAAGATCGTGGCGGAAAAGCCGGTCGATTTGTATTACCTCCGCGTGTATCGCGGGACCCTGAAACCCAACTCACGATTGTTCAATCCCGCGACGGGGGCCAAGGAGAACATCAGCCGCATCTACCGCATGTTCGCCAAGCGTCGCGACCAGCTCGACGAGGCCTCGGCCGGCGATATCGTGGCGGTCATCGGACCGAAGAACGTCCTGACCGGTCAGACCCTCTGCGACCCTCGACACGCCGTCATCCTCGAATCCATCAAGTTCCCCGAGACGGTCATCAGCCAGTCCGTCGAGCCCAGATCGTCGAAAGATCGAGAGAAGCTCGAGGATGCGCTCAAGGCCCTCATGCGTCAGGACCCCACGATCACCGTGACCTCCAACGCCGAGACGGGGCAGACGCTGCTGTCGGGGATGGGCGAGCTGCACCTCGAGGTCGCCGTGCAGCGGCTTCGTCAGGAGATGAACGTCGAGGTCGTGGTAAGCAAACCGCGGGTGTCGTATCGAGAGACCGTGAGCGCCGTGGGGGAGGGCGAGGGGCGCTTCGTGCGGCAGATCGGCGGTCGTTCGCATCACGCCATTCTGCGGGTGCGCATGGAACCGCGGGCTCATGTCCCCGGGCGTGCGAATACCGAGATCGCAAACAGGGTCAGCGGCGAACGTCTTCTGCCCGAGTACGCCAAGGCGGCGGAGCAAGGGATCACCGACGCAGCGCACAGCGGAGTGCTGGGCGGATACCCGGTGATCGACTGGAAGGCGACGCTCATCGGCGCCGAGCAACACGACACGGATAGCTCGGAACTGTCCTTCGAGGCCGCGGGGCAGGCGGCGTTCTACGAGGCCATGAGAGCGGGCCAGCCGGCGCTCTTGCAACCGATCATGAGCGTGGAAGTGGTCACCGCCGACGAATACTTCGGGGCCATCATGTCCGACCTCAACGCCCGCCAGGCCGTCGTCCGCGACACGACGATGCGCGGCCCCAATCGCGTCATCATCGCCGACGTGCCGCTCGCCCAGATGTTCGGCTACGTGACGCGGCTGCGGAGCCTCTCCCAGGGTCGAGCCACCGCCAGTATGGAACCGTCGCACTATTCCGCCGTTCCCGCGGCGGAGATGAAGACGCTGGTGGGATGAATCAGAGCCCCAAGCGCCAGCGAGGGGCCAACGTCCGAGCCCCAAGCGCGAGCGCGGGGTCTTGGGAAAGCGGCGGTCCAAGTAAGAACTCCGGCCGCCAGGGCGACTATGATGATAGTGATTGAGAGTTTCGTGAAACCTGCGCCGGTCGGTCGTCGGCGCTGGCGAAGTATCGTAGAAGGGAGTCCACCATGTCGAAACGAACTTGTAATCTCGCGTTGATCGTCTGTACGCTGACCGTGTCGGTTGGGCGCGTGGTGCCCGCCGAAGAGCCGGTTTGTCCAACGGTCGAGCGGATTCACCAAGCGCCGGATCCGCGTTCTGACTATGGGCTGGCGTATGATAGCCGGCGCGGAATTACCGTGCTATTCGGCGGGGACGGAGGAAACAGCATCAAGAGTGACACCTGGGAATGGGACGGCACGGAATGGAGCCTCCGCGCCCGCTCCGGGCCGCTGCCCCGTTCAAGACATGCCATGGCCTACGATAGCCGCAGGGGCGTGACCGTGCTGTTTGGCGGCGCATCTCACGGCCCCATCGGCGACACCTGGGAATGGGACGGCGCTGAGTGGGTGTTGCGCGCCATCGGTGGGCCTTCCCACCGCGCGGGACACGTCATGGCGTTTGACTCGGCTCGAGGCGTCACTGTTTTGTTCGGCGGGCAAGGCGTGGATGGAGAACCACTGGGCGACACCTGGGAATGGAGTGGCGACCTCTGGAGTCTTCGCGCGACAGGCGGACTCTCGCCTCGCGTGGACGCCGGCGCCGCCTTCGACCCGATCCGCGCGGTGACCGTCGTCTTCGGGGGAAGCACTACGACAGCGCCGTCGACGCACAGTCGGGAAACCTGGGAATGGGACGGCGCGAGATGGAGACTCAAGTCGACGACGGGCCCGTCCGCCCGAAGTGACCATGCGATGGCATTCGACAGCCAGAAGGACGTGACCTTGCTTTACGGGGGTTTCGCGACAGGCCTGGAGCAAGGTTTGTGGGAATGGGATGGAGCTACGTGGCGACAGCGGACCCCGCTTGGGCCGGGAAGACGATTCGGAATCGGAATGGTCTTCGATGCTCAGCGTCAGGCCGCGGTTGTTTGGGGCGGGATGGGCATGGACCTGGGTGGTCCGCTGGGCGATCTTTGGGAAGGGACAGAGGCGGAGTGGGTTCTCCTTGATGCTGGCGTTCCCCGTAGTGGATTTCGTGGAAACTTTGTTTTCGACGAGAATCGTCGGGCCACGATGCTGGTGGGATCGTTCGCGCCGCCCCACGCCGAAACCTGGGAATGGGTTGGTCAGGGCTGGGTTTCCTATGGATTTCAGGGGACGCCCCCGTTGCAGGAGTACCGCTTGGCGTTCGACAGTGCACGAGGGGTAAGCGTTTTGTTTGGCGGAACTGGCTGGCAGGGTACGTCCACTTCGGACACCTGGGAATGGGACGGGAGTGTGTGGCACCACTGCGCCGACTCGGGTCCGCCGCCCACCCAGTACCACGCCCTGGCCTACGATGCGCGGCGCGAAGTCGTGGTTCTTTTCGGCGGATACACGAACGAGGGGTTCTCCGGGCGGACTTGGGAGTGGGATGGAACGAACTGGTCGCTTCGAGCGAACACCGGACCGTTGCCGCGTGCCCATCACGCGCTCGCCTACGATCCCGAGCGCGGCGTCACCGTTCTCTTTGGAGGCGGAGCAAGTGAGACGCGGTACGGCGATACGTGGGAATGGGATGGGACCAACTGGACGTCCCGACCAGGCGTAGGCCCGACTCCCCGGACCAACGCGCGGGCGTTTTACGATCCGGGTCTTGGGGGCATCCTCCTGGTGGGCGGTTCGACCTCTCCGCCCGAACCGGGTCCGTCGATGTGGCTCTGGGACGGGACCTCATGGTCGAACGTTACGCCCAACCCAACCGTGCCGCCTTCCAACCTTCTGGGTTTTGATCCGTTTCGTAGGGCGTTCCTCTACTTCTGCGCGGAAGGCCTCGGATCTCCCTTTGGGCTCTGCGAGTTCGCCTTGTGCCCGCCGGATCGCGACGGCGACGGCGTCGCCGATGATCTGGACGCGTGCCTGGCGTCGCAGCTTTCCTCAACGGTTGCCGTCGGAAAGTGCGTCACGGAGGTTGTCAATCAGGTATCCGCGGACGGTTGCTCCCTGAACGACGCGATTCTCGCCTGTTCCCTCGCCGCGGAGAACGACCGCGCGTTCCTCCACTGCGTCCGCACCTTGACGGCGGAATGGCGGCGCGACGGAATCATCACCTGGCCGGAACGGGCCGCCATCAACCGCTGCGCCGGACGCGCCCCACGGAGGGCTCGTTAGGAGCCGGTTGAAAAAGGGGTAATCCGCCGCGGCGGACCCTTCATGGGCGGCGGCATCGCGGGTTCCTCGTCACCCACAAGGGATGACGCTACATCGAAAATTGCATAACCGTCTTCTTCGATGGGCTGCTAGGCGATCGAATCAAGAACCGCCTGCATCTCCGCGGCGGCGTGGGCGTCGCCCGAGCGTGCGGCGGTGGAGATTCCGGCTTGAAGGGCGGTGCGAGCGTCGTGCGGTCGGCCGGCGGCGAGGAGCGTATTACCTTTTTGGAAATGGGCCGGAATGTAAGCGGCGTCGAGGGCGAGGACGCGGTCGAACTGCGTCACGGCCTGATCGAACTGACCTTCCTTGGCCAGCTCCATCGCCAAGGCGAAGGTGAGGAAGGCATCGTTGGGGTTGGTTTGCAGAAGGCGTTCCAGTTTCGCGCGTCGAGACATGGCTTGTAGGTCCAGCGGTAACCCCGCGTCGCGGCACTAGTGCTCCATTGCAGCTAAAGTTTGGGGTATAGGCGGCGGAGTCGGATGCGGGCGTCGGCGGTGGTGAACTGCCAGTCGATCTTCGCCGTCGTGTCGTTGCGGACCTGTTCCCAAGCCCCGGCCTTGTCGATCAGTTCG
>CAZYEX010000058.1:0-5799 GCA_964646605.1 uncultured Phycisphaera sp. | reverse complement strand
TCGGTGTCCGACGTGCGATTCCGACGCCGTTACCGTTTTCGAGGATGGACGCCGACGCTGCGGCGCGTGCGGCCATGCGTTCTTTTTCGACGGTCTGACCTACGTAAACCCCAACACGGTGGAAAGCGACGGTGACGAATGCTAAGCGAACGATACCGACCGAAAACTTGGGATGACTTCGCCGGTCAGCCGATCATCGACGAGATACGGGAAGCGTGCGGCGATTCGTGGCTGTTCGACGGATGCGGGGAGCGCTGGCTTTTCGAGTCCGACGGGATTGCGGGTTGTGGGAAAACGAGCGCCGCCTACGTCACGGCCCGGGCGCTGGGATGCTTCGACTTCGCTATCGAACGCATCGACAGCCGGTCGGCGCTGGTCGCCGACTTCCGCGAATTGGAAGGGCGGATGCGCGTCTACGGCTGGGGCGGGAACGGTCGCCGTGCCTACATCCTGGACGAAATCCAACACCTGAACAAAGACTGTCTGCGGATGCTGCTGGGGATTCTGGAGAATCTGCCGAACCACGTCATCGTCATCGGCACGACGACATCGACCACCTGGGCCGACGACGTGGACGGGTTGTATTCCCGCTGGCGACGGTTCCGATTCCGCAAGCCCGACGCCAAAGCCGTCGCCGAACACCTGGAGCGCATCGCAGGGGAACTTTCCCTGCCGATTCCCGACGGTTTTCGGATGCTTTCCTACGTGCAGGGCAAGTATGACGCGCGGTCGAGCGGAAACAACGTCCGCGACCTTGTGGACGGTCTGCCGGACACGTTGCGGCGGTTCAAGGCCGAGCGCAAGCGAAGTCCTGAATCCGTGGCGACGCGGACCCCGGAAGCCGTCGCGGCCTAATGAGCCAACCCATTACCCGGGCGCTGGCGGCGGGTCCGTTGACGCGGACTCGCCGCCGGTGTCCGGTTTGGAGTATTGAACCATGAAAGCAGTCGGATACACGCGCTGTTCGACAAACGAGCAAGCGGACAGCGGGCTGGGTCTGGAAGCCCAGGCCGAGCGAATCAAAGCGTACTGCACCATGCGGGGGTCGGAATTGCTGGACCTCATCACCGACGCCGGGGTGTCCGGCGGGAAGCCGCTGGCGTCGCGCGACGGCGGGCAACGGCTGTTAACGGCGATCCGTGAGCGCAAGGCCGACGGCGTGGTCATGCTCAAGCTGGATCGGATGTTCCGAAACGCGGGCGATTGTTTGACGACGGTCGAGCGTTGGGAAAAGGCCGGGGTCGCACTGCACGTCGTGGACTTAGGCGGCAACGCCATCGACACCACGAGCGCCGCTGGCCGGTTCATGCTCGTCGTTCTCGCCGGCGCGGCCGAAATGGAACGCAACCTAACCCGCGAGCGGACCCGCTCCGCAATGGCCGTCAAACGCACCAACGGCCAGCGCATCGGCACCCTGCCCTACGGGTTTGACCTAGCACCCGACGGGACAACCCTCGTCCCGAGCGAGTCCGAACAAGCCGTCATCACAGAAATCCGGGGTTGGCGCGGGCTCGGCTGGACCCTGGAACGCATCGCTGACGCCCTTACCGCCCGCGGCGTCCCCACCAAAACCGGCAAGTCGGGAAGTTGGACCCACCAAGCGATAGCGCGGATCGTCCGGCGTAGCGCGGCCGCATGACGGGACCCGGCGCTCGACGACTTACCGCTCGCTCCGCTATACTGGCTTCAATTCGGTGCGCCACACTGCAAACGCAGTCACCGTGTTGCGGCGGCGCGACGCGAGCCACGCGGGCGGAGAACCCAGTCGGTGGGCGACGACAGAAAAACCGGCAGCGAGCGGTTCATCGTCGATGACTGCGACTGCGAGCACCCCATCCACGACCAGGTCCTCCGGGCCTACGAACACGCCCGACTCCGAACGTAGGAGCACCGATGTTTGAACAAGCCTTCAAGAACATCGACGACGTACTCTGGAAAGAGGCCGGTTGCACCACCGAGCTGGACTACACCGAACAGACCTCGTGGCTGCTCTTCCTGAAATACCTCGACGGCTTCGAGCAGGACCGCGCCGATGAAGCCGCCCTGAACGGCAGAAAATACACCTACATCCTCGACAAACCCTACCGCTGGGAAACCTGGGCCGCGCCCAAGGGCAAGGACGGCAAGCTCGACCACAACAAGGCCATGACCGGCGACGACCTCCGCGACTTCGTCAATCAAAAGCTCTTTCCCTACCTGCACAGCTTCAAGCAGAAGGCCACCGGACCCAACACCATCGAATACAAGATCGGGGAGATCTTCGGCGAGATTAAGAACAAGATCCAAAGCGGCTACAACCTGCGCGAGATCATCGACCACATCGACGAGCTTCGCTTCCGCTCCCAGACCGAAAAGCACGAGCTAAGTCACCTGTACGAGGCCAAGATCAAGAACATGGGCAACGCCGGGCGTAACGGCGGCGAGTATTACACCCCGCGCCCGCTCATCCGCGCCATCGTGCAGGTCGTAAAGCCCAGGATCGGCGAGCGCATCTACGACGGCGCGGTCGGCTCGGCGGGCTTCCTCTGCGAGTCTTTTGAATTCCTGAAGGCGAAGAAGGGCCTGACCACCAAGGACCTCACCACTCTCCAGACCCGCACCTTCTACGGGAAGGAAAAGAAGTCCCTCGCCTACGTCATCGCCATCATGAACATGATCCTGCACGGCATCGAGGCGCCCAACATCATCCACACCAACACCCTCACCGAAAACCTCGCCGACATTCAGCAAAAAGACCGCTACGATGTGGTGCTGGCCAATCCCCCCTTCGGCGGCAAGGAGCGCAAGGAAGTGCAGCAGAACTTCCCCATCCGTACCGGCGAGACGGCGTTCCTGTTCCTCCAGCACTTCATCAAAATCCTCAAGGCCGGCGGGCGCGGCGGCGTGGTCATCAAGAACACCTTCCTCTCCAACACCGACAACGCCTCCGTGAGCCTGCGCAAGCTCCTGCTGGAAAGCTGCCAACTGCACACCGTGCTCGACTGCCCCGGCGGCACGTTCCAGGGCGCGGGCGTCAAGACCGTGGTGCTTTTCTTTGAGAAAGGTGCCCCCACGCGGCAGGTCTGGTTCTACCAGCTCGACCCTGGCCGCAACCTGGGCAAGACCAACCCCCTCAACGACGACGACCTCACCGAATTCGTGAAGCTGCAAAAAACCTTTGCCGACTCGCCCAAGTCCTGGAGCGTGGACGCCGCGAGCATCGACCAGACGACCTTCGACCTCTCCGTGAAGAACCCCAACGGCGTCGAGGAAATCACACACCGCAGCCCCGAGGCTATCATGGACGAAATCGCCGCTTTGGACGCCCAGAGCGCCCAAGTGCTGGTCAAGATCAAGGAGCTACTATGAAAATGCTACCTGTGCTATTTGAACAACACGAAATCCGTCGTGTTTACGATGAGAAAACGGAATCGTGGCTCTTTTCCGTCGTGGACATCATTCAAGTGCTGACCCAACAGCCGGACTACCAGGCGTCCAGAAAGTATTGGAAGGTTCTAAAAGGCCGCTTGGCTAAAGAGGGCAGTGAACTGGTAACAAACTGTTACCAGTTGAAACTGCCCGCCGAGGACGGTAAAATGCGCCTCACCGACGTGGCCAGCCCAGAAACCCTCCTGCGTCTCGTCCAAAGCGTCCCCAGCCCCAAGGCCGAGCCGATCAAGCTCTGGCTGGCCAAGGTCGGTTACGAACGGATGCAGGAAATGGCCGATCCGTCCCTTTCCCTCGATCGTGCCCGTGATACCTGGCACAAGCACGGCCGTAGCGAACGATGGATTCAGCAACGCATGACCGGGCAGGAGACCCGCAACAAACTCACCGACTACTGGGCCGATCACGACATCCGTAAAGGCGAAGAATACGCCATTCTCACCAACATCATCCATCAGGAGTGGTCCGGCGTCACGGTTCAAGACCACAAGGCCATCAAAGGCCTCAAAGCCCAGAACCTGCGTGACCACATGAGCGAGGCCGAACTCATCTTCACCGCTTTGGCCGAGCTATCCACCCGGCAGATCGCAGAAAAAAACGTCGCCACCGGCATGGATGAAAACAAGGTCGCCGCCAAGAGCGGTGGTGACATCGCCAAAAAGGCCCGACTGGAGTTGGAACAGAAAACCGGGCAAAACGTCGTCACCGGCCAGAACTATCTGCCTCCGGCCAGAGTGAAAAGAATCACAGGGCCGCGCAATGCCTAAACCGGCTGCGACAATCCATTGCGACCCTCGACGCCGCGACCGCGGAGGTGCTGCAAACCATCCGGCAACTGCTATGAAGAACGGTTGGAAAAAAGAAACTTTCGAGGACTGCATCGAGAAGGTGACCTACACGCAGAAGATTCAGCGAAAGGATTTCTTGGATGACGGCGCGTATCCGGTCGTTTCGCAAGAGGAGGACTTCATCAACGGCTATTGGGATAACGAAGCCGATCTCTTCAATGTCACGACACCAATCGTTGTATTCGGCGACCACACGAAAGTTCTGAAATACGTGGACTTTGACTTCGTACTCGGTGCTGACGGAGTGAAGATTTTGCAACCCCGAGCGTTTTTGTTGCCGAAATTCTTCTACTACCAGTTACAGATGGCGAATCTCGATTCGCTTGGGTATGCCCGGCACTACAAGCTGCTGAAGGAGTTGGTCATTGCTTACCCGACTCGCTCCGAACAGCAGCGGATCGTCGGCATCCTCGACGAAGCGTTTGACGGCCTTGCCACCGCCAAAGCCAACGCCGAAAAGAACCTCCAAAACGCCCGCGCCCTCTTCGAAAGCCACCTCCAATCCGTCTTCACCCAGTACGGCGACGGGTGGGTTGAGACGACTATTGGGCAGCGCATTCGATTCATCGACTACCGTGGCAAGACTCCCACGAAGACCGAAAGCGGTCTGCGACTAATCACAGCCAAGAACGTGAAGATGGGCTATGTGCAAGAGACTCCAATTGAGTACGTGGCCCCCGATTCCTACGACGACTGGATGACTCGCGGTATTCCTCGAATGGGCGACGTGCTTTTCACGACCGAAGCACCTCTCGGCAATGTAGCCCAGCTAGACACTGACGAGAAAGTCGTCTTCGCCCAACGCATCATCATCATGCAGCCGGACGCCTCCAAGCTCGACAGGGCGTTCCTGAAATACCTCTTGCGCTCGCAGCCTGTCCAACAGCGCATTCATGCCAAGGGAACGGGAGCGACGGTAAAAGGCATCAAGGCGAGTTTGCTAAAGACGGTTGAGATTTCGTTCCCGAAGTCAGTTACCGAACAGCAGCAGATCGTTGCCAAGCTCAACGACCTCCGTGCCGAAACCCAGCGCCTCGAATCCCTCTACCAGCGCAAGCTCGCCGCGCTGGAGGCGTTGAAAAAGTCGCTGCTGCATCAAGCCTTCAATGGAGAACTCTAGGAGGATCCGATGCCCGATGACGCAACACCTCAATCCGGAATCGTCCTCTACCAGACGGAGGATGGGCGCACGCGCATCGAGTGCCGGTTCGAAAACGAAACAATCTGGCTGACTCAGGTGCTGATCGCCGAACTGTTTCAGAAGGACGTAAGGACGATCAACGAGCACTTACAGAACATCTACGAGGAGGGCGAGCTTGAACCGGGAGCAACTATCCGGAAATTCCGGATAGTTCGAAAAGAGGGCGCCCGGCAGGTCACCCGTGAGATCGAGCACTACAGCCTCCCCGCCATCCTCTCCGTGGGTTATCGCGTTCGCAGCCATCGCGGCACCCAGTTCCGCCAATGGGCGACGGCGCGCTTGAGCGAATACCTGGTGAAGGGCTTCTCCATGGACGACGAGCGG
>CAZYEX010000057.1:0-26892 GCA_964646605.1 uncultured Phycisphaera sp. | reverse complement strand
CATGAGCGTCTATCGCACCCTCCGTCTCCGCGGACTCGATCCCACCAAGACCATCACCGCCGCCCTGCGAACCTGCTTCCAAACCGGAAACCTGCCCCCGTTACCCCACCAACCCCCTGCAGACGGCTGAAGAGTTACTTTCCGTGAACCAGGATCAGGCGATCTCGTCCAACGCGCCGGCTCCTGTTGGATTCGAGGTACTCATCCACTGACCGCATGACTTCAACACACCGCCAAAGCCTCGTACTATTCAGAGAACCGTTGAAGAGCAGGCGGTACGGCGGGCGCTCAATATCCTCCCAAAGCTTGCCGACTTCTCGCTTGGCTTGCACTGCCAGGCCCACGTCATCGGCAGCGCACGCCAAGGCGATCGTCGCGTCAACCAATGTGCAGCCGTCGCTAGGAGGCGGTGTGTTTTCGCCCGTTTTATAAGCATACTGCTTTCGATCAAGCAACATCTCCGATTTCAATCGCGCCTGCTGAGGGTCGAGCGCTGCAAAGTCTTGTCGCTCGATTCGATTCTGGGTGTTCGTCGCACGAGTGACTTCCCTTGCAAACTCCGGTGGGCAGTTCGTGGTGGCGATGAACCGCACAAGAACTCGTGCTTGTGAAAGATCTCTTCCCAGGCGAGCCGCTTGAGCAATCGCACCGACGGTTTGCGCACCGTTGACGACACTGACACCGCGACAAACAAAGCAGCCCGTATCGCGGCTATCCCCCCCCAAGGGCTTCTTCTCAATACCATCACATAGTGCGACGATTCCGTTATTGAAGTAAACCAAACGATCGGGATTTTCTTCCAAAGTTTTTCCGATCGCAGAGTTTACGTCCGATCGATCGATTACCTTTCGGAGATTCTTCTCAAACAACCGCGTCCCGTGCGTTTCGTGCCAGGATGCTACCTCGCCCGCGCTGACCTGCCCGTAGTAAGCAAGATACGGATCACGAACTTTTCCCCATTCGTGAAGGAACACCTCAAGTTCGATGGGGTGAACCGTTCCTTGATCTGCGACTACGCGATGAATTGCGGCTTGATCGAAGAACTGGAACGCGGCCAGCTCACCGGAGTCGTTCAGCCTGTCCAGGTACTCATCGATCTTGGGCTGGAGATTCCCGGCGAGTGGTTGTGTTCGCGTCGAGCAAAAAACTAACTTGAATTTCACCGCCGGATCGTCGAGTGCTGATGTTAGCGACACTTGTTTCGCTTGGACCCGTTGGTTGAAGCGATCAAACCTCGCATTTATTAGGTCATTTACACCATTCAGAAACGCGTCGACTTCGCCCTGATCCCACCCACCTGTCCCGTTCACCGACCATTTCGATTGGATCAGATAGACGACCTTGTCCTCCTGGTCGATGTGAATGACATCTATTCCGTTGTCCCCAAACCCGTCGACGACACCAGTCCCGGCTACAGCGGGCTCCACGTCGTCGAGGAAACCGAGAGTGTAAGCCCCAAGCGCACGGCTCAAGTACGCACTCCGCGCCTCCTCCTGTCGCGTCTCGTAATCCGACATGTCGATCAAACCCGTGTACGGGGCGTCGATCGCGTTCTGGATATGTCGAATATGTAGTTCGCTCATGACAAAAACATCCTTCAGTCCATTGCTGAGGATTCGTCGCTCCGGGCGGGTCTCATTACCTTTCGACAACGCATGAACGAAAGCAACCAAGACCGACGACAGATCCGCCCGTCGGATCGTCAGCCACACCAAACGCCGGGGCCCGCTAGCGGCTCGCCCGTCAGTGCCGTCTAGGTCCGTCATCCCCCAACCCCCGCGCCCCAGCCCCCTCGGTCGTAGCCGCGTCCCCCGCACCTCGCAATCGAAAATCGAAAATCGCCAATCCCCCCTCCGGCCCCGCCAACCATCCTGGCCTGGCTTCTCTCTCCGGCCCGCGCGGCCCCGACCACGTCGCCGGCCCATCCGGCCATCTTTCGGTCCCTTGCGGCGTCTGGTTTCTTGCCTCTAGTCCCCAGTTTCTAGAATCGGCCCAAGCGGCCTCACCGGCCAACCGTTGTTCCACGTGAAACAAGGTTGCGCCCCCTCTGTGCCGACGTGCCTTGGTCTCGTTTCACGTGAAACGGACTTGTCCGCGGGCTCGCGCCCGCGGCTCTGGTTTGGGCGTTTTTGCTTTCTGCGTTTCTGCTTTTCGTTAGTGCCACATCGTGGCGCTTCCGCTCCACGCTCGGTTCAGCCGACAATCGAAAATCGGCAATGGGTCGCGTTCCGCGTACGACTCCGCTCCCTTACGGTCGCGGTTCTGATCAACCGGTCGCTCGCGCTCCAGTCCTTGACCGATCGGACGCACCGCCTATGCTGCTCGCGATGGATCGCCTCCCCAGCTCATCGACGTCGCTCGCGTTGGTCACCGGCGGGACCGGTCTGCTTGGCAGTCACATCGCCGAGCAGCTCCATCGCCGCGGGCGGGCGGTGCGAGCCCTGTGCCGACCGGGAAGCGACACGAGGTTCTTGCACAGCCTCGGGGCCGAGATCGTTTCCGGCGACCTGAACGATCGCCCCCTCCTCGACCGCGCCTGCCAGGGGATTGACACCGTTTACCACGCCGCCGCACGGGTCGGCGACTGGGGGCCGTGGGAAGACTTCGTCCGCGTCTCGATCGACGGAACGCAAACCCTCCTCGACGCCGCCGCCGGCGCCAAGGTCCGCCGCTTCCTGCACATCAGCTCCGTCAGCGTCTACGGCCACGTGGACGGCGAGGGAAAAGTCCTCGACGAAACCGCCCCCCTCGGCGTGAACGTCCACCGCTGGAGCTACTACACCCGCGCCAAAGTCGAGGCCGAGCATCGCGTGTGGACCATGCACAAGTCCGGCCGCCTCGCCGCGACGGTCATCCGCCCCAGCTGGCTCTACGGCCCGCGCGATCGCGCCACGCTGCCGCGGCTCATCGACTCGATCAGGCGGAGAAAGGCAAAGATCGTCGGTGACGGCGAGAACCGTCTCAACGTCGTCCACGCCGGCAACGTGGCCGAGGCCGCCATTCTCGCCGCCGAATCTGACCGCGCCGTCGGCGAGGCCTACAACTGCTGCCACGACGGAGTCCTCACCCAGCGCGGCTACTTCGACCGCGTCGCCGCCGCGATCGGGGCCCCGCCGGTCACACGCGCCGTCCCGTATCGAGTCGCCTACTCCGCCGCGTTCCTGCTGGAATGCCTCGGTCACGCCTTCCGCACCCGCACGCCTCCCTTTGTGACCCGCTATGCGGTCTGGCTGATGGGCCGTCGATGCTTCTTCGAGTGCAAGAAGCTTCAGGATCAACTCGGCTGGCGATCGTCCATCGGCTACGACCTCGGCATCCCCCAGGCCGTGCAAGACCATCTGCATCACGAACGCCCCGACCTGCCACGGCTTGGAGCCGTCGCGTAGCTCCGCTATGATGCCGCTCCCTGTTCGACCCCCGACGGGTCCGGCAGGCGTGGGAGTATGCGGCGGGTGCGGATACTGATCATCGTCAAGCAAGTTCCCGACTCCAACGCGACCATCAAGGTGCTCGCGGACGGCCGCGGTATCGACTTCACCGGCCTGAAACTGCTTGCCGACCCCTTCGACGAGTTCGGAATCGAACTGGCCGTGCAACTCCGAGAAAAGCGCTCCGACGTAACGGAGATCGTGGCCCTGACTCTCGGACCCCAGAAGGCCGCGGAGACTTTGCGCATCGCCTTGGCCATGGGCGCCGACGCCGGCGTCCACGTCTGCGACCCGAAGCTGGAATCGCACGACGAACTGTTTTCCGCATTCGCCATCGCTCAGGCCGTCAAGAAGGACGCCGCGGGTTTCAACCTGATCCTCTGCGGCAAGCACACCATCGACTTAGACGCCGGAGCGATCGGTCCGGCCGTCGCCGAGTTTCTCGACCTTCCGCACGTCGGAGCCGTCACGGGTCTGGAGATCACCGCGGACGGCAAACGGTTCACCGCCCGGCGGCGAATCGAAGGCGCCGAGGAAGTCGTGGAATGCGACCTGCCCGCCCTTCTCACCATCGAAAAGGGGCTGGTCGAGGCTCGGTATCCTTCCTTGCCCAACCTGATGAAGGCCAAGAAAAAACCCATGACCATCCTGACCGCCGCGGACCTTCCCGGCGCGGCGGCATTCGGCGCCGGCGCGAAATTCGCCTCGATCGCCCCACCGCCGCCTCGACCCGAATGCAAGTTTATCGAGGGTGAACCGCCGCAAATGGCCAAGGAGCTGGTGCGCCTCTTGCGCGAGGAGGCCAAGGTACTCTGACGCGAGCGTGGGACCGGCTTTCCCGCCGGTCATAGGATACCGAACGCCAATGTCCTCGAACGTTTTGGTTTTCATCGAGCAGCGCCGCGGGAAGATACATCCTGCGTCGTTCCAGTTGCTCAGTCTCGCACGGACGCTCGCGCAATCGACTGGAGGTCGCGCCGAGGCTTGCGTCATTGGAGAAGCGGTCGCCGGGTTGGTCGATGCGATCGCCGCGGGCGGGGCGGAGAAAGTCTACGTGGTGGACGATCCGGCGCTGGCGATGTACCGCGCACTTCCCTATACCGCGGCGCTTTCCGCCGCGATTGACGCGGCCTCGCCGAAAACCGTTCTGATTCCAACCACCTTCATGGGACGCGACCTGGCGGCGCGGGTGGCGGCGCGGAAGCGCGCTGCACTGGCCATCGACTGCACCGAGGTTCGCATCGAGGGCACCGAACTGATCGCGGTCAAACCCATGTACGCGGGAAAGTTCAGCGCCACGTTTCGATTGACGGCTGAGCGCCTGCAGATCGTCACGGTTCGGACCAACGCATATTCCGCGTCCGCGCCTCCAATCGGCACGAAGGCCGAGGTACGGAACGTCGCCGTCGAACTATCAGACCGCGATCAACGGTTAACCATCCGTGAAATCGCCGCCACCGGTTCCGGGATCAAGGATGTCACCGAAGCCGACATCATCGTTTCCGGCGGACGGTCGTTGAAGTCGGCTGACAATTTCAAGATTATCTATGAACTGGCACAAGTGCTCGACGGCGCGGTCGGAGCCTCGCGGGCGGCGTGCGACGCCGGGTACCAACCCCACACGCGCCAAGTCGGGTTAACAGGAAAGGTGGTCACTCCGCGCCTGTACATCGCTTGCGGCATCGACGGGGCCATACAACATCTTGCCGGCATGCGCGGCAGCAAAGTGATCGTCGCCATCAATACCAAGAAAGACGCCCCCATTTTCAAAGTGGCCTCTTACGGATGTATTGCGGACCTGTTTGTGATGGTGCCGTTGCTGACTGCGGAATTCAAGCGGTTGAAGGAACACTGACGAATGCGGAATGGAGAATGCGGAATGCGGAAAAGCGCGAGAAATGACGTTCCGCATTCACCATTTTCAATTCAGCATTCTTGACTCGCCGAGGGCGTACGATGGGTCCTCTCTTCATGTCCTTGCTGCTTGCCGCCGGATGGGGCGTCTTTGCCTTCTCCATGTATCGGCGTTGGCGACTGCTGCGGATCGGCGCTTCCGACAATCGCTTTGATCGCCCTAGGGAACGGCTTCGGCTGACGTGGAAGTATGCCATCGCGCAGTTGCGCATGCGCCGTTATCCACTCGCCGGGGCGGCCCATTTGCTGATCTTCCTCGGATTCATCGTCCTGCTTCTTCGATCCCTGATCCTGTGGGGGCGCGGATTTGACGAGTCCTTCTCCTTCTGGCTCTTTGGGTCTGACACTCTCCTTGGACAAACATACTCCTTCTTCAAGGACGTGTTCGCGGTGTTGGTCCTCGCCGCCGCGCTTGTGTTCGTATACTTTCGCGTTATTCTGCGGCTGCGCCGTCTGACGTTGAACTATGAAGCCTTGATCATTCTCGGCATTATTGTGGTGATGATGGTGGCCGATATTCTCTATGACGCCGCTTCGATCGCCCGCAAGGCGCCCTCGGCTTCCGTCTTTTTGGTCTGCGAGCCGGCCGGCTCCATTGTGATGAAGGCGTTGTATGGACTGCCGTCGGAAACACTCGATGTGCTTCGCCACTTGGGCTTTTGGACGCATTCCACCCTTGTACTTCTTTTCCTGAACCTGCTTCCCTACTCGAAGCACTTTCACATCATCACCGGCATTCCGAATGTCTATTTCCAGAGCCTTGCCTCGCCCGGTCGCCTGCCGCCCGTCGAGGACATCGAGGGCAAGCTCGAACGCGAAGAGACACTGGGAATCCGCCGCATGAACCAGTTCAGTTGGAAATCCATTTTGGACTTCTATACCTGCACCGAGTGCGGCCGGTGCAGTGACCATTGCCCGGCCACCAAAACCGGCAAGAAACTTTCGCCGAAGCACTTCACCGTAGACTTGCGTAACTTCCTCTATTCCCAGTCTGCAGCGCTAACCTCCCCGGGCACGCCCAATGGAGACAGTCAAAAAGACTTGGTCGACGGCGTCATCGACTCGGAAGTCTTATGGGCGTGTACGACGTGTCGGGCGTGCGAGCAGGAATGCCCCGTGTTCATCAGCTTCGTCGACAAGATCGTGGATATGCGGCGATACTTGGTACAGGAACGCAGCGAATTTCCCCCTCAGTTGCAGTCGGCCTTCCGCGGATTGGAATCCAATGCGAATCCCTGGGGCTTTCCCCCGGACGAGCGCGGCAAATGGGCCGAGGGGATGGGCGTCAAGACACTCGCCGAACACCCCGACGCCCCCGTGCTGTTTTGGGTGGGGTGTATGCCCTCCTTTGACGAGCGGGCGAAGAAGATCACCCGTGCGACGGCCGCCTTGATGCAGCGCGCCGGAGTGGACTTCGCCATTTTGGGAGGTCAAGAGGAGTGTACCGGCGATCCCGCGCGGCGGGCGGGCAATGAATTCCTTTTTCAGATGTTTGCCAAGGCCAATGTCGAACTGCTCAACGGCTATAGCGCGGAAAAGAAAACGATCGTCACCAGTTGCCCCCACTGTTTCAATACTCTGTTGAATGAATATCCTGACTTCGGCGGGCGTTATCGGGTCGTTCATCACACTACTTTTTTGGGAGAATTGGTCGCCAGTGGAAAACTGAAACCAACCAAAGTGTTGAACAAGAGCGTCGTCTACCACGACTCCTGCTATTTGGGGAGGTACAACGAGGTGTACGATGCGCCGCGGGAGGCGTTGCGGAGCATCGGACTGACGGTGCTGGAACCTACGGCGACGCGGGACCGGGGCATGTGCTGCGGCGCGGGGGGGGCGCAAATGTTCAAAGAGGAGGAGCCGGGTGCGGAAAGGGTGAACATCGCACGCACCCGCCAGCTTCTGGAAACAAGTCCCGATATCGTGGCCAGTGCGTGTCCCTTCTGTATGCGAATGTTAACCGACGGACTGGCCTCCGAGAACCGGGAAAATGTCCCGCAGTTGGACATTGCCGAACTTCTGTTGGAGTCGGTATGCCCGAGCTGATCGACCAGCCGACGGTCATCCAGGGCGCGGGGAACAAGCCCAAACGGATCGAGGAGTTCGTCGGGCGAGTGAACAGCGGCGAGTCCGGCGTGAGCGTCGCGCGGATGACCAGCCCGCCGGGTTGGGTAGAACCCGGGCAAACGCCGGAGTTCACGGAGTATACCGTGGTTCTGTCCGGCTCGCTTCGCGTCGAACATCGCGGCGGCGTGTTGGAGGTCGGTGCGGGACAAGCGGTTGTCACTCATCCCGGTGGATGGGTGCGCTATTCGACGCCCGAAGGGGCGGAGTACGTGGCCGTCTGCACCCCGGCGTTCTCGCCTCAAACGGTGCATCGAGACGACGCATGAAGAAAGAGCGCACGACTACTTTCCGCAGTCCGCGAGTTCGCCGAATCTCGCCAAGCACCGCCATCCTCCCCGGCGAACGCATCATCCGCTCCATTCTCTTGATTCGGGGAGAGAAGGTGATTCTCGACAGCGAGATTGCCGGACTGTATGGCGTCGCCACCAAAGCTCTCGTTCGCGCCGTCAAGCGGAATCTCGACCGCTTCCCCCCCGATTTCATGTTCCCGCTTTCGAGCCAGGAATTCACGAACTTGAGGTCCCAGTTTGGCACCTCAAGTTCCTGGGGCGGGCGACGCTACGCACCGTACGCGTTCACCGAGCAAGGCGTGGCCATGCTCTCCAGCGTCCTTCACAGCAAGCGGGCCGTCCGAGTCAACATTGAGATCATGCGCACCTTCGTGAAGCTTCGCGAGATTCTGGCGACGCACAAGGACCTGGCCCGAAAACTCGAGGCCATGGAGGGACGATACGACGGACAGTTCAAGGTCGTATTCGAGGCCCTGCGGGCGTTGATGGCCCCGCCGCAACGCAAGAAGAAACCGATCGGGTTCCATACCGAACGTGAGGACGCGAACAAACCAACCCAAGCGAGGCTACGAAAATGACGATTGCGGGAACAATTGCCCGATGGGCGAAGGCGCTGAGATACGAGGACTTGCCCGCCAAGACCATTCACGAGGTCAAACGGCGTGTGATCGACTCGATCGCCACGACCTTGGGTGCTTATCATTCGCACCCGGCCAAGATCGTGCGTGAAAAGGCTATGGCCGTGAACGATCCGAGTGCCAAGGCCGCGGTGTGGGGAACGAAGCATCGCACGCTGCCGGAACTGGCCGCGTTCGCCAATGGGGCCATGGTACGCTACCTCGATTACAACGACACGTATTTGAGTCTCGAACCGGCGCATCCTTCGGACAACATCTCGGCATGTGCGGCCGTCACCCAACAGACCGGAAAGGGCGGTAAAGAACTGATCCTGTCCACTGTCCTCGCCTACGAAGTTCAGTGCCGTCTGTGCGACGCGGCCAGCCTCCGCGCGGGGGGATGGGACCACGTGACCTATGGAGCCCTGTCCAGTGCCATCTCCGCGGCACGCCTTTGGGACCTCGACGAGGATCAGATGGAGCACGCCCTGGGTCTGGCGGGGGTGTGCAACATCACCACGCGGCAGACGCGCACGGGGCAGATTTCGGATTGGAAGGCCTGCGCCTTTTCCAACGCCGCCCGCAACGGGGTGTTCGCCGCGGACCTGGCCCGTCGCGGGCTCACCGGCCCCAACGAAATCTTCGAGGGACCCAAGGGGCTCATCAAGCAGCTCCAGATCCCCGGCGTGCGTAACCTCGTCCTGGGCAGAGACGGCGATTTCATGATCGACAAGACGTACATCAAGTACTGGCCCGCGGAGTATCATTCGCAGTCCGCGATCGACGCCTGCCTGCAACTGCGGCCCAAACTGGCGGGGAAGACGATCCAGTCGATCCATATGAAGAGTTTCGAGGCCGCGGTGAGCATCATCGGCAGCGAGCCCGAAAAGTTGCGACCGACCTCGCGGGAGACGGCCGACCATTCCATGTTCTATTGCTGCGCCGCGGCGCTGGTGGACGGCGATGTCACCTTGGCGACATTCGACGAGCATCGTCTGCGCGACCCCAAGCTCCTCGACTTGATGGACAAGACGACGATCGTCGAGGACGCGGAGCTTAACAAGGGATATCCCCAGGGCATTCCCAATGACATCACGATCACCTGCACGGACGGCACGAGGGTGAGCAAGCGGGTCGACTTTCCGCGCGGGCACGCGGGCAATCCCATGAGCGACGACGAGGTGGTGGCCAAGTTCCGGCGCATGGCCCAGGGCGTAGTCAGCGACAGGACCGCCGCCGAAATCCTCGATCGCGCATGGCGCCTCGACGAGCTTCCCGACCTTGGGCCGCTGTTTGCATTCGAGGTCGCGTGACACCCTCCTCCGCGTAAGGCTCCCAAAGGGAGCGATGGGTTTGAATGATGCAAGAACGGCTAAAACGAATCCAGACGAAGCCATTTTTCGGCGCGGCAACCGCGTTTTCAGGCTGGAAACGCGGGAGAATGGCTTCGTTTGGCGTGGTACATTTTTCAATTTCCGACCCAACGGCGCTCGCGACCGTCGATTGTCCGCGCGGGCTGCAGTCCGCAGCTCGCATTTTTTCCAAGCGGCGATGGCCTCGGTGCGGTTCGCCGTCCACCCGGATAACTTGGGGGGTGATCGGTCGTCGGGGCTGGCGGCACCGATCAGCCCGGTCCAGGCGGTGGAACGGCTGGTGGTTGGGCTTCGCTAAGGTTGCGTACATGGTGTAGGACGCGGAGGTGTATGGTGTGGATGAAGGCATCCGACCAAAGCCGCCAGTAGGCGGCCGGCCACATGCCGTGACGGTACCAAGTCGCGCCCTCGAGGCGCGTCCGATCGCCGGGTAGGGCCACGAGCCGGAACTCGCCGGCCTGGGAAACTAGAAAGCCGTGAAGATGCGGCGGGTGGATTTCGTCGAACCATGACCACTCGCGCATCGGCGGCGGGTTCTGGATGACGTCGAACGCGAGAAGTTGTGGCTGATCCCAGATGCGAATGGGCTCGAGGAAGTCTCCAGTGGAAAACCGGCAACGACGTACGGCCCCAGAACCTTGACCGTCGATGGCGGCGCCAAGGGGAAATGCGAGGCCCGTCCGAAACAGCCATTGGGCAGGGTCGGGAAGGTCGGGGAAGGAGACGACGTTGGGCCAGACGGCGCTCGGAGGGGCGTCAATTTCCACCGCGGATCGCACGACGTAGGTGGGCGGATCGGGCGCGGTGAGGAACTCAGCGCCGAGCAATGCCGGAAGGGTGATGAGCAACACGGCGGCCAGGATGGCGGCGCGGCGCTGGTTCCGTGCGTGGGAGACGACACAATGCCCGACGACCCCGCCGAGTGCGGCGCACACCAGCCAGATGGGCGCGGCCATGAGCAGACAGAGCACTCCTTCCAAACTCGTCAGGAACAGCGCCGCCGCGACGAGGCTGACGTTCTGCAAGGCTGCTGCGACGCAGCCGTTCCGCGTGGGGACGCCGCCGCGCCCGTACACGAGGGCGGCGACCGCACCGAGAGAGAAGGGTAGGGCTACGAACAGTCCGAGGCCGTACACACCGAGCGCCATGGTATTGAAGTAGACAAGGATCCATCCGAGCGGGACGGTGACGGCAGCCGATACACCGGAGCGGGCGGCCCAAGTTGGTCCGGGGAAGGACTCCGTCTCCGCCATCGGGGTTTCGTCGGCGTCATGGCGGGAGGGGATCGCGGCGAGGAGGGCGAAAAACAGGAAGTTCACCACGGGGGCGAAGAACAGGAAACTGAGCCACAAGGGGAGTGCGGCGGCGCGGAGCCGCTGCACGGTCAGGGCGACCCCGATCCACACGAAAGGCAGGGTCAGGCTCAGCATGACGACGGCGAAGGTGTGGTCCTCGCGGGTGAGGTTGAGCCAGAGTCCCGCTTGGGCGGAGGGCCAGTAGTTGAAAGGCGACCAACCCCTGCCGAACACCAGGAGGGCGACCAACGAATCGATGGTGAACTTTGCGAGGACCAGGCTCACGCCCAAGGCCACAAACGGAGCGCGGTCGAGGCGGCCTCGGACATCCCAAAACGAGCGACCTTGGATCATGGTGGTCACGAAACTGCTCCGTCCGGCTTGTCCCAAGTACCTTCACCCCCGCCCCTCTCCCTGCGAGGGAGAGGGGTCAAGGGGAGACGATGTTAGCGCGGGCCGTCGCAGCATGGCGCCGCGGGGACGAATCCGGCGGGCGCGGCGACGACGGGAGTCGGGGTCGGGACGCCCGTCGCCTCACCCATGCCGCGTTTTCGCACCTGAGAGAAAACGGCCATGTTGAAAAAGTGCATCGCGCCAAGCACCAGCAGGACGAGGCCGATCTTGGTGCTGAAGAGCTCGAGGGCTTGCACCGCGTCGCGGGGCTTGTCGTTGTCCTTCAAGGCCAAGGTCACGAACCCGATGTTGATGAGGTAGAAGCCGACGACTAGAAGGTGATTGACGGAGTCGGCCAGGACCTCGCGCCCGCGGAACGCGTCGACCAGGAAGACGCGCCCGTTCTTGTGCAAAGTGTGTGCGACCCAACCCGTCATGGCGATGCTCGCGGTCAGATACAGAAGGTACGTCCAAAGGGGAATCATCGTGGACCTCCTTTCGCAACGCATTCCCGGCGGCGGCGCTACGAAGCACCGCCCAGGAACTGCTTGATCCGGTCTCCCATCTTCACGAACTTCAGGAGCGATCCGGCGGGCATGCGACGAATGTGCGCATACCAGCCGGTCATGGTCTCGAAAAAGCCGAGCATGCCCTTCAGGCGCTCATGCACGTACGGGTCGCCGGCGCCCTTCTTGGCGTCGGCGGTAAGCTGCCGCAGTACCTGGAGCGTGGGGTCGATCTCGCGTTTCTTACGCTCGTCGAGGATGATTTGGAACATCTCCCAGACGTCCTTCATGGACTCGTAGTGGTCACGGCGATCACCCATCACGTGGGCCAGGCGGACAATGCCCCAGGCCTGGAGTTCGTGAAGGCTGTTGCTGACGTTGGATCGGGCGACGAAAAGGGCCGCGGCGATCTCGTCGGCGGGGAGCGGCTGCGGAGATAAATACAACAATGCGTGAATTTGTGCCACGGTTCGGTTAATTCCCCACCGGGTTCCCATCTCCCCCCAGTGGAGGATGAAGGCCTGGGTGATGGATTGGGCGGCTGGCACGGACGTTTCTCCTAGTTCTGTCTATACAGAATATACCGTAATGTCTGTCGGTTGTCAAATGGAATTTTTGTTTCCGCGGGGCGGGCGGGGGATCAAGTGCCCGTGCATCACCGCTCACCCGGGCTCTGGCGTCGAGGGGAGCGGGCGTTCACGCACGGTCTGAAGCACGGAACGCGCATGTGTAGCGTCCAGGCTTGTCCCTGGCGCAAACTCTTCTGCGTCACCCACAAGGGGTGACGCTACATCCGACTGGCGGGTGCTCTAGAAGGGTACGACGTCGCGGGTGTGGGGGGCGGCGGCGCGGTAGGGTTCGGGTTCGTTGGAGAAGTTGGCGAAGCGGGTGAGCCTCTTGTTGAATGACAAGTTCATGACACCTGTGGGGCCGTTGCGCTGTTTGGCGATGATGAGTTCGGCGAGGCCTTTTACGGTTTCGTCCTCGGGTTTGTAATACTCCTCGCGGTGGATGAGGAGGACGACGTCGGCGTCCTGTTCGATGGCCCCGGATTCGCGGAGGTCGCTCATCAGGGGCCGTTTGTCGGCGCGGCCCTCGGGCATGCGGTTGAGCTGGGCCATGGCGATGACGGGGATGTTGAGCTCGCGCCCGAGGCTCTTGAGACCGCGGCTGATGGCGGCGATCTCGCTTTGGCGATTTTCGCTCTGGGGGGTGTGCATGAGTTGCAGGTAATCCACGAAAACGGCGCGGATGTCGTGGCGCTGTTTGAGCCGCCTGGCCTTGGAACGCAGCTCCATGGCGGACATGCCCGGCGTGTCGTCGATGAAGAGCGGGGCGGTCTCGTAGTCGGGGCAAACGTGCATGAGAAGATAATTGATCTCCTCGTCGGAGAGCATTCGCTTGCGAAGCTTCTGGGCGTCGATGCCGCTGCCGTAGGAACAGATGAGCCGCTGGGCGACCTGGGCGCAGCTCATTTCCATGGAGAAAAAGGCGGTGGGGAGGCGATGTTCGAGGGCGAGGTGTTGGGCCATGGAAAGTCCGAGGGCGGTCTTGCCCATGGAGGGTCGGCCGGCGATGACGATGAGGTCGCCGGGTTGGAACCCGCCGGTGTATTCGTTGAGCTGGGTGAATCCGGTGGGCAGGCCGGTGACGATTCCTTCGTCGCGGGATTCGAGAAGGGCGGCCAAACGGCGGATTTCCTCGCGGATTTCGATGGCCTGCCCGCTGACGCGGCGTTCGGTGACGGCGAAGATTTTCTGTTCGGCGACGTCGAGGATGACGCGGGCCTCGTCGAAGGCGTTGTAGGCCTGTTCGGCGATCTCGTGGGTGCAGCGTATGAGGTCGCGGAGCATGCCCTTGTCGCGGACGATCTTGGCATAGTGCTCGGCGTTGGCCCACTCGGCGAAGCTTTCGGCGAGTTGGATCATGTAGTCCTGGCCGCCGGTAAACTCGAGGAGGCTGCGGCGGCGGAGTTCGTCGGTGACGACGATGAGGTCGATGGCCTTGGCGGGGTCGTCGTAGAGGTCGAGGAGGATTTCGAAGAGGCGCTGATGGACGGGGAGGTAGAACCAGCGGCTTTCGGAGCGGGGAATAATGGGGATGACCTCGGCGATGGCGTCGCGGCTCATCATCATGGAGCCGAGCAGGGCCATCTCCGCGTCGAGATTTTGGGGCGGCAGCCGTCCTAGGGAAGTGGTCTGCGCAGCCGCCGGTCTATTGGTCGTTAGGGTTGTCACTTTCACCAGCCTCCGTGCCGGTTTGAGCGGATGGCTCCGCCTCGCCTTCCTGGCCGTCTTCGTCGGTCTTCTCGCGGACGACCCAGACCTTGATGTCGGCCTTGAGGTCGTCGGCGAAACGAATCTCCACGGGCACGGTGTCCAAGCGGCGGATGGGGGTGTGGAGGGCGATGTGTTCGTGAAGGACGACGTGCCCTTCCTCGAAGAGTGCGGCGGCGATTTCTTTTCGCCCGACCGATCCGTAGAGGACGCCGTCTTCGTTGGCCCGGGCGCGGACGGTGACCTCGACGCCCTCGAGTCGTTTGATGACTTGGGCCATGCGTTCGCGTTCGCGGGCGAGTTCGAGCTCGGCCTGCTTTCGGGCCCCGGCCAGGCGGCGGACGTTGGCGATCGACGGTTCGGTGGCCAGACGCTGGGGGATCAGGTAGTTGCGAGCGTAGCCCATGGAAACGGTGACTTCGTCGCCGACAATGCCCAGGTTGGGCACGTTCTTGGTCAAGAGGAGTTTCATAGGGTCCTTTGCCTAAAACGGAATCTCATCACGCTGGGCGGGCGGATCCAACGAGGCGTTGCCGCCGCCGACTGCGGCGCCGACCTCGGCGGTACGCCCGCCGGTTTCTCCCTTCCCTCCGCCCAGGAAGGTAAAGTTTTCCACGAAGACCGCATGTTTGCTTCGCTTGTCTCCCTCGGGCGTGGTCCATTGTTGGAAGTCCAAGCGGCCTTCGATCAGTGCCATCTGCCCTTTCTTCATGTACTGGTTGAAAACCTCGCCACCCTTTCCGAACAGGGTGCAGTCTACGAAGCACACTTCCTCTCGCTGGTTTCCCTCCTTGTCTTTCCAACGAGAATTCGTGGCAATGCCGAACTTGCAGACCGCGGTGTTGCTCGGCGTGTAGCTGAGCTGCGGGTCGCGGGTGAGGTTTCCCACTAGGATGATTCGATTGAAACTGGCCACGAGTCGATTCCCTGCCAACGGCGGAGTCGCCGGGTTCCTTTATTCAGGGCCTTTCGTATCCGTTGCGGCGGCCGCGGTTTCCGGTTTTCTGCCGCTTCTCCGGTGGCGCGGGCGTCCGCCGTCGCCGAACTCTTCGAAATCCGGGGTGCGGTGGTGGGGCCGGTCGCCGTGCTCGCCGTGCTGGGCTTCCGCTGCTTCGACTCGGGCGACGGTCGCCTGCTCCATCATCTCGGGCGTGGTCTCGTCGGCGCGGAGGACGAGCAGGCGGAGGACGTGCTCGGAGAGTTGGGCGTCGCGTTCCATCGCGGTAATTTTGGAGGGGTGGGACTTGAAGTAGACGAGCACGTAGAGCCCTCGTTTTCGGCCTTTGATTTTGTAGGCGAGGCGGCGTTCGTCCCAGCGTTTGCAAAAGACGATCTCGGCTTCCGCGCGTCCGAGGATGCGGCGGATTTCGGCCTCGCAGTTCTCCAGCGAGCTGCCGAACGTGGGATCAAAGAGAAACATGGCTTCGTATTGGTTCAACGTTCATCGTCTCCTACTTTTCAGCCTTCACCCGCGACTCGCTTTCGCGATTTCGTTGCGGGCGATGATCGCATCACGCCGGCGGGTCGCCATTATACCTCGTCATGGCGAGTTGGGGACCCCCGGCGATCCAACATTCCACGGCGTCGGCGGCGCGGATCGCGGCCCGCTCGACAAGTTGCACTTCATCCGGTGCAAAGCGGCTGAGCACATAGTCCGCGCCGTTTCCGACCCGCTCGCCGATCCCGATCCGCAAACGGCACCACTCCTCGCTTGCGAGGCGGTCGATCAGGTCCTGCAGTCCGTTGTGACTGCCGGCAGAGCCGCCGGCCCGCATCCGCAGCCGCCCGACGGGGAGGGCCAGGTCGTCGCAGATGACGAGCAGGTCGCTCAGTTCGATCTTATAGAACCGCCCGGCGGCGAGCACGGCCTGTCCGCTGCGGTTCATGAAGGTCATGGGTTTGAGCAGTACGACGCGCTCACCGCCCACGTCGGCCTGGGCGAACCAGGCGTGAAACTTCTCCGTTTTTAGCTTGACCCGCCAGCGCGAGGCCAACACATCGGCGACCTCGAACCCGATGTTGTGCCGCGTTCCGGCATAGTCCGGTCCGGCGTTGCCAAGACCCACGATTAACTTCACGACGAATTACCGATTTACCAATCGCGAATTACCAATTACCAATTACCGAACGCGTTCGAAATTGGACGCGGTCATTGGTCATTTGTAATTGGTCATTTCTTCTCCGCCGCTCCCTCCTCGGTTGGTTCCTCCTTCTTGACGCGTCCGATGCGTTCGGGTTCGGCGGCGACGACCTCGCCGACCGGGGCGACCGTCGGGGCTACGACTTCCTCAGCCAGGAGTCGAACGGTGGCCACGCGGTCTTCGGGATTGGCGAGGGCCACGACGCCCGAGGGCATGACCAGGTCCTTCACGTAGAGCGACTCGTTCAGGGCGAGGTGGGTGACCACGGGGTGCAAGGTGTCGGGAATCTCGGTGACCAGGCACTCGACCTCGATCTGGGCCATGGGCTGATCGAGCACGCCGCCATCGTGGATGCCCTTGGGCGTTCCTCGAAGTTTGATTCCGACCTTGACGCGGACGCGTTCGGTGAGGTCGACGCGGGCTAGGTCGAGGTGGATCGGGGTCGTGGCCAGGTGGTCGTATTGCACCTCCTTGATGAGGTAGGGCAGGACCTTGCCATGCAGGTCCACCTGGAGCATTCGGGCGCCGTGGGCGAGGGCGACCTCGACCTCGTGCTCATGGATGGCGATGGACTCGGGCGGTTCGCCGTGGCCGTAGATGACGGCGGGCAGACGCCCTTCGGAGCGCATTTTCCGTGCGACTCTGGTGCCCGCGGCCGTTCTCGGTTCACCCTTGATCGTGATAATCTGCATTTTCGCTACCTCCCTGAAGTCCCTTTAACAGAACAGCGCGCTTACGGAGCGATGTTCGTGAATGCGGCGGATGGCCTCGCCGACCAAGCCGGCGGTTGACAACACGGTCAGGTTGGGCAGCTTGTCGATCGCCTCCTGGGGGATGGGGATGGTGTCGGTGACGACGATCTCGTTGAACTCGGCGGCGGCGAGGCGTTCGATGGCCGGTCCGGCGAAGACGGCGTGCGTCGCGGCCACGTAGATCGCGGTGGCCCCGTGCTGTCGGACGAGCTTGGCGGCTTCGGAGACCGTTCCCGCGGTGGTGATCATGTCGTCGAACATCATGACGGTCTTGCCTCTGACCGAACCGACGATGGTGACGGCGGCGATCGAGTCCGGGGTGAGGCGTCGTTTGTGAATGACGGCGAGTTCGCCGCCGATGCGCGAGGCGAACTCGGCGCCGAACTTGATATTGCCCACGTCCGGCGAGACCAGCACGGGATCCTTGAGGTGTCGATCGATGAAGTGCTGGGCGAGGACGGGGGCGGCGGTCAAGTGATCCAGGGGGATGTCGAAGAAGCCCTGGATCTGATCGGCGTGGAGGTTCATGGTGAGGACGCGGTTGAGCCCGGCCTTGGTGAGCATGTTGGCGACGAGCTTGGCGGTGATGGGCGTGCGGCCTTCGGATTTTCGATCTTGTCGGGCATACCCGAAGTAGGGGATGACCGCGGTGATGCGTTTGGAGCTGGCGCGGCGCAGGCAATCAATAAAGATGCACAGCTCCATGACGTTGTCGTTGACCGGCGGGCAGGTAGATTGGACGATGAAGACGTCCTTTCCGCGGACGTCCTCTTCGACCTTGATGAGCGTTTCACCGTCCGGGAAGCGGCCGACGGTGGCTCGGCCGCGGCGGATCTCGAGGTAGTTGCAGATTTTGTCGGTGAGGTCGCTGCTGGCGGTACCGCCGAAGATGACCACGCCGGTGGTGTCGCGATCGTTGGATTGTTGGCTGGCCCAGCTCATGTTTGGTCGGCTCCCGCTGTCACACAAGGTCCTACCACGGCGCCGTCGCCGAGGACTTCGCCCGGTCGAACGCACGCAAAGGGACCGATTCTGCCGCCTTCGCCGATGGTGGCGCCGGCGCCGATGAAGGAGAAGGGGTAGATGGTCGTGTCACTGCCCACGGTTACGTCGGCTTCGATCCAGGTGTTGTCGGGATCGACGATGGTGACGCCGTCGTCGGCCAGGGAGCGCTGCAGGCGATCCTGCATGGCGCGTCCGACCATGGCCAGGTCGATCCGCGAGTTGATGCCCAGGGCATCCTCGGGGGGCACCTGGAGCGGGGCGGAGACTCCGTGCCCGTCGGCTTTCAGGACGCGCACGGTCTCGGTTAGATAGCACTCGCCTTTCACCGGATCAGGTTTGACCTTGTCCAAGGCCTCGAACATCCGCTTGGCGTCGAAGCAGTAGTAGCTGACGTTGACTTCGTGGATGTCGCGTTGGGCCGGAGTGCAGTCGCGGTCTTCGACGATTCGTTCGAGCCGTCCGTCGGCGTCGCGGACGATCCGACCGTAGCCGGTGGCGTCGTCGAGGTGGGTGGTGGCGAGGGTCAGGGCCTCGTCGGATTCCTCCCGCGCTTCGACCAAGGCGGCGAGGGCGTCGCGGCGGACCAAGGGCATGTCGCCGGCGATGACCAGCACCGAGCCGTCGAACCCGCGAAGGGCGTCTTTGCAACAAAGCACGGCGTGTCCCGTTCCGCGCTGCTCGGCCTGCTCGACCCACACGATATCGTGCTCCTCGGAGAAGCGTTCGGCGACGCGCTCCTTGCCGTGCCCGACGACGACCACCAGGCGATCGACGCCGACGAGTCGACAGGCGTTCAAGACGTAGGAGAGCATGGGTCGCCCGCAGATTTCGTGCAGCACCTTGGGGCAGTCGCTTTTCATCCGCGTACTCTTTCCCGCCGCAAGAACGATCGCCGCAACTTCACTCAACGCTGCACCCGGAGAATGCGGAATGCGGAGTTGTGAATGCGGAATACAAGGAGGGGCTCGATCCCGGTTCTCGCTTTCCGCATTCCGAATTCCTCATTCGCTTATCCGTCATTACCCGGCCAGGATTCGAACCTGGAATACCAGGACCAAAACCTGGTGTGTTACCGTTACACCACCGGGCAGTTGTCGCACGTTTCGCTCCCGAACCAAGACCAAACCGACCCGCGTCCCCGAAACGGGGGACGTAGAAGCCGAGAAGGGTCGCGGCCGAGGCGTCGCTGCCGAGGTCTGTGCGTCCCGCCGCGAAGAGGAACGCCCATTACCCGCGAACGCATCAAGCGGACTCGCGGGCGCACCCCCAGGGCAACGACCGGTTTCAACCAGGCTAACCCATTGGTTGAGCGGGAAGGTTACGGGCGGGAGCCGTGCCCGTCAAGGCGATGGGCATGGGTACCGCCAGTGCTGATAGACTACCCATGATGACGTTAAGGCTGATAAAATGGATAGTCTAGTAAAGAAAACAAGGCTTGCTGGTCGAAAACGACGGAGCTAGGCCGATCATGGTGGGCCTTGGTTTCGTGTGGACCGAAGCAAGGAGGATTGCGATGTCGCAGATTCGATGGATCAAGCAGGGAGGGCGTGGGTTGTTTGTGGCGACCTCGGGGACACTTCTGGCGGGGAGCTGTTCGTCTACGGAAGTCAAGCAGGCGGTTATGGCGGGGGTGGAGGTGGCTGCCAATCAGCTCATCAACTCCAGTCCGCAAGATGACATCAACTTCGGCGACTGGTTGTCGAGCGAGCTGAGCGACTAGACGGGGAACCCAAGCAGCGGACCGGCGCGGTGGCGTTTGCAAGGAGGCGATCGCCGTCGCGCGGGGCCGTTTTCTTTTCAGGGGTTGGCGGGGGGGGAGGCGACCCAGCCGACGCCGGTGGGGAAGAGGCGGGGTTTGAGGCGGCGGAGTTGTTCTTCGTGCTGGGGATCGGGGGCTCCGGTCTGGGCCCGCCACTGGGCCAGGTAGTTGTCGAAGAGGGTCTCGCTGATCAGCATCACGGCCGGTTGGCGAAGCTTCAAGTCTTTGACGATGGTGTCAAGCGTCTGTCGCTGGGCGAGGGTCAGACTCAGTTTGGGCAGCAAATCACGGAAGAGCTTCTGCGGATCGTTGGGTTCGGCGGGCACGGTCACTTTTCGTTCGACGCGATTGAGAAAGTGGGCGAACACGAGGAGCGACGCGAGGGCCGCGAGGGCGAGCAGGGCTTTTCCGACCGAACCGCCTTGCGAGAATTGTTTGCGCATGGCCTCGTAAAAGGCGGGAAGATCGTTGGATTGCAGAAGCAACGGCATCATCGCAGGGACTCCCTGGGGTCCCAGTCCATGGGACCCTCGGCGGTCGATCCCAAGGTGAGTTCGCTGACCATACGTCGTGCCCGGCGGCGGACGCGGTCGTCCGGATCGCTGCGGCTGATGTCCGCCACGCGGCGTAGGACGGAGCGCAGGTGAAGTCGTTCGATGACCCACAGGGCGCTGGCCCGATCGGAGGTGGAGGGGCCTTCGAGCATCTCCAAGAGCACTTCGCCGGCTTCACGAACTTCCAAGCGTAGCAAGGCACGGACGGCGTTGGCGCGGATCCGGCTGTTGGGTGACGCGAGTTTGGCGCGGAGGGAAGTCGCCAAGTCGTCAACCTTGAGTCGATCGAGGGCTTCGACGGCGTTGGCCTGGACCCGTTCGTCGGGGTCGTTGAGGGCGGCGCGGAGCAGACGCACGGTGGTGGGTCCGGGCAGTTCACTCAAGGCGCTGACGGACGTAGCCCGCACCACCTGGTCGGGATCGTTGACCAGACGGTGAACTTCGTCCTCGGTTTCATGCAGAAATCCCAGGGTCTTGGCGATTTGCAGGGCGCGGGTTCGATCGGCGGCGTCGGCGGCGCGGAGTTTGGCGCGGATGCGCTGGGCGGCGTCTTGGACCTCGGCACGGATTCGTGGGGCCTGGTCGGTACGCTGGGCGGGAGAGAGTTGGGCGAAGTCGTTCCAGAACTCTTTCCATGCGTCGGGGAACGGCGACTCATCGGCGGACCGTCCCAGCATGGCAGGTTGCGGCGGCCGGGCGGTGCGATCTCCGGTTCGGCGGCGGAGCTCTCGGGCGGCGATGGGGGCGAGTTCGTCCCCGCCGCGGGCGGCGATCATGCGAAGTACGTCGGTCGATTTTTCGCCGGGATCGTCGATGAGCCGCCAGAGGGCGGCGCGCCGGGCGATGGGATGGGCGGTCTCGATCATCTTGTGCAGGTTGGCGGTCTTCCGCTCCTGCGAGCCGCCGACACCCGCGATGATCCGTGCCAATCCGTTGACCTCGGGTTCTTTCAGCCGCGGCAGATCGACGGAGCCATGGTCGAGGGAAGGTCCCTCTTGGACCCAGCGCAGCCCGCGCTCGAGTTCGGGGTCGCCCAGCAGCCAGCTTTCGCGCAACAAGGCTCGAAGAAACGGCGGTTTGTTCCCTTGCGTGACGGCGCGGGCGGCGGCGGCGCGGAGGGCGGGAACGGCCAGTGCCCGCAGGACGGCGCCGGCCAGTCGGGGGTCGGAGGCGCCTTCCAAGATTTCGGCGAGCATGTGGGCGATCTTGGCGTGGGGGGCTTGCAGTTTTTCGAGAATGGCGGGTTCGGTCTGGTCACCCATCCACAATGCGGCTTCGAGGACTTTGGGTTGGAAGTGCAGCTCCCAACGACTGACGGCGGTGCGAAGGGCTTCGACGATTCCGTGGCGGCGATGCGTCGAGGCCGCCGGGGCGGTGCTGCTCTTGGAGGGGGCTTCTTCGTCGACCATTCGGCGGGTCATTTCGTGGAGTCCGTTGGCGGCGAGTTCGCGTGTGCGGTGGCAAGGCGAACGAAGGGCGTCGGCGAGCAAATAGGCGAGGGCTGCGTCATTGCCGCCGACGATGAGGTCGATGGCTGCGGCCCGGTCCTCGAGGGCGGTCGATCCGATGGTGGAGCGCAAGGCGCTGTGCAGACCGCCGACGCGGCGGATGATCTGCTCGCGGAACGGTTCGCCGAACTCTCGGACGCGAACGACCAAGGCCAGAAGCGTGGGGCCGTGTTCGCGCTGTACGAGGGTGTCGAGGGCCGGTCCCTGAACATCGGGGTCGAGATGCGGGAGGGCCTCGAGCAAGGCGGCGTCCACGGCGCGGTTGGGGTCGGTGCCAAGGAGCTTGAGGGCGGGGGGTAGCGGGCGGGCGGAGGCCATGTCGGAGGTATCGGCCACGCCGGGGTCAGGGCTTGGGGGACGAATGGACCAGCCGTAAAACGGCCGGCCTATGAACGGGGGTAAGGCCGGTGAACCGGCCTGTCATGATGCTTGAGAGGATCCGGAAGCTGACGAGTGGCGGATGGCTAGCGTAGGTCTCGTTCGAAGATGACGACGTTGTTGCCGCTGCTGGTGTCCCAGCGGATTCCGACGAGGTCGTAGCCCTCCCTGATGGCGACGTGGAGCATGGGTCGGTGCTGGTTGTTGCATTCGAAGCGGAGGGTTTGATAGCCGTGCTCCTGGGCGTAGGCCTGCTGGGCCTGGATGAGCTGGGTGGCGATGCTCAGTCGGCGGAAGTCGGGCAAGACGCCGCAAATCCAACTGAAGTAAGTGATGGGCATCAGCTCGAAGCCGATGATGAAGCCCACGTGCCGGTCGTCGACCATGGCCACCATCATGGTGACATTGTGGCGGCCTCGGAAGCGGCGGCGGAAGAACTCGACGTCGGTGCGGGGGTTGAAGACGCCGTTGTAGAGCTCGGTGATGAGTTCGAGTTCTCCGGGACCGATGGGGACGATCTTGGCATTGGCCATTCTGACATTACCTTTCGCCGAGGGCGGGTTCACTCGCCTGCCGGGTTTTCTTGGCCGAATTCGGCGGGGCGGGAATCCGAAGCTCTATCGTACCCGCGAGGCGACGAAGTTGAAATGTCGAAGGTTGTCGTTCGTTCCCGTGCGTTCTTGACGCAGGGGAGAGAAGTCGGGGTCCGGATAACCGTAGTTTTCCGGCACGGTCCCAGACGCCGGACAGGCGGGTTTTGTCGGTCGCGTCGTGCTGGTAAACTACCGCGGGTCGCAGGGAAGGACTGGGAGTTTTTGGATGTTGAAACCTCGAATCGCGGTGGTGATGGGCAGTGACTCGGACTGGCCGGTGATGTCGGCGTGCGTGGAGCAGTTGCGCTCCTTCGGCGAGGAGGCCCACGTGGAGGTGATGAGCGCTCACCGTGGGCCGCGGCGCGTCGCGGAGTTTGCGACGCAGGCTGAGCCGGGCGGGATCGAGGTCATCATCGCCGCGGCGGGGATGTCGAACGCCTTGGCGGGGGCGATCGCGGCGCACACTTGTCTGCCGGTGATCGGCGTTCCGTTGGTGAGCGGGTCGCTCAACGGGCTGGACGCGCTTCTTTCCACGGCCCAGATGCCGCCTGGGATTCCCGTGGCGACGATGTCGCTGGGAGAACCAGGGGCGCGCAACGCGGGACTGCTGGCGGTGCAGATCATCGCTCGGCACGACGCCAAGCTGGCCGCGGCGTTCAAGGCGTTCAAGGAAGAACAAGCCAAGACCGTGGCGGCAAAGAACGTGGCGCTGCAGGAACGCATCCGGGGATAGGCCCTTGCCCCATCCGGCGGGGGATTCCAGGCAACTGGCCGCCTGGTCGAAGGCTCCCTCCGACCGCGTGCGTGTGCTATACTCTAGAGCGTGTCAAGGGTGTATCTAGAAACGAGCTTCTTTAGCGCATGCGTTTCGGACCGCCAGGATGCGAAGAGCGTCGCCCGTCGAGAGGAGAGTCGGCGTTGGTGGGTTCAGCAGCGAGCGTTGCATACGCTCTTCGTCTCGGGCGAAGTCGTGCAGGAGCTTTCGGCTCGGACGTATCCGAACCGCGAGGAAGCGCTGGCCCTGACCGCGGAGACTGAGCTTCTGCCCCTGACCGAGGACGCGAAGGGGCTGGCGCTGATTCTCGTGCGGGAGAAGGCAATGCCCGGGCCGGAGGGTTCGGGAGACGCCATGCATGTAGCGGTTGCGACTGTGCATCGGATGGATGCCATGCTGTCCTGGAACGTGAGGCATCTGGCGAATCGAAATAAGGCGACCCATCTTCGTGAAGTTTGTCGGCGGATCGGGTTTCTGCCGCCGGAGATTGTCACGCCGGACGCATTTTGGATTCTGGAGGAGGAGTGAGAGTCGTGGGAACGGTGGAGCAACCCTACGCGTGGGAACACGGCGATGCACTCATTGACGAAGTGCGCGGTCTGCGACGTGCGCTCTGCGAGCAATTCGGCCATGACGTCGAACGCCTGGTGGAACATCTCCGCGGCGTGGAGGCGGAGTACGCAGCCCGCCGCGGGGTGTTTGCGTGCGTGACAAAAACGGGGGCTGCGAAGGTCGTCGAAAGCTGGGGGGACGCGCCGTACCACACGGATGACCCGCTGGTGGACGAGGTTCGGGAGATTCGCCACAAACTTGCCGAAAAGCGCTAGGCGGTACCTAGGCGTTGGGGATCGAACGCCACTCAGCGTGCCGCGGCATCGGGGACCGAGGTCGTCGACCTCACAGAATTCGCGCTACTCTCTCTGGTTCTACGCAGAGCCAAGATCAGCTCGACCTCTCCGATGGTTCTTCCGACTTGGCGAGCGATTTCGGCGGGGGATCGACCTTCGTCGGCGAGACGGAAGACGGCGGCGTGGGAGGCCGAGACGGGGCTTTGCTTTTCGACGGCGACATCCACGTCGGGAACTTGCCGTTCGAGGGTGACATCGAGAGTAGAAAGCCCGTCAGCGGAGCGGCCCAGGCGAGATAGGCGGTCGATTCGTACGTCGGCGTCGCGGATGACGGCTTCGAGCTTGGCGATCTTGGTGTCGAGGCGGCCGTGGATTTGCCGGGCGAGTTGGTCGAGCTCGTAGATGACGGCCTCGGCGTCACGACCGGCGGAGGACTCGCCTTGCAAGGCGGCATATTCAGCACGGACGTCGGTCCGCACGGCACCCTGCGCACGTCGGACGCGGCGGCGGGTGAGGTTCATGAGGATCGCCAGGACGACGACGGCGAGGCCGAGCAGACCGAGCTGCGTGGAACTCATGGGGTTGACTCCCTCGACGCGTCACGCCACGCGGCGTCGGCGGCGGCGATGACTTCGCGGAGTGCCACGCCGTGGCGCTGGGCGGCGAGTTTGCAATCTTCGAATTCCGGCGTGGCGGTGGTCACGCCGTACCCCTCTCCGACCTTCACGCGGATTTCGCCGTAGGGCGTGGCCAGGGTGACGTGGCGTCGCGGCAGGGTGGAGCGCTCTACCGTTCGACGCCGCACTCCGAAGGTCGTGGTCTCGCTGTACAGCACTTTCTCCAACGCCGCGGCGCGATCGAGGTCGCAAAGCACGGTGAGCACGACACCCGGGCGTCCTTTCTTCATCTGTATCGGCACGGCGAATGCGTCGCGTGCACCCTCGGCGAGGAGGCGCTCGATGGTGTAGGCGACGACCTGCGGCGAGGCGTCGTCGAGGTTGGTTTCGAGGACCATGATCGTCTCGGCGCCGGCGGGGTGATCCGCGGACTCGCCCAGGAGGACCCTCAGGACGTTGGGGCGGGTGGGGTTGTCGCGGGTTCCGGCGCCGTATCCGATGGCCTGGATTTGCATGGCGGGTAGGGGGCCGAACCTGGCGGCAAGCGTGGTGAGAATGGCTGCGCCCGTGGGTGTGGTGAGTTCGCCGACTTCGTCGCACGCCGCGAGGGGGACGCCTTGGAGCAGCAGCGCGGTCGCGGGGGCGGGTACGGGGAGGACGCCGTGTTCGCAGGTGACCGTACCGGTTCCGGTGGGGATCGGACTACAGACGATACGTTCGACTCGCAGCAAGTCCAGGCATAGACACGCGCCGACGACGTCCACGATGGCGTCGATCGCGCCGACCTCATGGAAGTGGACCTTGTCGATGGTGGTGCCGTGGACCTTGGCCTCGGCCTCGGCGAGGCGCTCGAAGATGCGGATGGCGCGGTCGCGGACTGGGTCGGGAAAGTCGCCGCCGCGGATGATCTCGACCACGTGTTTGAGGTGGCGGTGGGGTTGTTCGAGGGAGCGATCGAGGTGGACCTTGAATTGCGTCGCGGCGATGCCCTGCTTGGTTACCTTGTTGATTTCGAGTTCGAAGCCGTGGACACGGAGCCCTTCCAGCTCGGCGCGAAGCGCGGCGGGGTCGGCCCCGGCGTCGAGCAAGGCGGCGACGATCATGTCACCGGCGGCCCCGCTGAAACAATCGAAGTAGGCGATCTTCAAGCACACGTCTCCGCGGGACAACCCCAGCGGGTGCATTGTCGAATGCCGAATGTCGAATGTCGAATGTCGAATGGGTCGAACTTGACGGGCGTTGGCGGTTCCTGACCGGCCCCGGTTGCCCGGGTCCACAGGGCGACCCCTCTGGCGCTGCTGGAAGGGCTTGAAGCGTGGGTTGAGAGTGGGTTCGTTTGGTATCTTTTTTGTTCGCGCGGGGTCGGGAGGATGCCATGTGGCGACACAGGGGGGTAGGAGATTGTCGATGTTCGATTTTCGATTGAAAGTTAGGGACGAAGGGACATAGGGACGAAGGGACCGAGGGGCGAGGGGAATAGGGAATGTCGAATGTACAGCGCAGGGAGCGTCGGCGGCACGACAGTCCGGGCCAGGATGGCGGCATCCGTTCATCTACCCAGATAACTTGGGGGGTGATCGGCGGGGAGGTGCGGCGCGGGCGATCACATGCCCGAGGCACGAAGGGACGGAGGGACGAAGGGACATAGGGACGAAGGGGCGAGGGGAATGGGGCGGGGAGGGAGAAGTTCGAAATTCAAAGTTCGAAGTTCGAAGAAGGGCGGGATGGGTGACGGGGAGTGGG
>CAZYEX010000056.1:0-1694 GCA_964646605.1 uncultured Phycisphaera sp. | reverse complement strand
TGACGACAATCTTACTGAGCTTCCGTTCCGGCATCTTCGACGCGACCAGCTTGATCGCCTCGGCGGCGAGCTTGTCGGTCTCGCGGCTGGCGGTGCCGTTGCCGATCGAGATCAGCTCGACGCCATGCTGCGCCGCCAGGCGCGCCAGCGTCGCCAGCGATCCCGGCCAGTCGTTGCGCGGCTGGTGGGGATAGATGGTGGCGGTATCGAGCAGCTTGCCGGTGGCATCGACGACCGCCACTTTGCAGCCGGTGCGTATGCCGGGGTCGAGGCCGAGCACGGCTTTGGGACCCGCGGGCGCCGCCAGCAGCAACTCGCGCAGATTGCGGCGGAAAATGTTAATCGCCTCGGCTTCCGCCGCTTCGCGCAATTGCGCCAGCAGCTCCGCGCCGATATGCGGGTGCGCCTTGACGCGCCACGTCCAGTGGCAGACGTCGGCCAGCCACTTGTCGGCGCGACGGCCGCGCTCTTCGATGCCGAAATGCGCGGCGATCATTGCGACGCACGGATGCGGCGCGGCGGCGGCAGCTTTGACTTCCTCACCCAGGTCCAGTTCGATCTTCAGCACGCCGACGTTTTCGCCCCGAAAGAGCGCGAGCGCGCGATGCGAGGGGATGGTGCGTATGGTTTCCGAATAGGCGTAGTAATCCCGGAACTTTTCTTCCTCGGCGGTCTCCTTGCCTTTCATTACCTTGGAAGTGACAATGCCCTGTTCCCACATGCGGGCGCGCAGTTTGGCCAACAGTTCGGCGGTTTCGGCAAAACGCTCGGCAAGAATGTCGCGCGCGCCGTCGAGCGCGGCTTGCGCGTCGGGAACCTTGCTGGCGTCTACACCGTCGGCGGCAGGCTTGTCATTCACGTATCTCGCCGCTTCCCGCTCGGGGTCGAGCGTGGGATCGGCGAACAGCGCGTCGGCCAGCGGCTCCAGCCCGGCCTCCCGCGCGATCTGCGCGCGCGTGCGCCGCTTGGGCTTGTAGGGCAGGTAAATGTCTTCCAGGGTTTGCTTGGTGGCGGCCGCGTCAATAGCGCCCCGCAGTTCGCCGGTGAGTTTTCCCTGTTCCTCGATCGAGGCCAGGATCGCCGCGCGCCGCTCTTCCAACTCGCGCAGGTAGAGCAGCCGCTCTTCCAGATTGCGGAGCTGCGTGTCGTCCAGGTTGCCGGTCGCCTCCTTGCGATAGCGCGCGATGAAGGGCACGGTCGAACCTTCGTCGAGCAGCTGGGCGGCGGCAGCGACCTGAGCAGGCCCGACGCCGAGCTCCTTGGCGATGAGTTGGAGGATTTTGCTATGTCGAGCTTCTGAAACGGGTTGTGTCATTGGAGAATCGATGTGAAGGCGATGGAATGTTGCTCCATCGGCCGGTCATAACTCTATCAAAAGAATCCGGCGGCTTCCAGGTCGGATGCGAGATAACGGAAGGGAGCGGTAGGAATTTTCACGACGGCTATGTATCATGTTTTCGGAATTCCACAAAGGTTAAAATAAGGGTATGATGCCGTCTTCCTCGTTCGGAAAGGCTTGCCATGCCGGAGCTTAAACCACGGCGGTCAATGACGGAGCGATGAGATGGCTGGTCTAAAAGACAATTATCGGCGGCTGAAGTCGGCCCTGGCCGGCATTACGGGGAGCCTCTCCCTGGCTGCCGCCCTGCCGCGGTTTTTCCGCGAGCAAATCACCCCGCAGCGGGCCGAAGAAG
>CAZYEX010000055.1:0-24713 GCA_964646605.1 uncultured Phycisphaera sp. | reverse complement strand
CCGGAAGGGGGGGGGTGGGACGCCCGGGCGGCGGGGCCGACGCAGGCGCCGACGGAGGGGGATTCACCTGCGGGCTCATCACCTCGACAAGCTGCCCGGGGCGACCCGCGGTCAGATGTGCCTGCTGCTTCTCGCTGCCGTAGTTCATCAGGACGATGATCTCATCACCCGGCAGGCTCCGAGTGAAAGCCAGCAACTTTCGCGCCGGGTCGTCAAGGGTCAACCGCGTGGCACCTGAGCGCAGTGCCGCATACTTGGCACGCGTTTCGTGCAACCATCGGACGAGGTTGAGAAAGTCCGCGCGGTACCGCGCGGGCCTAGTGGCTGGTTCCGGCCCGTCATTCCACCACATCGGCGCTCGGGCAAACGCCGCAGGCCCGCCGTGCATTCCAGCTTCATCGCCATAGAACGTCACCGGCGGTCCGCCGTAAAAGTGCTGGAACACCGTCGCCAGACGCCAACCCTTGTACGCTTCGTCGCTCGGTGCCGGCCCGGGTGCCACCGCCTCTCGACCCCCACGGGCCGGTTGCGGTTCGGAGTAGCGGGTCAGCAGACGCGGGCCATTGACCACGCTAAGCATCACCGGTCCCGCGGAACCGGAATCGCCGCCGCCGGCCTGAATCCGCGATAACTCCTCGAACAACGTCGGCGCCTTCGGTGAGCGATTGGCCGGATGAAAAAAGCTCTCCATGGCCGACCCCACGCGCGAGTCGATCGTCAGGTCACAGAATCCGGCCTTGACGTGGCCCTCCACGAACGCGCCGCTCACAATCACCACCGCCTCGGGATTCATCCGCCGCACTTGCTCGCGAAGGCGTTTGCGAAACCTGCTTTCCGCTGGAATCGGGACGCCCAACGGCGTTTCCTCCAACGAGTGAACCCAGCCGTCCACGCCGTCCTGCGGATTGCCGTCGCCGTCGGGGTCCATCCAACGCCGAACCACGGCGTGAATGTAGGACTCGACTTCAGCGAGCGACGCGGCCGAACCGCCGATCGTGCCGAACAAGCCGCCGACAACCACCTTGACCCTTTGCTCATGAGCGCGATGAATCAGTTCAACGAGAAGTCGATCCGACGACGACCACTTCCACGCCGCGGGGTCCGATCCTTCGTCGTTCACTTCCGACAGGCTGCCCGGGACCGCCACCAGCGGATCGACGTGGCGAAGATCAGAGTATCCCGACTTGCCTTCCGTCGTTCCGTGGAACACGGGCGACAGCAGAATGGCATTGACCCCCAGGTCCTCGAGGTAGCCCAGTCGCCGGATGACTCCCTGCAAGTCGCCGCCGTAGCGCCGCCGCTCGATCTCCTTGGGCCTGTCCGTGACCTCATTGCCGACGGGCCAATCACTGGTCCACGCAACCACGTCGTCCGGGTCGTTGCCTGCATCCCCATTCGCGAACCGCGGGACCACGATGTAGTACCAGCGGGCATCCGCCGTCCAACCGGGCGGCATCAACTTCGCCGGATGATCTCTTGCGCCGATGGCGCCGGGCGATGGTGGCTGAGCGAAGGCCCATCCGCCCAGCGCCGCCCACGTGGCCACGAACCGTCGAACCGAAACCCCCACCTTGGACCTTCCTTTCCAGTGCCGCCGCCTGCTCGATCGTGAAGTTGGCGGCCGACCGCCGTTGCGGTATTATATCGACCGGCGTCGATTGTCGAACCTAGCGCGGGCAGTGAAACGAATATGAAAAGCAGAAAAACGGTCAAGCGAATACCTGTGAGGCAATCCAACGGCCGGCGACGGGGCGACAAGACTCCGCCGCTCCTGTTCGAGAAAACGCAGGAGATCATCTCCCGCATCGTCAAGATGATCGACGGCACCTTCCTCACCTATTGGACCTCCGAGTCGGGCTCCATCTGCGGCAACGACGTGCAAGCGATGTACGAGGCGCTCAAGACCATCGGACCCAAGGACTGCGTCTGCTTGTTTGTGAAGTCCGACGGCGGCGACGGGCAATCGGCCCTGCGGATCATTCATCTTCTTCGAGAATACTCCTCGCGCGTGAAAGTGCTCATCGCCCTGGAATGCGCCTCCGCGGCCACCATGCTCGCCCTGGGGGCCGACGAAATCTTGATGGGACCCCTCGCCTTCCTCACCCCCATCGACACCTCCCTTGAACATCCCATGGGACCCGTCGATCCGCGAAACGAAACCGTCTACGTCGGACAAGACGAAGTCCAACGCGTGCTGAATCTGTGGCAGAAAAACGCCGCCCCCGGCGGGGTCAATCCCTTTCAAGAACTCTACAAGCACCTTCACCCCTTGGTCATCGGGGCCGTCGATCGGGCGACCTCCTTGTCCATCCGCCTGTGTACGGAGATTCTGCGCTATCACCTCGACGATCAGGCCAAGGCCGAGCGCATCGCCCAGGCCCTCAACTCCGAGTATCCCGCCCACGAATACCCCATCACCCCCCGCGAGGCCCGGCACCTTGGACTGTGCGTCACGGACATGCCCGCGGACCTCAACGCCGTTCTCTTGGAACTCAACCAGGCCTATTCCGAGATGGGGCAGCGGGCCGTCACCGACTACGACGAGCAAAACTATCACAACAACGAGATCGTCAACATCATCGAGGGCTCGGGCATCCAACTCTACTTCCAGAATGACAAAGACTGGCACTACCGCAAAGAGGAGCGGCAGTGGGCCTCCCTGCACGTCGAGTCCTGTTGGTATCGCTGCACCATGAAAAACGGACGCATGAAACGCTCCAAGCTCTACATCAGCTAACCAGCCGCGAATCGATGTTCCACGTGGAACAAGGTTTGTTACAAACGGACGTGGGGCGCGCGGAGGGGGCGGGTCCGCGGCGAGGGGGGTCGCGCGGGCGCGGGATGAGCCTTTCCCTATCCCGTATAACTTGCAAGGTGATCGGTGGGTTGGGGGTGGCCGGGCGATCAGGGCGAGAAAGGCACGGAAGTCGGGGCGTTTCCCAGTTGAGGGCCCGTGAGCCGGCTTACAAACGACGCGAGGTCGGCGGGGACGATGACCAGCGCGCATAGAAAGGTCCATGCGGCGACTCGGTTACGTTGCGCGGCGGACATCCTCATCCTCTCCAAGCGGACATGATACTCCATCTACGGCCCCTCGAACAACGCGAAAAACCCGCGAAAATCCAGGCCGTCCACGGCGCTGTCGGAGGCGATGTCGAAAACGCCGCAGCAGGTCCCCAGCGTCGTTTTCCCCGGACCCGTGTAGCAGCGCATGAACGCAGCAAGGTCCAAAAGGTCCGTGTCGCCGTCGAAGTCCACGTCCGCGGCGGGCGGCAACACCTGGCACTCGTCAAGAGTGCCATCGCCGTTGCAGTCTGGCGACGTGCCGTCGGCCAGTGTGCATTCGTCGGGGACGTCGTCTTGGTTGCAATCGATCGCTTTCCCGTCGCGCAAGTCGCATAGATCGGGGACGTCGTTTTGATTGCAGTCCTGCCGCGCCGGCTGGAAGACGTAGCCCACACCCGCGTTGGAGGACGTATCCAAGGCGGCCCCGGGAGCGCCGACCACGATCAACGACCCATCCGTGGAAACGCTGTTTCCGAACTGATAGGCTAAACTCGTGGCGGGTGGAAGTAGCTTGGCTTCTTCGATCCACTCCCGTCCGTGTCGGTGGAAGACATAACCGGTTCGCTTGTAGTACGCTCCGACAACGATGGTGTTTCCTGAGAAGCCGACCGACCACCCGAACCGATCGAACGGTGCCGCGTCGGACGGAGTGAGCTTGCCCTCCTGCAACCATGAGAAACCGGCGCGGCGAAACACATAGACCGCGCCGCTTTCGGTGCCATTGGGCGCGCCAGCGACGGTCGCCCCGACGATGGCGATATCCCCGGATAGGGCGACAGACCTCCCAAAGGCGCCAGCCCCGTCATATGGGATCAGTGTGGCCTCGTGTTCCCAGGTTGTACCCGTACGACGAAAGACGAAGGCGGTCCCCCACCAACACTCAGGCGCCCCGACAAGCACACCATCCCCATCAACCGCAACCGATCCACCCATCGAGAAATACCCAGGCGGGGGAAGCAGTCGAGCCTCCTCGATCCATGACGATCCCTTGCGGCGCAGGACGACTACCTCCCTCCCCTGGTACATGGTTCCATGTTTCTGACAATCCTGGCAAAAACCCGTTCCAAGCGCGATCGTGTCGCCGTCGATTGCGACGGGAGCCCCGTACCGAGTGCATCTGAGGACCGGTCCTTGGACCATCCCCGCCGGAATCCAGTTCTCACCGTCCAGTCGGAGGAGATACGCCAAACCATTGGGATCGGTGCTCGTGACGATCCATCCTTCATCCATATCCACGAAGGCCGGGATATCCGGGAGGTAAAACCTAGCCGCCTCCTGCCAACCGCGGAGCGTTCGCTTGAAAACGTACAACGGATAGCCTTCCGGAGGTGCGGGGTCGGCATTGCCCGTTCCTACAACAATCCAGTGTTCGTCCATGACGACGGAAGAGCCGAATGCCCCGGATGGCAGCGGCGGGGACGGCGCAAGCGTATCAAGCACGCCTACGCACTCATCCAGAAATCCGTTCCCATCGCAGTCAAAGCTTCCACCCGAAGCGATCTCGCACTCGTCCAGGATGTCGTTCCGATTGCAGTCCGAGGCCGTACCGCGACCTAGCTCGCACCCGTCGGGCAGCTTATTTTCGTTACAGTCGTTGGGGTTCCAGATCGGCTGCTCGAAACAGGGCGAGCGGATTTCGAGTTCATATAGCCCCTTGGTTTCCGGCGTCTTGGCCGCGAGCATGACGTAGTAAGTGTCGCCCGGCGTTAGCCCCGTAATGCAGACCTGGCCGTGATGACCACTCGTTGAGCAACCCTCCACGTCGTCGCTGCACGCGATCCTGGAGAGAGTGGCGCAGGCAGTTTCCTCAGTCGATGGATCACCCACGGCGAACACCTGAAACAGCGAATCATGGGCCGGATCGCTGTTGCAGGTGCTAACGCGTGCCGACGTATCAGTGGCGACGAACCTGAACCATGCCGTCCCCAACCCCGGCGCATCGGGCGTATCGCCGCGGCAGCAATAGCCCGGATCGTTGTCGCTTTCCGTTGCCGCCAGATTGCTCATGAAAGTGCTGCTGTCGGCCTCAACGACGACCGCGTCGTTACACTCGTCGTTCCCGACGGCGTTGGGGCACATTTGTTCGGCAAGTTGAACACACACACGGTCCCACTCCACAAGGCAGCACCAAGAATCAGCGTCACAAACGTCGCTACAACATTCATAGTCGGGGCAACCGCCCGGGTCGTGGCTCGCCGCGCACTCGCCCTCGCGGGTTAAGCAAGCGACAAATGGACAGCGCTGCCCGTTCAGGTCGCAGAACCGTCCCTTCCCCCATAGTCGCGGCCGGTCCAGCGGAGGAACCGCGTTGCACTCGTTTTGGGTCAGGTTCTCGCAGACTTGATCGGGTCGGCAGCACGCAGCGACGCCACAGGGAAGCGGGAACGGATCGTGGTTACAAGACGCACCCTCCGCCCATTGTGGCTGAAGTGTTGAAAACCGAGGCGGCCAGGGACAGTTCATTTCCGGCAGCTCGCGGCAGACGGCCTCACAAGTCCCGGGGCTCGTACAGGCGGGGTAGCTGTCGTGCAATGTCGGCTCGGCGAGACAGTAGGGTGATAAGTCCATCCCCACCGGGCAGCAGGGTTTGCCGTCGTCTGGTCCGCCCTCGCATTCCATAACCACCTCGTCGCAGCAAGCGCCCACCGGCGGGCGACCGGCACACGTAATGGTCAGATCGAGTCCCGCATGGAGCCCTTGGCTGGCTCGTACAGGGCTGCAGGTCCCGCCGAGATGCACGAAGAAGGAATCGGCGGTAGCGCCGACGCAGGCCTGTCGACCGGTGACGACGTAACTCGCCGTCGAATTGTTCACCATTCCGGCAAAGAAGAAGTCCCGCGGGAGCGTGATCGGTGGGTCGAACGCGAAGCGCGCGGTTTGCACGACGGTGTCGTTGTTGTTGCCAAAGAACTTCTGGGTGCCCGGGATCGGGAGCGTTTCGCAGCCGTTGCGCATCTCCATGGTGTAGAAGCCCTGGCCTAGAAGCGCTACCTCGTAGGCGATCATCTCACAGCTCTCGACCCCCAGCTCGATGTCGTCGATCAAGTAGACGTCGTAGCCGGGATTCAGGGTGGGCCCCGAGGGTCGGGTGTTTTTGTACCCGACAAAGGCGTCGGTACAGGTGCCCGCGTCGGCCCACATCTGCAAGTTGAAACTTGCCTGGGGATGGTCGGGGTAACCGCCCAAACCGCTGCCGCAAGGGAATGACCCTTGGTAATCAAAATGGTCGCAGGACATCCCCAGCAAAGGTGGGTTGCCGCCGACCACGCCCGCGTTGGCGCGGTTGAAGGACACGGCGAACCAGACGTTGGTGGAGAGCGCGATGCCTTGTTCGCCTGCAATGGTAACGGAAATCGTGCGGGGGGAATCGTCCGGGAATGAGCCGGAACCATCCGTGCCCGCGAGCACCAGCGCCGGGCGGTCCGGCCCCGGGACGGCCTGTGGGCAAGTCCGGTAGAACGCCCAGTTGACCGTATACGGTCCGCCTCCACGGGCAGGATCGACCCGTCCCATGACCGGAAACTCGAAGCGCCGCAAACCGCATCCGTCAGCCGCCACGGTGGCGATGTCGTCGGCGCCGAGGCCCGCTCCCAGTGGAATGCCTAAGGCCCCTTGCGTGTTGCTGTAGATGAGAACTTCGCCCTTGCCGGCAACGGATTCCGGCCCGCGGTCGCCGAGAAAAACCTCGTGGCGCTGGAAGACGGTTCCTTGGGGCACAGGAATGGGCCGAAGCTCCGCTGATCCCGCCTCAGGCCCATCTTGACCGTGAGCGGGCAGGACGAGGACGAGGACCAGACCGACCCCCAACGCCTTTGCGGACATGACGCCTACTTTCCGGAAGCGCTCCAAAGGGCTCCGCCACCGCCGTGCCCGGTCTCGGTGGCGCGGTTTGGGCTCCGCTTCTAGGGATCATCATACTCCAACTTGGCTTGGGGAGGGGAAAAATCCCCTACGCACGTGGTATTTTTTCGATGATGTGTTGGAAGTGCAGCCCTGGAATCGGGTGCTACGCAACGCCGGGTGCCCGGCTTCACTGGGCATCTTGATGGAGGCTCCGTATGATCGTCCATCCGAGCCGGCAAGGTTGTGGGACCGGATTGGCACGGCGAGTAGGCGGCGCAAGGTGTTGGGCGTGTCCGCGGGCTTGCGCCCGCGGTTCTGATGGGACCGCTTCATTCCGGCGCGGGTCGGATCGTCACCCACGGCCCGGCGCGTCGCTGTGGGCGACGCTCTGGGGACGACGCTCCCTCCTCGGTCGCCTCGTCGGAGTGACGCTACAGGGTCCGGTCGCTCGCGCTCCCGGCTCTGATGGGAATGGACGACGGAACGATCATTGGCGATGCTACGGATCGGACATCTCGAGCTTGCGGTTCCGTTCGTGCAGGCGGCGCTGAGCGGATACAGCGATCTGCCCATGCGTCGTGTGGCGCGGCGATACGGGGCGGCGTACACGCTCAACGAAGTCGTGCTCGACAAGCTTGTTCTCCAGAAAGGGAAATGGCAGCGCGAGATTCTGAGCGTCGCGCAGGACGATCATCCCGTCGGGGGACAGTTGATGGGGTCGGATCCGACGGTTTTCGCGCCGGCGGCGTTTGCCATGGCCCAGGCCGGGTATGACGTAATCGACATCAACTTTGGTTGTCCGGTGCGGAAGGTGCTGGGTCGTTGTCGAGGCGGGTTCCTGCTTTCGCAACCGGATACGGCGCTGGAGATCGTGCGGCGGGTGTACGATGCGGTCGGCGCCACGCATCCCGTGACCGTGAAAATGCGTCGAGGTACGGACGACAGCGCCGAGGCCGAGCGAAACTTCTTCGAGATTCTCGACGGGGCGTTGGCCATCGGCATCGCAGCAGTGACCGTGCATGGGAGGACGGTGCAGCAGCGCTACGTCGGCCCCAGCGAGTGGTCGTTCCTGGAAAAGGTCAAGCGGCACGTGGGGGATCGCGTGATTCTCGGCAGCGGAGACTTGTTCACGGCCGAGGCGTGTGTGCGGATGATCCGCGAGACGGGCGTGGACGGGGTGACCATCGCTCGCGGGTGCATCGGCAACCCGTGGATTTTCGGCGAGTGTCAGGCGCTTTGGCACAGCGAGGAGCTTCCTCCTCCACCCTCGGTCGCCCAGCAGCGGGAAGCGATTGCGTATCATTGGTCGCAGGCCATCGTCGCGTACGGCGTCCACATGGCCGGGAAGATCATGCGCAAGTTCGGGATCAAATACGCCGAGCATCATCCCCTTGCGGACAGGGTCCGGGAGGCGTTTATCAAGGTGAAAACACCGGCTGATTTTGAGCGCGCCGTCGAGGAATGGTACGACCCGGCGGTGGAGTGGCCGGCGGTTCGACGTCGTGAGGGGTGCGGCGACTTGATTGCCGCCGGGGCTGCGGAGTGACATCGGTCCGTTGAACGAATCCACGATCCGCCGAAAGGCCGACGAGTCTCGCCCACGTCTGGTGCTGGCGTCGATGAGTCCGCGACGCGCGGAACTGCTGCGCGAACATGGGTATGTCTTCGAGGTCGTCGCGTCGCCGCACCCGGAGCCTTCCTTCGCCGGATCGGGAATGTCGCCGGCGCGGATCGTGGAGGAGTTGAGCTTCTTCAAGGCGCGGTGCGTGGCGGACCTGGTCGGTAACGGATGGGTACTGGGCGCGGACACGGTGGCGGCGCTTCGCGGGGAAATTTTCGGGAAGCCGAGTGATCGTCAGGATGCGGAGCGGATTCTGCGGGCTCTTGCAGGGACCACGCATGAAGTGATCACCGGTGTCACGCTGCTCGACGCGGGCAGCGGACGGCGGCTCACGCGGCATGACGTGACCGCCGTCACCATGCGCGCACTCAGCGACGGACAGTTGCAGTCCTATCTCCACTCCGGCGCCTGGGAGGGGAAGGCGGGGGCCTATGGAATCCAGGACCACGGCGACGCCTTCGTCGAGCGGATCGAGGGGAGTTTCACCAACGTAGTGGGGTTGCCGATGGAATTGCTGTCGCAGATGGTGGGAGAGTTCGGTCAGAGTTCCTGACCAGACTGCATCAACCGCGAAAGACCCAGCGGGCCATTTCGCTGAGCTTGGCGCCTTTGCCTTGCATGAGGATGCCGACACGGAAGATGCGTCCGGCTGCGAACACGCAGAACGTGGTCATCAAGAGCACTCCGACGACGCCGAGAAGCGGCTGCCAGAGTGGAATTCCGGGGGGGATGGATTGCCGCATCAGCATGAGCATGGGCGTCGCCGGGGGGAACAGGGAGACGATCACGGAGAAGCTGGACATCGGCTCGCGAACGACGTTCATCCACACGAACATGGGCGCGACCACCAGCAGCATCACGGGCGTGGTGAGGTTCTGGGCCTCTTTCAGATCGCTGACCGCGGCGCCGATGGCGATGAACAAGGCCCCGTACATGAGCACGGCGAGGGCCTGAAACACGACGAACCACCAGACGACGTGGACGGGGAAGAAGCTGCCGTAATCGGCTTGCCGCAAGGCGAAAAAGGCGCCAACCATGTACACCGTGGCGATGGTGAGCGAGACCCCGACCATACCCAGCAGCTTGCCCATCATCAGTTGAAACGGAGGGATCGACCCGAGGAGAACCTCGGCGATGCGTTGCATTTTTTCTTCGAGCACGCTTTGGATCAGCGGCGAGGCCCCGATCACCACCACCATGAACATGAGCATCATGAGACCCATGGGGACGAACAAGTTGGCGACCTTGTTGGTGGCCTGGGCCTCGGCGACCTTGCCGGAGGCATCGACGGTGACGAGTCCCAGGTTGGCGATGAAGATGCGCCGCGTCGCCTCCTCGACCACGCGGGGGTCGAGCTGGGCGGCGGCGAGTCGTAGCTTTTGGATCTGTGCATTGATCGGACCGCGAAGCCATTCCTCGACGTCGTCGTAGGTCGGACTGTTGGAGAAGTACTGAATCGCGGCCTGCGCCGGTTCGGCGTCGGGGTCCACGACGCTGGGGCCGATGGTGACGAAGGCGAAGATCTCGCGGGCCCGCACGCGATCGGACAGCACGAGGTTCGCCTTGGTCGGATCGCCGCTGCCAGGCTCGACGTTCTCAAAGAGATACCGCGGCTGGACTTGCTTCTGCACGCCGTCGCGGTCGGCAAAGATGGTCGTTTCGTTGCGAACCTTGGCCGCCTCGGCCACGGCGTCGAAGAGTTTTCCGGAGTGGTCCACGACGGCGATGCGCTTGTCGTTGGTGTCCACTTTGTCGCGCATGACCCACTGCACGAGAATGCTGCCGCCCATCATGACGGGCATGAGAACCAGGCTGACGATGAAAGCCTTGGTCTTGACCGCGGCCTGATATTCGCGGACCGCGACGACGATCATCTTACGCATGGACCACCTCCGCCTGCTTGGGGGCCGATGCGTCCGCGGCGTCGGGGCGGGCGATGCGCACGAAAACGTCGTGCAGCGAGGGCCGAGTGAGCTCGAAGTGCGTCACCCGACCGCGCTGCATCAGTTCGTCGAGGATGTGTTGTGAATCCGTCTCCGGGGCCAGGCGCAACTCCTGCAATCGTCCGAAGTCGTTCACCTTCTCCACTCCGGGAATGCCGTGGGGATCGAAACCGTTGCCCTCCACGCGGACGCGGATGGTGTCGCGCCCGTAGCGGTCTTGGATCGACTCCAGCGTGCCGTCGAGGACTTTCTTGCCCTTGTAAATCATGAAGACGAAGTCGCACATTTTCTCGGCCATGGACATGTCGTGGGTGGAGAAGATGACCGTGGAGCCGTTCTTGCGAAGGTCGAGAACGGCCTCGCGCAACACGTCGGCGTTGACCGGGTCCAAACCGGTGAAGGGTTCGTCGAGGATGACCATCTCCGGACCGGCGATGACCGCAGCGATGAACTGAACTTTCTGGGCCATGCCCTTGGAGAGCGTTTCGACCCGCTTGTCGGCCCAGGCGGTGAGGTCCATGCGCTCCAGCCAACTGCCCACCCGCCCCTTGAAGTCCCGGCAACCCTTGAGTTCCGCATAAAACCGAAGGATGTCGCGGACCTTCATCTTCTTGTAGAGGCCGCGTTCTTCGGGAAGGTATCCGACGCGGTCGTTGGCCGCCGTGGCGCCGCCTTCCCCCAGGACTCGAATCCAACCCGACCCGGCATCCGGGTGGTGAATACGCATGATCATCCGCAAGGTCGTGGTCTTGCCCGATCCGTTGGGACCGATGAAGCCGTAGATGGACCCTTCGGGTACATGGAGGGTGAGGGCATCCACGGCCACGAACCGGCCGAAGGTTTTGGTGACGTTCTCGATCTCGACGACGTTCATTGGCTCGCCCAGGGTGAGGTCCATGGCCCGAGAAACAGGTCCGCTGCATTGACGCGGGTTCATCCTAGCTTCCGCGGGGGGTGGACTCAACCGATGCCCGGCCCCGTGCCTGTCGGTAGTTGTCGCCGGCGTAGGGGCGGTAGGTCTCCGATTTGCCGACGCGGGGGGAGGGGAAGGAACCCTGCCCCTGTTGACGGGACAGATAGGGCACCCCTAAGATTCGCGGCGGCTGACGGGGTAAGCCCCGGCGGGACGGATTTCCCCCGGCCAGCGTGTGCACCCGCGCCGCGGTGGGCGAGGCCCACTCGGGCCCGTTGCCCACGCCGGCCCGGCCCGCCGCCGTGCGTTGGTTTCGTGGTGAGAATTTGTAACCTCCCCCAGTCCGCCTCCCGGTGTCAGCCTTCGTTGGCGACCCAGCCTGCTTGGCGTTCGCTCGACGCGGAAGCGGGCGACCGTGTGCAGGGCGATTGGCACGATCAGAGCAGAGTCCGACGTCGTCGGTGCGGGACGCGGGGCCGTTGGTATACAAGGAGCATAGCATGATGCGTCGACCTGCTCGGTGGACGATCGGCGTGGGATTGGTTTGCGGCGTTGTGGGCGGCGTTTCGTTGCTGCTGAGTGTGCTCTCCTGCGGAACGGCCCCGACCGCCTTCTTGGTTCGCGGGCCGGGGCAGCTTGGAAACGAGCCCCCAACCCTGGAGATCAAGGAGCCGATCACCAACCAGACGCGAGGGCAAGGCGATCCCTTCCTCATTCGTTGGACCGACTCGGATCGCGACTCAGCGGCACAGATTCGTTTTTCGCTGGTGAACATCGCCAACAACGCCACGATCATCCTGGTCGACGGCCTGGACGAGAACGACGAGCAACTGGATACGCACACGGTCGGGACCAGTTTGATCCCCCACGGGTCGTACAACCTCTTGGGAACCATCACCGACGAACAGCAAGCCGTGGATGTTTTCGCCATGACCACGGGGGCGAGCGCCCAACGTGTGATCATCACCATCGTTCCGGAGGGCGGCGGGCCGCAGACAGAGCCGCCGCAGATCACCGTGGTGGAGCCGGTGGTGAACCTGAGCATGGCGCAGGACGACGATCTGACCATTGTCGTTCAGCCCACACCGATTGCTCCGCTCGCCAATGACCCCAATCCGATCCCTTTCGACCCGGACAGTGAGTTGACGTTGTTTGTCATGTTGGACGTGGACTTGAATCCCAACAATGACGATCCGGCCAACCCCGACCCGACGCAGATCATTCTGCTTCAACCGCCCTTGACGGTGGCTGCCGGGAATTTCCAGCCTATCCCTTTTACCATTCCGATCGACCTGGCGACGAGCCCGCCGCTGCCGGCCGGTGCGCCCTATTTCATCCGCGTCACCGCCGACGACGGGACGAACCCCAGAGTGCATAGGTACGCGGTGGGGACGATCAACATCGTTCAATTAGCTTCTGGGTCCGTCGACCTCGCCGATGTCGGCCGAAGCGTCTCCGGCGCGAGGTTCTATGGTTTCAATCCGGGGGCCAACCTCGGTTCAGACGTAACCGGGGACGCCGACTTCGACGAGGACGGCATTTCAGATTTCGTTGTCGTGGCCCAGTTCGGCAACCCACAGAACGTGGGTCCCGTGGGCGAGGCCTACTTGGTGTACGGGCGGGACCGGGTTCGTTTCGGCGGGGCCATCTCGGCAAACACTGTGAGTCAAACTGTGTCCGGCGTGGTCTTCCAGGCGCCCCCGGCACGCGACTTCGTTCCCAGCTTGTCTGCCCGAACCGACGGGATCACAGACGTAGACTTTGTACGAGATCTCTCCGGCGACGGCCGGCCCGAAATTTTGTTTGGACTCTCGCACGTGCGCGGCGCATTCGATTCCGACGACTACGACCCCGACGATCAAAACCCCACGGACATCGATTTCATCGGTTGTTTCGCCGATCCGTTCGCGAACAACTTCACCAACCAGGTTCCGGAGCGGGACGTTTCGTTTTATTACGGCGGGATGGCGGTCATCGTGAACAGCCAGAACCGCGATAGCGAAGGTGTCGGGATCAACGTCAATCGACTAGAATCCACCTCAATTTCTTTGGAACTGGTTGGCCAGCTTCCACGTGTGTTGGACGCGGGAGGAACGAACGACTCCGGCAACATCATCCCGCGTGCCGACAACAACCCCCCCGGGGGACTGGGCACCGAATTGGGTAACGATCCCGAGGAGGACGCCCGTATCGCGGGGGCCCGGTTTACGACCGGACCCTACGATTGCGGGCCGATTTTTTTTCCCGACCCGGATCTCGATCAGGCCTTCTGTCTGATTCAGGAACCCCCGAAGGAGGATTTGTACGGGCACCGTGTCGGTTCGCTCGGGGACTTGAACAGTGACGGACTTGATGAGCTTATCATCTCGGCGCCGCACAACGAGCGCTACCTCGCGGATTTGGCCAAAAGAGTGCCGTTCCCGGAGTTCTACCCGCAGTATGCCTCCACCCTTTTCCGCAGCAGCATTGTGATTCTTCCCGGGACGAACTACAACGATGTGTTTTGGCGCGACCTGAACGATGAAGACGGGACTTGCGTGATCCCGAGCTTCGATCAGCAGCATTTCCCGCCTTTTGGGGGCTGTTCGGCGACCCTGATCGCCCCCCGAGATTTGTTCAGGCCTGCGGAGACCTCCGCGATTCTCGCTGAGAACATCGACGATTTCCTCGGAGACGGACAGTCGGCGGGTGACTTTAACCAGGACGGGCTCGATGACATTCTCTGCGCCGCGCCGCTGAATGACCGAACCAGCTCCCTTCGCGATTCGGGTGCAGTCTACATCCTTTACGGTCGGACGATCTTCGGAGACATCGACTTGGGCAACGCCAACGATCCGATTCTCCGCCCGCCGATGATTCGCATCCGCGGCGTTTCGTTGGGCGACCACATCGGAGCGGTCCAGACCGCCGGCCGGGACGTCAACGGCGACCGCGTCGATGACTTGTTCATCGCCTCTGCGACCACCGACTTCGGCGGCGTGCAGCGCGGGACCTGCGCCGGGGATTTCAACCGCGACGGCAACATCAATCAAAGCGATTTGCGGGAGGTCGCCTTCGTCGACTGCCGTCTCGATTTCCCGGACGAGGTCTTCACCTCCGACGCCTGCAAGGCCTTCGATTACGACAACGACGGCGACCTCGACGACGACGACGAGTGCGTATTCTGTTGTCTTTCGGATGACTGCGAGCCGGATGAATCGTGCGTATTCGGGAAGGGGACGGGTTGCTGCGAAAACCTGGTGGACAACGGATTCGTGGCCGTCGTGTTCGGCGGGCGGTTCACCGACGGCGACCGCACCATCAACCAGGTCGGAACCAGTGATCTGCCGGGGACGATCTTCTACGGCGGCAAAGCCGGGGATCGCGCCGGCGCGGACGTGAGCTCCGCCGGCGATTTCAACCATGACGGGTTCGGGGATCTGCTCATCACCGCCCCAGGGGAAATCCGCCGCGACGCGGCCGGTCGCCAACGAGTCGGCGTGGTCTACCTCGTGTTCGGCGGCACGCACTTGACGAACGCCACGTGGAATCTGTCCGATCCGGAGAGCGGCGTGGGGTCGGCGCAGCTTCCCGGGCTTGTTTTCCTGAGTCCCTACGTCATGGGTCGCCCCAACGAGGCCGCCCCCACCACGGTCGGGTTGATCGGAGATATCAACAGCGACGGGTTCGACGACATCCTGATCGGCAACCCCAAGGCCGACTTCATCGACCTGAGCTTCCCCCAGGGTCCCGACGCCCCCGGCTCCGACGCCGCCGCCGGTCGCCGCCGAAACGCCGGAGACGCCTACATCGTTTATGGGAACAACTTCGGCACCAATCGCGTGAACCCGTAGGGCGGCGCGCCGGACGCCGGTTGCCCAACTTCACCCATCGCCCATCGACTCGCGTGGGAAGAGGGCTTCTCTAGGTTGCACGAACCCTCGGGCGCATTCGCCGTAGTATGCTCGACAAACCGTCCCGGGCGCAGCGGGCGTTTGACCAACCCGGACGGTTGGGGTAACCACGCCTGGGTATCGGTCGCTCTGTTTGTCGTCGGCGCCGGAAAACTGTCTTATGGCCCATGCCCACCTGAAGGAAATCGAGGCCGAAACCCTCAAGGCCAGCAGTCTGCTCATCGGGACGCTGATGGGCGGGATGCTGGTGGTGAGTTCGTTCGTGGTCGATTTTCCGTGGGTGGCACGGACTTTCTTTCAACACGATTTCACGACCAGCGCCCACGTCGGCGCTCATACGCCCTATTCGGACATCATGGCCCTGGTGGGGGCGCTGCTGCTGGGAATCCCGCTCGTCTGGCACGCGGTGAAGTGCCTAAGCCACGGGCACGCTCACATGGAAGAGTTGGTGGCCCTGGCGGTGGTCGCGGCGATCGCGTTGGGTGAATACCAGGAGGCGGGAATCATCGCGTTCTTCATGGTGGTGTCGAACCTCATCGAAACCCGCACCGCGCTCGGCGCTCGTGCGTCGATTGAGTCTCTTTTGCGGCTCACACCGGACAAGGCCCATCGACTCGACGCGACGGGGGCAGAGACCGTGGTGGATGCCAAGCTCCTACGTCCCGGCGATGTGATCCGCGTCCGTCCCGGCGACAACATCGCCGGTGATGGACAAGTACTGTCCGGAGAATCGACCGTCAATCAGGCGAATATCACCGGGGAGTCCCTGCCCGTGGACAAGATCGTGGGGCATGAGGTGTTCAGCGGGACGACGAACCTGACCGGGGTGCTGGATATTCGCGTCACCAAGGCGGGGGCCGACACGACCTTGGGCCGCGTGCAGCGTCTCATTCTGGACGCCGAAAAGACGCGGATTCCGCTGATGCGGCTGATCGACCGTTACGCAGGCTGGTATACGCCGACCATTTGCATGTTGGCCGCAGTGGTGTGGTTCTTCTCGGCCGACAAGGAGCTTGGGGTACGCAAGGCGATCACCATGCTCATCATTGCCTGTCCGTGTGCATTGGTGCTGGCGACACCCACGGCCATGGTGGCGGCGTTGAGCTGCGCCGCCCGGCTGGGAATTCTCATCAAGAACGTAGTGCATCTGGAGTTCGCACGTTCCCTGACGGCGGTGATCTTCGACAAGACCGGGACGCTCACCACCGGGGAGCTGTCCGTGACCCAGTTGAAGCCCGCACCGGGCGTGGACGGCGCGGATTTGCTCTGGGCGGCGGCCTCGGCTGAGCAAATGAGCAAACATCCCGCGGCGCTGGCCCTCGTGGCCGTGGCCAAGAAGGCCAAGATGACCCTGGCCCATCCCGCCAGTTTCAGCGAGACGGCGGGACGCGGTGTGGCTGCCGAAGTGAGCGGCGATGCCGTGCTGGTCGGACGGGCGAACTGGCTGGACGAGCGAGGCGTCGATATGAGCATCACCCACCTGCCCGACTTCGCCGAGCCCGAGGGCGTGAGCATGCTCTACGTCGCGCGGGGCGGCAAATGCCTGGGCTGGATCGGGCTCGAGGACCGCACGCGACCCGAAGCCCGAGCCGCGATCGACGAGCTTCGCAAGCTGCGCATTCGCAATCTATCCATGGTGACGGGCGACAAGTGGTCGGTCGCCCGGCGCGTGGGGGCGGAAATGGGCTGCACGGAAGTCCAAGCGGAGGTGCTTCCCGAGGAGAAGCTGCGTCTGGTGGACGACCTGAAGCGCCGGGGGCACAGGGTGGCCGTGGTCGGTGACGGAGTGAACGACGCTCCGATGCTCGCGGCCAGCGATTTGGGAATCGCCATGGGCGCCGCGGGCAGTGACGTAGCCATCAACTCCGCCTCGGTCGCTTTGATGAACAACGACCTGTCGCGCCTGCCGTTCTTGATCCGCCTGTCGCGGGGGACGACGCGGGTGGTGTGGCAGAACATCATCTTCGGCGTGGCGTTCATCGTGGTGACCATGACCCTGGCGATCTGGGGCCCGCTCACCCCCATCGCCGCCGCCGTCTCTCACACCTTCGCCACGGCCGTGGTCATCTTCAACAGCGCCCGCCTCGTACGCTTTGGCGAGGAAAGCGCCGGGGAAATCGAAAGCTACCTTCGCCCCATCGCCTTACAACCGGTCCCCGCTTGAGAGGGGGTCGCCCACCGATCGGAACCCGGAGCGCAAGCGACGGGCCAGGCGCATGCGCTCCCGCAGACGATCCGTCACAACTACCAGGCTCATAGTCATCACTTCGAGCATTGTCTGCCTCGAATCGGCGTAGGCGAATTCATGCGTTCTACACGTCACGGATGATTTTTGGTGCACGACGAATCTTGGCGAGACGCCATCGCTCGGCAAGAAAACAGTAGCCCTTGTAAAGGGCCGCAGTCACTTGCGCAAGCACGATTGCTCCGCCGGCGTACAGCCCCAACCAGGTCAACCAATCTTTCGTCCGGTCACGCACAGTAATTGTGAACGGGATTCGGTCTTGTTCCATGGACGCAAGCACAATTGGATCTGTCGAGTTGGGCGGATTCAGGCGGGTTGAGTCGATCTCCGCCGTTAGGAAGCCAGCTTGCTGTCCGCAGTTTGCCGCTGAAACCGACCACCAGAACGCGCGGTCGCTGGCGGTGCGATTGGCACCGGTCGGAGCGACGTCCGCACCCGCGAGAGACAGCGTCATGCTGACTGCTTGCGTACCAAGAATGCGGGTCGCGACGAGGCTTTGGTCCGCCGAGGCGGAGGAAGGTCCTCCCTTCGGGCTGACGGTGATCGCGGCGCTTAGTCGGAACGCTTCCTTGAGCAGTACCTCCCCTGGGTGGCTTAGTGTACATCCCAGCGTCGCGTCAAGGCTCCTCCGCACGGTCGGATCTGTCGGAGCGATGATCTGCGCGTGGAAGCTACTCTGCCCGATCAAGGCCTGGACATCGGGTAGAGAGGAATCCTGAGAATTCACAATCTGCGGGACGGTTAGCATGATCACCATTCCGACAATGCTCGCGATTGCCATTCGGAGCGTCGGTACCGGGCTTGCCGCCGCTGAAGCATAGTCTGGCAGCCCGACCGCCAGCCCGACCGCAAATGCGATCAAGGCTACTACAGCCGGCGCAACCACCGCGGGCCAAACGCCTACTACCGTGGCCAGCAACAGCGCGCTCAGAAGAATCGTTGCCAATTGCCAGCGACGGCGGCGTGTAAACTTGATCAGTCGATACCTGATCGTCGGGGGATGGGCAAAAACGGGTAGCCCATGTAAGTACCGCACAAGGTCGTCGCGAAGCGCGGCAGCCGAATCGTAACGCTTGCGTCTGTCGGGATGGAGGCATTTCATGATTGTGAAGTCGAGGTCCTCGCGTAGTTGCCTGCTGACCGTCCATGCGTTCGGGACCGGGGTGAACCCGCGGGACCGTCGCGACCCCGCGGCAATTGACTCCAAAAGGCAACGGCTTGGGCGCGTTGGAATGGTCTCTGTAACTGAGCGACGCAACCTATCCAGCGACAACTCGTCGACGGCCCAAGGTCGGGCACCGGTAAGCAGCTCATACAGGACGACTCCCATCGAGAATATGTCGGCACGAGGGTCGATGTCCGCATCGCCCCTTAGCTGCTCGGGGCTCATGTAACCACGCGTTCCCGCCCACCGGTCTGCCTGCAGGACCTCCGCCTCAGGCGGAGCCAGAGATCCCGGCAGTGATTTGGCCACCCCGAAGTCGATCACAATTGGGATGGGCTTGCCGTTGGACTTCACAAGGATGTTCGACGGTTTCAGATCCCTATGGACGATGCCCTTTGCGTGCGCATGCTCGGCAGCGTCGCAGACGGGGATAAACAGTTCGACGCGTTGGCGGACGTCGAGCCTGTGTTCATCGGCAAATGTCGTTATCGCGTCCCCGGCAATATGCTCCATTGCAAAGTACGCCCCCCCGTCGCTGGTTACGCCGACGTCGTAGACGTCGGCGATGTTTGGATGGCGCATCATCGCCAGGATTTGGCTCTCTTGCCGGAATCGCGCCAAGACTTGTAGCGACTCCAACGCGCTGGTGACCATCTTGAGTGCGACCCTTCGCCCCCAACTGGTCTCGGCAAGATACACAACACCCATCCCACCCCTTCCGAGTTCCTCAATGACTCGATACTGGCCGACCCGAACCGGTCGCGGACGCGAGCCCAGCGCATCACGTTCCAGGCTCCGCACGACGGGCTCTGTTCCCGCGACGGTAGCGAGCGTGGTGTGGACGTTCCAAGGAGCTGCCGGTGTCGCCTCCGGGTCATAGTCCTGCTCGGCAGGCATAGTGTCGAACCTCCAATGGCGTTCTGAGCCAGAAAAACATCAGACCGACGTTGCGTTTGTCCCGGGCCGTACCGGCGTCTCCTAGGGAAAGCGCGTCTATCCCCGTCCCTCGAAAATGTTCGCGAAGTTCCCGAGTAACGACCCCTCGTCCTTTCCGCCGCGGCGCGGGCCGAGGTTGGCGAGGATTCGGCCTGCCAGGCGGGTGAAGGGGAGGGACTGCACCCAGACGATCCCCGGCCCGCGGAGGGTGGCGAGGAAAAGCCCTTCGCCGCCGAAGATCGTGTTCTTGATCCCGCCGGTCATCTCGATGTCGTAGTTCACCGATGGCTGCAAGGCCACGAGGCAACCCGTGTCCAGGCGCAGCGTCTCGTCGGAGCGAAGTTCGCGGCGGTGGATCGTTCCCCCGGCGTGGACGAAGCAAATGCCATCGCCTGTCAGTCGTTGGAGGATGAATCCTTCGCCGCCGAACAGACCGGCCAGGATTTTCTTCTGGAAGGCGATGCCCACCTGCACCCCGCGAGCGGCGCAGAGGAAGGCGTCTTTCTGGCAGATCAACTCGCCGCCGAGCTCATCGAGGTGCATGGGGATGATCTTCCCCGGATAGGGCGAGGCGAAGGCGACCTGCTCGCGCTGGTTGCCGGCGGCGCCGAAAGTGGTCAGAAAGAGCGACTCGCCGGTGATCATCCGTTTGCCGGCATCCAGGAGCTTGCCGAAGAGCCCCTGGTTCTTGCTGGGATCGCCGAAAACGGTCTGCATCTCGATGCCCTGGGACATGTACATCATCATGCCCGCCTCGGCCACGACCACCTCGCCGGGGTCGAGGGTGACTTCGACGAACTGCATGTCGTCGCCGAAGATTTCGTAGTCGATTTCGTCGGCGCGTCGTCCGGTGGGGGCGCGAGGCGGGGCTGCGGTGTGCGTAGCCCCCACGCCGATGGCGACCACGTGCCGTGCCTCCGTCCATTCGCTGACCCCCGGTCCCCAGATCAGCGTCGCGGGGCCGTGAGCTTGCGGAAGCGCCCGCGTGAGTTCCTCGCGCGACACCGGGCCCACCGTCTGTCCGTTCTGTACGTAATACCAACCGCCGTCGCCGCTCATGTCATGTCTCCCTTTTGGCGCGGACGCGGGACGTTGTCCGTCCCGCCCGTCCTCCGCTTGCGAGTATAGTTTCACCCAGCCGCGCGGGCCATTGCTTCCTCGGCAATAGCCCGTGGCACGTGATCGCGATAGCATCCCAGTCACGCCAATGGCAGACCTGTCCCCATCACGCCCCATGATCCCCATGGACATCTTCTGCCCGAAGTGCGCCTACAACCTCCACGCGGCGCCGGGCGACCACTGCCCGGAATGCGGCCATTCACTGGCGGCGATCCTCGCGAGCGAATGCCGAATTCCCTGGGTCCAACGCAAGACCTTGGGACGCGTGCGTGCCTATTGGCAAACGGTGCGGCTTGTCGTACTCCGACCTGTGAGCTTCTGCGAGGAATACGCCCACGCGGTCTCCCTCCCCGACGCCCGCCGCTTCCAATGGATCACCGTGATCCTCGTCTACCTCACGGTCCTTCTTGCAGCCCTCGCGGCGTACGGCCTGACGCCGTTCGAGGCCGAATTCGGAGGCCCACCCCAACAAGTGACGCCAACAGCGTTCGTGCCACAGGGGCCGACGTTCGTCGCGCAAGCCTACGCCGAGTTCTGGCCCGTTGCCCTACTCTACGCGTGCTTCTTCCTGTTCCTCCTAGCCGCCACCGGCGTGCCGAGCTACTTTTTCCACCCGTCGTCCGTGGCCCCCCGGCAGCAGAACAATGCCGTCGCCATGAGCTACTACGCAAGCGCTCCCCTGGCGTTTTTTCCTGCGGCACTCGTGGTGCTGATCGTCGTGGCCTCGCTCACGCTTGCGGATCGTTGGGTCGCGGTGGCCTTGTGGGCCCCGGTCTGGGCGGGTGGCGGCGCCTTCCTCATACCATGTGGGTGTGTCTTCGGATGGTGGTGGACGTTGCTGCAGCTCAGTCGCCGCACGATGCCCCTGCACACACGCCGCCATGCCGCGCTCGCTCTATGCCTGCCGTTGATCTGGCTGGGGCTCGCATTCCTCCTGGTCGGGCTACTCCCTCTCCTGGTCCTCTACGTTCTCATGGTCATCGTGAGTTTCGGCGCCTGATTCGGGCTCGATTCCGTCGCCGTCTTTCTCCCCCTCAAGGTACAAGGGAATGTCGCTCCCCTCGCCGTCAAATGGTCCATCCGTCGGGATAACTACCTGTCCCTGGTTGTCGACTCCGTCCAAGCCCACGCTGTAGAGACAGGGGCGATCCGCCTCCGGAAGGTACACGAAGGACCGTTCCGCAGGGGAAAACGGATCTCTCGGCAGTTCCGGTAGATAACGCGGAACAAGCAGGGTGAGCTCGGGGGGGCGCTCGCCGTGATCCTCGACATACAGCCGAATCGCCACCGCCAGCGCCGCCATCCGGCGGCGCGCGAGGGTTCGGAAGAAAATACCTTCGACCTTCTCGAACGTCGACGCGGAAGACCCCCAAGGCGTATGAGTGATCGGTCTCGTCAAGCGATGGAGCAAGTGCGCGGGTGCATCCTTGGAAACCTGGCGCTTAGCCGCCTCGGCCAAGGTCGCTTGTTTCCACCCACGCGCCGCGAAAGTGTAATATCCGGCATCTCGATCTGTATCCAGGACCAGGGCCGGATGCAGCATGAAATCCACGACCGTTTTCCACGGGACACTGATTTTCGGCATCGTGCCGGAACCCGCCCACGAATCGACCGCGCCCCGGGTCTCCAAAAGGTGGATCGTTTCCGCCCGAGAACCATAGTGGGATCGAACGAGGTTGTCCCGCATCGGACTCTCGAGCAGCAAGTCCCTCAGCAACAGCTCAACTTCCGCTCGCAAGGCAGGTCGGGGAACATCCGACGGCGCTGGCGCCTCGCCCAGAATTCGGATCCAGTGGACGTGTTCCTCAATATAAGCGAAGGTCCAATCGTACGCCGCCCACGCCATAAGGTTGGAACTGAGAAGGGGCTCCGACTCTATGGCATGGCTGACGGCGAGGAAGTCCCGCAGGACCCCCACCGCACTCTCGTGGTCCCCGGTCCGCAAGTGGTACGCGAGAGCGAATCCGGATAGCAGCGCCAGTCGGTGGTATTCGCCCCAGCGCCCGCCTTGTGACCCTTCTCCCCCGATCCGCGTTTCCCACGCAACCTCCGGAAGGCCTCTCGCCTCCCGTACCAGCGCGAACACTGCCGCATTTTTTTGCATGAACTCCGCGGCGTCACCTGATTTACGGTCAAACGTCGTGGGATCGCGCAGGAACTCGTACACATCGATACCCGAGTCCGCTGAACCCGCAAGGATCCCCATCGCCTTCTTCAGGCGTGACGCGGCGTTGCGCTCCTCGGGCACGGCATCCAACGCCGAGTTGAATTCTTCGACAAAGACCGGCTCGCCTGCAGCGCGATACGCCGCGAGTTGGGTGTTCAAACGGTAATAGGCCGCCCAACCCCAGCACACACGGAGCAAACCGACCGCAACGGCAATCCCCACGCCGAGGACCGCGAACCGCTTCAGCCAAACGAAGCGCGGCGGCATGAATGGGACCTCCGAGGGTGACGCTTCGGCGACGGCTGGAGCCTCCGTGGTCATCATCCTGGTCTTGATGTCGTCGGAACCGCACGACGTGGACATGGTCACTCGGCCCTCTGCTTGGCGCGATAGCGCCTGACCAGAGTCAATCCTGCGTGCCCGTTCGCCCACATGAGGGCCCGCGTCGACGGGCAGTATAGAGCGCGCCTCCTAGACAGGCTATCGCTGCGGGTACAATGCCCCCGATGCGATTCGGGCGGACGTTTTTGTGACTGCGACGACTCCTTCGCCAACCAGGAACCTCGTCGGAGTGAACGACTCGGCCAAGGGCGTGCGCTGGGCCGTCCTCGCGCTCAGCGTGCTCACTCTGGCGGCGTTCATTCCCGTTCTCGAAAACGATTTCGTGGGATGGGACGACGACCAGAACATCGTCCGCAATTCGAGCTTCCGCGGCCTGAGCTTCAAGCACCTGTCGTGGATGTGTACGACTAGCGCCGCCGGTCACTACCAACCCCTCACCTGGCTTTCGTACGCCCTGGAGACGCAACTCCTCTGGGGCGTAAGTGCGGCAGGATTCCATTTCACAAATCTGCTGCTTCACCTTGCGACCGCGATCGGATTCTTTTTCGTGGCCAAACGACTGCTCTACGTCGCCTCGCCGTCATTGCCCTGCTCGAGCGTTGTCGCCGGGGCTTTGCTCGCCTCGTTCATGTTTGCGGTACACCCCTTGCGTGTCGAGTCGGTGGCGTGGGCCACGGAGCGACGCGACGTGCTCAGCGGGGCGTGGTGGATCGTAGCCGTCGGTTTCTACCTGCGTCATGCGACCCGAACCGGCCGCCCTCGAAAATGGCTCATCGTGTCCCTTGCGTGCTACGTTCTGTCACTCCTCTCGAAGGCGACGGGGATGACACTACCCATCGTGTTGATCTTGCTCGATGTCTATCCGCTTCGGCGGCTTGGGGCGCCGCGTGGTTCGGATGTAGCGCCACCCTGCGCGGGCCTGTCCGATGTAGCGCCACCCCTAGTGGGTGGCGCACGCGAGATTCTCTGGGAAAAGGTGGTCTACCTCATCCCGGCTCTCGCGTGTGCCGTCGCGGCGCTCTGGGCCCAGGCCGACGTGGGCGCATTGCGCACGCTCGAACAACACTCCCTTTCGCTTCGCGTGTCGCAAGCATTCCACGGGATTCTCTTTTATCTCGGGAAGTCGCTCTGGCCTGTGAATCTGGTTCCCCTGTACGAGCAACGACCGGATGCCTCGCCTGTGGACACGGTGAATCTACTGGCGTGTGCGGGTGTCGTTGTGCTTACGGCGATCCTCTGGAAGTTGAGGCGTCGCCAACCCGGGCTGATCGTGGCCTGGGCGGTCTACATCGTGCTGCTGTCTCCGATGCTGGGGCTGGCGCAATCCGGACCGCAAGTCGTCGCCGACCGCTACACGTACCTTCCTTCGATGAGCCTCGCGCTACTGGCCGGGGCGGGGCTCGCATGCTGGTGGGCCCACAAAGAGGACGCGGGGGCGCTGGTGCGGCATGCGCCGGTCG
>CAZYEX010000054.1:0-10532 GCA_964646605.1 uncultured Phycisphaera sp. | reverse complement strand
ATCACAGCCTGGCGATCCGAAGCGACCCGACCCCCGGGAGCTTCGGGCTGTTGCTGTCCTCCGACTCGGCGGCCAAGCCTGGTTCAAGCACGTGGACGATTTGGTCCGACCGGCGGCTCAAGAAGAACATTGAGCCGCTGTCCGGGGCGCTCGAGCGTCTGCTGCAACTTCGCGGGGTCACCTTCCAGTGGCTCGACCCCTCGTCGCAGGGCGGGATCACCGGGACGCAGATGGGCCTGATCGCCGACGAGGTGAGTCGAGCCTTCCCGCAATGGGTGGGCCGCGACCCCAAGGGCTACCAAACGCTCACCGTCGGCGGCTTCGAGGCCCTCACCGCCGAAGCCCTCCGCGAACTCCGCGCCGAGAAGGACCGACAGCTCGACGAAAAGGACTGCGCGATCGACGAGCTTCGCGAGCAGAAGACCCGAGAGGTCGAGGAATTAAGATCGGAGATCTCAGATCTCAAAGCGATGGTCAACAAGCTCGCCGGGCAACAGAATGGAGGGGGGCGATGAAACGAGGATTGCCGATTGTCGATTTTCGATTGTCGATTAGGGGTCGGCTGGTACGAGAATCCTTTCTCGCCCGGCCAGGTCAGCGCTTTGATTTGCCGGAGGGCGGGCGTTGCCGACCGTTGCGAATTTCGACTGCGGCGACGTGCAGGAATGGAACGATGACGCGACGATCCGAATTGGGAAACGCGATGAAAATGGCGCTTTTGAGCAGAGCGGCCAAGGCGCTGTTGCGAACCTCGTACCGCTGCCCGCTGGTTACGCGGATGAGGAAAGGCTCAAAGGGGTGCTGCAGAAGAAGCTCTTCGATCTCATTACGAATCATGAGCTGTCCCCAACGACTTTGGTCATACTTGGAGTATAGCATGACCCCGCCGCAACCGGCAAGGTCCTTAGGACCGGAGAACGCGGGTATGCCGCCGCCGCGGCGCGTCAAGGGCCTGCCTGCGGACCCACTCGCCGGGTACAAGCCTCGACGCTACGGGGTAGGAGGCGGGAGGATCGCGGAGTTGAACGGATTTGCGAATCAAGGACTTGCTCAGATGGCAATAGCCCACGTCGAGCCCGCGCAACCGCGCGGCGAGCGTTGGCCTTGCACCAAGTCAGGTCAGGACGGAGGAAGACGGATGAAGACGAAACTGGGTTGCATTTTGGGAGTCGTCGGGACTCTTACCATGTTGGCTCCATTGTATGGGCAGGGTGCGGATCGCGGGGTTGTCGCCCGGCCGGTCGGTTCGCGGAGCGCCGGCGTGGTGACCGGTGACGCCCAGAGCCTGCGCTCGGCCATCGCGGGCGCTCCGCCCACCATGCGCATCCGGCTCACGCCCGTCCTCTCGCAGGGGCCGGGCTCCTACCCGCCGGGTTCGTTGATCTCCGGGCAAACCCTGTTGGCAACCCCCGGGGCATTCCGAGCTTATTTCCACGTTCAACTCGAGGACTGGGACCCGACGGCCAACGGGCCCCTTCTGCACGTTTGGCAGACGCGGCTGGACGGCAACGGGCTCCTCGGGGCCAATGCCGTACCCGTGCAAGCGGGGTGCGACATCGTCCCGCCCGTGGTGGCGTGCCCAAGTATCAACCCCGCGGGACACGCGGTATGCGCGGCGGCGTTCGGCGAGTCAGGACCGTTATGCTCGAGTTCGCCGTTGCGATGCGAATGGGTCTTCTTCAATCGAACGCGTTCGGACTGGGTCTTCCTACCGTTCGAGCCGGATGTCATCGCGGCGGCGAACCTTGTGTCGAGCAGCGCCTTCTTTGGCGCCGTCCCGACGGTGCCCGGGGGAAGCACCGATGGCGGACTGTTGTACTACGGGGCGACGGTGGCGTACGACGTACCCGCGTGCGCCCTCGGGCAATACACGATTCCGCTCGTCGCCGCTGATACGTTCGCGGCCGACGCCGCGGTTCCGTCAAACAACATCCCGATATTGGAGCTGGTCTCGGCCGTCGTCGATATCGCCCCGCTTCCTCCCGAATGCGTTTCCAACGCCGATTGCGACGACCTAGACCCCTGCACCACCGACACGTGCGCGCAGGACATGACCTGCGAACACACGCCGATCCCGAATTGTTTCCCGCCGCAGACGGCCTTTACCTATCAGGGGTATCTGGAAAACCCCGCGGGCACGCCGGTGGATGACACCTGCGACTTCCGCTTCGGCCTGTGGGCCAACCCCACGGGAGGAACACCGCTCGGTACCTCGCCGCAAACCGCGCCGAACGTCGAGGTCCTGAACGGCGCGTTTACCGTGGTCATGGACTTCGGCGCCGGGACGATCAACGGAGACCCTCGCTGGCTGGAAATCGAGGTGCAGTGCGGAGTGATCCCGACTTTCTTCCTACTCGCGCCGCGCGTTGAACTCACGCCCGCGCCGTACGCCATCCGGGCGCTGGAGGGCGTGGGACCACCCAACGGATTGAGCGTGGCACCCGATGGGAGCGTGGGCATCGGCACGACGTCGCCGACGAATCCCCTGGAGATGGTCAGCGGCGCGCACTGCACCGCTGGCGGAATCTGGACCGACGCCAGCGACCGCAACGCCAAGCATAACTTCCAACCACTCGATCCCCAGGAAATCCTGGATCGACTCGCCGACTTGAACATCACTCGTTGGAATTACAAAGTCGAACCGGCGTTCGTCCAGCACATCGGCCCGGTGGCCCAGGACTTCCACGCCCTTTTCGGTCTGGGCGCCGACGACAGACACCTCGCGGCCCTGGATACCGCCGGCGTGGCCCTGGCGGCCATTCAGGGGCTGTATGGAATCGTCCAGGAGAAAGACTGCGAGATCGAGAACCTCAGATTTGAGATCGACGAGCTGAAAGAACTAATGCGTACCTTGACCGCGCCAAAGGAAGGTGCACGATGAACCATCAATCGACAATCGGCAACTGGCACTCGGCAATGGGGCAAAGAGAATCTTTGCCCTCCCCGTCCTTCGCCATTCGCTATTCGCTATTCGCTATTTTCTGGGCGGTCGCGTCGGCGAACGCCCAGAGCGGCGGCGGCTACAGCATCAAGAAAAGCACCATCGACTCCGGCGGTCACTCCAACCTGACCGGGGGAGGATACAAACTCGGCGGCACCATCGGACAGCACGACGCCGGCGATCCGACCGGCGGCGGGTATGTCCTCACCGGGGGGTTCTGGTCGCCCGCGGTCGCGGCTGTGCCCTTGCCGATCGTCCCTGATCCGGCGGGAAACAAGACGCGATATGTTTCGTTCAGCGTCCCGCCGCCGGTTGTAGCGACGGGGTCGGCCAATTCGGTGGCTTTGCAAATCACCATGCTCGATCTGCAGAACCCGATTCCGCCCAACGCTCCGCAGTATCCGCCGCCGAACTTCTCGACTTACGAAGCCGGCACGTGTACGGCGCTCGGCGAGGCCAACGGGTGCGCCCGCTGGGTCGGTCCGCCGATTACGGCGTTGGAATCACAGGACAGTCCCGGCGCGGGCAACTTCCGCGGGGCGCGGCTGCAATGTACGGCCTACTACCACGATTGGACGAGCGAGAACCTGATCCATGTCACCGGAGCGGAGATCGCCCCCAGTTCCGGCTACGGGGTGAAGGTCTACGGTCTGAGCTGCAAGGGCAACGAGGCGGGCTGCGGTGCGGTGTCACAATCTGTCACTGTATCCACCCATCGCGCGGGCGACATAGCCTCTCCGTACAACCCGCCCTCGCCGACGCAGCAGCCGGACGCCAACGACGTCAGCCAAATCGTGGCCAAGTTCAAGAACCTGCCCGGAGCGCCGAACAAGGCCGACGTGCAGGTGCAGCCGAACCTTCCCGGATTGAACTCGGACATCGACGCCATCGACATTGTCATCGTGGTGGACAACTTCAAGGGCTTCGCGTATTCGTTCAGCGGGCCGTGTGTTTGCCCCTCGACGGTGACCTGCAATCTGACGCCCTGCGCCAACCCCACCCCTTGCGGCAACGGGACGTGCGTGAAGACGTGCAGCGGCGGGACCTATGTGGGCTTGGAGTGCATCAACAACAACCATTGCCCGGGTGGTTCGTGCGGTGCGGGGTTCTGTCGTGACCGATGCGGACGATGTACGCCATGACCGGACACCCCCCTCGTAAGCGAGGGGGCTCGGAGGGCGATCGCGGTTCGTGCGGTTTGTCGCTGCGGATCGGGTGGCTCACGGCGGCGGGAGGGTGATCGCGGTTCGTGCGGGTTGTCGCCGCGGATCGGGTGCTCACGGCGGCGGGAGGGCGACGGGTTTCGATCGTTCGGGCGTGAGCGGGGACGAGTTTTTCCGCTTATACTACGAGAGGACGCCCGCGCGCTGACCGAACCATGGAGCGAACGAAAAAACCGGGGATGGGAGTCGATTCTCCCGCGGGGGAGTTGGAAGCCATCCTTCCCGCCCTGCGCACGGCGGAGGAGTTCCATTCCGTCTTCGCCGCCCGGTTGCCGGCGGGCGACTCCTTCCCCGGATACGAGCTGGTCCGCGAGATTCACGGTGGGGCCCAGGGGGTCGTCTATCTCGCCCGCCAAACCGCCACCCGCCGCGAGGTGGCCATCAAAGTCATGCGCCAGGGAAACGGCGCGGGCGTCCACGAACGCACGCGCTTCGAGCGCGAGGTCCACATCCTCGCCCAGCTCCACCACCCCAACATCGTGGCCATCCATGACAGCGGCGTGGCATCCGGACGGTTCTACAGCGTCATGGATTACATCCCCGGTCATCCCCTCGATGAATTCGTTGACCACCGCCATCTGGCCATCCGACCGACCCTGGAGCTGTTCGCCAAGATTTGCGGCGCGGTGAACGCGGCCCATCTCCGCGGAGTGATCCACCGCGATCTCAAGCCCAGCAACATCCGCGTCAACCCCGAAGGCGAACCCTTCGTCCTGGACTTCGGCCTGGCCCGCGTGTCGGGCAGCGACATGCAGGACGGCTCCTATCCGCTCAACGTGACGCTCACCGGCCAGTTCGTCGGATCCCTCCCCTGGGCCAGTCCCGAGCAGGCCTCGGGTTCGCCCGACAACATCGACGTGCGCACCGATGTCTACTCTCTCGGCGTGGTTCTTTACCAAATCCTCACCGGTCAATTCCCGTATTCGATTTCCGGCGGCATGCGTGACGTCCTGGACCGCATCCTGCATACCGAACCGCAACGCCCCAGCACCATCCAACGGCTCATCGACCACGAGCTCGAGACCATCATCCTCAAGTGTCTGCACAAGGACCCGACTCGCCGCTATCAGAGCGCCGGCGAACTGGGCAAGGACATCCACCGATACCTTGCCGGCGAAGCGGTCGAAGCCAAGCGCGACAGCGCCTGGTACCTGGTCTGGAAAACGGCGCGGCGTCACAAGGCTCGCGTGGGGGTGATCGTCGCTTTCGTCCTGTTGTTGCTGGGCGGCGGGGCGGCCGTGGCGATCTCGCAACGGAACGCCGCGCGGTATCAGCATGAAGTCGCCGAGGCCTGGAAAATCCACGCCGAGGTGCAGTCCGGCCTCGCGGGCAAGCCCCCCCGCAGCGGCGACCGAGGGGCCCCCAAGGCGGCGGACTCCCCGCTGCATCGACGTCTCAACGACCTGGCCGATCGCGTGTCCACCCTTTTTCCACACAATCCCGAGGCCGAAGCCGTGGTGCGTCAGAGTCTGGGCCAGGGGTACATCGACCTCGAACTTTATCCCCCAGCGCGCGCCCACCTCGAAATCGCCCTGGCCCTTCGACAAGGGGTGTTCGGCGATCTTCACGCCGACGTGGCCGCGAGTCTGCATCACCTGGGGCGCGTCCACTGGCTTGAAGGGAATTACGCGACGGCCGAACCGCTCTATCGCAAAGCGCTGGCCATCCGCGGTGCGCTCGCCGACGGCGATGACGAAGGCGTCGCCGAAAGCTTGAATCACCTCGCGGCGTGCATGGAACGTCTGAGCGAATACGCGGAGGCCGAGGCGCTCAATCGGCGGGCCCTGGACATGCGCCGCCGCCTATTCGGCGAGAACGACCGCGACTTCGCCGCCTCCCTCAACAACCTGGCCACCGTCCTGATGGAGCAAGGGCGCTATGCGGAGGCCGAGCCTTTGCTGCGACAGGCTCTGACACTCATGAAGAACCTACACGGCGAAAAGGACCAGAATACGGCGCGGGGCATGACTTCGCTGGCCTCGTGTCTCATTGTCCTGGGGCAGTTCGAGGAGGCTGGACAACTCCTTCACCGCTCGCTGGTGCTCAAGCAAAGCGTGTATGGCGACAACCACCCCGCCGTGGCTGTGACTCTGCAACATCTGGCCAACCTTCATTATGAGATGGCGGACTACGAAACCGCAGAAAACTACGCCCGCCAAGTCCTGCAAATCCGCGAGCAGTCGGACCCCAACCACCCCAACACGGCCGAAACGCTGGCCTTGCTCGGAGCGATTCAGTTCCGACGCGACGATCCGGAAAACGCAGAAATTCAGCTACGAAAGGCGCTGGGTATTCAAGAGAAGCGTCTGCCTCCCGAGCATTGGCGAACGGCGCGGACGCGGAGTTGGCTGGGGGCGACGCTCGTGGCCTTGGGGGAATACGAGGATGCCGAACCCATTCTCTTGCAGGCCTACGAAACGCTCACCGCCAAACGCCCCCTGGGCGATCGATGCAGGCGCGAGACGATCCAGGCATTGATCGACCTGTACGATTCCTGGGACGATCCGGAGAAGGCCCAGTCGTGGCGAATCCTTGTGGACGAGTCGCCCGAGCCCGCCGGCGACCCTCGGTAACGTCGCGGAGGCGCTCCTTCTACCCCCATAACTTGCGGAGTGATCGGCGGAATGGGCGTCGCGGGACGAGCAGGACAGAAAAGTCAAAACGTCGACATGTCAAAAAGTCGAAATCGGATGTCGTGTCGGCGCGGTCGGGGGGTGTCGCGTCGATGACCTGCCCCGGGGGGTGAGGGGAACAGATCGGGAGTTGAAGAGTTCAAGGAATTGAAGGGTAAGCGGTCTTTGAGAATAACCGCTCCCTCACCCTTGACACGCCGCGTCCCGCGTAGCGGGATGGACCGCAACGGCGGTCCAGGCTTCGCCTCGCGGCGAGTCAAGGGCGAACGGTCGCGGGTCGGATTGGCCGCTGAAATCCGCCAGAGAATCGCCTCGCCGACGCCCTGACGACTCCGCCAAGGGGTGAAAAGAATTTTTGCTTGGGGGCTTGACATATAGGCAATCGACGATATATTGCCGACATGGTTCGCTGGGCGGCGAGTTGCGATGTCTACCACGCGGTGGCCGACGGCACGCGCCGGCGGATGCTCGATCTGCTCGCGGAACGCGAACGCCCGGTCATGGAATTGGCCGCTTTCTTCGACATCACCCAACCCTCGGTCTCCGAACACCTCCGCGTGCTGCGCGAGGCCGGACTGGTCACCGTGCGCCGCGATGGTCGGCGGCGGATTTACCGTTTCGAACCGGACCCCCTGAAGGAGCTGTCCGACTGGGTCAAGGAGTTCGAACGCTTTTGGAATGAAAGGCTCGACAATCTCGGCAAGTACCTGCAACGCAAGAAGGGCTCGCCGCCGGAGAAACGCTGATGCTCGACCGATTGCATTTCGAGCGTGACTATCCCTATCCGCCAGAAGACGTGTGGGTGGCCTTGACGGATCGCCACGCCCTGGCCGAATGGCTCATGCCCAACGACTTCGAGCCCGTCGTCGGGCACAAGTTCGTATTTCAAGTGGACCCCATGCCCGGCTGCGGACACGAGACGCGCTGCGAAGTCCTCGAAGTCCAGCGCCCGCGGCGACTAGCCTACACTTGGGTGCCGGTCCTCAAGGACGGGACGAGGCCCGCGAAAGCGTCGGTGGTGACATGGACCCTGTCCCCGACCCCCGAGGGGACGCGCTTGTGCATGGACCACACAGGCCTGGAGGGCGTCTTCCCCTGGTGGCAGCGTTTTATGCTGCGGTTCGGATGGGGTACGATGGTAAAACGCTGGATCCCCAAGGTCACCGCCAACGTCAAAAACGGAACGTTCGTGCCGGGTGCGATTCCGTTGGCGAAGCGGTGCTACAAGGTCAAGACCATCCCGGCGCATTTGACGAGGTAGTTTTCTACGAGAAAGGAACACCCATGAAGGTACGAACGGTCATCACGGGGACTGTCGCCATGTTGACACTGGCCTTCCTGACGCGCAGCGCCGTTTCGCAGAGCGCCAAGGAGCCCGCCAAGGACAAGCCCGCCGCAGCAGCGGGCAAAATGCCGGCCATGAGCGAGCAGGAAATGGCCGCCATGCAGGAGCACATGAAACTCAACGCTCCCGGGGAACATCACAAGAAGCTCGACGCTTTCATCGGCAAGTGGAACTCGGCCTCGAAGATGTGGATGGGCGGTCCGGGTACGCCGGCCATGGAATCCAGCGGGACCACGGAGCGAAAATGGATTCTCGGCGGGCGGTTCATGGCCGAGGAGTACAAGGGGCAGATGATGGGCATGCCCCACGAGGGTTTCGGCCTGACCGGTTACGACGCCTATCGCAACCTGTACACCTCCACGTGGTCGGACAACATGACCACGGCCATCCTCACCATGAAAGGGACCGCAGATCCCACGGGCAAGGTTTTCACCTACTACGGCGAAATGGACGAGCCGCATTTGAAGGTGGCCGGGCGGATGGTCAAGTACGTCACCAAGATCATCGACGACGACAAGCACGTGTTCGAGATCATCGACCTCCACGCGGGCGACAATTACAAGGTGATCGAAGTGACCTATATGCGCGTGAAGTGATGGTTCAGCGGGCAGCGTCGGCGACGGATGTCGGCAATCGCGCCGAACCCATCCCGGCGCGGCGGGCACCCGCCTGCGAATGGGTTCGATTGTACTGGAAGAGCCATTTTTGGGGCCCATCGAACCCAAACGAAGCCAAATTTTCGGGTCGAAACTCCGTTTTTGACCCGGCCAGCGGGATTCTTGGGTTTGTTTTGCACGGGCGCATTTTGCTGAATCGGCATGAAGGGACATAGGAGCAAAGGGACAAAGGGACGGAGGGACGGAGGAAACACGGAAACGCAGAAACGCAGAATGCAGAAACCGAGGGACGGCACGGAGGAAACGTAGAAACGCCGAAAGCAGAAACGCCGAAACCGAACGGACGGAGGGGATTATCGAGTGTCGAGTAGGCAGCGCGCGGAGCGGCAGCGGCACGACTATGCGAGCCAGGATGGCGGCGGCGATTCATCTACCCAGATAACTTGGAGGGTGATCGGCGGCGGGCGCGTGATCGACCGATCACGCGGAATGGCGAACGCTGAGTGCTGAATGCGGAATGGTGAAGGAAGAGACGAAGGAAAACGCCGAAAAGTCGAAACGCCGAAATAGGAACGGCGATTGGCGATTGACCCCCCGGCGCGCCGGGACGCACGCGTGGGCGATGCCAGTCGCCTCCACCGCTCAAGAGCGGTGGCACAACTATCAGTGCCACCCGGCCGTGTGCTCGGTCATCGTGCCGGCAAACCCAACCATGGCACCGATTCCGACAAGTCGGAGAAGTCGCGCCGCGCTGTGGCGTCTACGGTCTCGGAACTCGCCAGGCAGCTCTTCCAGTCGGCCAGCATCTGGCGTGCTGCCTGCCCGCCGAGCGCCGCGGTCAGGACGGAGGCGCGATCCCCGGCCTTGAGAAAGGCCTCCTTCGAATCAGCCTGCCAGAGATACTTGTACGCGCCATCGCCGTACGACGATGTGAACATCAGAACGCACCACGGATAGCCACTCTTCTTGAGGACGGCATTGAGGGAGTCGAGCAGTGCACTGTAACGCTCCTCCATGCCCGGAATGACCCGCTCGCTGACGAGTTGAATGTAGCCTGGCGTGGACAGCTCATACCCGGGCGCCACTGGTATGTAAGAGTCTGTCTTGTGATAGCGCCAAATTTCGTTGTGGTGGTACTTCAGCGCGGCATGGATGGGCCCGTTGAGAGGGTCAATTACCGCTGCGAATAGTTTCGAGACGCTATCGGGAACGGTGGACGGCGCGTCGAACTCGGTGAAGGAAAGCTTCGGACGCAGGCTCATGTAAACAGCGCCGGTCGTCATGATCTCGTAGACCGGCTCAATCGGTTGGGCGTGCTCGCGCATGATCGCGTGCAGGCCCTTGTTCTCGGCAATGTTCAAGCGCTCGAATTCCGCCGCCTTGTCCGGCCACACTTCATCGATGTGCACGGTCCATAGTGGGGCCATGGTTTGACTGCTCGGCGGTTGCGGGGCCGCCGCGCCAGGGCCCGACCATATCGCCAGCGCAACCGCTCCCTGCACATGCGTTGATCGTTTCATCATCCCTCTGACTCCTTGTCTTGACGATCGTCTCCAATGCCTGCTCAAAAATGAGCATGTCCCGTTCGTAGTTGAAGGTTGAAAAAGATGGTGGCGGCTCGATCCTATCCGTTGTGTAGGCGGGTAGGGTTGTGAATTCTTTAAGGAGCCACCACCATGAAGCAAGGATACCAAGTCGCGGATCGTCGGGACAGTCGGGCGCTCTCGGAGTTCTTGAGCCTGGACGGGCAGCTTCTCTTGCCGCTGCTGGAGT
>CAZYEX010000053.1:0-88294 GCA_964646605.1 uncultured Phycisphaera sp. | reverse complement strand
CGTGTTCCCGGTGTTCAACCCGCCGTCGCCGACGACCCAGCCCGACGGTCTGGACGTCTCCGAATTGGTCAAGAAGTTTAAGAGCCTGCCCGGAGCGCGCCCGAAGGCCGAAATGCAGCTTCAACCGAACCTGCCGGGGCTAAACTCGGACGTCGACGCCACCGACATCCTGGTCGAGGTCGACGCGTTCAAGGGCCGTGCTTATCCGTTCCTCGGTCCTTGCACTTGCCCGTCCCTGGTGACGTGCGTTACCCCGTGCGGGGCGGCGTGTACGGCTCTCACACCGGCCCAGGGAGGACCGGGAACCTGCGTCAGGACCTGCATCGGCGGCGGCGCCAACGTGGGGCTGCCGTGCGTCAACGACACGCACTGTCCGGGTGGGACATGCGGGGCGGTCGGAACCTGTCGCGACCGCTGCGGGCGATGCACTCCGTAAGGGTGTTTTCGGATCGAACGCCGCGTAGGCGCCGATCACGAAGAAGTTGAGTTTGAATGGGGGGCGGGTCCTTGCGGGCTCGCCCCTTTTTCAATGGGGGGGCGATGAGCGAAACGGACCCTCGGAGCAGCCGGGCTCGACACAACGGAGCGAACCAAGGGAGTCGGCGGGCGTGGTGCGTCGCCGACGGTTATTCCCAATCCCAGGCGAAACCGGGCTTGAAATGATGATAGTACAGGCCGATGAGGCGCATCAGGACAATGTCGAAGTAAACTCCGACGACCGAGACGATCGCGTATTGGGCGATGCCGCTTCCGATGGCGACGCCCCCGCCTGTGAGTGTGCCCCCGATGGCGTCGGCGAGCAGCTTCTGCAAGGCAACGGCCCCGACCATCATCACCAGGGTCACGGAATACCCCGGAAGAGTGCGAACGATGGTCAGGACGATGAGATCGGGTCGGGCGAGCGATCCGAAGCCGTCGATGGCCACGCATAGCGCCACGATCGGCCAAAGGCACAGACCCAGCCATACCAGCACCGCGAATCCAACCATACCCGCGCCCGGGACTTGGAGCATTCCCATGACTCCACCAGCAAGGAACGCCGCCGCGTCATCGGCGTCGATGGTTCCCTGGGACACGGCGTAGAACATGAACGCGATCGCCGGGAGGAAGACGATCCCCCAGCTCCCGACCCAACCGCAGAACGGCGCCACCAAGTCGCCCCAGAGATCATTGGTGACGTTGACGTTGGGAAGTCGTTCCTCTCCGGCGGCCGCGGAACGCACGATTTCAAAACGAAACGCGGCGTACCATCCGACGACCACGAGCCACACGAGCCCTCCCGCAAAGGGCGTGAACCGTGCCAAGGGCATGAGGATCGTGATGCTCACGGCCACGACCACAAAGGTGATGAAGTTGTCGAGCGTGGCGGGGAAGAGGAACGTCGAAAGCACATCGCCCAGATAGGTCCGCGTGGGCGCGATGGGCGGTGGGACGGTCGCCCTGCGTTCGGCGGGTAAACCGCGGCCGCCGAACGGCCCTGCAGCCGGTGAGTTCGCCTCGGGTTCGGTCGAGACTGCGGGATCCTCGGCTATCGCGATGTCGCCGTGGTCGGAGGCGAGAGTAAACACGACGCCGCATTTCTGGCATTTGGCTCGCTTACCGAGACTCGCCTCCGTGAATTTGTATTTCGCTCCGCACTCGCAGGTGCATTGAGGCATGAACGGTCATTTCGCTAGGTCGAAGCCGACCAACGCGCGCTTCTGGTCCACCCGACGGCGCATGCTTTCGAGGATGGAATGATAAGCGAACGGAAGGCGGTGTGTGAGTAGAATGTCGGGCGAAGTTTGTAACCGGAATCGAGCGGCGCGGCTCGATCAGCATTCCGCGTCACCCGGAAGGGGTGACGCTGCGTAGAGCGTGGGTCAGCCTTGTTCGACTTCCTTGGTTTTGGCGGCGGCGACGGCGTCGATGTCTTTTTCGTGCTTGTCGGTGAGTTTCTGAATGCGGTCCTTGACGTCCTTGGCCGCGTCCTCGCTGACCGTCTTGGCCTTTTCCTCCGCGTCGATGGCTTTGTTGGCGTCGCGGCGGAGGTTCCTCACGGCGACCTTCTGGGCCTCGGCCAACTTCTTGACCTGTTGTTGGAGCTGCTGGCGGCGCTCGCCGGAAAGCGGCGGGATGGGCAGTCGAATGGCCTTCCCGTCGCTCTGCGGGGTGATCCCCAAGTTCGAGGACTGCAAGCCTTTTTCGATTTCCTTGAGGGTGCCCGGGTCGAAGGGTTTGACGAGGAGCGTGCTGGGTTCGGGGACGCTGATGGTGGCGAGTTCCCGCAGCTCCATGGTGCTGCCATAGGATGGCACTTCGATCTTGAGGTGTTCGACCAACCCGGGGTGAGCCCGGCCGGTACGGATGCCGCGGAGTTCCAGCTTGAGGAACTCGACGGCTTTGTCCATCTTCCCCGAACAGTCCTTTTCCATCGCCGCCGTGGACATCCTTGGAATCTCCCGGTCGCCGGTCGGGGCGCGCTCCCCGCGGCTGCGACCGGCGCTGTTCTATGCTCCGCGGCCCTTGAAGGCAAGCCCTCAAACGCCGTAAAACGCCCGCTCCACGGACCAATAGAACCCGATCAGGGCGATGAACGCCGAGCAAGGCAAAACGATGGACGTTCGATACCAGGTCCTGCCTCGGAACCAACCGACCGCCAGAAACGCCAGCAGCACCACCGAAAGCTGCCCAAGCTCGACGCCCACGTTGAAGGCGATCAGCGACGATGCGAATTCGCCCTGGGGCAGTCCTAGTTCGCGGAGGACGCCCGCGAACCCCAGCCCGTGCAACAGCCCGAATCCGAAGACAATCGCCGGACGCCAGGGCGTCAGCTCCGAGGTCACCAGATTCTCGACGGCCACATAACAGATCGAGAGGGCGATCAGCGTTTCGACAATCCGCGAGGGTAGGGACACGACTCCGTACATGGACAGACCCAGGGTGACGGAGTGGGCAACGGTGAACGCCGTCACCTGCCACAACAAGGCTCGGAAGCGCGTGCTCAAAAGAAAGAGACCGAGCACGAATAGAATGTGATCGACGCCCTTGGGAAGGATGTGTTCGTATCCGAGGACGACGTAGCGGGCGATCATCTCCGCGCGTCCGGCGGATGGAGCGGGCTCGCCGAGGCGATAGGGCGGACTCTCCTCCGCGGGACCCAGGAGGTGTTTCACGCCGCCCGCGGTGCCTTGGTCCAGGACGGTAAGCTGCGTCACCCGTGCGGCGGTCCGCGACAGGGCGAACGTGAACTCCCGGGCGCCCTCGGGGACGCGTCCGAACAGCCGCACCGTCGATCCCAGGACGGTCGTGGTTTCAATCGCCTCGGGCGTCGGAGGTCGGAACTCCGGGAAGGTAGCGCCCGGGGAATACCGCGTTCCGTCGAAGAAGACGCGAACGTCTTTTTCCACATGCTCCTTGGCGGCCTCGACGAATCCTTCGACATCCGACGGCGGCCACGCGGCGAGCTTCGTGGCCGCAGTGCCCACGTCGGCGGCGTCGATCAACTCCAGCGTGATCGAGTCGAGGTCCAGCGTCAGCTCGATCTGGTACGTGCCGTCGGTCTTGAAAACAACCAGCGCATCAGCGATGGTGAAGGTGTGGGCTTGAGTGGACTTGGCAGCGAAGAGACAAGTCGCGCAAAGGAGGCCGAGCTGGTACAAAGCAGGGCCACCGCTCCAGCCACGGATTGTGGAGCGAGGGAACGGTAGGTGCCATTCGAGAGTGCTCGACATCCCTGCTCAGCCGAGGTCACCGCCAACGGCTGGGTTGCAATTACCGCTTGGTCGGCGTGAGGCAATCACACGGTGCATAGGAATAGACCTCGGTCGGAACGCGATCAATCGGAACAAACTTCCCTTCGCCGTCAAACGCCATGTAGAGATCGATGTGGCCTTTGGCCCCGGCTTGCAGGCCGCTTCGCCAGACGAACATTTCGCCGCCCTCGCCTCGGGGAATCCGAAAGTTGGGAGCGCCGATGCCCACGACGACCGTCTCGGTGGTCGGTTCCACGGTGACACCGTTGATGTTGATCACCGGTGGTTCCGTGTACCAGCCTCGGCCGCACATCGCCCCGGAGCCGACGCATCCGGCGCTCACCGTCGCACCGATGAACACAGCAGCGAACTCGATGACGAGCCTTCGCGCAACCACGCTGCCTCTCCGCGCGGGCTTAAGCCCGCGGCTCGCTATGCCAGCACTTTTCGCAATCGTTCCACCGCCCAGTCGATCTCGTCCTTGGTGATGCACAGGGGCGGGGCCAGGCGCATGGTCTGGTCGTGGGTGTCTTTGCAAAGCATTCCCTCGTGCATGAGCTTTTCGCAGTAGCCGCGGGCCTTCCCGGCGGCGGGGTGAAATTCCATGCCGATCCACAGTCCGCGTCCGCGGATTTCCTTGAGCTTGTCCGTCTTGATCCCGCGAATCTGCGTCAGCAGGTACTCGCCGAGCTTCTTGGCGTTGTCCTGGTAGCGGTTGGTCTTGAGCAGTTCGATGACCTTGCGGGCGATGGCGCAAGCCAGGGGGTTGCCGCCAAAGGTGCTGCCGTGGTCGCCTGGGGTGAAAACGCTGAGGATCTCACGCGAAGAGACGATGGCGGAAATCGGCATGATCCCGCCGCCCAGGGCCTTGCCGAGGATGAAAATGTCGGGGCGGACGCCTTCGTGCTGGCACGCGAAGGTGTATCCGGTTCGCCCCAACCCCGACTGGATTTCGTCGGCGATGAACAGCACGTTGCGTTCACGGCAAAGCTGTCGAGCCTTCGTGAGGAATCCTTCCGGGGGCACGATGATCCCGGCCTCACCTTGGATCGGTTCGACCAGAAACGCAACGGTGTTGTCGTCGATCGACTTCTTCAAGGCCTCGAGGTCGCCATATTTGATGATCTCGAATCCGGGCGTGAAGGGGCCGAATCCGTTGCGGGCCTGCGGGTCGGTGCTGAAGCTGACGATGGTGGTCGTCCGCCCGTGGAAGTTCTCGCTGCAACAGATGATCTTGGCTTTTCCTTCGGGGACGCGCTTCTTGGTGTAGCCCCATTTCCGCGCCGTCTTGATGGCCGTCTCGACGCCCTCCGCGCCGGTGTTCATCGGCAGCACGGCCTCCATGCCGCATAGCTCCGCAAGTTCCTTGCACATGGGCCCGAGCTGGTCGTTGTGGAAGGCCCGCGAGGTAAGCGTGACGCGGTCGAGTTGTCCCTTGGCCGCGTCGATGAGTTCGGGGTGGCAATGGCCGAAGTTGATCGCCGAGTAGGCGGCGAGCATATCCATGTAGCGCTTGCCCTCCACGTCGGTCACCCAGACGCCTTCGGCCTCGGCGACCACCACCGGCAAAGGGTGGTAGTTGTGTGCGGCATAGTGCTCGACCAGCTCAATGTGGTCGTGCCCTGTCACTCGGCTACTCTTGATCGCGGTTGTCGTCTGTACGCTCATCGTCCACCTTCCTTCGTTCCACGCGCTGGTCACGAACCGAACTTCCGTGGGAGTGCAGTCTATCCGGGATATCGACCGAGAGGCAAGCGACGATGAACGCCGTCACTCGGTCGCGGAGGGCCGAACGTCGTTCGGTGGAGCGGACTGGAGGATCCGTGCGAGAAGGCGCTCACAGTCGAGGACGTCGGCGTGCCGCGGGCCCTTTCGGGCGATCTGTATCGCCATCGCCCGTCGCACCAAGGACTCCGGTTCTTCCGTCCGTCCTCGATGTTCGAACAGGACACGGCCAAGGCAGTACAGATTCCAAGCGAGCGCCGGATGTTGGTCTCCGATCCGTCGTTCACGAAGGGTGATCACCCGGCGGAGCAACCGCTCCGCTTCGTCGATGTCTGCGAGGCTCTCAAAGACCTCGGCCTCGATCATCAACGTCCCTTCGTACAGGACGTTCTCTGTTCCACGTGTCCGCAGAATGATCTCTTCGTCCGTGCGGAGCAGAGGCAAGGCTTCCCAGGTGCGCCCCGAATCGTTCAGACAGCGGGCCAGCGTTCGGCGGGCCGTCAACGCAATGGCACTCTCCCCGCTCCCCTTCTCCTCGCTGCGTCGCAGGACCTGGCGTGCGATCGGTTCCGCCTCGACAAATCGTTGCTGTTCCGAGAGCAGCGCGGCCAGCTCCACGTGCAAGCGGAGAACTCCATCGCTGCGGGGATCGAGGACGCGCTGCCCGAGTCGGATGGCCTCTCGAAACAGCGCCTCCGCCGCGGGAAGATCCTGTTTGTTGAAGACGATCATGGCCAGGGCGCTGAGCGATCGGAAAACCAGCGGGTGGTCGTCCCCGAAAAGCGTCCGGCGAATTTCCAGCGATCGTCGGAGCTGGGTCTCGCCCTCGGTGAAGTAGCCGAGCTTGTCGTATGTGTCACCGAGCGTTTCATGGACGGCGGCGGCTTCCTCCGGCCAATCGACAAACTCGACCTCGAGGCGGGCGGCGCCGTCATCCAGAATGGTTCGGAGGGACACCTCACTGGCCGGGACGCCCTCGGGCGCCACGCTTTCGAACATGCTTCGAAGGAAGGTCCCGATGCGCTCAGCGCGACGGTGCTGCAACTCCGCACGGTCGCGTTCGCGGGCGACGCGGGCGGACTGTACGGCCATGGCGACGGCAAACGCAGCCGCCAGCAGCACGATGCCGCAGGCCAGCGCCGTGGCGAGGCGATATCGTCGCAACGTCTTGCGGAGTACGTAGAGGGCGCTTTCCCGCCGGGCTTCGACCGGTTCGCCGCGGAGGAATCGCTCCAGGTCGCGGGCCAGCTCCCCCGCGCTCTGATAGCGCCGCTCTCGATCCTTGGACAAGCACTTGAGAACGATCGTCTCCAGATCGGGGTCGAACCGGCGGGAGACGCTTCGCAGACGCACGGGGGCTTGCAAGCGAATGGATTCGAGGGTCGCCTCGACCGTGCCCTCCACCGGATACGGAAACCGCCCGGTCAGGCACTGGTGCAACAGGACGCCCAGCGAATACACGTCGGTACGCACGTCGACCGGGCTTCCTTGGGCCTGCTCGGGACTCGACCACGGGAGCGACCCGACGAACTGCCCGGCCACCGTCATGGTCGGGTTCGCTGCGCCGGCCGTCGACGCACCTTGCTTGGCAAGTCCGAAGTCCAGGATGTGCGGTTCGCCGTCCGCGTCCACGAGGATGTTGCCGGGTTTCAGATCGCGGTGCATGACGCCGCGCAGATGCGCCGCGTTGATCCCGTTGCAGACCTTCACGAACAACCGCACCAGCGCCGGTGGCTCAGTGTAGGAAGGAGGTGCATCCGACGACGACGTCGACGACGAGGCGACGGAGCGATCCAGCGGACGCCCGTCGATGTAGTCCATGACGAAGTAATCGTGTCCCGCGACGCGTCCGCTGTCGTGAATGGCCACGATGTTGGGGTGGGAAAGGCTGGCCAGAAGCTGGACCTCGCGATCGAACCGCGCTCGGTCGGAGTTGCCTGCAAACGGCCCTTCGCGCATGACCTTGACGGCGACCCGTCGGCGGGTCGAACGCTGGAAGGCCTCGTAGACCACGCCCTGACCGCCGCGGTGGATTTCTCGCAGCAGGTCGTAACCGGGAATCCTCACCGCCAGGGGGTCGAAATCGGGAACCGCGCCCGGCGCGGGACGCCAACGGTCTGCGCTCGACGACCCCTCGGACCCCGCCTCGGGAAGGACATCACGGTTGGCGCGCGCCGTCTGGGTCTTCGCCGAAGCGATGAGGTCTCGTACTTTCGAACGCCGGTCGTCGTGACCCTGGCCCGTTTCGGGGTTCAACACTTTCGCTCTCCGTCTCGCTTTCGGAGCGACAAAATCAAGCAACCTGTCACGCCCGCGATTGAAACTGAGGCGTGGCCAGTAGGATCTCCGCGAGACGTTCCCGCGCCCGCGCCAGCAACATCCGGACCGCGCCCGGACTTCGTCCCATCCGTTGGGCGGTTTCGGCGCCGGAAAGGCCCGCCAGTTCGCAGAACCGGATCACGGTCTCGTAGTCCGGCGGAAGCTGGCGAAGGGCCTTTTCGACGCCTTCGTGCAGCTCGTCGCGGGCGCAGGCGCGGCTCGGAGTCGTGGAGGTTATAGCCAGGAGCTCGACGAGGTTCACGTACGAAGCGTCCCCGACCGACCCTTCCAACCGGGCCGCCGGCGGCGGACGCTTCTCACGCTTCGTTTCCTTGACCGCGTCCAGCAGGTTGTTTTTCGCGATCCGGCGCAACCACGCCATCAACGACCCTTCGCCGCCCGGAACGAACGCGCGAATCCGCAGGAACGCCTCCATGCAAGTCACCTGAAAGATGTCTTCCGGGTGGACGACCGGGCGGTATCTAGCATCCAATCCGCGTTCGATGTCAGAAAGCAGGGTCGCGCCGGCGACATCGAGTAGGTCGCAGAGCGCCTCGGCGTCCCCCGCGATCGCCCGTTGCACAATCTCTGCGTTGAACTGGATGGCGTTCACCATGTCGTTGTCGATCCGCCGGATGACCTCGGGGCCCGGCTTCATTCTACCCGCCAAACGGTGCGGAATTACGAATGTTCCGATCCCGGCGTGACAAAGTCTGGACCCCGTCGCTTGCCTTCCCAGGGACCGGCCGACTCGCCTGCTCTCGCGGCGGCGGGACGCGCGGCTGAGTCATAGGACGAGAGGATGGTTATGAGAAGGGCAGTCTCGTTATTATCGGTGGTTGCAATCGGGGTCGTTGCGAGGGCGGCTGAGCCTCCCAGGCCCTATGGCGTCGTTCGTTCCGGGACCGTGCCGTCCCAGCGCGGATATCTGGCGGGTGTCGAGGTTCCGAACGCGGAGTTCCTGGACGATCCGCCGATCGCGAACGTGACCGAGCTCGGCGAGCTGATGGAACGAAGCTGCGAGCGGCCCGTGGATCCGCCGCTGAGGGCATCGGGACGCGGTCCGGTCGCCTACTCATCGCGGGGGACGATGGTCAACCTTCGCGGCGCGGCCGATTCGTCGGTCGCCGCCCCAGGGGACCTCACGCTGCACCGGGTCAGTTCGCCGCAGGCCGTGCTCACGGGAACGCCCTTATGCACCATCAACGGAACGCCCAGTTTCCAAGCGGGCACGTCGTTCACCTGCGAGCCGACGGTCACCTCCGTGGGGGACGTTCAATTCATGACCGGCAACTGGTTCGCGGCGCTGTCCGATGACGGCGGGTTCAACTGGCGGTTCATCGACCCCTTCGACAACTTCAACGCCGACGGGGTCTGCGACGTGCCGGCCAACGCGGGCAATTTCTGTTGCGACCAGGTGGCCTTGCACGACCCGTCACGGGATCAGACGTTCTGGTTCATTCAATACACCCGCGACGGGTCGGGCAACAACGTGCAGACGCTGGCGGTCGCCCGGACCCTGAACGACCTGATGAACAACACCTGGACCCTCTATGATTTCGCGGCCACGACCTTCGGTTTCAACGGCGCGTTCTGGCTGGACTTTCCGGACTTGACCGTTTCCGATGACTTTCTGTGGATCACCACGCGGGTGTTCAACAATGCGACGCCCGCGGCCTCGCAAGCGGAAGTGCTCATGCGAATTGGGCTGGACGACCTGAAGGACGGGGGCGGGATCGGGTTCCAATTCGCCAACTACGCGGCGGGCTCGCCGGTTCGGTGCGTGCGCGGCGCGGGCGACACGGCCTTCTGCGGGCAGCAGCAGTTGCTCGACGAGATTCGCATCCACCGCTGGTTCGAGGATTCCAACGAGGTGGCGTTCGACGACGTGGATCATCCGGATCTGACGGGCGGGAACTTCCTTTGTACCGGTCCGGGCGGGCGGAACTACTGTCAGGGCGCCGACAATCGTCTCCTTGGCGCTTATCGCTCCAACGGCGAACTCGGTTTCCTGCGCGCCTCCGCCCAAAACGAGAACTTCCCCTATCCCTACGTGGACGTGATCAAGGTCCGCGAGTCGGATCGGGGATACCTGACCACCGAGCCGATGTGGAGCAACCAGTTTGCCCTCACTTACCCTTCGGTTCATCCCAACTCCGGCGGGGGTAAGGGCGGTGTGGTGGCGATCGGCGGCGGCGCCGAGCACCCCGTGCCCTGTGTATTCATCGTCGATGGGTACAACAACCACACTTTCGCGGGCACGGAGCTGGTCCCGGCGGGCACGGGCACGGCTACGCCGCCGGCCGGTAACCGTTGGGGCGATTACTTCTCGACACAACTGCATTGGCTCGACGATCGGACGTACCTTTCCTCGGGGCATTACCTCAACGGCCCGAATGCGGCCAACGTCGTCCCGGTCAGCGTCTGGTTCGGACGCGAGGCGGATCAGCCGCCGGGCGACTTCGACCTTCGCTCGGCATTTGCCGTAGCCGCGAGTTCCTACTTGCATGGGGAGTCCCTGGACGCGGGGGCGTCCGTCACCAACGTGGGCGTGGGGCCCGTTTCGGTTCCCCTCCTCGAGTTCCGCCTTTCGACCGACAACAACGTGACCGTCGGTGACACGTTGCTGGGCGCTACGTCGGTGAACCTCAACGGCGGCGCTGTGGGCGAGGCCCACGTCGTCAAGGCGATTCCCGAAGTCGCCTCCGGCGATTACTTCGTCGGCGCATTTCCGCTGCTTTACTCCGACGCATTCAACGGGAATCACTACGCGGTCAGCGCGGGGACGGTTCGCATCTGCCCCAACGTAGCCGAGCACCCCGCAACGATCAACGTGCCCGCCTGCGGAACGGCCGCTTTTCACGCGGCGTCCACGGGGCCTGACGACATGAACTTCCGATGGCAATACGGCCTATTCGACTTCGAGTACCTCGTGGACGACATCCGCACCCGAGGGACCTCGACCGACACCATGACCATTGATCGCGTCTTCCCCTTCGACGGGCAGGTGACCTACCGGGCCCTTATTTCCAACGCCCTCTGCTCTCCCGTGGCCACCTTCGCCGCGGGCTTGCACGTGATCCCCCCGACGGCCTCTCCGATTTTCGGCGGCGGGCCGCACACCGTCTGTCAGGACGCCACGTTCGACGCCGTCAGCAACGGCATCCCCGCGTTCATGTACCAATGGCGTCAGAACAACGTGGCGCTTGCCGACGACGATCACCGCACCGGATCGCAGGCCGAGGACCTCGCCTTCGACGGCCTGCTCTATTCGGATAACGGCCAATACACCGTCCGCATCGCCAATGATTGTGATTCCAGCACCAGCAACCCCGTGGGGCTGTCGGTCGCGTACAAACCGTGGACGACCGCAGCGACGACGGGGCCGTCCTATCGTTACGGACCGAGCATGGCGTATGACAGCCGACGCGGCGTGACCGTCCTGTTCGGCGGCCTGTATCCGGATTATTCCAGCTTCAACCGCGAGACGTGGGAATGGAATGGGAACACGTGGACGCTGCGGGCCACAAACGGTCCAACCGCGCGGAGGGACGCCGGAATGGCCTATGACAGCGACCGGGGCACGTGCGTGCTCTTCGGCGGATTGGGCGTCGGGTCGCAGTCCCCCTACGGATTCCTTGACGACACGTGGGAATGGGACGGTAACTCCTGGACGCAGCGGGTAACGACCGGACCGGCGAGGCGCGTCGGGCACGGTATGGTGTACGACTCTACGGCCAAGAAAACTGTGCTCTTTAGCGGGTTTATCGACCCCCCGGGCGGACCGTTCTACGCGCACGACACTTGGGAGTTCGACGGCGTCGCAGGCACGTGGATACAGATTTCATCCGGTTTGCCGGACCTTCCACCCGGAGGTTACGTGGATGTCGGGGCGATCGCCTATGATATCGCCCGCAATAAGCGATTCGCATTCAACGGCTGGCTTGCTCCGGATTTCAACTGGGATATGCACACCTTCGAGTGGGACGGCGCCCAATGGGTGCGGATCTTTCCGGCCAACGACCCCGTGTACCGCAACCCGGGTATGTACACCGGCGGTGCGGGAATCGCCTATCACCAAGGTCGCCAAACGGTCATTTGGAACAACGGCGCGTACCGGCTCAGCGATCCGATCCAGGTCACCTGGAGTTTCGACGGCGCGGCGTGGAAACTACTGTCGCACAGTGACGGTCCGCCTCGATCCGCGGGTGGGGCCATTGCGTATGACAGTGCCCGCAACGCGATCGTGCAGTTCGGGGGCGGCGGACCCAGCGGTTTCGTGCCGGGGGATACCTGGGAGCTGGTCGATGCGGACCGCGTGGAGATCGTTCGCCAAGCTAAGCATCGCGCCGTGGTGTCCGGCCAACCGGTGCAGTTCTCCGTGACGGCCAAGGGGGCGCCGACCCATACTTACCAATGGCGTCGAAACGGAAACAACCTCAACAACGGCGCCGTGATCTCGGGTGCGAATACCAGCGTCCTGCGGATCGGCACCGCAACCCTCGCTCATCCCGGCGAATACGACGTGGTAGTCACCAACGATTGCGGGAGCGTGACCAGCGCCGTCGCCAACCTCACGGTGATCATCACGCGCTTCGGCGACGGTGACATCGACGACGACGTGGATCTCGTGGACGCGGACCTGCTCGCCGGTTGCACCACCGGACCGGACGTGGAGCGAAGTCCCGGCTGCGAACCGTTCGACTTCGACGGCGATGGGGACGTGGACATGCTGGATGTCGCGGAGTTTCAGAAGAGTTTCGACCCTTGACGGACCCTGGAACCACGACGCGGACCGTTTCCCCATGTAGCGTCACCTCTTGTGGGTGACGCCGAACGACGATGTACGCGCCCCCAAGTAGCGATACTTTCGAATCTCCGCGCCAATGCAGAGTCCACTATCGACCCGTCAGGGGTTCTCTTCCGGCTCGGGCGCGGGGAGCGGGTTCGACGGGTCGAACGGCTCTTCGAGCTCGGGCATGGGGCCCAGTTCGTCGATCCGCCCCAATCGAACCTTTACGCTGAAGGCGGCGCCGTTGCGGTCCACCTCCAAGAGGACTTCCTCGCCCGCCGGACGCATGTTGAGGGACTGCACGAGGTTCCCGTAGTGATTGATTCGCCGACCGTCGATGGTGAGGATCTTGTCGCCCGGCAGCAGACCCGCGGCCCTGACCGGCGAGGGATCGGCGACGTTGTGAATCACCAACGCGTCCACGATCCGCGGCTCGATGTTCAGCCCCAACCAGCCGCGATAAAACGATCGACCGGTCACCAGCTCGCCGACGATGGCGTCCAGCCGCTCCTTGGGCACGGCGAATCCCACTCCGGAGTCATACATCTCCGCGCCCGCCAATTCGCCGGGTCGTTGGGCCATGGGGACGTTGATGCCCAGCACTCGTCCGTACAGATCACAGAGCGGTCCGCCGTAGTTCGCCGGACTGAGCTTGGCGTCGGTCTGCAAGGCGTTGCCGCGCATACGGTTGAAGGCGCTGACGATGCCCACGGTGAGCGACGGCGCCTCGGTCCCAAACCCTAGCCCCAGCGCCACCACCGATTCTCCGACGCGGACGTCCTGCAGATCGGTCCACGTGGGGACCGGAAGGTCGCGGGCGTCGATCTTCAGCAAAGCAATCTTGCGGACCTGATCCCGAGCCACGACATCCGCCGCCAATCGCCGACCGTCCGCAAGCACCACCGACACCAGCGCCGGCTCGCGGACGAAGTTGAAGCTGCTGGTGACGATGTACCCGTCGGACGACCAGACCAGTCCGGTCGTCGGACCGTCCGCAACCGCGAACCGCGAACCCACCTCCTCGCGGAAGGGATTTTGCAGGCGCGGTTTTTTCGGCTCGTTCGGTTCGCCGCCCTCGTCTGGGTCGCTCTTTTCCTCCCGCGGAGCTTGCGGAGCCGTGGGTTGGGTTCCGCCCACCGTCTCGATGCGAACCATGCAGGGCCGCAGCCGATCGGCGACGCGGCGGAATTGGTCCTGCATGGCGCGAAGCGTCGAGTCGCCGGACGCCTCGGGGGCGCCGAGGCTCGTTTGGCCTGCCAGGCACAGACAAGCGGCGGCGATGAACCGGGTCGCGATGCGACGGGTCATGGTTTTTTCTCCGCCTCGATGCGGATCGAGTGGATCGTCCGGTCGCGGCGAATGACCAGTTCGATCGGTTCGTCAGACGAAACGGATTCCAACCGCTCGGCGTACTCCTCGACGTCGGCCACCTGCCTGCCGTTGACGGAGAGAATCAAATCGTCAGGCCGCACGCCGGCCCGCTCCGCAAGCGAACCGCGGCGAACGCGCTCCACCATCGGTGGGAGTCTTTGGTAGCCCGTACGGACCAGACGGATGCCCGGATCGCGGCTCGCCGGCGGTTCGGTGGATGACATAGCTTCGGCACTCGCCGCCATCCCCGGCGGGGCCGCGGCTTCGAGAAGAAACTCGCACAAGACATCGCGGGGCATCGCATAGTTGAAGTGCGTATGGGTCAGGTTGGAAATCACTTCCCGCCCCACCATCCCCACGAAACGACCGTCAAGATCGACCACGGCGCTGCCCGGCGCCCCGGGGTTGCTGGTCACGGTATCCAACACCAACACCTCGCCGCGGTAGGGGAAATCCTTGACGCCTCGCCGGGCGTCCATGCGTGTGCGCGCCGAGAAGAGTCCGTGCGAGACGGTGACGGGTTCGGCCCCGTCGGCCACCTTGAAGGGGTTGCCCGCCACCACCACCCAATCACCGGGCTTCAGCGCTGCGGGCGAATTCGCGTCGCCGCTTGCGGTGCAGGCAAGATCGAAATAGGGAAACGGTCGCGGCGCGGTATCCCCCTGGGTACCGCCCCCGGACTGCCGCAGTCGAAGCAGGGCGAGTTGCCGCTTGGCGTCGCGGCGGACGACCTCGGCCTCGAGCACCGTGCCATCTTCCGTCACCGCCCGGACCTTGCGGGCGTCAATCAACAGCGAAAACACGGTGAGCACCAGCCCGTCCGATGAAACCAACACACCGGTGCCATAGCCGACCTGTTGACCCGTGCCCAGTCCGTACAGCTTCACGACTCTCGGCAGGACCGTCTCGATCGCCCGATCGAACTCACCGCCCCCCGCGGACATACCACCGACGAGCGAGAAACAGGCCAAAAACAACGCTTTGCCGTTCACGGAGTAAGTTCCCAATCGGAGAGGACATCACGATACTGACGACCGCCGAGGGTGAGGTCCATTCGGCCGGGCCAGACAATCCCGCCGATGTCCCGGTGATCGGAAAGGTCCACGGTCACCTCGCTTCCGGTCAATACGTCGCGCACGCGAATGTAGACCAATCGCCCGCCGTCGCCGTCGAACCCGAACTTGGCCCACGCCTGCTCGCCGACCGCCCATTCCAGAACGTCCAGGACCCGATCGCGGGCTTGTCGCGGCGATAAAGCAGTCGCGGAGGACGCCCTTTGCATCCATCGGTCTCCGCCGACGTGATGCACGCCGGTCAGGTCGATGGCCTCGACCGGTTCCAGAAGCCAGCGCTGCATGACGTACAGCGCGTGTAGCGCCATCTTGACCTCCAAACGAGGCTCAATTTCGCCGCCCTCGCGGGGCAGTGACTCGGTCACCGTCCGCTCCGTGGCCGTGAAAAGCGAACCCGCCGAGCCGTCGTCGTAGCGCCGCTGCATGCGCATCGGGCCGTCGCCGACCTGCGAAACGTCGTAGACCTCGAGGCGCTGAGCGCCGTCGGCTACGCCGATTTCCTCGCGGGTCACCTTCCACTTCCAGCTCTGCGGTCGGCGCGCGATCCCGCCGGCAAAGGATGCGCTCTGGAAGTTGCGAAGCACGCGTTCGATCTCGCGGAAATTCACGGCGCGGTCGGGGGCGAAGGGCCGGCGCGACTTGGGGTTCTCGGCATCGAGACGGACGATCACTTCACGCTGCTGCCCGTCGCGCTCGATGTGGAGGGGCACCGGCCAGTCCGCCGGGTAGGCCCCCAGAAGTCCCGCATATTGATTGCCCGAGGCGATGGGTACGTCGTCGAAGCGAAGGAGTCGGTCGCCGCTGCGAATCCCCATGCGGGCGACGTTGGACTCCGCGCCCATCTTCGAAAAAGCCACGCTTCCCTCGGCCACGGCGTCCAACGTCGCTTGGAGCGTCCCGTGTTTGGCCTGCAAACCCGCTCGTAGCGTGGGAAGGAAACGCTTGATCTGATTGGCGGCGATCGAATACCCGAAACCAACGTTGAGCCGACCGCGACGATTGACCGAAATCCGGCCGTTGATGCCGATGACCTCGCCCGCCAGGTTGAACAGAGGCCCGCCCGAGTTGCCAGGATTGATGGCCGCGTCCACTTGAAGGCAGTCGGAATAAACCAGGTTCTTCCCCACGCCCGACTGATAGCGGTGGACGCCATTCACCATGCCCAAGGTCACCGTCGGCGTGTAGTCCTCGCTGATGGAAAACGGATTGCCCATGGCCAGAACCGTGTCACCCACGCGCACCGCGTCCGAGTCGCCGAGGTCAACATGTGCGAAGGGTTCCCCGCCGATCAGGCGAAACATGGCTACGTCGCCGGTCGGGTCGATCCCCAAGACTTCCAGCTCGTACAGTTTCCCGTCGCTGAGCCCCCCCCATCCACGGCGCGTTTCGAGCATCTCCGCAACGACGTGATAATTGCTCAGACCATACCCTTGCGCGTCAATCACTACGCCCGATCCGCCGCCGCGTTGACGAGCGTCGAAAACGGACACCACGCTCGGCGCCACGCGCTGGATCATCTCCACGCGGGCTTCCTCCGCCCGGCGAATCGCATCGGGTAGGTTCAGGGAATCGGCGTAAGTGACGGGTATCTGGCAGGCGAGACACAAGAGCCCCAGCGCCGCCCGCTTTGCGAACATCGACCTCATGGCTTGCGATCCACCGGTCGTATCAAACGAGCCCCGCCCCAGTCGGCTTGGTCCGAGAGGTCCAGCCCGTCTCCGTAATCCACCGCCAGCGTCAAACGTTTGACTCCGCCGACCTCCACGCGAACCTCACGCGGGGCATCCAGTCCGCTGACCGACCCGCTATCCCAAAGCGTACGGCCGTCGCCGATGACGCGGAAGACCACGCTGCCCAGCGGCCGCACCGCGTCGTCGATCCCCACGGTAGCCACAAACAACTCGTAGCCGCCGCCAAGGTCGTAGTCCAACTCCGTCCGGCTGTGAACCCCCAACCCCTTGTCGAAAACCCGACCGTCGATCGACAAGGGCTTGGCGGACACCGACAGGTCGCGTCGGATCGGCCAGGGTCGATGCACCAGACCCTCCACCCGTTCCCCGACCGGCGATAGATCGCTCACATACACCACCCGCGGACTGCGGAACGTCAACTTGACGACCCGACTCGTCGCCACGTCGAGCGCCGTCCCAAACGACGCGCCGATTCGGATGGTGGATTCGTCTGCCCGCTCGATCGTCCCCGCGAAGCTCGACCCGTCGGAAAGCTCGACCGTCACGGGCAGCGCGGTCGATCTGGCCAGCCCCGCTGCGAAAACGACGCCGTACATCTTCTCCGTCTGGAAGGGGCGCGATCGCTCGCCTAGGACGAACGCCCCGCGCTGCGCTTCCAGTGTTTCCAATCGTCCGCGAATGGACTTGACCTCATCGCCTTCGCGGGCGATCAGCACGTCCTGTCCGGGCAATCGGGCTCGAAACGCCGCCTGAAAAAGTTCTTCGGACTTCTCGGTTTCCTCGACGGCAACCAGCCGGATTCCCGCCAGAGCGGAGAAGGGCAAGCGCGTATTCTCCGACAGGATCGTTTGGGCGATCACCGACTCCGCATCTCCGCCGCCAAGCGTGCCCTGAAGTCGGCCGCCGTCGGAGAGGAAAAACGAACTGGCGCCAGGCGGAGCGCTCGGGCCTGTCGGAAATCGAACCGAGGACAGCTCATCCGGCGGGAGCGTCGCCGCACCTTGTGCACCTTGCAGCCGCACCGCGCCATCAGGCCCGACACCCAGCCAGACGCCGGAGACGCCGGTTCCATCAATTCGAACTGCTTGAACGGTTGTCTCCGCCGACGCGGTCGCCGTAAAGTGTGCCGTGAGGACGACCCCAACCGCAGACAGTCGGAGTATTCCAACCCGGAATGAACGTCCAAAGCGGACTGATTTCATGCGTTTTCTGATCTCGCCGCGTTGACATCTCCTGTCATTGTTTATACGCTATCGCCTGGGTTGTCGGTCGGCTAGTGGGGGGCATTCACGTTGGGACAATCGGCGCCACCCGTCGCTCACGCACGCCGACGCCCGACCATACGAAAGGACCTCGCGGAAATGATGATGAGTTATCGGATGCGCCCATCGGTGCTGAATGCCTCTGTTGTTCTGGCGATTTTCGTCGCGAGTGCGGTGTCGAACGGTCCATCGGCACTCGCAGAGGTTGCCCAGGCCGACCGCGACTTGCTCGAATCGCGGTTCCCCGGCGTGCGGATCGCCTACGGCGACGAGGATGAACCCGCCGTGTACGGCCGCCCGATGACCGTAGCCGCGGGTGGCGAAAAGGCCGTGCAAGCGTGGCTTCACCACCACGCGGGCGTTCTCGGAGCGCGGGTCGCCGACCTGCGCATCGCTTCGCACCATGCCCTGGGCGGCGGCGCCCTCAGCGTCACCGTTTTGCAACAAACCTTCGACGGCGTGCCCGTCGAGGGCGGCATCGGCCGCATGGTCGTCTCGGGCGGCGGGCGATCCCGCGTCGTGTACGCCGCGGGGCGATTCGCTCGTCGACCGACTTTGGGGTTCCCCGCGGACCGCGTGGAGGCCGACGCCGCCATCCGAACCGTCCGAACGAACCCCGTCTTTTCAGAACTCACCGAATGGTCCCCAGCGCAGCTTGTGGTCTTTGTGCCGGGTGACAGCTTTCTCCGCAATGACCCAGTCCGCGCCTGGAAGTTCCACGGATCGACGCCGCACGGCGAGAACTTCGCGGCCTACACCTTCTTCGTCGACGCGTCGAACGGAAACCTGATTCACGTTCAAGATGAGGTCTACCAGCTCGATATCTTCGGTCACGCCAGCGGCAAAACGACTCCGGGCTTGCTGCCCGATTTGCCGACCAACGCACCCGTGGCCGTGAACCTCGCCGAGCTCGAGGTGCAGCGCGAACTCAGCGGGTCGGCGCTCACCGACGCCGGCGGCGACTTCATCCTGTCCAACGCCGGGACGGACCCCGTAGATGTGTTCGCGCTTCTTTCCGGCCCCTGGGTTTTCGCTCGTGATTCTAGCGGCGAGGGGCTGCGCGTCGACCAGACCGTCACCCCGCCGGGACCCGCCGACCTGTTCTTCAACGACACCCCCGCGGAAACGACGACCTCGCAAGTCAACGCCTTCCTGCACACCAACGCAACGCACAACTTCTACAAACAGCGCCAACCCGCGTTCACCGGGTTGGATCTTCCGCTCGATTGCTTCGTGAACATGCCCAGCACGTGCAACGCGTTCTTCACGCCGGTGGGTCTGTCGATCAACTTCTTCGCCTCGGGATCGGGTTGCCCGAACACGGCGTACAGCACCGTTGTCGCCCATGAGTACGGCCATTTCATCGTCGACCGCCTCAACCTTCCCCAAGGGGCGTTCGGCGAGGGATTCGGCGACTGCACGGCCATCCTGCAACACGACGACCCCGTGGTCGGGCGCGAGTTCATCGGACCGGGAACGTCCGTCCGCGACATCGTGACCGCCAACAAACAATACCCCTGTTTCGGCGAGGTGCATGACTGCGGGCAAGTGCTCGGCGGCGTGTGGTGGGACCTCAAGCTGAACCTGCAAGCCTCGATGGGCGCGCCGATGGGGCTCGACTACGCTCGGCAGTTGTTCACCGATTGGTCGCAGATCACCATCGGCGGCCGCCTTCGCAACAGCGCCCATCCCCTGACGGCCGTCGAAGTGCTCACCGTCGACGACGACAACGCCGACATCTCCAACGGTACGCCGCACGGCGAAGCGATCTGCGATGCTTTTGCGGCGCACAGCATCTCTTGCCCGGGAACGTGCGACGACGTCAACCGCATGCGCCTGACCTGCCGCAGCGGGACATTCACTCTGCAGGCGACCGTGGTCACGCAATTTTCCCAAGGGACGGAGCTGATCCTGACCCTCGACGGCGGCGATCCGCAGATCGCCACGGTCTCGCGCTTCGGCCGGGCCTCAGCCCGTTGGCTCAAAGTGAGCGAGGGCGAGCACCAAGCCTGTGTGCAGGATTGTCCAGGCGTCTGTCGGAGCGTCAGTTGCGAGCCGTGAAACCCGCTCCGACAGGACCAAGAGGGGCTACCGAGGCGCGTGGGAAACCAGCCTCTCGAGTCGTTCCAGCAGCGGCCCGAGTTCATAGCGAACGACTTCCCACAGGATTCGTTCGTTGATGTCCATGTAGTCGTGGACGATCTTGTGCCGCATCCCAATGATGTCGTTCCACGGAATCTGCGGATGTAGGTTGCGAAAATCGGGACTCACCTTGCGGGCGGCCTCCCCGAGGATCTGCACCAAGTGCAAAACGACGATCCGAAGGTCCTCATCGGCGTCGAAATCCGCGTGCTGCTTGTCCGCGATGCGCGCGAGCGCCTTGCGCCCGTGGTCGATCATCTGCTGAACGAAGATCCGATCAGCGCCGACCATCGTTCGCGTCGTACACGACTTCAGCGCTGGAAAGGATAGGCTCGCGCAGGCATCGGTTTACGTACTGAGGGTCGATCAGGTCGACGGAGCGCCCGCCAAAGAGCCGCGAAAGTTCTTCCTCCACGCGGAAAATCCGAAATCCGACGACGACCTGTGGATCGAACTCCACGAGCACATCGACGTCGCTGCCTGGGGCGAAGTCGTTCCGCAACACCGACCCGAACAGCGATAACCGCAGAATGTCGTGACGCCGACAAAGTCGGGCAAGTTCGTCGTGATTCAAGTCAATGTTGGCAACCACGGGAAATCACCTTCGGCATCAAGGGCCCTCCGGCGACCTTCGATTCCCTCGCCTTACGGCTTCTTGGCAAGCTCCTCATAGTACTGCTCGACAAGTTGGCGATAGCGGGCCGGAAAGCTCTCCCGCAATGCCTGCAGGATGCGTTCCCGTTCGCCGGGGGGCATGTTGCCCCAGACTTCGCCGGGGTTGGCGCGGCGGGCGGCGCGCATGGCGTCGCTTTGCGGACTTCCGCCGGGCAGGCCCGATTCCGACATGGGTGTGGCCGGTGACTTGCCGCTGGCACGACCGCTTGATCCGCCGCTGTTGCAACTCTTCTTTTCCTGCTCCTCGGCCTCCTTGATGAGCGCGTCGAGCAGTTCGAGGATGCGCTGTTGGCGCGTCTGGACGACCTCCCCGCCGTCGGAGCTTTTCAGCCGTCGCCCGGAGTAGTTCATCAAATCGGCGACCTCGCCCATCCCACCCGGCTCACGGTTGGCAAGCTCGGCGAGCATCTGCTTGGCGGCCAAAGTCAACCGCTGCGGCGCATCCCCGAACTCCGTCAGGAATCGCGCCAGGGCATCCTCCGCCGCGTCGTATTGCAGGTCGGCCACCATACAGAACCCGCGGAGGAACTCGATCTCTGCGGCGAAGTAGGAATGTGCGGCGAGCTTCGCTCCGCCATCGGAGGTCAGCTCCGCGATCCGCGCCCCGGCTTCGACCAGCCGCTCCAACTCCACCAAGGCCTTGATCTCGTAGACCCCCGCGTGGACCGCGAGGAAGGGATCGGCGTCTTGGGTCAGCCCCGCCATGCGCCCCGCACAGCGCTCGTACTCGTCGGCGTCGAAGGCATCCAGCCCCTCGCGGAACTCGCTCGACACCACGGCCAGGGCTTGCGTGAGAAACTCGTGGGGGTCGCAACCGTCACACTTTTTCCACTGCTCTTGAAGCAGCGTTTTGGCAGAACCGGGAAGCGCCGCGGACTCCAATCCCACGAGGAAGCGGTCCACCGGTCCGACCTCCGCCGCGTGGACGACACCTGCGACAGCCACCCAGGCGCCCACCGTAAGCGCCAAACTTCCTCGAACCGTTGTTTGCATAGCCCAACCTCCCCATTGCGCGACTACTGGCCCTGTTCTCGATCGCGCATCTGCTTGGCAATTTCCGCACACTCGGTCTGCCGGGCGGCGAGTTTCCGCAAGGCCTGCGCCGCCTTTTGCACATCCTCGACGCCGCTCGCCGCGCTTTGGGCGATGGTGGCCGTCCGCGTGTTGACTCGAAGTTGGCTCGATCGCAGGAGTTTGAGCTCCGCCGAGGCCGGCAGCAGCGGAGGCTCCTTGTCGCTCTGCGACTGCGACCCATTCGATTGTTCATTTTCTTGTTGCATTTTCTTGACCGACTCGAGCAACTGTTCGAGCGTGTCAATGATTTCTTGCTGGATCGCCTGCGTGATCGCCGCCACGTCCAGCCCCGCCAGACGCTCCCCCGACGCGGCCATGTCCTCGGCGAGTTGTTCCACCACCCGCGGAAACGCGATCGTCGAACCCTCCTCGTCAAGAATGTGCAGGCACGTCGCCGCCTGCTCGGAAAGCCCGCGCTGCGCCGTCGAGAGATCGGCGAGCTGCAACTCCTCGGCGCGACGGAAGTTGGACGACCCCAGGCGATCCAGAGCGAGCGTCGATTCGTTGATGGGCCTCTGCTTGGTGAGCATGTCGCGAAACCGTGCCTCGAGATCGCGGAGCGTCTCCTCGCGCTGTTCCTTGCGAAGCTGTTCGAGGGCTTGTTCGAGTTCCTGCTGCGCCTGTTCCAACTCGGCGATGGCTTTGTCCTGCTTGGGCGTCGCTTCTTGGGGAGTGTTGGCGTCGAGCGATTCCGCGGCCCCGTTCATCTCTCGCTCGGCCTGGTCGAGGTTTTGTAGCCCCGGGGTTTTGGCGCCGCTCTTGCCGCCGCCCTTTTGACCCTCTTTGGGCTGACCTTGCTGACCGCCCTGCTCGGACGAAGCGTCTTGACGCATCTGGTCGGAAAGCCCGCCGGTTTGCTGGGCGACGCCGCGCTGCTTTTCGGCCATTTCCGCCGGGGGTTGCTTGGGAGCGCTCAGCTCCTTCTTGGCCTCCTGCAAGCGCTCGATCGCCTCGCGCAAAGACTCTTCCGCCTTCTCCTGCGGTTCCTTCGCCTCCGGAGGCTTGTTTTCGCTCAACTGCTGCCCTGCCTGGGACATCGAACCGGATGCGCTCTGCGTGGATTCCCCTGCGGACTGCACCTGCGACCGCGCCGCCGACATGGGCCCCGACTCCGCCGCCTGTTCGGACGGTGCGGCACTGAGCCGCTCCAACTCTTTGGCCAGCTCCTCTGCGTCGCGCGAAAGTGTCTGTTGCTCGTCACCCAACGGTCGGGACGACTCGCCGCCGGACGCCGCCTGCTTCTGCGTGGATTGAGACAGACTCTCCTGCCGCTTGAGCAGCGCCTCGGCGCGGCGAAGGGCTTGGTCCACCTGCTTGGAGAGTCGCTCGGCCGCGCCCGTGTCGGCGGAGTCCGCACGCAGTCCCTTTTCTTGGGCGAGAATCTCGGCGAGCTTTTGACGGTATGCCTCCAGACGCTCCAATTCCCGTTTCCGCTCTTCGTTGTTGCTGTCTTGCTCCAGGAGAAGATTGAGCAGGCGATCGGCGTCCTCGATCCAACTTCCCTGCGCGTCCACCGACTGATCCAAGGAGGACGAATCGCGAAGTTGGCGAATGATCTCTTCGAGTTTCTCGGCCAGTCCCAACTCGCCGGCGCGGGTCAACGCCCGTGCCAACCGTGCGGCATTCTCCGGCTCGCTTTGCGAAAGCTGCTCGCGCAGTCGGAAGATCCGATCCTGGAACCGTTGGAACCGATCCCGGATCATCTCCTCTTTCGAGGCCAGCGGGTGAAATTCAGCCGGTGGGGTCGTGTCGGTCGCAGTTGCGGTGTTCGCCAGGAACCCGCCCCACAAAGAGATGGCCATAACCGCCAACAATCGTGCCGGCGAAGGAAGTGCGAATGCGCCCCGCCGCCCACGGCGCAAGCCCAGGCGCGCTCCGCCCTCGCGGATGGGACGTGGGTCAATCATCGAACACTCCGGTCCCTTGCTTGCCCGCTGCATCCTTCGTCTCCGTTCGCAATTCCTGCTGCAAGCGAAGGATGTCGCGGAGCATGTTGACCGCCTCCTGATACCCTTCCCATTGTAGCATGTTGGCCAGCACGGCGCGCATTTGTGACAACAAAGCAGCCTGCTGGGGGTCCACCCGCCCCCCGGCCTCACCCTGGGCTTCCCGCGACCACTGCCGGATCGTGTCCGCCGCCAGAGGAAAATCGCGGGTGATCAACCGCCCCAGCGGCTCCGCAATGCCCCCCCCGACCCGCTCCTCGACGGTCTGGGTGGCCACTTGGTTTATACGCATTTCGGCCAGAATCTGCTCCACTTGTTGCCGAACCACCCCTACCGACCCGGCAATCGACCTTTGTCGCCTTTCAAGATTCGACGCCTCCAAGGAAAAAGATTCAGTGGATCGGTCGCCGGTTGAAAGTCCGATAAGTGTAAGGAGGCGGCCACGAAGCTGTTCCTGCGCGTCGATGAGTCTCTCAAAGTCCATGCGGAATTCTTGTTCCTTACGGGCCAATTCCGCCAAAAGCTCGTCCCGAGTGACGACGCGCATGGAAAACTCAGCCGACTGGCCCGTGTTGGGGCCGGACACGTCGTCAAAGTCCGCGGCGCGGGCGACAAGCGTAAGGCGATCGCCCGGTGCGACCGTTGCGGCGCTCACGGGCCAGGGGACCGACGTGGAAAAAGTCGTTTGCTTCGGCGAGAAACCGTCGAACGAAATGGTCCCTTCACGGGCGTCGTCGCGGGTGACCTGGAAGGCGAGTTCCGCCGAGGCCAACCCATACGTGTCGCTGAACTCGATCTCAATGGGGAGCACCGCGTCCGGCGTGATCATCTCGCCGACGCCGGGAAGTTTCATGCGAACCCGCGGCGGTTCGTCCTTGATGACCCGCAGGGCGAAGCGAGCCGGTTGACGGTCTTCCAAGCCGAACTCATCGAGCAGCGCGAAATGATAGGTCTGCGTTTCCAAGGGTCGCACGGACGCGATGACATGGTCGCCGTCCGTTGAGGCCGATACCGCGACCTTGGCACCGACCATCAACGAAGCCGTCGTGATCGGCTTGTTGGCGCGAATGTCGAAGGTCACCTCGCTGCCGGGGAGAATCTGCGCCGCGCGTTCGCCGTCGCCGAGGATCGATTCGCTCAAACCCGTATACGAAGGCGGCACGATGCGGACCTGCGAATGCTCCACCCGCGGCCGATCGCGTAAGCGCACCTCGAACTCCTCCGTTTCGTCGTCGCCGCCCGCAAGATGGAACCTAAAATCTTCCTGCGCATCCTTGAAGGTGTAGCGATAGCGGTAGGCCCCCTCGCTGCCCACGGTCACCATGGTCTCGCGACCCTCGTCGCCAGTGGCGGAGGTGAAAAAGATTTCCACGGCCTGCGGCTGGACGCCCTCGGCATGGGCTTGGAGGACTAGGTCGTCGCCCCGCGCCCCCACCAACCCGCCTTGCGGGACGTCGACCTTGAGCCAGGTCTTCTGAGGCCAGGCGATCTCTTCCAGAAGAACGTTGCGAGCGAACCAGGTGCCCACCATTTGTGGAGCGAGCCATGCGGCAAGCGTAAAAAGGACGATGACGCCGAAGGTGGTCATGCCCGACCGCCGGGCACGTTGCGAATCGAGGACCGTCTGAAAGTCTAAGCGCGAGGCCTGTCGCGACGCGGACGCCACGACCGAGGACATCAGGGCCGGGGAATTCGATTGTCGATTGCCCACCTGCCCGCTCGAAAACCGGACCGCGGACACGAGAAGGGAAGACAACTCGGGGAATCGTCGCTCCACCAGATTGGCGGCCTCCGGCAGCCCCATGCGAACGCTCAACGGAGCGATGATGCGCCGCCAGATCAGCCAACCCGTCGCCCCCACGACCGCCCCGAGGAGGGCGGCGCGCATGCTCCAGCGCAATCCGCGCAGGCCGTAGTCCAAAGCGAATTGCAGCGCCGCACAAAGCACGACGAACAGCGCCGCCTGAGCGATCCCTTCGAGAAGAACGTATCCGCGCAAGCGCGCCACCAGCGCCCGCAAGCGTGCCGCCACGGATTCGTCCAGCGTGGCCCGATGCAAAAGCGTGGGGTGCATGTTCATGGACGACGCCTCTCGGGTTGGGTTTGAAAGCGCATCGAGACGACCCTCTATGGGTTACATCGGTAAAGTGTGTTGGCGTGCCAGAATCACGGTGCCACTGACAAGGAGAAGCAACGTCATGGCAATGACACCCCATTCCGACAGGGTCGGAATCACGACCGGCCTGGGGCTACAGAGGACCGTGGAGCAGTCGGTCCCGTCGCCAAGGTATGCCCCTCCGATAGCGGCGCAGGCGTCGGACGTGAGTCCGCCCCGGCAGCGATCGACATCGTCGCAGCAAGCGCCGGTGGGCGGGGCGGCCGCATCGTCCATGAGGTCGAAGCGCCCGCCGCTCGCCTCGGCAAGGCTCTGGAAGAACACATAATCGGACACCGCGCCTCCTTGCAATTGCCCTGTCTCCTGGTCCATCCCGCTCGACTCGGTGAATTGCAGCGATCCCCAGTATCTGGCCATCACCACGGCGGCGCCGATCAACTTGTCGCACACCTTTTTCTGCCACGAAAGGGCGTCGTACTGCCCGCAGTTCGTTGTCCCGGCGGTCGAGTGGGGTCCGGCGCATTCACCATCGCTGTGGTTCTCTTGACCGTCGCTGCTGACCGCCAAGAACAAGTCGCCCACGGACGGATCCGCCAGTTGCGCGGTCAGGGCGTCGGCGGCCTCGCACATCGACTCCGCCAACGGGGTCAGCGACTGGCAGACGGCCGCACTCGGGTCGTTCAAGGCCGGCAGCGCCGCGGCCTGATCGACGAACCCGTTGGTGCGCGGGGTCGGCTCCGCGCCGTTGAACGTCCACACCGCCACGCGCCCGTTCGAGTGATTGGTGAAGAACTCCGTCACATCGTCCTTCGCTCGCTGCAAGGCGTCGAAGCAACGGGTATTCCCGGTCTTCACACGAATCGCGTTCATCGACCCCGTTCGATCGAGCAGCACGAGCATCCGCGGGGCCTTGCAGGGGGGATGAACATGGGCGCAGTCGATCCCCGCGTACCACTGACCCGCGCAGTCCTCTTCGAGTACGTTCTCGGTACATGTTCCGCCCGCGCTGTCGCAGCACGCGCCGGTGGGGCGTTGACAGACGATACTCGCGGACTTGAGGAACACGTTCGAGTCGACCTGTTGATCGCGTACGTCCGCGATGCCCAGGACGATGTGGTTGATCGCCCCCGGGGCCGTGTCCACGGGACCGCTTGCGGTCAGAACGATGGTCAGGGCGTCCATTTCGGTGTCGATTCCGGGCCCGACCGAGTTACAAGTGCCGATCACCGGCGGATCGAACTGATTGTTACGCAACAGAACACAGTTGGACCCGCCGTAGGGCGGACAATCGCGATAGGTGAAGGGACAATGCCCACAAGGTGAAGTATCACCCCAGCCGCAGTTGACGGTGCCGATGGAGACCGGCGTGCTTATTGTCCCCGGGAGCCGGGCAATGTTGACCCCGTTGAGAAAAAAGGCGAAGACGTCGTTGTAGGTGCCGACCAGAGGGTCGTTGAGGTACTCGTGGTACTCGTCGGAGGCGAAAACATACTGGAAGGAGATCGTGTCTTGCGCTTGACAGCCCGGCGCGAACTGGAAGTCGAATTCCAGGATGGTCGCGTCCCTGGTGAGACAATCGACTCCGCATCCTGACGCCAGCGGGTCCAAGCGCGGATCTCCGGGGAAGGCATTTCCGGTTGTTTGGTGAGGCCCGTCGTTGGGTCCGGCAACCTCCGCGATGCTCCCCGTCCCGAGGACGACCCCGCTCTCAAAGCCAAGGACGCCGGCGCCGCCTTGGAACAGCCCTGCCGCCCGGCAGGCGGCTCGACATTGGACGTTGGAGATGACAATGTTCGGCCCCACGAGAGACTGGGCGAGGTTTATGCACGTCGGCCCTAGGACGCTACAGAGATCGATCGTCGAAAGCGTGGGACCGCCTGCATGAGTTTGCCTCCAGGTGCTCGACACTCCGGCGAGCGCTGGGGCAAGGAGAAAAACACACTTCGATAACCACTTGCTCGGCTTCATCGATTTGCCTCCGCACACGTTCCATCGTTTCCGGAGAGGGTACTGGCCAGTTCCGGGCTACGGAACCTGGAAAGCTCGCTGAAGGACTGCGAAGTCAGCGAGATCAACATCCTGGTCCCCATTAGTATCCGCGCAGGTGCAGCCCACGACTGCGCCCAATCCCGGCCCGCCCAAACAGTTGACCAACCGAAAATGATCCGCGGACTCGATCGCCCCATTGGAATCACAGTCCCCCGGCACGCGTTCATCAATGGCGACATACCTGGGTTCATAGGGGAGATCGATGGGGAGTCTCTCGGGATCGGAGCCGTCCAAGTTGGCGCGGTGGATGCTGAAAAGACGCCGATCCGTCCAATAGAGCTTTCCGCGAAGGATGTCCAAGGCCACCTCGTGGGCGATCGCTTGGTGCTTGCCAAACGGCACGACCAACTCCAATCCCGATCCGTCGGAGTTGGCACGACGAATCCCGGCATCAAAGCCAGCATCACCAAAATAGAGCTTATGGGCCGTCTCATCCAGTGCAATCGACCCGGGGCGATTCAGACCTTCCGTAATCAGTTGTTGGGGATTGGACGCGTTCAGGTCGCCCTTCATGATCGCCTGAAATGATGGCTCCCCCACGGTCCAGTACATCGTTGCGCCAGCCGGGTCCAGCACGAACGGAGGGCCGCCGGACACCGCATCGAACATCACGTTTTCGATCTCGGATCCGTCCGGGTTGGTCAGGTCGGTGCGCCAGATGCCGAGTCCGTTGTTCCAATAGACCTTCTCGTGCAGCAGGTCCAGCGCAACTCTGTAGGGCGTTCCATACTCGTCCGTGATCACCTCCTGGACGTCGGACCCGTCGAGGTTGGCCCGGCGGATGGCTGGGCCCTCGTCGGCCCAATACAGCTTGCCTGCGCTCAAGTCGAGCGCAATTCCGCCCGTTCCAGTGGGGAGGACTTGTTCAATGTGGGTTCCATCGAGGTCGCACCGATGGACGCCCGGAACCCCGCCATCGGTCCAGTAAATGCGTTGAGCATGGGCGAGGGAGGGCGTCAGCATGAGCAGTCCCAAGGCGACGATAACGATCGTTCGTCCTCTGGTCATGCTCAACCCTCCGCGACCCCGGGCGGTTTGGAACCCCACCCAGCAAACACGCGATCCTACCACGCGCCCGCGGATTAGGCAACCGCCGCCGAACGCCCGCTCGCCGCGCAAGCGCGCCACCAGGGCCCGCAAGCGGTCGGTCAGCCCGCGATCGAGGCTCGGCGTTACGGCGCTGGGTTCTAGAGCAATCGGTTCCATTTCCGCAGCGCCCATTCTATCGCCAGTAAGATCACCAACAGCGAGAGGGTCGTCCCGTTGTCCCAAAGCGTTTTCGGACGTGAACGGACGGGGACTTCCTCGTGAAGATCGGGAATCGCGGCGGGCAAGTTCGCGGCCTCGTCCACCTCCCAGAATCGTCCGCCGTTCGATTGTTCAGCGAGGAGCGTCAACTCCGCCTTGTTCATCTGCGGGCGGGCGAGTTCGAGGTTCGGCCGGCTCACCAGGACCTCGCGCTCGGCCTCGATCGCGCCGCCCGAACCGCCCGGAGCGCTGACCCGCACGCGATACGCGCCGACGCGATCGGGAACGAACCGCCCGTCATACCAACCCGGTCGATCGCTCTTGGGGGTCAGCACGAAGTCCACTCTCTGGTCGTCCACCCGGTACTGGGCCACGACTTCCGTTCGCACCATCGGCTCGTATCGAGCGTCCAGCAAGCGGGCGCTGACGTTGACGGCTTCGCCCAGCGCCGGATGCTCGTTTTCCACGATCAGCGTCGCCCGTTTGCTGCCGCCCAGCAGCTTTCCCTGGGAAAGATATCGCACCATTTGCACCCAGAAACGGTCGTACACTTGCTCGCCGAAACGCCGCCATCGCCAGGTGCCGTCGAAGCCCAGAAAACCCGTTCGACCCGCGCCGACGAACTGCACCGCAGCCAGCACGTGCCCGCCGAAGGCGTTTCGCATCCGTGCATTTCCATGCCGGAAAAGGACGGTGGCCACGGGCTTTTCCCGCAGAACCGGGAGGTGCCAGTAGACGTCACCGATGCCTTGCCAGGCGAGCTTGGTGGCTACGGCGTCATCCGACAAACGCAGGATGGGGTGGGCGTAGGCCGAGACCGGAATGTCCAGCGGCGACGCGGACGTCTGGTAGTGACCGATCTGGTTGAGCAGCAGATCGGCCTCCGGGTCGAGCGAGACGGGCAGCAGATCGTGAATGGGTTTCAGCGCCCGTTCCCGCAGGAACTCCGGCGTATGCGGGCGGGCCGCGGCGAGGAGCAACCCGCCCCCGTGCTCGCTTACCAAAGTGTCAACAAGGCGACACCAATCCTCGTCGAGCTCCTCCTTGTCCGGGTCCATGAGAAGGATCACGTCGTACTCGAACAGTTCCTCGGCCGTGGCGGGCAGGTGATCGATGACCGCGTCGCCGTCGCGGACGGCGCTGACGTCGGCCGACTGCAACCAGCAACTGACCTCGATGGTATCGTCGCGCTGCAACAAAGTGGTCACGTAGCGGTAGTCCCAACTCGGTCCGCCGGCGATCAGGAGAACTTTGGTCCGCGCGTCGATGATGTTCACCGTCGCCTGGCGGGCATTGTCCTCCACCACTGATTCGTCGGCGACCGCGGCGGCCTCGACGGTGTAGAGGTATCGTCCCACACGCTCCTGTCGGCGCTGGAAGGTGAGGGTGGCGCCGGCCCCGCTGAAGCCCACGAAGACGTCCCGGCTGTCCACGATCCGCGCTTCCGCGGAGTCGTCGGCGTGCCGTTCGCGGAGCTGGACGCGGACCGTCTCCCCTTCCAACCCTTCCGTGCCCACCGTCGCGGTCACGGCGAAGGGATCGGCTTGAAAGACGTTCTCCGGGGCGAGGACCTCGGTCACGCGGACGTTACGGGGCGGAGCGGGATCGCCCAAGCCGACTACGTGGATGGGTAGGCGGCGTTCGCGGGCGTAGCGGGCGATCTGCTCAGCGCTCGCCCCGTCGTTGATCCCGCCGTCGGTGAAGGCGATTACGGCGGCGATCGGGGCGCTGCCCAGCGATTCCACCGAGCGCCGAACCGCGCGCTCGAGGTTGGTTCGTGCTCCCGTGGCGGGGAATTCGAGCGGCGACTCCGCGGGATCCGACAGAGCGGCTGCGCCGGCCGCGGGCGCGGTCTGCGGCGACGGCGTTTCATGCGCCGCGCGAAGCGTGGCGACGAGTCGAGCGTCGTCCGCGAAGGTGTAGAGCTTCACGCGGTTGTTTTGGGTCAGATCGCGGAGCAGTTTGCGGTCGGCGGCGGCGAAGAGTTTCTCCACGATTCGCCGTCGCGGCATGGGAAGTGTGTCGTTGCCGATGACCGTCCGCACGCGCCGACCAGCCCCCTCGTCGCGGTAGCGATCGGCGAGGTCCATGCTCGAGGAGTCGTCCACCAGCACGATGGTGTACGAGTCCACCCAACGGCGGAGAATTCGCACACTGACGGGTTCCAAGAGGATCGCGGCCAGGATCACGAAGATCGTGCATCGAACGCCGGCCAGGAACATCCGCACCCGCGGCGACGCCCCGATCCGCCCCTCGCGCCGATACATCCACACCACGCCCCAGAGCAGCGCCGCCAGCAGGGCCATTCCGCCCAACCCCAGCCACCCTTCGGGCACGTTGCGAAACTCGGTGACCACGCTCTCGGTCTCGCGCGAGTCCGCCGCGGCGATGCAGGTCGTCAACCAATAGGGGAATCGAATCATGTTCGTCTGTTACTGTAGCGCCGCCCCTTGTGGGTGGCGCGGGCTTCGTTCTCGCCACCCACAAGGGGTGGCGCTACATGCCACGCTTCCGTCCGTGCGCGTTCCAACGGGCTGCTATCGTCTCCTCCCCCAGCGCCAGGCGAGGAACTGCTCGGTGAGCAGGACCGTCGCGGCGGCGAGGAGCACGATCCGCCAGAGTTCGATGCGCGTCTCGCCCGCGGCCTCCTCCAGCCGATCCGAACCCTGTATGTACTCGAACGCCACCCCGCCCATCGCCCGCCGAAGTTCCGTTTCGCCCGCCATAGCGAGGTCGCTTTCGCGGGAATCGACGTTCACCGCGACCAGGTGGACGGTCTCTCCGCCTTCGCGGCGGGGCAAGGCGAATTGATACACGCCCGGCGTTTCGGTGTGTTCCCAGCGAGCCACAAGCCCGCGTCCGTCCGGCGACGTCGTGGCCGTGACCGTGACCTCGGGTTCGGACGGGTAGGCGGGCGTACGTACCACGGCCTCTTCCGCGAACACGCCGGGGTCCACGGGCACGTCGATCACCGCGCCGACCAATTGCTCCACGCCGGTGTCGCTCCGCCGTGAAACGTGCCGCACGAGTTCCGCGACGACGGGCAGGTACGTCGGATGGTCCGGCCAATCGTTCCATTCCTTGTCCGCCGAGGAGGTGAAGACCACCACGCGTCCCAACCCGAAGTCCCCCTCGATGACCGCAGGATGAGCCTCAGGATCGTCGAACCGGACGACGACCTTGGCCGTGCGAGTGGGAGCTGGTCCGCTGTCCGTCGGCTCGCCCTCGGTCTTCTCCGCCCCGATCGGCTTGCAAGCCATGAACTCCGCAAAACGAACCTGCCCCAGCCCCAGCGGATCGTCCTCGCGTCCCACGGCGCGAAGCGCGGGATGCAGTCGCTCGACCACGGTCAGATGGGCCGCATCCGGGGCACGCACCACCGGTCCGATTTCCGCAGGAAGCACCCCCTCGCCGCCGCGATAAAGGGCAGAGTTGTACGATTCCGCGTCCACCTGATCGCCCAGGAACACGACCAGTCCGCCGCCTTGGCGAATGAACCGTTCCAGCCTTTCGACCGTCGGTTCCGCGACTCGATACACGTTGGCCAGCACCACGACGTGGAAGCTCGGCAGGCTCACGTCCTCCAAACCCGCCTCATCGACCACCACGACCTCGTAACCGCTGAAGACCTCGCCCTCGGGGCGAAGGGCCGTCTCCAGAAGTGCCACCTCGTCGTCATACCCGTCAGCCGACGGTTCGCCGTTGACCAACAGCAGGCGGACGGCGCTGACCACTTCGGCGACCGTGAATCGGGAGTCGTCCACGGTGAGGGCGTCGCGGGCGATGTCGATGCGGACCGATTCGTCGCCCGGGCGGGGGAACTCGGCTTCCAGATCGCAGGTCGCCGATTGCCGTTCGCCGAGCGTGGGAATGGTCTTGGAGTCCTGGGCACGGTTGTCTACGCTGATTTTCAGTTCGAGATTCCCGAGGGCGCGGTCCGAATAGTTCGCCACGGCGGCTCGGACGTTTCCCTCCGCGCCGGCCACCAACTGTCCACCGGCAATCGAGACCGCGGTGACCGCGGCGTTGGCGGCGTTCGGTTCACCGATATTGACGAAAACAAGTCGCAAGGCCCGGTCACCGGCGGACCAGGCGGCCAGCGGGGCGGCCACGGATTCGCTCGCCTTCGCATCGCCGGCGTCCGACGTTCGGATGCCCCAGTCTTTTCGTTGAAAATCGCTGAACAGATAAACGGCGGCGTTGACGATGCCCCCGTCGCGTTGCAAGGCTTCGGCAATTCCCTCGAACACCATCGGCGGGTCGATGGGGCGGTGCGAGACGCTCTGACCCTCCAACCGGGCCAGCAATTCCTCGACCCCCGAGTCATCCAGCGACGCCCCGGCGGCCACCGGCTTGGACGGGGCGCTCATCCGCACCAGGGTCACCGTGTCGTCCGGCGTCTCGCGGCGAATCCACTCGATCATTCGGCGGATGCCGCTCTTGGCCCGGTCGAAGAGTTGCCCCTGGGGCGTTTCGTAGGCCATGCTGAAGGAGTCGTCCAGAACGAACACCCGTTCGATCCGCCGCGCTCCGCCCAGGGCCGAGGCGATCCCCGACGGCGTGACGAACGGTCGTGCCACGAGCCAACCCGCCAGGAGCATCGCCAGGCAGCGCAGGGCGAGCAGAATCCATTCTTCCATGCGAACCCGGCGGCGGTTGCGGCGTTCGGCGTCGACGAGGAAGTCCATCGCCGCCCAGCGGATTCGCCGGAAGCGTCGGCGGGCCAATAGATGAATGAGGATGGGGATGGAGACGGCCCCGGCACCCGCCCACGCGAGACCCGAGGTTACAAACGCGGCCATCATTGGATCGAGAACCCCCGCCACCATCATCCCCCTTGTACGAACCGGGGGTGATTATGGCGGATTTCTCCCTCCCCGTCAGCGCGCCCGTGTACCGCGCCTCATCGTGGGCTATCGGACGCGGCAGGCTGGCTCCGTGCATCGTCTAGGGTCGATCCGCCGCCTGGGGCAGACGTGTAATCTTGTCAGTGGGCGCGGATCGCCGCGAGGTAGCGCGTGATCTGATCCAGGTGCGACAGATCGTGACCCGCTTCCATCCTCAACATGGTCCCCAAGGACTCCGCGCCGCGTTCGTTGTGCTGTCCGGTCCGGGCGTGGTCCGCCGGGCTCAGGTGCTTCCACACGTGCAGATTGCATTGCCGCAACTGGCGGAACATTTCGACCAGCTCGCCGGGGTCGCGGTCGTTATGCCGCTGACCCGCGACCCATAGGTCCTGATCCATGCCCAGGATCGTGGGCTGATTCTCGCACAGAATGAGACGGACGCGATAACCGTAGACCCATTCGCTGTCCGTAAGGTGACCGATCACTTCGTTCGGCGTCCACTTGCCCGGGAACGGGCGCGTGCGAAGAACTTCGGCGGTGTTTTCCTTGACGATCCGGGCGAGTTCATTCGGCGTCTGGACCATGACCTTCAACGGATCGCGGTCTCCCAAAAGGCCCATGAGCTTTTGCTGATAGTCGGCTGTGGTTCCTCTTTCGACGGTCACTGTCGCGGTGCTCATCTGTGTTTCTCCCTTTCCTTAGGTTGGGAATCGGTCGCTCGCAGGCACGCCTGCAAGATGCTTCTACGTACCATCGTCGCCTAGGTTCGTCGAACGGGGTCGGGAAAATCGCGGAACAGTCCGGCGCGGAAGTCCCCAACCGCCGAATAAACTTTGGAGTGTAACGCCTCGATTTCTCCCTCTCGGCGCGCCGCGAGGTTGAAAGCACGGTCAAGCTGTTCGAGGTTCTTGGTCTCGATGATGATGTTGAATTCGCCTAGCTCCGGCGGCCCGAAACCCAACTTGCGACGGGCCAGGCGGTAGCCCTCGATCGCCCCCTGACGCTTAAGGGCCCCCATGTACGCACCCAGCGCCGACGCGAACTCCAGGTCCGTCGCCCGCCCGTTGAGATTACACCAGATGTAATAGTAGTCCATCGGACGTTCACCTCCCCGCTCAGTTTACCAACCGGGAATGTCCCGTGGTAGTGCCGCCCGCGCCAAGAAGCGTGTGGAGCCCACCGCCGGCAGCGGCGAGCCCGTTGGACGATCCGCGGGTCCTCGGTAGGATGCCCCGCATGTCGGCGGCACGGGAAAAAGTCGTGGTGGCCATGAGCGGCGGCGTGGATTCCAGCGTCGCCGCCCATCTGCTCATCGAGCAAGGCTACGAAGTCATCGGCCTGTTCATGCGCGTGGGCGCCTCGGATGCGCCGGTGCAACCCGCCGCGGGTCACCGTCATCAAGGTTGCTGCAGCGCCGTGGACGCCGCCGACGCACGCTTCGTCGCGGGCATGTTGGGCGTTCCGCTCTACGCTCTGAACTTTCAGGAAGAATTCGACGGCATCATCGACTATTTCGCCGACGAATACGCCCGCGGGCGCACCCCCAACCCCTGCGTGGTGTGCAACGACCGCCTGAAATTCGGCAAGTTGTTCGATTACGCCGACGCGGTCGGAGCCAGTTTCGTCGCTACCGGGCACTACGCGCGGACCGGACTTCGCAACGGCGAACCCGTGCTCCTGCGGGCCGTCGATTCGCGTAAGGACCAGTCCTACGTGCTCTTCGGGCTGCGGCGGCAGCGCCTAGGCCGCATTCTTTTCCCCATCGGCGGACTGACCAAGACCGAGGTCCGAGCCATCGCCGCGAACATGGGCTTTCCCAATCATGACAAGCCCGATTCGGTGGAAATCTGCTTCGTGCCCGACCGCAATTACGCACGGGTGGTGCGCGAGCGCCGCCCGGATGGATTCCACGAGGGCGAGGTGGTCGATTCATCGGGTCGTGTCATGGGTCGGCACCAGGGGATCGGACACTACACCGTCGGGCAGCGCCGCGGGCTGGGCATCGCCGCGGGCAAACCGGTGTACGTTACTTCGCTCGATGTCGTGCAGAATCGCGTGACTCTAGGCGACGACGCGGATTTGTTGTGCCCCGCGTTGATTGCCAAGCGAGCCAACTTCTTGGTCCAGGGACTAGGGGATGAGTTCGCGGCGCAGGTGAAGATTCGGTACCTCCACTCCGCGGCCCCGGCCAAGGTGCATCGCCTCGACGAGGATCGGTTTCGCGTTTCGTTCGACGAACCGCAGCGGGCCATTACCCCGGGTCAGGCCGTCGTCTTTTATGACGGCGATACGGTCCTCGGCGGGGCCTGGATCGAACACGCGGAAGCGCACCTCCCCGAAACCGTGTGCCAACATGATGTTACGTAAGTCCCCATGACCGGGACCGCCGTTCACCTCCAGCGAATCCTCGTTCTGCACGATGGGGCCTTGGGAGACTGTGTCTTTGCGATTCACGTCGCCACGGCTCTGCGCCGCCAGGAGGGTGTGGGGCACGTGGCCATGGCGACGAGGTCGCCGATTGCCCGCTGGGCATCGCGCCATGGAATCATCGATTCGGCCCGTTCGCTGGATGACCTAGCCGCGCATACCCTGTATGCCGCGGCCGCGGAGGCGCCCAGCGCAACCGCCGAATTCATCCGCTCGTTCGACGGAATCCTCAGTTTTCTTGGCGGTCCCGACGCGCCTGCGAACGTCAAGCTCTCCGCCGTGGGTCGGGGAAAGGTCTGGACTGTCGATCCGCGCTGCACCACGAGCACACACATCACCCGACAATGGCTCGAACAATTGCGAGCGCAGGGGTTGGAATTGGATCCGTCGATCCTCGGTGCCTCCACGCTGTCATCATCGGATCGCTCGTTGCTCCGCCCACGCCTCGCGGAGCGCCTGCGCAGCGGGGATCGCTCCATCGTCCTCGTTCACCCCGGCAGCGGCGGATTGGCGAAGTGTTGTCCGTTCGACGCGGCGCTCAGGTTGATGGACAGGCTGACCGGCGACGGATGGTCGTCGGCGTGGATGATCGGCCCGGACGAAGTCGAGCGCTTCGGACCGGACTACGCGCACCGATGGGAAACGGTAGCCCCCGTGCTCTACGAAGCATCGGTCGAGGCTGCCGCCGACCTCGTCGCCGGCGCCGACGCCTTCATCGGCTGCGACGCGGGGATGACCCACCTAGCCGCCCTCGCAGGGGTCAACACATTGGCACTCTTTGGACCCACCGATCCCCAGGTATGGGGTCCGCTGGGACCGTCCGTCCAACTCGCCCGATTGCCCGATGCCGCGATGATGGCGCCGCCGGATTGGGTCGAAGAAATCGCGCGGCGGGTTCGGCGCTAACTCCTCGCCTCGCACCAAAAAAATCGGCCCGCTCCAGTCGCAACCGGAACGGGCCTTCTTGTGGACGCTGCCTTTAGGGCAACAGCGTCTGCCGCCCTACGGCAGCGTACCTATCTTTGATTCCAACGAACCACCTCCTTTCACGCACGGGACCCCCGACGCGCGGGAGGGTTGGAACCTCCGTGGAGCGTCGGACTGTCCTTGCCCGCAGGTCGCCACCCGCGAGCCCGCGCGAACCGTCCGTTTGCACGGCCGGAACGCAGCGAGGCTGGTCCGGTGTCCGGTTTCGGCCCGATTTTGCCGGCCCTTGAACCTCCGCACCATTCCCCGCACCCTCCAGTTTATCAGCCTCCAGGAGGAAAATCCAGAAAAATCCCCCATCGTCTCGCGGGCCGGCGGGACGGTGTTTTGTTGTAACCACAGGAACTTGGGGTAGTCGCGCGGATGCCCGGTTGGTACTATAAACGCGGTCGGACCCCGGCTGCGGCGCGGCGGCGGGGGATGGGTATCGTTTCTAAGGATGCAAACAACCTTGACTTCGTCCGCTAACGGAAACGGCAACGGCGCGTGCAGGACGAACGGATCGGCACGCGGGCCGCTCCGCGCCGCGCTCCAGCACCGCTGGCGTTTTCTTCACGGCTTCGTTCGCAACCCCAACGTCGTCGGGGCCATCGGTCCCAGTTCGCGATCTCTCGCCGCGGCCCTCGCCGAACCGCTCCGCAAAGCGCCCAGGCCCGTTTCGATCCTCGAGGTCGGGGCGGGGACCGGGGCGATCACTCGCTACCTAGGCACCGTCCTGACTCCCGAGGATGAGTTCGACATCTGCGAGATCGAAAACTCCTTCGCCGACATCCTCGAGCACGACGTCCTGACCCGCCCGGAGTTCGCGCCCTTGATGGCCGGCGGACGCGTGCAATTGCTGCGCATGCCCGTGCAAATGCTGCCCGCGGAGAAAAAATACGATTTCATCATCTCCGGGCTGCCGCTCACGGTGTTCGAGCTCCGCGACGTGGAGGACGTTTTCGCCGTCATCCGCCGATGCCTCAAGCCCGGCGGAGTCTTCAGCTACTTCGAGTACCTCGGGATGCGGCGAACCTCGCGGGCCCTCGCCCTAGGCCGCCGACGCGAGCGCCTCCGCGCCGTCAACGCCTTCCTCACCCAAAACCTCCGCGACCACCGTTTCGCCCGCAAGAGCGTCTTCCTCAATTTCCCCCCCGCAACCGCCCACTACCTACGCTTCGACCCCTGACCCGACCGGGGAGGGCAAAGATTCTCTTTGCCTACATGGGAACGCAAAGATTCTCTTTGCCAAGTGGCGGGTGCCCCAGGTCCTTTGGACCTGTGAGAGTCGATGATGTACACCCAGCGTCATCCCCGCGATCACCGCCGCCCCCGCCTCCCGACGAGTTGGGCCACCCGCCGTCAAAGAGCAGTTTTGTCGGATGCTCATTGCGTACCACCACCGCCCCTCGTCAGGTGCATCGCGTTGTGGGGCGGCGCGCCCGACCGCTGCGAAGGTGCGCGTCAGCGCCCCGCCCGGGGTAGCCGCAGCGCGGCCACCTCCTCGTCGTTGCGAACCAGCAGGATGTCGCCGACCAGCACCGGGTGGTTCCAGGTCTTGCCCTCGATCGCCGGGAACCGCGCAAGCTCCGTGAACTGGTCGGGGGTCGCCCCGACCAGCGCCAACTCACCCTCCTCCGACAGCACCAGCAACACGTCCTGGTCCGGCAACAAAAGAAGTTGCCCGTGACCGTAGCGTCCACCCTTCCACTTGCGCGTGCCGTCCTTGAGATCGATGCACGCGAGGATGCTGTTATCGAAGCCTAAGGCATGGCCCTCGTGAACGACGAAGTCGTTGAAGTACGGTTTCAGCCCGCGCGAGGTCCAGCGCTCTTCGACGGTCCATCCGGCGGGTCCGTGCGCGACCGCGATGCGGCGCATGCCGATCCCGCCCATTTCATCGACCGCGGTGATCAGGATGTCACCGTCGGCAGTTTGAGCGGGCTGAACGATGCTGCCGCCCGGTTCCCACGAGTGCTCCCACAGCAGGGTACCGTCGGCCGGCGAGACACCAACCACCCCGCCTCCCTTCAGCAGCAAGATCTGAGCGACTTCGTGGATCGTCATTAGATGCGGCGAGCTGTAGCCACCGCCGTTATCGGTGGGACCGAACCAGCGCGGATGGCCAGTGGAGACGTCGTAGGCGACGAGCTGGCCGCTGACGGCAACGATGACGAGATCGTTCATCACCAGCGGGGAGCTCGCGAAACCCCAGTGCGGGACCTTTTTGCCCGTGTCGGCCGCCGCACTGCGCGACCACGCGACGGCGCCGTCACGGGAATCGAGCGCGTTTACGATTCCAGTCGCACCAAACGTATAGACGCGACCGACGCTGAGGGTCGGTGTCGCGCGCGGACCGGCTCCGGCATTCGACTCCCAGAACCGGGTCGCGTCGCGGTGTGTCCACACCGGCTCGCCGGTGGCCAGGTTGTAGCACGAGACCAACTCCTCCTCGCCCCGCTGTTCCTGGGTGTAGAAGAGGTCGCCGTGAACCGCGAACGACGACCACGCCGGTCCGATCGGCCGGCGCCAGAGCTCGACCGGCGGCGACTTCGTCCAGTCGGTCTCGATCCGCGCGCCGCGAATGATGCCGTCACGCTGGGGTCCGCGAAAGCCGGGCCAATTTGCGCCCGTTTTCGTTTCTTGGGGAACCGTGAGGGCCGCCGGCCCGTTTCCGCCCTGGGCCAGCAGTCGTTCTTCCGGAGTTGCGGTCCACCGCCAGTGAATATCCGAATCACCCTCGCCGGTGATGCCGCCAGTACGCACGAGCGTGAACATTCCGCAGGCGAGCAGGACTGCGCCGATCATCGTCACGCGCCGAGGTCCGCTTGACAGCCGACGACCGGCCGCCGCCGCGGCGACGAGAGCGAGGTTCAGGACCGGGACGGCGTAGATGTAAAGCAACATCCCCATCCCCCCGCCCGCGATGGACTGGTGAACGACGCGTTTGGTCGCGACGATCGCGACCACCATCAGGACGATGGCCCCCACGCGATCGGACCAAAGCGCCTGGCTGAAGAAGAGCCACCACAGGACGACAGCCAGCCCGGCGCACAGTCCGGCAAAAATCCCGTAGGGTCCGGTTTCGGGGAAGAAGATGGGGACAACGAACCAGAGCAGCCATTGCAGCGCGACGGCGCCCACGCCGGGCCACACCCGAAGCGGTTTCCGGGGAGTCGGTTCGTCGGTCGTAAGCGTGGTCATGCCGGGGTTGCCTCCCAAGAAGTGCCGATACGGACCCAGAAAAGCGAAACAAGCGCAAACGGCGTTAAGAGGAGTCCCCGGCGTGAGCGAGCCGCTGCCTCTCATCTGCGCTCACTCGGAGTACCCTCGTACCGAGTATCCACGCCGCAAGACAGACTACCGCAAAACGCACTCCTCCGATCGTCGGATAGACCTCGGGTACGCGAAGGTCGCCCACCGCCGTTAGGGTGACAGCCGGGAACGGGACTGGTTAGAAGGGTGCCCCACCTCCTCGGGAGGTGGGGGAGGCGATGATCGAGGGCTTAACGCTGGGCGTCGATCGTTGCCCCTGGAGAAAGCGTACCCATCGATCGCGGTCCCAAGGTCCAAAGGACCCGGGCCACCCACCGATCACCGCATCCCCTACCTCCTACCTCCCGAGAATTTGGGCCCCGCCGCCCTGCGGTTCCGGTAGAATGCGCCTCCAGCGTCGAGGGAGGTTACAAGGATGCGCCGGTTAGCCAGACTCAATCTGACCATTCTCGTCGTGGCGGGCTTCACGCCCGCGATGTTCGGCGATGAACTCCTCTATCGTTACGAGGGCGACGTACTACTCCTCGATCCGTCAACCGGCTGGATCATCGCCGAGGCCTGTGCCTCGACCTGTTCGGAATCTGTAGAAGATGGGGCTTTCACCTTGCGTTGGGTCGCCGGGGGCGGCGACATCGACGCTAACTATCATCTTTGGATCGCCAAGGATCCGCAGGACGCTCCCCCCCCACCGTTCTGGGTCGAATGGAGCTTCTCGTCGGCCACCCATTTTCCCGGGGCATGCTCGAGCGATGGGCGATTTGCGGTCTATTACGACCGTATCGGCGAAGTCATTTATGCATTCGGAGATGCAGTCGCATCCAATAGTTTCGACGACGTGGTAACTGGGCTACAGCCCAACGCCTTCCACATTTACCGACTTGAGACGCTCGACGGCTTGAATTATTGCTTCGCCGTCGATGGCACGGTCTTTACCTGCAATGACACCCTGCATACCGGCAATCCAGCCTACCTCCAGACTGGCGGAGGGGGTGGATGCAGTAAGCCTCCAACGGTGAACAAGTGGGATTTCATTCGCTACGGGCGGATCGCGGAAGGCGAGGCCATCGTCGCCTCCGACCCGCCCGCCGGAATCCTCGACGCCGCACAATACTCCGGCCTGGACCGCTTCACCGTCACCTTCGATCAGCCCAACTACGTGTACGTGGATGAAATAGCCGTAGGCACTGAGGCATTAAGGCACGAAGCCACGAAGGGTGGGTTTTTTGAACTTCGAACTTCGAACTTTGAACTTCCGCCGCCTCCGGCGGTGATTGCGACGCGAAGGCTCGACAACGGTTCCCCCGAAACCGTCCAGATCGTCCTCGACCGGCCTCTCGAAGTGGGCGTCACCACGCGCTTCACCTTCGCCACCGGCGGGACGCCCAACGTCGTCGAATACACGCTTTTGGCGAGCGGCGCTTGCTGCCTTGCCGACGGAACGTGCGCGACGACCTACGAGCCTGACTGTGCGGGCACCTTCCACGAACAGACCGACTGCCCGCCCCCGTCGGCTTGCTGCCTTCCCGGTGGCACTTGCGCCAGCCTCTCGCCGTTGTGCTGCACCGACCACGGCGGAACCCCGCAGGAAGCGCTCTGCGACGCGGACGCGGACGGCGACGGAATCGACGCCGCCTGCGGCGACCAATGCCCGGAGGACCCCGAGAAGATCGCTCCCGGCGTCTGCGGCTGCGGAGTGCCGGACGTCGACAGCGACGCCGACACCGTTCCGGATTGTCACGATCAATGTCCGAGCGCCGACGACCGGATGGACGAAGACGGCGACGGCTTTCCGGACTGTGCTCTAGGGCTGGCGCGGATTCCGACGATTTCACTGTGGGGCGTCACCATCCTCACGCTCTCGCTGCTCATCGCAGCCAAGATACTCTTCCGCGCCCGCAAGCCCACGCCAACTTGCGTACGGTAATCAACACTCGTCGCCGGCGCGGGTGGGTCTGAGGGTCCGCGGGCTCGCGCCCGCGGCTCTGAGCGCCGATCGGCAATCGGTCCCATCGGTCGTCCAACACCGCTCCCTCGCCCTACGTTCCGCGTTGCCGCGGAACTCCGGGGACGACGCTCCCTGTTCGGTCGCGCCGTCGGTCGCGGCACTGATCGAAAAAAGACAATTGGAACTTGGCAATTGGCAATTGTATGCCCTGCGTTCGACTTCAACGCCGACGGCGACGTGGACTTTCTCGACTTCGCGGCCTTGCAGACCACGCCATTCGCCCCCTGACCCTCGCCCACCCGCCGGGAGTCGGTCCGCCCCCTCGATGATCCGCCCTTGTTGCAGCCCGGTCCTACGCAACGTAGAACCCTGGCCCATGATCCAGCGCATCGGATACGGGGCCCTCGCCATTGCGGTTCTGGTTCTGCTTTTCGTGCAGGACGTGGTGATCGCCCGAGAGGCCGTCGCCGTCGCTGGGCCCTTCGGCGACCTCCTCCGCCGAGGGAGCCTCATCCCACTTCTCTTTGTCGTCGTGCTTTTGCGCGCCTCCGTCGAACTCAGCCGCATCATGCGGGCCAAGGGCATCCGTCCGCACAGCGGGTTTGCCAACCTCATGATTCTCGCGCTGCTCCTGGCCCCTTGGTTGTCGGCGGCAGGCTGGCTGGGGTCGGAGGTCGCTTCGCAGGAGGGCTGGATGTGGCAGCTTTCGATCTTGATGGCGGCGCCCCTGGGGACCGGGCTATTGATCGTCCTGCGCCGCGACCCGCGCGGTTCAATCCACAACGCGGGCGCCACTCTGCTGATCGTGTTTTATCTAGGGTTCCTGGGTTCGCTGGGATTGATGCTGCGATGTGGGCGGGACATCCCCGCGCAAGAGGGGGCGTGGTTGCTACTGACTACATTGCTGGTCACCAAGGCTTCCGACATCGGCGCCTATTTCGTCGGGAGTACGATCGGTCGTCACAAACTGATCCCCTCCGTCAGCCCGGCCAAGTCGATCGAGGGCGCGGTCGGCGGGTTGGTGGGCAGTGCGCTCGCCGCCGCCTTCATCGCCCTCGCACCGACGATCGCCGGGACGATCGGTCCGCCCGATCACTTTCTGCTCTCTATCGTCCATGATTCGGCCCGATCCTTTTCGATCGACCACACCCCGGACGGCATCCCACCGCTCCTGCGGGCGGTGCTTTTCGGCTTGGCGATGTCGGCGGCCGGCCAAATCGGAGATTTATTCGAGTCTTGCTTGAAACGGGACAGTGGCGTTAAGGATTCCGGTGACTTGATTCCGCGGTATGGTGGTATATTGGACCTGATTGACAGCCCCATGTTCGCCATGCCGGTTGCGTGGTTCCTGCTGAGCGCTGTGTGGGACGTGGTATGAGGGTCGGTTGACAAGGGGCTGGCGACGACTGGGGCCGAAGCTGGGATGCTTCGGGATGCGTTCGAGGAGACGGGCGGGGCCGCCCGTGGAAGTCTAAGCACAGTTGGAACTGAGCATTCCTATCGAGGACCCCTCGCGCCGCGCGGCGCTCTATGGGACCGCGGACCGAAACCTGCGAATGATTCGGGCGGCGTTCGACGTGCGCATGAGCGCCCGCGACGGCATCGTTCACATCAGCGGTTCGCCCGAGGGTGTCCGCCGGGCGACCCTGGTCATCGAGGAGTTGCAGCGCTTCCTTCGCGAAAACGCGGACGTGCCCAACGAGTTCCTGGAAGCCTCCATCTCCGACGCCAACGACGACGCGCGGGGGGATCGACGCGGGGGGATCGACGTGTTCTCCTCGGCCGCCACGATCGTTCCCAAGGGAGAGGGCCAGCGGCTCTACGTGGAGGCGATTCTCAACCACGATCTGACGTTTTGTCTGGGACCGGCGGGCACCGGCAAGACGTTCCTGGCCGTGGCGGTCTCGATTTCCCTACTCAAGCAGCACAAGATCAAGCGGATCGTACTGGCCCGTCCGGCGGTCGAGGCCGGCGAGAAACTCGGGTTCCTTCCCGGCGATTTGCAGGCCAAGGTCAACCCGTATCTGCGCCCGCTGTTTGACGCCATGCACGACATGATGCCCTACGATCAGATTCGGCGCTTTTTGCAGAACGACGTGATCGAGGTGATTCCGCTGGCGTTTATGCGCGGGCGGACGCTCAACCACGCGGCGATCATCCTCGACGAAGCGCAGAACGCCACCGTGGCCCAGATGTTGATGTTCCTGACCCGCTTGGGTCATCACAGCAAAATGGTGGTGACAGGCGATGACAGTCAAAGCGATCTGCCCAACAGCGAAGTCAGCGGTTTGATCCACGGGGTTCGGCGGTTGGAGTCCGTCCCCGGCGTGGGCGTGGTGCGATTGGGCAAGGTGGACATTGTCCGGCATCAATTGGTTCAGCATGTGGTCGAGGCCTATGGGAGAAATGACCGCAGCGTCCGAGAATAATCTCCCTTCCAACCCGCGCGTCGAGCGGTTTGGACCGGACGGAGATGCCCGCGGAACTCGGTCCGATAGGATGAAAGCGTAAACCTGCGCTCCTGCCCGCTGGATCGGCAACGACCTATGTTCGGCTTCGGCTTCAAACGAGACATTCGATCACGGCAACTGCGCGAGCAACGCACGCGTGCGGCTCAAGCGGGCTGGTTGCAGATTCTACAGGGAGTTTTCTCCTGGCCCAGCTTCCTGGGAGCGCTCTTTGTGGCCTCGGCGGCGGGGATCGCCCTGGTCGGCGAACAGAGTTTGGATTACGTCGTCGGGCAGCGCATCGAACAACCGATCTACGCGAAGGTCCAATTCCAGGTTCCCGATCCGACGCAGACGGAGACGGAGCGCAAGGCGGCGCGGGCCAAGACGCCCAGCTACTACGCGGTGACTGACCCTGCGTTGACTTACGGTCGAATTCGCGCTGATCTGAAGCGTCTCTACCAGGTGGCCGCCGACGCCGACGCCTTCGAGGACTACGCAACGGCGATGGACAACCTCAAGTGGTCCGCGGATCGTGCGGCCTACGAGCGCCTGCGGACCTTGGTGGACATGCCCGAGGATGCGGGGCGGAAACAGTTTGAAGAGTGGAACGACCGTCTGCCCCTGGAAAACCAGTTCGTGGTGCGCGGGTTGTACAAAGAGCCGCGCGATCCGCCCAGCGCCGGGGACTTCATCCTTCTCGAGACGCGGTCGGACAGCGGTGACACAACTGTGGCATCCATTCCCCATTCGGAGCTGGTTCAACAGGGGAACGACAAGGCCTTGCAGGGCAGCGCCTCGATCGTGGCGCGGAAGATTCCGGCCTATGAACTCCGCTCGACGGCGGAGGCCGCGGTCATGGCCGTGTTTCGTGAGCAACCGACGATCGTGTACGCTCAGGATCGCACCGCCGAGGCCATGCAAAAGGCCGAGGAGCTGACCCCGCCGGCCTGGACCAAGTACGAAAAGGACCAGCCCTACATCCGTCCGGGCTTGTTGTCGCAAGAAAGCTACGCGCTCCTCGAAGCCCACCAAGCCGCTTACCTGGCGTTTCTGGAACTGGGATCGCCCCAGTCCGCCGGCCTGCGTCAGGCGCGATGGTTGCAACGCGCGGGGCTGGTGACGCTGGTGGTGCTCCTGTCGATGGGGCTGCTGGTGTACACCCGCTTGTATCAACCCACGATGTTCGAGCACCAGGTTCGGATCGTGTCCTTTGCCCTGCTGATGTTGGCGACGCTGGCGGCGGCGCGGCTGGTGGACCTCAAGTGGCCCCACATTCCCGAACTGGTGCTGGGTCCCTGCATGATCGCGGCCAGCGTCATGAGCATCGCCTATCCGCGGCGATTCGCGGTCGGGGCCATGTGCATCTTGGCCGTGCTCACTGCCACGACGCTGCGCAATCACCTCCCCTTCCTGCTGATGTTGCTGCTGGGCGTGGCCACCACGGTGTATCAGCTAGATCAAATCCGCACCCGCACCAAGCTCATCCAGGTCGGATTGGTGACGGGTTTGGCGGTGATGCTCGCTGCCGCGGGGGGGGGATTGATCGAGGGGCAAACACCGAAGTTCCTGCTGCAGCACGCCCTATGGGCCGGCGCCTCTGCCTTGATGGCGGCGTTCGTGATTTCCGGCACCCTGCCCTTCATCGAACGGCTGTTCCGCGTGGCCACGTCGCTGACGCTATTGGAATGGCGTGATCCCACGCGCCCGATGCTCCAACTCCTGGCCCGCGAGGCGACGGGAACCTACAACCACAGCCTCGTGCTAGGAACCCTGGCGGAGGCAGCCTGCGAACGGATCGACGCCAACGGGCTCCTCGCCCAAGTCGGGGCCTTGTACCACGACATCGGGAAGATCCACCGTCCGGCCTATTTCACCGAGAACCAGGAGGGACGCATCAGCCGCCACGAGAACTTGGCTCCGACCATGAGCTTGCTGATCATCCTTGGTCACGTTAAAGACGGTTTGGAACTCGCCCGACAATATCGACTGCCGCGAGTCCTCCACCAGTTCATCGCCGAGCACCACGGCACGACGGTGGTCCGCTACTTCCACCGCGTAGCCAGCGACAAGCAACCCTTGGTGGCCAGCGGGCGACACGACCGCGAAGTCGCCGAATCCGATTTTCGCTATCCGGGTCCCAAACCGCGCTCCAAGGAATCCGCGGTGTTGATGATGTGCGACGGAGTCGAGGGGGCGGTGCGAGCTTTGCCCGAGGCGACCGTCGGTCGCATCGAGAGCACCGTACACCAGATGGTGATGGACCGCCTGACCGACGGACAATTCGACGACTGCGACATTACCCTGCGGGAAATCCGGCTGGTCGAGGAGTCGTTGGTGAAGTCGCTGTGCGGAATCTATCACGGTCGCGTGGCCTATCAGAAGACGCGAAAACCGGGACCCGACGCCGTCGAGCCGGTGCGGATGAGCATATGAAACTCCGTGGATCAGGTCGCACCGCGGTCGACTCCATCGCCATTACCACACTCGACCGAGTCAAGGCCGGTCGGGTTGCGCCCATCCGCCGAGCGATCGGGGCCACCCTACGGTTGCACGGAGTGAAACGCGCCTGCCTGAGCGTCGCCCTGGTGGACGACGCGACCATGGCCGACCTCCATCGCACGTTCCTGGGACGCCGCGGACCCACCGACGTGTTGAGCTTCGATCTGAACGGAAGCGAAGGCGCCCACCGCGTGGACGGGGAGATCGTTCTCTCCGTGGACACCGCGGCGCGCGAGGCGAAACGACGAGGTCACGCCGTGGACGCGGAATTGGCTTTGTATGCCGTACACGGGTTGCTGCACCTCCTGGGCCACGACGATCGGACGGCGCGCGGCGCGGCCCGTATGCACCGCCTCGAGGATGAAATCCTCGGCTCCTTGGGGATCGGCGCGGTTTTTGGTGGAACCGCTCCGCGGCCGTCCACCCGCGCGAGGCGATCATGAACTGGGTGCTGTGGCTGGGGTTGATCGGTTTGGCGTCGCTGTCGCTCTTTTCGACGCTCAACCTTGCTCTTCGCTCCCCGGCCAAGGGTCGGCTTGCGGAGTGGTTCGAGCGTCGCGGGCGCGCCGCGGCCTTCGACCGGTTTCTCGCCTGCCGCGGGCAGTATCTGCTGGTGACGGCGGCGCTGCGCTCCGCGGCCGTGCTCGTCCTCTTCGTCACGGTGTTGTACTACTTTGAGACCCGTCAGACTCCCGACGACTTTCGTCGCATTGCCGCCGGGTGCGTGGTCGCCTGGACCTTTCTTCTGATCTTCGGCGTGGCCATCCCCTACGCCTGGGCCGAGTATTCCAGCGATTGGCTGGTCATCCGCTTTCTGCCCTTGCTCGAAGTGCTGCGATGGGTCTGCTACCCGCTCATCGTTTTTCTGCAGCTCTTCGATCCCCTGGTTCGACGCCTGATCGGTGCTCCGATCCGCGATCCCAAGACGCTGGCCGACGAACTCGAGCAGGAAATCCTCGACGTGGTCAGCGAGGGAGAGTTGCACGGGGCCGTCGATGAGCAGGAAAAGGAGATGATCGAGTCGGTCATGGAACTTGGCGAACAGCGGGTGGTCGAGATCATGACCCCGCGGACCGAGATCGTGGCCGTGCCCGCCGACGTGGAGTTGTCGTCCATTTTCGAACTGATCCGCATCCAAGGCCACTCGCGCATCCCCGTCTACGACGGCACCATCGACACGATCCTGGGCATCCTCTACGCCAAGGACCTCCTCGGACGAGCGGTAGGCGGTCCCTTCGATCCGCGCGATATCATGCGCAAAGCGGTGTTCATCCCCGAGTCGAAACTGGTCGGCGACCTTCTTCGAGATTTTCAACGGGAGAAGGTACACATGGCCGTCGTCCTCGACGAGTACGGAGGAACCGCGGGTCTGGTCACCATCGAGGACATTCTCGAGGAATTGGTGGGGGAGATCGGCGACGAGTACGAGCCGGCGGAACCCGCGGAACTCAAGCGCATCGACGAACACACCTACGAAGTGGACGCCCGCATGCGCATCGACGACCTGAACGACCAACTGCACCTGGGTCTGCCCGACAACCGCGACTACGAAACCATCGGCGGGTTCGTCTTCAGCACGCTGGGGAAAATTCCCAAGGCCGGGGAGTTCTGCGAGCACGACAACGTGGGCATCCAGGTCCTCACCGCCGAACCGCGGCGCATCACCCGGCTGCTTCTCAAGCTCGTCTCGCCCCAAGAAAAACAGACCGTCTAAACGTAGGGCCGCATCTCTCCAAGGGTGTGTGGCAACCCACTCTGCGCCGAATCTTTCCCGTCTCGCCCGGGAAGGTGCCATGTTAATGGCACTGCATTCGAGCGCGTCTTAGTCCCCAATGGTAACGGTCCCCACCGGAGCGCGGATCCACATGGCCCGTCCGTCGTCGCCGATGAGGAAAGTGTTTCCCTCGGAGGCCGGATAGTTGCCCTCGACCACGCTAAGGATTCCGCCGTCGAGGACGGCAGCGATGCCTTCGGGGAGGGTGTTGTAGGGGCGGAAGATCGTGCCCGCCTCGGCGACGGGCAGGGGATGTCCGCGATCGACGTAGACCGTGTTGGCGCCCGGGAAGTTCTCCAGGGCGGTTTCCACGGGCGAGTGTTCGAAGGACGTTCCGCTGTTGGCCCCGCCCGTGGAGGTGCATCCGGCGTTGGTGTGGATGCCGAGGGTCAAACCGTTGGCTTCCCAGATGATGGGGCTTCCGGAGGTGCCGCCGGTGGTGTCCACGCGGTAACTGTGCCATAAGTTGGCACCGCTTGTCGATTCGCCTTCGTAGGTGCCGGTGTCGGTCTGCTGCACGAAGTTGCGGGTGCCGCTGTCGGAGCCGCAGCCGGTGGTGCGGACGGTCGCGTCGATGGCGGGGACCTCGCGAGTCATGCGGAAGAACCCCTGGGCGTCGTGGGCGGTCAGGCCGGTCGTGGTGTTGGCATTGACGGAAAAAACCGCGTAATCCTTGCCCAGTCCCTGTCCGCATCCGTCGAAGTTCCAGACCGTGCTGGGGACGTTGATGGGGTATTGGTCGGCGACTGCGGCGGGATTGGTGTTGCCGCCGGCGGTGGAAAGGGGGATGTTGAATTCGACGACTCCGTTGAGGTCGAGGATTCCGTTGGGCAATAGGGGTCCGCAACCGTTGTTGGTTTCGTCGGGGTCGAAATCGACGCAATGACCGGCCGTGAGCACGGCGCCGTTGGAAACCAGCCAGGCCGTGCAGCCGCCGAAGTACAAACGCCCGACGCGACTGTCGGAGGACAAAGCGCGTTCGTCGCCGGAGTCACAGATCGTGGCTACTCCGCCGTCAGCGACGGGATCGCCGACCACGATCCAGTCGAGTTCGACGAATACGCCGGAGTCGCCCGGGGCGACGTGCAGTTCGATTTCCACGGTGTCGCCCTTGAAGAACGCCGAGGCGTTGCCCCATGGCGCCATGGAGCGTGTATCCAGCCGCTGGTGATCTCCGTCGAGCGACGAGGTGATGGTGATGTAGCTTTCGCGGCCGAGGTTGTGATCCGCGAAGTGCAGGCGCATCCATATCGCGCCCGGCGAGGTAACGACGTCCTGATAGACATTGGCCGTCGCCGCCGCATCCGTGGAGAGGGCGTGAATTCCGGTGTGCAACGGGTATGGCTGCACATGCCGCGGCGGCATCGGCGGAGCGGCGCTGAGCGCCGGGCCGAGACTCAGTGCGGCGAGCCATCCGACGATCCTCTGTGTGCGTGGTTTCATGGTCATGATCTCCTTGCGAACGAGCCTACTGCAACGAAACGAGAACCAGCACCAGGCCTTGACCCTCGTCGAGCGCGGTCATGGCCTTTCCGATGATCGCCCCGTGAGCCCGCGACGGGTCGGTCACTTTCATGGCGTGCCCGGGACGATCGGAGGTGGTTAGGAGATCGCCGGGTCGGATGACTCCGCTGGAGGCGTCGCACCAGCAATACACCCGCCCGGTCAAGGCTACGGGGTGTTTCCCGTCGGCGAGTGTTCCGGCCTGACCCATCAACATGCCGGGCTTGACGCCGCCCGCGCCGCTGACGATGCCCGCGACGGTACGGTCGTAGGCGGCGCTGCTGACGATGAGTTCACCGGGATTGTGCGGGTCGATCGACACGACCATTCCCGGTTTTACCGCGGCTGCGTCGTCGCTGGGTTGTTGTGTTGCGTGGTCGCCGGCATTGATCTCGAACTGTTCGGAAAGGTCGCTGCCGCCGGTGACCTGCAATTCGCTGGTAACCACGCGCCCGTCACCGGTCCCCCCGACATCCGCGTCCAGTTGAATGGTGGTAACGCCGGCGGCGTTGCGAAGGTGCATTTCCGCCCCTTCGGCGCCCTCCGAAGCCGCCAGATAGACACGTTCTTGTGTGCCGGTCGCGTTTCGAAGGCGAATCGCCGGGGAATCCGTTTCGTCGGCGTCCAACTCGATCGTGCTGATCTCGTTGCTGTTGGCTAGAACCAGTCCGCCGCCGCCCCCGCCCGCCTGTCCTAAAAGATTGACGGTCGTGTTACCGACGGAGTCGTGAAGGGTCAGCGCGCGACCGGGGAGGTCAAAGCGGAACCGCGGTACGGTCGTGTCGCCGGCCACGAACTCGATAGCGTCGGCGCTCAGTCCGTCGGAGGCTAGATCGCGGTATTGGATGCCCCACGCGGGGTTCAACTCTCCGTGCGCAATCCACATCCGTTTGGGACGGGCGGCGTTGTTGTCGTGACCGGCGGTGATCAGCGGCGTGGTTCCGGCACTGAAGATCAGTCGGAAGTCGATGCTGACGCTGCCGTCGTTGTTGACCGACACGGCGTCGAGGGGCGCGCCGTCGGCGGCGTCCAGCGAATGTCCATCCACTCCGACGGCGGAGAAGGCTTTGATGGCATAGGGGGCCGGGCTGACCGGCTGACGCGAAGCCAACGTGGTGAAGGGAGCGAGGTTCAACGGATCGTGCGGACTGCGCACCTCGACTTGCACCCAGCGGTCGAAGCCGTTGAAGGCGTTGGCGCCGTAGTCCAGATCGACGGTAAACAACCCGTTGTCGACGGGAACGTTGGTCTTGGTCAACGTCGAGCCGATTTGATCCGCCAGATCGGGGTCCGAGACGTGCTGCCAGAGACTGAACTTGAGGTCGGCCGAGCCGTCGACGGGAACGCCGCCCAGCTTAAGCTGACCCTGGTACGTGATCGCCGTTCCGATCGTCACCCCCGCCCACGCGCCGCTCGCGCATACGAGAAAGGCAGCCGCGCCGCCCAATCCCAACGTCCTCGCAGTTCTCATTCGTCGTCCCCTTCGTCGTAACACCCAATGTGAAAGAACCGTCATGTGGATCCCCCGCCGCCGTGATCGCCCCCCGGGCCCGGTCCCGTTCGGCCGCGAGCCCCCGGTCGGCGATTGTACCGGTTTCGCCCGCAACGGGGAAGCCCAACCCGCGGAAGGTCCGATGGCATCAACGTTGCGCCAGTTTGGCGCCCGAGGCCCGTAACCAAGATCCGTGCTTTATCAACTCTCATTCCCGTTCCTTGGCGTAACGCTCCAGGAGTGCCTCCATTCTCGAAACTCGATGCATGAGTTCCGCGATTTCCGGATCGGGGTGGGCCGTTCCGGGCGCATCCGGAGCTTCATACTCATCCGGCGCGACGCCGACGAGTTGCAAGGCAAAGGGCACGGCCGTTAGATGTTGCCGTGGAGTTAGCGTCGTGAAGTCGGTCTGTTGGGCCCAGGTTCCCTGACATACCTCGATCTGGAGCCATTGTGTTGTCCAGTCGAAGGCCCCGGGTCCGAAGTCGAGTTCGAGTGTGAACAGCCCATTCCTGACGTCGACGTCGCCCCGGGGGAGCGACGCCCCCCTTTGGTGACCATCCGCCTCGTCGTCCCAGAGTGTAAACTGGAAATCGACCGGTCCGTTGACGGGAACACCGCCGCTCTTAAGTTGACCGTGGTATGTGAAGGCGGTCAGAGGTCGAGGACACACCGTGCAGTCCGACCAGTTGGCCCGGGAGACACCCCCGCGAGAGCGACACGAGCTTTGGATGTCCAGATCGCAGGTTCCATTGGCGAAACAACAAGCTCCTCCGCATACCTCCGTGTCGCAGCGCGTTCCGTAGCCGCGAAACTCACCCGCGCACGCAACTTCGTTGGTGTTGGTGCAGACGGCCCCAGCGCCGCAGCAGGCCCCGGTGCAGTCAAGCCCGGCGCACGAGACGCCGTCGCCCTGGTAGTCCCCGTGGTTGTTCGTACAAACGGACGGATTCGTCTGTCCACACGACCCGTTCGCCAGACAACACGCCCAGCCGCAAACGCCTGTAGCGCAAGAGGAGCCAAGCCCTTGAAACTCTAGTGGGGAACATGAGCAAAACGGCCCCACCGTGCATGAGCCGTCGCTCTGACAGCAGGCGCCCGTGCAAGGATCGGACGCGCAGCTTGATCTGGGGCCGACGAACAGTGCAAAGATAGAGCCCGCACTGTAACATCCCAATTCAGAATAGTCGTAACATCCAAATTCACAGTCGCAGCATGCCCCGTAACAAACACCCTCCGTTGAGCAGCTCGTACCTTCTCCTGCGAAGACACCGCCCAGGCCGATGATGCAGGTTGAACCCGACGTATCGCTGCATGCATCGTTGTCAAGGCAACAAGCGCCGGCGCCGTGTGCCGACTGTGGGTTCCAGTGAATCACGACCAGGAGTGCAACCATGCAAATCCAAACGACGCTCGAGGGTCTGTTCATCATCATTTCTCCAAAAAAAGCCGGTCTATCCGGATTGTGGGATCCTCGCTGAAACCGTCGAACGGCACGATGTTCAAGGTGGCGTCCGGCGAAGAGAGCGTGAATCGGAAATCGAAGTCCCCGTTCGACGGGGCGCCGTTTTCCTTGAGCTGCCCCTGATAGGTGAAAGCGCTGCCGACCGGCGAACCGGCCTCGACGGTCGTCGAAACCAACGCGCACCCCACCGCGACCATGGCCCCCCGAAATACTTTTGTTCTCATGGTCTTTCTCCTTCTCCCTTCGAATTGACTCGTTCAAGCATCGCCTCAAGCCGCTCCAGGCGATGTCTCAGTTCGGTGATTTCCCCGTTTTTCTCCGCGCGAAGTTCGCGCAGGGCCTCGACGAGGAGCGCCGTCGTGCCATATTCGGTCACGAACTTGTAGCCGGACGGTGTTTCATCGACCCAGTCGGGAAGGACCGCTTCGACCTCCTGGGCGATGAGGCCGACCTTCCGGCCTGGGGTGGCCAGACCCGTGCGCAATCCCTCCTCGGTGAACTCGAAGGTGACCCCGCGAAGCGACAGCATTCGCTCCAGCGCGCCGTGGAGCGGTTCGACGTTGCGTTTCACGCGGGCATCGGACAAGGCCGACCACTGCCCACCGTTGGGTTTGGCGGCGGGGCCGTTGACGGCCAGCTTGAAGAACCCATTGAGAAATTCCGTAGTACCGATCCCCAGGCTCCCCTGCGGAGTCACGACAAAGATGGGGGAGCTGAGATCGGGCGTGGCCGCGATGCGGAAGTTGGCGTCTTCCTGCGAGACGCCCAAGCTCCAATGCACCGGCGTGCTCGTTGACGGGGCTTCGAAGTAGAAGACCGTAATCGTGACGGCATCAACGAAGCTCGTCCCCGTGCCCGTGCAGTCGCAAGGAATAATGCCGCAACTGCCAAAGACGCAGAGCAGCTCTCCCACGACCAGATTTGCAGAGAGGCGCACACCGAAGCCGGCGCTGTTGACCTGTGCGGGGGTCCAGTCGAGCCCCCAGGGATCGACGCTCCCGCCCGTGGCGAAGACGGCGTCGGACGGGCCGAACTCCACGGACCGCGTGGAGGACGGCGCCGACCCGCCCAGTAGTTCCGCCGACACGACCACCGCAGCCGTTTCGCAGTCGGAGCAACCGGCGGCGGCATGGCCCTCGATCTGTACGGTAATCCCGGTGACCTGTCCGGCCGCAGGGATCGAAAAGGCGGCCGCGGACAGGTCCAAGAAGCCCGACTGATCGGCATCCGGCGTTCCGACGACTTCCGAAAGGTCGGTCGTCGCCCACGCGTCGTTGGTCGAAAGGGCATTGCCGGGGTTGCTCCATGTTGCACCGATGCCCGAATTCGCCGCAGAATTGGGCGCTCGCACCAACGACGCCGGCGCGCCCTGATCGAACCGTAGGCTTTGGAATCGCATCGCGGTGGACGCGTAGGGCCGCTGCAAGTGAAGCATGGCCGTGGGTTGATTCGTGCCGATGCCGACGTTGCCCGTGGGCAGGACCACGTGGTCGCCGTCGTTCAACCAGTTTGACGGCGCCGGGACGTTTAGCGCGTGCAGCGCATACGGCGTCGGCGTGAGCGGTTGGCGGGGCGATAGCGGCGTTCCGTCGACGGCGATCTCCAGCCAACGTCCCTCACCGGTGAACGCGGATGCTCCGAAGTCGAGCCGCACGGCAAACAGGCCGTTCACGACTTCGACGCTGTCGTCGTTGATATCCGGCGCGACTTTCGCCCCGTTTGCCTCAGCGTTCCACAGTGAAAACCCCATCGGTACGGTGTCGCTCGGCGGCACGCCGTCTCGCTTGAGTTGCCCTTGGTAGGTGAACGCGGTACCCGGCGGTGCGGCCAGGACCATCCCCGTCGTCCAAAGCAGAACAACCGTCGCGGCTTGTACTCGATTGCCTCTCATGGTCTTGCTCCTGCCTCCCTTTCGGTCATGGTTCCACGTACTGATTTCAACAGATCGATTCGATCACGCAACCTCCGCAGCTTCGCTTGCCGCGTGATCTATTTCAGCACGACGACATCCGCGGTGTTCCCCGGAGCGTCAATGATGATTGCCGATGCGTTGTACAGCGTGACGACTACGCCGTCGGTGTTGACGCGAGTTTGGGCGACGATCAGTCCCGCGGGCATGCCGACGCGCGGATTGAAGATGGCCACGTCGCCAACGGCCGCGCCCACGACCGCGATGGAGACCGTCGTGCTGGCACCGGCCGCGACGGACGGCGGGTCGAAGACCGCCGATGCCTTGAGCCGCCGGTAGGCCGTCGTTTGTTGCGTACCGTCGGGGAATCGGATGCCGTCGGTTCCGGGCGTTCCGCCGAGGTGGAGCCTGTCCGTCGGAGCAGTCACGCCGATGCCGACGCGACCCGCGGAGCTAATCGCCATTCGCGCAAGCCCGCCGGTCTGAAACTGGAGCCCTTCGGACGTAGCTGCGTCGCCGAAGACGATTCCTGCCGCCTGCGACTTGCCGGGGTGGCCGAACGCCACCCCGCCGACGCCGGATTCAGAGGTTTCCACATAGAGGAAGGCGCTGCCGTCGCGCTGAAAGGCCGCGATCGAGTCGGGGTGGATCGATCCCGAAACCCCCGTGCCATCGACCACGTGCAAGTTTGTTAATGGAATCTCCGTGCCGATCCCGACCTCGCCGTCCGAATCCACCGTGACCACCGTATCCCGCGCGTTGTCGGGGTTCGCCAGGGTGGACGGCGCTGGGGTGCTGGACGCATGGAGCGCGTAAGGGACAGGAGTCACCGGCTGGCGCGGGACCAGCGTTGTGTAGTCGGGTCCCGGAAAGAGGAAACAGTCGGCGGGCGGACCGCCGGGTCGAAGCGCGACCTCGAGATCGAGCTCCGAACCGTTGAAAAGCAACGTGCCGAAGTCAAGAGAAGCGCTGAACAGCCCGTTGACCACGGGTACATTGTCTACGCACAGTTCGATGGAGTTGATGGGACTGCGAATCAACCGGAACCGAAGATCGAATTCGCCGCTTGCCGGCACGCCGTTCTGCTTGAGTTGACCCTGGTAGGTGAAGGTCGTATTTGGGAGCGTACCGGCCCGAGCTGCGCTCGACAAAATGACAATCGCCGGTGCCGCCCAATCCCAACGCCATGAGAACCTCGTCATCGCCCAATTCCTCGAGTCTTGGCCCGTAGCGGTGGACACCCCCTTCGAATCGAGTCCCTTTCCCGATTCGAGATGCGCGCGGGACCTTCCGAACCCAGGGCCGATGTCATTTCCAGGAGTCGCATTCCCCCCAAACCTCCGTCACGACGAACCCGGATTATACCGTCCGCCGGCCCTTCTCGGAACGGTCTTTTTTGAGGCATTGCCGAGATATGGGACCTCCCGAGGCGTCTCGGCGCCATGGTTTGAAGGTTCGTCCGGCCTTGGATGGATGCCATGTTGTGGCACACGGCGGGGCCGCGGGCGTTCGGATCAGCGGGGGTCAGGCCCGCGGGCGGGGCGAAGCGTCCCCGACGGCAAGGCGAGATCGACCAGGCGGGTGTGCTCGCCTAGCGTGGGCCACTCGACGGTGACGCCCACGCGATAGGCGCCCGGTTTGGCGAAAGTGTGTACGGGATCGGCCACCGGCGACTCGTCGCCGTCGCCGAAACGCCAGTGGAACCGCGCCGGCGGAGTGATGCTGCGCAGTTGGAAACGCACTTCGAGCGGATTGCCGCTTTCCGTTGGCGCCACGCGGACGTGCATCCACGGCCGGGTGCGAAGGACGTCCTGGAAAAACTCGATCGCGCGGCGGGCGTCGCCGCCCTGCGGTCCGCCGATGGAGTCGGCCCGCAGATCGGCCCCCTGGGAACGAAGCCAGTCGGCGCATTCGCGCCCCATCTTCCCGGTCATCACGTCGGCGGCGCGATAGTTGACGTAGATCGGCTGGTGTGGGTCCATGAGCGAGACCGCCTCCGCGACGCGGGCGGCGTCAAAGCGCGGTTGTGTCACGTTGATGGCACGAAAAATGACGGGGTTCTTCAGCCCGGCGGACAGCGCCGCCTCCGCCCCGCCCGCGAATCCGTGGAGGAAAATGCGGTCCTCGGAGACGTTGTGACCGGCCCGGGCGTGCTGCACGGCGGAAAGGATGCAACGCTCATCCTCGCGGCGGCGCTGCGGATCCTTCGCCGAAGCGCGGGACATCGAGGACGTGGTCGAGGTGAGTTTCGGGGCGATCACGATCATCCCGAACTCCTCGGCAAGCTGCGTCCATTCCCGAATCCGGCGGTTGGGCGAGTCGGGAAAACCGGAGTGGCACACCACCAGCAGAGGCCAGGAGTGAGCGCGGTCGTAACTCGACGGACGATAAAGGATGTATTCCCGCCCCAGTTCGGGATCGGTCATGGGGTGCAAGGGCTCGGGTACGTTCGGGTCGATGTACTGTGAACAACCGGACAAGATCACTGCGGCGGCGAAAAGCGAAACAAACAGGGAAAAGCGAGTCCCTTGTTTGGAGATGCCGAATTCTGGAATCACCGCCGCTACGTCCCCGTATTGCCCAGAGGTTCCGCCAGAAGCCGTGTGACCCAATCGAATGTAGCGTCACCCCTCGTGGGTGACGCGGAGCGCAACACCGCTCGTTTCAAGGGCCTTCCGTACCACAAACCCAGGCCCAACCAGGATGCATGAGAACCTACACGGGCAGGAGCCGCAAGTGGCGAAGTGCGTCAATTGCACCGCTCGCAGCGGTCTCGACAAGACCCCGGACCGCATGCGCCTTGTGACGGACAGTTGAATCCCGGGCCACCGCAGTCGTCTGCCACGGTCGGGTCGCAGAACAACCCCGCAAACGGCGAGCCGCCCGGGCAAAGATTGCAATGTTTGTCCGCCTTGCATTGCAGCCCGCTGTTTGGTCCGCCGACACAGGTCCTCACGCACGTCGCCCCAGGTCCGAACGCCGTACATTGCACCGGAGAGGTACAAGTCACCGCCCCGCACGAGACAGTCGGCGGGCACACACATGGGCCGCTATAGGGGAAGGCCACGCCGTTAAACGCATCGTTCACGTCGTTGACGTCCAGCGCGTCGACGTCAAGAAAGAGATCGGGGACCGTGCCTCGGACTTTCGTCAAGGCGTTGGGGGGCGAACCGGGCTGGTTGGTGAACTTCTGTCCCATCACGGTGACATCGATCGCATCCGGCTGGGTCGTGATGCTGGGCGGGTTAAAGGCCGCCGCGACGTCGCCCCAGCGGCGGGTGACCGTCGTGACCGGGGTCGAAACATCCGTACAGGTCGGCTCCACTCCCTTACAGGATGACGCGTAGGCCACAAGTTCGTACGCCGAGCTGGGCACGATCTCCGCCCCGAAAATACTGAACCCACCGATCAGCGTCCAGTCGTGGTAATAGGGCGTACACTGCAAACGAGAGGCAAAATAGCCGCCCTTCGCACGTTTGTCTTGCTTCTCCAAGAACATCTGTGGCGGACCGACCCACCTACCACACCCGGCCGATTCTCCCGCCGCCGTGCAAGTACCCACTTCGAAAGCGCTGAAGTCCTGCGGCGGGCAGCACACCGCATTGGGAGGCTGGGGGTTCTGCAAATCGATCATTAACACCCGCAGGGCCGTCTGCGCGACGTCCCCCGTCGCGGACGTAAGAGGAAGCACCTCACAGTTCAGACTTCGGTTGGCGACCTTGTTGGGGTCACAGAACGGCGCGGCTTGCACAATCGCCCGGTTCCAGCACACCGCAATCCCCAGCAGGGTCCACGGAAACATGCCTCTCGTTAGCTTCTTTGTCATGGCTTTCCTCAGTTTCGTGGTTAGAGAAGCTGCCTTCGACCCGCACCCAGACGTTTCCGATAAGACGACAGCCTAACAGATCCGATTCGCCCCCGCACGAAAAAAACACAGATCGACCGCGCGATCTAATCGTGAAGTGCGGCTTCAGAGTAGGCGCGGGCGTGGCCGGGGAGTCACGGACCGGAGATTCAATTCCTCGCGCAAAATCCGTGGGCAAAGAGAGACGAGCGGTCCCGCCTGACGGTCGTCGGTTTCCTGGAGAACCATCCATGAAAGAACGTTCGTGGTTGCGGATGAAGTGTCGGCTCGTCTTCATTGTCGTTGTCGCCTACGGAACTCTCGCCGCCGCCATCCCCATTGCGGGGTTCTACGATCACCGCGTGGCCGCCGTTCCGGAGCGACCCACGACCGAACTCCCTCGCTTCGCCATCCTCAACCGCGACCAAGACGAGGAGGCCGAAAACAACCGCGACGCGGCACGGAGGCTCGAAGCCGTCCGCCCCCCGTGCTCTTGAAAATCTACCCCGGCGTCGGCCACGCCTATCCGCCCAACCGTAACGCCGAACTCCGCCAGGCCCTGCAATTTGTACTTCCCTGACGGCCCGTTGGAAAAAAAGCGATCCTGTGCAGGACCCAACGCCACACCTGTCGTGGCCGCACCCGGCGGCGGCTTCAAGCTCGTGGATCTTCTCCTCGTCGCGACCATCCGCGTTGAGAACGGAGGGTGCCCAACGAAGGGAAAGCGTTGACCCGCCCGGTTCTTCGCACGACGGCGCGTCCTCAAGATGGCCCGGGCGCGTGGATGACTTTCCATAGCGGCGTCAGCCGATCTTCCACCCACCACTTGGCCCAGATCCGTCGATCCTTTTCGATGTCCAGACAGAGCCAGTTCCGAGCGGCGACAACCTTTATTTCCGTGTCTGGAAAATTGTCCATGGCGGCGGTGATCCCGCGGTCGACGGCGTCCGGGTTCCCGATGATCGCCTGTAGGGCGAGTTGCCCGCTTCGCGGTTGCGGAAGATTGGCGATCGGCGAAGAGATCAGTTGGGTGATCGTTTGGGTATTGGGGAACTTCGCGGTCTCGCGCGTTGAACTCAACAATCCCAGCGCCGCCAGATGCACGTCGCCGGAAAGGATGGTAACGCGGCAATGGTTGTCGCGGGCGAACCTCAACAGGCGGTGAATCAAGCGCAGACGCTCACCGGTGTGCTGCCCGCTTCGCCAATGGTCTCGAAGGTCGTCCTCGAGGGAATCGAGATGTCCGGTCGCTTGTCCGGGCCAGAGTCCCATGAAACCCTCGATGAACGCTGGATACTTCGGATACACGACAGGGATGCTGGCCATCAAGAACAAGTGCTTGCAACCCTGCTCGGCATCCATCCAATCGAAAACGGCCTTCCATGTGGATTGCGGGAGGATCGTATTCGTCGCGCGGTTCGACCGGGTATCCAGTGCTACGATCGCGACATCGTTGATTCGGTGGCAGGATGTGAGGTTCCGTCGTAGCGGGTTGCGACCAAGTTCCTCGATGAGTCCCTCGTCCGCGCCGCCCGCGTCGCCCGGTCGCCGGTGAAGCTGAAAGACCTCGAAACACTCTCGCGCACCGCGGAAAATACCTTGGTAGACGTCGGATTGCTGGATGTCGTCATCGTACGAACCCCAGCCGTCGAAGATGTCATGGTCGTCCCACATCATGAGCGTCGGGATCGACGCAAAGGCGTCGGCGGGACCGGGCTTCGACCAACGTGAAGCGTAGAGGTTGAAATAGAACTGCTTGACCTCGGTTTCCATCTTCCGGGTGAACTTTGCAGTCCACTTGTCATCGCCCTCCACCCACTCGCGAATCGCGGGCACCGCGAGCCAGATCGAGTCCGCGTAGACTTGATCGCCGCCCATCAGGAGCAAGTGAATGGGTTCATCAAGGTGCTGGTGTAGGACAGTGAAGATCGGCCCGGCTTTGTCCTTGCGGATGGGGACGGGGCCGGCGGGCAGCACTCCCCACATGGCGTTGGGCACAACGCTCTTCATGTCGTTGAGCGAATGGAACCCGTTGCACGAGGCGTAGCCCAGGCGCAGCCGCTTGCCCTCCGCGGGAACGACGAAGCGACGCACCTGCTTGTCGATCGTGTACTCGACCGTTTGTTCCCGCGGCTGCAAGGGAACCGACCATTGGTAGCGCCAAACGACGGCGTTCGGTCCGTTGCGAAAGATGTCTCGGGGTTTGGGCGGGGTGTTTTTGGTGTTAGAGGAAACCACGGACCACGAAAGGACAGGGGGCTTGTCACTGTCGGCGACCAAGATCGCCGAGACGACCCACTCGTTATTTGAGCAACGGACGAACTTCAGGAACGGACCTGCGAGCGTGGACATAAACGAGCCTTTCCAAAAAGAACGGACGGTTCCGCCCGAATCCGAGCGGATGGCCGGAGATTGTCACCCGGGGAGGATACGGGTCAACCGTTTGTCCGTCGGTCCTGGACGACCGGGCGACCGGAAAAGGGACACAAAATCACACGTTTGCCGTCTGGGCGGGGGTGCCTTAATATCCCCCTTTTCGACCGCGACGGTCGAGAGAGACCAACGCCGAGGAGACTACGCATGGGACGGTATCGACGGGACAAACTTGTTTTTCTGGCGGCAACCGCGCTCGGGCTGGCATTCCAGGGGTACGACCGCCCGGCCTACGCCAAGGGCGTCCAGCCCAGAGTCGAAAAACTCGACAACGGGTTGGAGCTGTTGCTGGTCGAGCGTCATGAGGCCCCGACCGTCGCCTGCTGCGTCGCCTACGACGTGGGGTCGGTCAACGACCCCCGCGGGCAAAGCGGCATCGCCCACCTCTTCGAGCACATGCTCTTCAAAGGCTCGACCATCGTCGGCACCACGGACTTCGAGGGCGAGAAAAAGATCATCGACGACGAGGAAAAGCTCCGCGTGCAGATGAACGACGAGATGAACCGCATGCGGGAGATGAAACGCCACGGCAAGATCAGCGATGTCCTCGACCCCGCGCAGTGGACGCCCGAGTACATCGCCATGAAGAAACGCTTCGACGAACTCGTCGAGAAGCACCGCCCGTTCATCAAGAACAACGAGTTGTTCAATCTCTACACCACCAACGGGGGCGCCGGCCTGAACGCCGGAACCTCCGAGGACTTCACCATCTACTTCGTCGAGATTCCCGCCAACAAGATCGAGCTCTTCTTCTGGCTGGAGTCCGACCGAATGGCCAACGGCATCATGCGCGAGTTCTACGTGGAGCGCGACAACGTCCGCGAGGAGCGCCGCCTGCGAACCGAGAGCACGCCCACGGGAAGGCTCGACGAGGCCTTCGAGGCCCTCTTTTGGCAATCCCACCCCTACGGCGTGCCCGTCCTCGGTTGGGCGTCCGAGGTCGAATCCATCACCGCCCAGGACGTGCGTGATTTCTACAAGATCTACTACGCCCCCAACAACGCCAAAGTGGTTCTGGTCGGGGACTTCGACTCCGACAAGGTTGTGGAGCAAGCCAAGCGTTATTTCGGACGGATTCCCAAAGGGACCATCCCACCCGCGCCGATCATCACCGAAGAACCCAAGCCCCTGGCCGAGCGACGCTTTCTCGGTGAGGCGGAGACCAACCCGCAGCTCAGCATCCGCTACCACGGCGTGGCCATGGGCCATAGCGACGACGCCGCCCTCGATGTCGCCGGCCAGCTTCTCTCCGGCAAAACCGGCCGACTCTACAAGAGACTGTTCACCCAGGAGGAGGCGGTCCTCGGACAGCCCTCCGCCAACAACGCCTCCCGCAAATACGCCGGCTACTTCGAAATCAACGCCACGGTGAAAGAGGGCAAGGAACCCGAAGCGGTCGAGAAGATGATCCTCGAAGAGATCGACAAGCTTCGTGACGGCGAAATCACCGCCTACGAATTGGAAAAGGTGAAGAACCAGGTCCTCGCCCAATCCATCCAGCGTTTGCGAAACAACACCGGCCTGATGTTCCAACTCGCCGTCTACGACCTCTGGTATGACTGGAGCTACCTGAACGAATCGCCGGAGCGGATGCTCAAGGTCACCGCCGACGACGTGAAGCGCATCCTCAAGACCTACTTCGACCACAAGACCCGCACCGTAGCCATCTATCGCACCAAGGCGAGCGCCTCCAAGGAAAGCGAGGACCCTGAGTTGACCGCGGCCCTCGCCGGCGTTCCCGCCGAAGTCCAGGGCGCCATCAAGCAACAACTTTCCAAAATCAAGGAATCCAAGGACCTCGCCAAGCTGCAGACAAGCTTGCAGCAAATGGAGCAGATGCTGGCCTCAGGCCAAGTGCCCGATCCACAAAAACCGGTCCTGGAAATGATGATGAAGGCCATGAAGACTCGCGTCGCGGAACTCGAAGCGGCTAGCAAGGAGACGAAATAACATGAATGCCCGTTCCACAACCCTGCTCGGCCTTTCGTGCCTTGTATCTGCGGCGACGTGGAGTCGCGCCGAAACGCCCATTGCGTCCCATCCCGAGAAACTCGAGTATCCCAAGTTCGACTACAAGGTCCCCTCCGCGGCGCAGTTCCGTGAGGTTCTGCCCAACGGGATGGTCGTCTACATCGCCGAAGAGCGCATGTTGCCCGTCTTCGACATCCACGTCACCATCGCCGCCGGAGGCGCCTTCGATTCTCCGGAAAAGATCGGCCTCGCCGCCCTCGCCGGAGAACAGATGCGCGACGGCGGCACCCAAGACCTCACCCCCGAACAACTGGATGAACGAATCGAGTTCCTCGCCGCCCAGGTTTTCTGCAATATCGGCGAAACCCAGGGTTCCGCCGGCGTCTCCGTACTTTCCAAGGACATTGACGCCGGTTTGGACCTGCTCGTCAGCATCCTCCGCTATCCGCGTTACGACGAAACGCGCTTCCGCCTGGCCAAGGAGCGCCGCCTCCAGAACGTCAAACGCCGCAACGACAACACGGGAACCGTCGAACAAACCGAGTTCGGTTTCCTCATGAACGGCGAGGAGCACTTCAGCAACTGGTACCCCACGCCCGCCACCCTGGGCGCGATCACCCGCGACGACTTGATCGCCTTCCATCGCAAATACGTTCACCCCGGCAACATGATGCTCGCCGTCGCCGGCGACTTCGACCGCAAGGAGATGCTCAAGAAGGTGGAGAAGGCCTTCGCCGACTGGCCCAGCGGGGAGAAGTCGCCCCGCACCTTCCCCAAGCCCAACTTCGACCCCAAGCCCGGCGTCTACGTGGTTCACAAAGCCGACGTCAACCAGGGACGTGTCACCGTCGGACACAAAGGCGCCATGCGCGGCACGCCGGACGAGTTCGCCTTGCAAGTGATGAACGGCATCCTCGGCGCCTCGGGCTTCCGTTCACGCCTGGTGGCCAAGGTCCGCTCCGACGAAGGACTCGCCTACAACACCGGCAGTCAGTTCGGCCAAGGCATTTATTGGTCCGGGAACTTCCGCGCCTGGTTCCAGAGCAAAACCAACTCCTGCGCCTACGCCACGCGCATCGTTCTCGACGAGATCGCCCGCCTGCGCATGGAGAAAGTCAGCCAACCGGACGTCGATGACACGGTCAACTTCTACGTCGAAAGCCTCCCGCAGCGCTTCGACGACAAGATGACCATCCTCGAAACCTTCGCCTCCGACGAGTATACCGGACGGGATTCCAAGTATTGGGAGACCTACATCGAAAATCTAAAGAAGGTCACCCCCGATGACGTACTGCGCGTGGCCCAGAAGTATTTGCAGCCCGACAAGTTGGTGATCCTCGCGGTCGGCGATGCTGACGGCGTGATCGGCGGCGGTTACGACAAGGCGAAGGACCTCAAGTTCGACGTTTTCGGCAAGGTCACCCGCCTGCCCCTCCGCGATCCCGAGACCATGCGGCGGTAGAACCTCGACGCGGCTGGCTACGGTTTCTTCTTCGCTTTGGGTTTTGCGGCCCCGTCCGGCGGCGGCTTCTCGACCTTGCGCAAAGGCGTCCGGGCCACCAGTTGCTCGATGTAAGCGTCGTACTTCGCCTGCAAGGGCTTGGTATCCGGCCCGAACGCCTGTTTGAACGCCGTCTCGCCGTCCAGCCCCCCGTCGATGAAGCGCAGGAACCGGTCGAAGTACTTCTCGTACTTGCCGCCCTCCCCGTGAACCAGAAAGTGACACAGCGCCCAGGCTTGCGCGTACTGTGCGGCCCCCCGCGGATCGTCCAGGTTGTGCTGCCACTCCAACGGACCGATCTGCAACAATTCGTCGATGGTGAGCTTATCCGGCGTCTTCCAAGTGTCGCGTAGAACGAGCACGCGCCCCGTGGGAACGCCCCCCAGCCGCATCTCTCCCGCCCACTCGTCGAACACCCCGGCCGAGAAATACTCCGCCAATCCTTCGTTCGCCCACAGCGGCAGCGTCCCGCCGATCACAAAGTGTGCGAACTGATGAAAACATTCGTGCTTGAGCGTCGATTCCAAACCCGGCGAATCGTACGAATACACCGTCTCATCACGGACGCAAAACACTCCCGACGTAAACTCCACGTTGCCGCCCGAAGTCGCCCCCTTCAGCTCCTCGACGTACCGTTCCTTGCTTGCAAAGACCTTGAGCTTGGGCTTCTTACGAACGATCCCGTGAAAGCCCGCAAACCGCCGGTCGAACTCCTTCCCCGTGGCGTCCATCAGTTGCCCGATGAACTTCGCCCTGTCGGGAACCACGTCCGTCTCCAGGACATAGTGTTTGAATTCAACCGTGGTCAGTCCGTCGGTCGGCGCAAAGAGTGACGCCAGAAAAAGGAACGCACAAAGATTGAAAGGTGGAAAGACCAAGCTGCGTCCGTGTCTCAGGGCGACGTCGACGAGCGGTTACTCACGGCTGAACGTCGACATCGACAATTCCGTTGAGGTCAAAATCCCGGGCCAATTCCTCGCGCATCCGCGTGTCCCACGACCCGTGCAAGTCCTGGAAAAGGTAGTTCCCGCCGCCGTAATGGCGATCGGAGAAGCGGTTCCCATTGCGTTGCCCGTCCGACCCCGCATAGTTGGCCTCCCCCGCGTCGATGTAGCTGCAGTCGTCGTTTCCCAAGCCGTCGCCGCGCTCCGAAAATTCGTTGGCGTCGCCGATCAGCGGCAGCTTCGGGCGGATCATCTCCCGCTGCGCCCCCCGAGACGGGTTCGCGCGGATTTTCTCGTTCCAGCGTCCTTTGCGATCCAACCCCACCGACCCCGCCCCCCACGCGGGCAGGTAGACTCGATAATGCCCGCTGTGCGGGCCGTCGTCCCCGGCCGCGTTGCAGATGAAATACTTCTCCCACTGCCGACCGCCGATGTTCCGCTGCACCGGAAACGACTCCCGCAGGCGGACTTCCTGATGGTAAACATACGTGAACAGAATCTCCGACCAACCATACGAGATAGTCTGCTCGCCGTCTCGCCCCACGTCGACCTTGACTGCGTCGTTGGGGTCCGCAAGGTCCGATTCCGCCGGCTTCCATAGGGCCGGAGGCAGACCCCCGCTGGTCACGTTCTCATACGCCGCCAGAGCATTCCCATACTCCTTGAGCTTCGCCAGACAATGCACACTTTTCGCTTGGTCCCGCGCCCGGCTCAGTGAGGGCAACAGGATCGAGATCAGCAGAGAGATAATCGAAATGACCACCAGCAGTTCGATCAGCGTGAACGCCCCGCGCGAGGCACGCCTGGTTGATCGACAAGTGGACATGGCTTGGTTCCGATAACGCCTCGACACCCCCATCGAGCCGCGGGCTTAAGCCCGCGCGGAGTCCGCAACCCGAAGCGTCGCGCTGAACTCCCATCCAATGTTACCCCCCCAATCGCGGCAATCAAACCCGATTATCCGTTACCACACCTGCAGATTCCCCAGCGAAAGCGGGTCGTAGGCGTTCCCGGTCGCCCCGGACCAGGTGCTTAACTCCTGCCCCGCCGCGTCCCATCGCGTGATGTTGAGTCCCCAAATCGCTCCGTCGGGTTCGTCCGCTCCGAAAGCCGATAACGGAATGCGCAGTTCCGCAATCCAGCGCCTCGAACCGTCGCGGGTCGCGACTTCCAAATCCGCCGCCCAGGGCCGACGGGCCCCGCACGGTGGATCCGTCCCGATCCCCACCTCCGTCACGTCCGTTCCCGAGCGCTTCACCAGAATGTGGAACAGGTCCGTCGGCGATCGAGTTCCCGCGTTGAGCGGGTCGATCAGCACCTCGATGAGGTCCTCCTCATCCGCGGGAATGAGGTCGTCATAACGGACGCCTTTGCGCCGCGGGCCGGAGGGGTCCCCCGGCGAAGTGGTCTCAGAGTTCACCGCCACGTACAGACTCTCCTGGTCCGCAAGCACGAATGCGGTCGTCCGGGCGCTCGGTGGTCCCCCGCTGATGAGTTGAAAGTCTCCGGCGACGTTCCCCGCACCCGGGGGCCAGTCCGATAGGTCGCCGTCGATCACGATTCTCTCCCTGCGCGGGGTCGCTTCGATGTATGTCGTCCGCGCCGCCCGGCGGTGAACCGTTCCCCCTTCTTCCGTGAAAGCGACCGTCGAGGTAAACGCCCCGCCCGGAGGAAGCGTCAACAATCCCGGATGGGCAGTCAGCACGACACGTACTCCGTCGCCCGCGGGCACCTCGATCGGTGCGGGGACGACGGCCTGCGACCAGCCCGCGGGTAGAGTCTCGAACTCCACCGTTCCCGTCACCGGCGTCCGTTCTCCGTTGCCCACCGTGACGTGTACGTCGACCTCGGCCTGAGGCGACACCGGAAAGCCTCTCATCCGAACCCGCGCCCCATCCACACGAAGCTCGATCGATCTTGTCCCCGCCATCAATCGCCGCCAGGCCGCGGTCCGTGCCAACGACTTGGCGTTGCCACCGTCGGCGGGCTGGGACCCGGACGCAGCGGCCATGAGTTCGTCCGCCATGATCCGCCGGGCGAGTTCAAACATCTGCGGATCATCCGACCAACCGTTCGAGCGGCCGTCCGCAAAGTGCGCGCGATAAGCGTCGGCCCCCGCGTATCGAACCAACGAGCTCCGAACCGCCGTCGCCACGGGCTCCAACCCGTGCTCGTTCAACAGCCGAAGATACGCTGCATCCTGCAAACCACGGCGAAGGTGCTTCAAACGCACGCTTGCCACCGGTTCGTCCCATCCAAACTCGCCGCCCGGATACAGCAGGAGGTGCGGGTCGAACGACGCGCAGTCTTGCGTTGACGCATTCGCCGCCGACTCCGGCCAGCGGTTGATCGAACCCAGGTGCAGCGCCTCCGCCCCCAGCTCCAACGCCTGCCACGGGAGAATCCGTGCGTCCGCCGCGGCCCCAGACAACGCCGTCGTCCCCGTGAACGGCGGACGATCCATCGTCAGCCAGCTCCGCCGACCGCCGCGAGCCTGGTCCGCCATGATCCCGCGATCAAAGAACTGCCCGCGCGGCATCCAGATGTCCACGCTCTGCGACACGTTCTCATGAACGAACCGCTCCCACCCCAGCGCTCTCATGTCCTGTGGAAACCGCCGCGTTGCGACCGGCACCTGCCCGCCGCCGATCCGGACCGCGGACGCCAACCGCCGGACTTGTTCCGCCGATTCCATCACGGCGTTGTAGGGACCCGCCGTGGCCGCGTACGACCGCCCAGCCCACCCCTTCTCCACGAAGTGGTCCACGCACCCACGGACAAACGACGAGAGCCTGACGTCGGACGAGGGGAAGCGTAGACTCGCGGCCGACAACTCCTCCCGTGAAATCCGCGCCGTCGGCAACGGCCACAAACGCAGAGGAACCCGATTGTAAAACGCCCGGCCGTTGAGAAACGGCTCGACCACCGCGTCGTAATGCGACCAATCGGCGTGGATTTCGCGGTTTTGACTCGGACTCAACGCGGGCATCAACTCGGGAAGCACGGGCGTCAACCGATGATTTTGCAGGACCCGCATCGTCGTCAGCAGCACTCGATCCAACGAGGCGCTCTTCGGATGATCCCGCCAATCATCCGGCAGCCCCAGCGGCCCGACGCGCAGATCGACGTGCTGCGAGAAAAGCCTGCGATGGTCCAACTCCGCGATCACGGGAATGCCCGCCTCGTCCGGCAACACCACCGGCCAGACGGTAAGCGAAACTTCGATGGCCGCCGCAACGCGCCCCTCCGACCGCAACTCGATCCGCGACGCGTAAATACCCTCCGAAGTTCCCTTGGCAATTGCCACATCCACCCAAAAAAAGTACTCCTGGTTCGCAACCATCTGTGGCGGAAGCCCGCCTCGCGGGGCACGGACGGGCACGAGCACATCGAGCGGCGCGGGCTCGCGGCGCGACGGCGGGATGGACCGGATATGCCACCCCGGCCAGCGCTCCACCGCGACCCGGTGCATCCGAAACAACTCAAACGACGCGGGATCCATCGTCGCCACCCGCGAGGTGGGCGGCGAAACGTACAACTCGGGACGCTCGATCGCTCCCCCGATCGGGCGGAGCGCAAAGCAAAAACTCAGGGTCTCATTGATTGCGCCTGCCAACTCCACCCGCGCCTCGCCGCGAGAGGAAAGCGGCGCGGGCGGCGCATCGAACGTCCGCACTTCGATCGAACGGATCGAACTCCGACATCCGCCGCAGCTTGAAACGAAAACGAGAAGGGCGAGAGGGACAAAGAACCGCCGCAAACCCACGGCGATCCTTGGAAAGTTTGATGGCCCCGCCGCGGTACGTGGCCGGCGCCTAGGGTTTCTCAAGGGACTCGATCTTGGGAGGCTCGCCTGTTCCCTCCGCGGGCGGCGGCGGCGCGGGTGGTGGTGCCGGCGGCGGCGGCGGCGGCTGCACCGTCACCTTCGTGAATGTCGCATCCAAGCTCGCCAAACGATCCACGGCCATCTTCTGATAAGGCATCCCGTTCAACATCGTCTCACCGACGATCCGGTTCAGGTATTCGCGGGCCTTGGGCTTATGCGCCTCGTTCCCGTCGATCACAAACTCGTTCTCTTCCACCGTCGCCAGACCAGAGAGCCCCATGCCCAGCGCCAGCGGATTCTTCCCAAAACGCGAGAGCAGTTCCTCGAACGCCCGCCGAGCCTTTTGATTCAATTCTCGATCCGGCGGAAGCGCCGCCTGCTGCGCCAGACGCAAGGCCTGCCGGCCTTGGTCCATGAGCGACCCCATCACGAAGCTGTCCTCGGAAAGTTCCTTGGTGATGCTCTCGAGCGTTTGCAGCGATTGTTTCCCGGTTTCGAACGAATCAAAAGTTAGTTGGCTGCGCCGCCGCCAAACATCCTCGGCCGCCGCCGCCCGCGAACGCATGGCGAAAGTCACCGTCGCCAGCACCGCGATGACCGCCAGCGCGGCCATACCGATCTGCTTGCCGTGCCGGTCCAGGTAATCCCGCGCGTTGTACAACGCCAGGGCCAGTTCGTTCTCTTTGAGCTCATGCCGCCGGTCGGCCTTCATAGTCTGTTCCGATACCGATACTGCCGCCCCGACCCCAACGGGAATCGAAGCCCACGCCGTCCCCACGCCTTTGTCGGTGGGCATGGTAGTGGACTCCACCACTCCTTCCAATCCCCAGCCATTCCCCCGTACGGCGCTTGCGTTTGACACCCCCTCCCCATTCCCAATACAATCGCGTCCCCGCGAGCACCAGAAATGGCCCTGTGGGGCAAGGAAACGCACTTGGATAAATTATTACTTACAAAACTGCTCGGCATATTCAAAGATGCCGGACTAGCCGCCACCCTGGACGGAGCCGATTGTCCGGTCCACGGAGTCAACACTATCGCCGATGCTCAGTCCGGCGAGATCACTTTCGTCTCCAACCCCAAATACCTTTCCGCCTTGACGACGACCAAGGCCTCAGCGGTCATTGTTCAACCCGATGTTCCCCTGCCCGACGGATTGGCGGCGATCCGTTGTGCCGACCCCTACGGCGCCGTGACTCTGGCGATCATCGAGCTGCACGGCCATCGTCGCCACCCGCAATGGGGTGTGGACCGCAACGCGTCGATCCATCCCACGGCGAACGTCGGCGCCAACCCCAACATCGCCGGTGGTGTCACCATCGCGGCACACGTCGTACTCGGCGACAACTGCACCCTCTATCCCGGCTGCTACATCGCCGACGGCGCTTGCCTGGGAAACGATTGCACCCTCTATCCCAACGTCGTCGTGTACGACGGCTGCGTGTTGGGAAACCGCGTGACGGTTCACGCGGGATCAGTAATCGGCGAGGACGGACTGGGCTACGCCCCGCGCGGCGACCAGTGGATCAAGATCCCCCAGGTCGGCCGCGCCGTGCTCGGTGACGACGTCGAGATCGGCGCCAATTGCACCATCGACCGCGCCACCCTCGGCCAGACCGAAATCGGCGCCGGCACCAAGTTCGGCAACGTGGTGGTCATCGGACACGGAACCAAGGTGGGACCCGACTGCATGTTCGTGGGATTGGTGGGCGTAGCCGGCTCGGTGACAGTCGGTCGGCACGTCACTCTGGCCGGTCAGGTCGGCGTGGCCGGACACCTTACCATCGGCGACGGGGCCATGGCCGCCGCACAATCCGGAATCGCCGGAAACGTCCCCGCCAACGCCCAAATCTTCGGCTCCCCCGCCATCCCCATCGACGCCGCCAAACGCTCCATGTCCATCTTCCAAAAGCTCCCCGACTGGGTCCGCCGCATCAAAGACCTGGAACGCGAAGTCGCCGCGCTACGCGAAAAACTCGATTCCCCACGCGAAACCCCCGAACCGTCCCCTGCACAGGGCGGACACTAATCTTGACACGTCGATACCCGTCTGAATGGCGCCACGGAAACATGTTGACGTTCGTGACGACATGAGGCCAACGCCTCAAGCCGCAATCCTCCGCAAACCGCTGCGCGAAAGTCAGCCCCGCGGCGGAGACATGATCCATCGGTATCCCGAATTCCGCGCCACCCTTCCGTCGTTCACTTTGCGCCCTCGTTGTTTGCTTGTTGCGCCTTCTTGAAGAACTCGGCTATCGAAGCACTCACGTCAGGTGCCTCGCGGTCGACCGGGACAATCAAAGCTGCGGCTAGATCCTCGACCAATCTAGACATCCTGAACACGAACGCGCGCGGAATCTAGATCAGCGATCCGTCTTCTCCGAAGCGTTGGACCTTCTCGCTTGCGGAACCGCCAGGAATCTCGCCGATCTTCCCGACGAGCGACAGAAGCTTGTTGCGATCCTGAGGGGATCCTGAAGGACAGTCACCTATTAAATGCACAGTTGCTCGGCTCGGCCGTACCGGCGAAGCGACGGTTCCGACTTCTCTCTGGCAGCGGTGTCGTCGCCTTGCCGCATCAAGCCTCGGCTACCCCCCGCCCGCAGAACAACCCGTGCCCTGCAACCGCAATTGCTTTCGGCTGTCAGCGATCAGCTTCCGGCGTTTCGCCGCCTTCGGCCGTCCCTCCTTCCCTCGACCGCTCCCCAATCGAGAATCGACAATCGCCAGTCCCCCCTTGACTCCCCGCCCCGGCCATGCTAACATAGACCGAACGTGGCGCGGAGCTCGACCAGCGGAGTTCAGAACCGCGACTGCCTGCCCTTTACGCGAAGCATCGAGGGTCAAGGAGCGGTGTTGGTGGAATGATGACGTGCGAAGAGCGAATGGGCATCACGGCCCGCAGACAGCGAAGGAAACGTGACTCGTCACTGGTCATTGGTTATGCACAATCGACAATCCCCTTCGTCCCTCCGTCAATTGCATCCAGTGCCACACCATGACACGACTTGAAAAACGCGCAAAACGCAAAAAAAATACTTTGCGAAACAAAGCCACTTGTGACTGACGCTGCAATTCTCGTCGCTCCGGCGGAACCGTGGCACTTCAGGCCGAGCAGGTACGCTGGACAGGGAATGAGCGCGATGGAGTCGCGGTTATGCGGACCGGCCTCCGAAGACCGGCCCCGGTCGGACGCTCCGTCTGCTGACCCGCCGAACCGCCGCAGTTACGGCGGCCGGCGCGACCTGATTCCAACTAGGCCTGGAGGGATTCGAACCCCCGACCAAGCGATTATGAGTCGCATGGTCATGCCGTCTTCAATGGGACCTAAACCAGGCACCGACAACGACTTGCGCGATCCTACTCGACCTGCTGACCTGCCGCGCGCTGCAAAATGCGCTGCACAATCGGCGAACGACGACGACCTCGCCTCGGTTGTCAAAGCGTGGCCCACACTGCCGGAAGCGGTCCGCGCTCGGATCCTCGGGTTGGTCGAGGAGGCGACGGCGGCGGGAAAGGGCTGAGCGGTGAGTTGGAAAAAACCCGACATCCCGGAGAAGTTCAAGAAGCTCCACGAGCAGGCGAGCGCCGGCAAAGCGAAGGCGGCGATCCGGCTGCATTGCCTGATGTGCGTGGGATGGGAAGCGACGGAAGTCGAACTCTGCACCGCGACAGGTTGCCCGCTTTACCACCTTCGGAATCTAGGCGCCCAATGTCAGACCGAAGCGGCCGATCGGGCTAAACGACGCCAGAGGGCACTTGCCAGCGGTCAGCGACCGCCCAAGCGACCTTCGGCGGATGGGCGTGGTGACCAGCCACAAGCACCGGATTGGGACGCTCCAGGATCGTCCCCACCGTCCCCCTGCGTCCGACCGCCTGCCACGCCGGACGGCGGCATCCTGCCGGAGGGCGGCATGGGGTGAGGGGCAACGAATCCGGGGCACCGCTCTGTCTTCACCCAGCCCATGCTTGGTGGGGCGGTTGGAACGCGGATACCGCGGACGAATTGCAGCACGTTCTCAGTGGGTACCAACGAAAACATCGAGTTTCCATCCGACACTCGCGCGGAATGCAATCGGATGGGGGGGATAGCTCTTGCGGGCTCGCGGCGCAACAGTTTGCGGGCGGATGCGGGTTGGCTTCTCGGTTCTTGCGGTGCTTTTCCCCAAACGCGGTGCGTCACCGTGCGACGGCGTGCGTTGACGTTCACATCCCTGCGAAGCCAGCAACCGACGATCCTTGCGTCGCCCGCACGCGCGTGCGTGTGTGAACGGATTCACACCGTGCTGCTCGGCGTTGAATCGGGTCGAGTGAACCTGACCGACGGATGGCGCAACCCCCTGGTGACCAAGAATGCCTTGATGCAACGAGGTACCGTCCATCTCAGCCACACGCGGCCGAGGTGATCCGGCTACAACGGGCTAGCCTTGCACCTGGTGAGCGCGTCCCCTTTCACGCGCGCTTAGTGGATGCGCTCTGGGATGGGTTCCACGGCAGGTTGGGGGTCGATTTCGGGGGCTATCCTTGCCGGTTGGCGGAGACACTTCAGTCGCGCGGGAGGAGATTCGCGCCCCTGGGGTTCGGTTTTTCGCCAAAGGGGGCGGAAGGTAGCTTGTCGTTCCGACAACGCGCGGCTCGCGGAATTTCGCGGCGCGCGAAGAGAGATCGGTTTGCATTCGATGCGCTTCGTTGCGACCTGGTGCGATGCAGCTCATCATTCGCGCTAGGCGCGGGGACGTGACGGGTCTAGGCGGCGTTCTAGGCGCGATCTTGGCCGCAGGCTATGGCCTCACTTGGACTTGTCGGGGGGCCTATTCGGTCTATCATTGAGTGCATGTCCGAGTACCCTTCGGCCACCTGTGGTACCTGTGGTACCTGTGCGTGCGGCCAGCCGTTGTCGAGCCCCGGTGCCATTCGATGTCCGCAATGCCGGGCCGCTCATGCCCGCGCTCATGTTGGACGGCGTGCCGCGATACTGAGGGAATTGCCCCGGATCGCCGCGCCGCGTTGGGAGGCTTCCTGGATCGCCTGCAATCTTGAGTCGAGGCGGGTGGACCTGGAAACCGCTCCGAGCCTGCGGGCGTTCAACTTCCTGGCGGCGATCAAGAAGGACCAAAAGCTGAGACACGCCTTCTGGCTATCGCACCTGAAACCGCGCCAAAAGCGGCCACGCTAAATGAATGCAAGGCTGCCCCGTCGGCGGTGGCTCGCCGGAACCGATTGGATCGCGAGTAACCTCGCTTGAAGAAGCCCGGCTTCGCCACGGCACCGAGCCGCACTGGCGTCAGGCTCGTGGCGGCAATCAAGGCGGACGAGAAGCAGCGACGTGCGTTTTGGGTGGCCCATCTGAAGGCGCGGCTCAAGCGGCCCTACGACTGACAGCGAGCAGGATCACATTACGCGTCCGCGCGGGCCGTAATGTGAGCTCGCGGGGAAGTTCGAATATTTTCTCGCCGAAGGGTTGGACATCGACGGCGCGCTCCTCGGGCGCGGGAGTGCATGCTGTTCTTGCGTAGGATGCCATCGCTCGTTTAGCGGTCCTCGAGTTCTGCCCGCCACTCCGTGACCTTGTCCTCCTGGCCCCATGCTTCGTACAGTTCAATGAGGCTTTTTAAGGCATCCTCCGCGAGATTGTCGGTCTCATCCGGCAACGATTCAAAGGTAGATTGACTAGCCAACAGAAGCGGCTCGGCGTCGACGTAGCGGCCCAAACTCGTCAGGCACTGCCCGTACTGCAATTGGAGCCCCGGTATGATCATCCGGTCGATTAGGATTTGATTCCGAAAACCCGCCAAGGCTTCGGCGAAGTATGGCTCTGCCTCCTCGTAACGCCCTACATCGCAAAGGACGCAAGCCAACGTCTTCGCGGCATGTGCGGGATAGTCCTTCTTCTCCTTCTCGTTGCCGCGAAGTCCTTCGACGGCCGTGCGGGCGAACGACTCTGCCTCGGCGTAGCGGCCATCGTTACGCAGGAACTCCGCCAGCTTGGTCATGGCGTTGAAAGTTTCGGAGTGGTTTGGCCCAAGATCGCGTTGACAGTCGCTAAGCCACTGACGATGAAGCGCCTTGGCCTCTTCGAGCTTTCCCGTAAGCGATAGCACCCGGCACAGTTCATGCAGGCAGCGCGGCGTGAAGTCTCCGGCAGTACCCTTGGCGCGGAGATTCATGTCGAGCGCTTCCCGCAGGACCGGCTGCGCCTCCTCGAATCGTCCCACGCCGTAGAGGAGCCGGCCCAGACCTAGGATGGGAATAGCCGTAAGCTCGTTGTCCCCGCCCTGCGCCCGCTTTCGTAGTTCGATCGTGTACCGGTATCGTTGCTCAGCATCGGCGAAGTCTCCGCGATATCGGGCGACGCGAGCCAACACCATGTTGTTGAAACCGGCCCAGTAATCATCCGGCCCCCCCTGGCGCAGCGCCATCTCCATCGTCTCGCGGGCCAGCGATTCGGCTTCGTCAAGCCGGTACCCATACACGAAAAAGTTGGCCAAGTAGGTTTGCACAGCCGGATCGTACAGTGAGTCGAATTCCTGTTTCTGCAACGCAATGGTCCGGCGAGCAAGCTGTTCAAATTCCGCGGCCTCTTGCGGAGTAACGGTCCAGGCGTGAATCAAATCTTTTGCGGCCCAAAAGGTCAGCGGGTGACGATCCCCGAAGAGCCGAATACACATTTCCCAGTTTTTCCGCGTGACACGTTCCCATTCATCCGGGCGTGCCGGGTCCGGCTGCGCCATGGCCAGCAGGCATTCCACGGTTCGGGGATCCTCGTCGCCGAACAATTCTTGCCGAATCTCAAGGGCCTTGCGGAGGTGGGCCAACGATTCCGCATCGCGGCCGATCGTGGCGAAGCTCTGCCCAAGGTTCAGATGTACGGTGGCCGCCAGTTCGGGTTGATCGGCGAAGTCTGACTCGATCCATGTTGCAGCCTCGTCGAGCAGCTCCGAGAGCTTGACGTCCCGCCCGGCTGTCTTGACACCGCCGGGAGGTGCGGACTTTCGCTTCCAGGGGCTTTGAAATTGGAGAATGCGGCCCATGAACCGGTTGAGGGTTTCCGCTTTTGAGGCCTCGTCCTCCGCCTTTACTCGGCGCTCATCGGCCAGTGCTTCAGCTCCCTGGGCCCGGCCCAGCAAGGTCGTGGCGCGGCCATAGAGGATGCTCATCGCAATGGCGAACCCGATGCCCGTTACGAAAAGCGCGACGAGCAGCGCCGCGGGGAGTTTGTGTCGGGCAACCAACTTCTTGAGCTGGTAGATTGAGCTTGGAGCGCGAGCCAGAATCGGCTCGCGGTTCAGATACCGGCCGATGTCCTCACCGAGCGTCAAGACACTCTGATAGCGGTCCTCGGCCTTCTTCGACAGACAGCGGAGGACGATCGTTTCGAGGTCCTCGTCAAGATCCAAGCAAAGGTACCGCGGGCGGATCGGTTCGGTTTCCACGATGTGTGTGAGGACATCGCGGATGTTGCCGACGACGGGGTAAGGAAACCGGTCCGTGAGGGCCTGAAACAGAATGACGCCCAGCGAGTACACATCCGTTCGAAGGTCGACCCGATCCGGCGACCCGTCGGCTTGCTCGGGACTGGCCCAGGGCAAGGATCCCACGAACTGTCCGGTGACGGTAACGCCAGGGTCGGCGCCCCAACGGTGGATGTCGTCGGCACCTACCTTGGCCAACCCAAAATCCAGGATGTGCGGCTCGCCACGGCGGTCGACGCGGATGTTACTGGGCTTGAGATCGCGATGGATGATGCCGTGCAAATGCGCCGCATGTACAGCGTCGCAGATCTTGACAAACAGACGCAGCTTCTCGTCCAGCGTTTGCATGCCGCCGGCGACGAACTCGTCGAGCGGCTCTCCCTCCACGTAATCCATGACGAAGTAGCGAAAGCCCGCGGCGACTCCGCTGTCGTGGATGGCCACGATGTTTGGGTGGTCGAATCGGGCGAGAACGCGCACTTCGCGATCGAACCGCGCCAAGGTGTCCGGCCCACTAAGCGGGCCGTCGCGAAGGACCTTCACGGCGACATCGCGCCCCGTTCGCTCATGACGCGCACGGTACACGACCCCCTGTCCGCCGCGATGGAGGAGTTCGGCAAACACGTAGGCAGGGATGAAACTCGGGAGCTCGATTCCGTCGATGCGGCCAAGTTCTTCACTCAGCCCGGAATCGAACTTTCGCGCCGAGCGTTCCGCAGCGTCGACGCGCTCTAGAATCCGGAGTTTCGCAGCCAGGTCCTGTTGCAGGTCGGGATGGGCCGCGACCACGGCCTCGGGGATCAGACGTTCGCCAGCCGTGCGCCGGCGGATCACATCCTCGAGGATTGCCGCAACCCGCGCGCTCCTCCAGGCCTCTGCGTCCGACGGTCCCGAAGCATCAAGCACGGGCTTACTCCCCATGGCGCGCGACCGTGCCCCAGACCCGTCACGCGGTCCTCACCAACAGTTTAACAACATCCACGGGCGGCGCGCCCATCATCAAGCCGCTTGGTTATCCCCTGGAACCGAGAAACGGACCGTCCTCGGTGAGTCGTTGTTCGAGCTCTCTTAGTCCTCGCCGGCAGAGGCCGTGGATGGCGCGCTCGCTGCAGCCCAAGGATTGAGCCGCCTCGCGTGCGGACTGGCCCTCAATGTGGACCAACCAAACGGCGTGGCGACGCCGCGCGGGAAGGGTCTCAATCGCCGCGTGGACGGCCGCAACCGCCTCCCGCCGGGACACTACTCGACTGGCGGTCTTACCCGGCCCGGCCAGTCGATTGAGCAACGCGACAGACGACTCCTCCACGCTCGCCGCTTGGCCGCGGCGTTCGAAATCTCCTCCGCGGCGCAGCGATCGGTATCTTTTGATGTTGTTTCGCAGACGGCTCAGGGCGATGGCCGTCGTCCACCGGGAAAACGAGTCGGCGCCGCGCGGCTGAAATGACCCGATCCGGCGGAAAACCTCGATCTGCGCCTCCTGGACAATGTCCTCCGCATCGACCGCTTGGGAAAGCAGCGACGGAATCCTCCGGGCTACATAGGCGCACAAGCGAGCATGCTCCTCGACGAGAAGGAGCTTGAGCGCGACACCGTCCCCGGCGACGGCTTTTTGAACCAGATCACTCTCCACGACGTCCACGAATCCCCTCCGGTGATCGCATTGCGAAGTACGGCCCGACCGACGACGACAAGAGGAAACCTACTGTACCTCGATGCTCCTCCGAATTCAAGCCCCAGTGAACGGGGGGTTGTGCGTCGGGGATAGGGCAAAAAACGGGAATTCTGCGAACAGGGCGGGCGCGCGCGGGTGCGTTGGTGTCAGAGTCCTTATCGGGCCGGATGCGAACACAGAGTGCATCGTATCGGATCGCTCGTTTCCTAGATGACGACCGATGCGAGACCTTCCAGCCTATTCCGGGACTCCCCGATTCCTCCCCACGCGGAGAAGGGGAGTGTGCCGGTGGGCGGCCAAAGGGCGTCGGTGGGGAGTGAGAGTGCGTGATGCACTCCATTGACGGCCCGATTACGTCCCTCCAACGGGAGCACCCGAGTGGAAATGGTTCAACCCGCCCGCCCCGGCCCTGCTTGGAGTGGCAATGTTGGTCGTGAGAACCTGGGAATCGAATGAGGCGTCCGCGCCGCGGCCGGGTCCGCAGCGCAAGAACGGGAGGAATCGATCGTGGAACGAAGTTTGGTCGTGAACAGGTTGCATTCTCGTTTGTTCATGCTAATGCTCGTGACGCTAGGTGGCCTTGGAACAGGTGTTAGTGCCGGCGCTGCCCGCAATGTGGTCTCTGTCGTTTCGGTACCAACCGCGGTTGTCGGCGGAAAGACCTTCAAAATACGTGTGACGCTCAACGCTGCGAACGGTTCCACTGTGGCTCTCCGATTCTTCAGCCACGACTTGGATGCGGCGCAGTTTTCGAACGTTGCCGGGACCATTCCGGATGGCGTTTCGCAGAAGGACTTCGTTTTCACAACAGTTCCTGTAGCTAGTGATCAGATCGTCGAGTATACGGCCGCACACGTCGACGCGACCGGAAAAATCTTTATCGCCACTTTCTTGCGTCAGATCACGGTGCGCTCACCGCGTGTGACATCGCTGGAGTTGAATCCCTTAAACCCCTCTGAGGGAATCACTCCCAGCATCGTAATCGTAGGCGGATCCGGGCTTCTGGGAATCATCCAACTCAGTGGGCCTGCGCCCGCGACGGGAGCCAAGGTTGCGCTTTCAAATTCGCGGCCGGACCTTGTGCAGATTCCGGCCGAAATCATGGTGCCCCCTGGTGATAGCCGCGTTGAGTTCTTGGTGACGACGGCGGCGGTGCCCTCCGCCGTCAGTTTACAACTCTCCGCCGAACGGGAAGGGCAGTCCCAAGGAGCGACATTAACTCTGGCGCGCGCCCGCCCGATCGAAATTCGCTTGGGATGGGTCCTCGGAGGCCCCCAGCCTCTACCCCCGTTCATATCTGGCGCTTCGTTGATCCCGGCGCAGGTATTACTTGATGCGCCTGCCGCGGGAGACGGAATGACCCTTGTTCTTGATGCTGACGAAACTTTGGCGGTTGATTTGCCGGATTCCGTTTTTGTACCGCGCGGAGCCGATCGAGTGCAGTTTGCGATTGCGTCGAACGGTGTATCGGACCGCACGACGGTAGCGATTCGTGCGCGGGATTTGGCGACCGGCTCATCCGCTCAGGGCTCCCTCGTCGTCGAGCCTCCCGCTATTCAATGGGTGGAAATATCTCCAGCGACGGTTGTAGGTGGCCAGGAAGCGTTTGGAGTTGTCTATCTCCGGGGGGTCGCTGCCCCGGAAGGCGTGAGCATCATGTTGCACTCTTCGTCGCCTGCTGTTTCGCTGCCAAACCCGTTAAACATTCCTTCAGGACTCAAGGAGGTTGGTTTTTCCGTGATGACCAGTCGCGTCATGGCGGAGCAGGGCGTCGAGATAACGGCGTCAATTCCGGGCCAAACGCCGGTAGGGCATTCGCTACGATTGCTGCCTGCCGAGCTAGGGGATGTTGACGGCAACGGTGCGTTGAATTCTGACGATTATAAATCGCTCGCGGGGTGTTTACGAGGCCCTGCCGTGTCCGCGACCGCCGATTGTCGCGCCGTCTTCGGTTTCGCCATTTCTGCGGTTACAGTTGACCTCCGTGACGTAGGCGTGTTTTTAACGAAATTCACCGGAAATCTCTCGGGCGTTCCCCGGATCATAATCGATGTCGATGAGACCCTCGACCCGATTGTCGCCCAACTTGGACCGCTGGACGGCGCTCCAGCCGGACCACGCCCCGTTGCCGCCATGGCGGCCGACTCCGACGAAGCGACGTACTTCGTCGAGAATGAACTGGCTCTCATTGTCCCGGATACTGCGACCTTGAACGCGTTCCTTCAGCGATGGCAAGGAGTACTCCTGGATAGTGTCGACCTGCCGCAACCGGGCGCCAAGTTCTGCCTTGCGAGAGTCAACCCGGATTGGGGTAATTCGTTGCACCTCGACCGAGACTTGGCGGAGATGTTCATCGCCTCTGGAGCGGGTCCAGCGCCGGAGCCGGTCGTCCGACTTGCGCTTTCCAGCGAACGTGCCAAACGACTGCTGAGCATAGCGGTTAAGGAGCGCCTTTCAGGGCTGCTCATTGGCCCGAACTGGATTCCACTTCCTCAAGATATTTCGGGTCGCAGTACGGAGGAAGCTCCAATGGGCCCGGGTACCTACGAGCCTGACACGTTCTGCTGGGACTATCTGATGAGCGGTGACGGCAAGGATATCGGCGTGACGGAGGCATGGCGCGTTCTGGATGCCGCGGGCCGATTAACCCCAAATTCCGTGGACATCGCCGTGATTGATGGCGGATGCCAGATCACGAGCACCGTTGCCACCGACCTTCCCAACCTCCTTTCACTACCGAATCCGGCCATGGACCTCACGAATGCGGATCCCAATCCTGTTCCTTGTTCCGACGGTACTCCGTGTCCTTTCCATTGCGTGGACGTGCTCTCCACGGCAATGGGCAAGGTGGACAATAATCATACGGGATCGGCCGGGCCAGCGGGACCCGTGGGCAAGGCGATAGTCTTTGTTCCCCCCAATGGTTCATCGCGCTTGGATGATATAACGACTGTTGCCATGGCGGTGCTCCGTGAGGCCAACGGAGGAAGCGCGCGCATATTTAACATGAGTGCAGCCGCCAAAGTGCACTGGATCGTTGGTTCCTTCGCGGATTTGTTGCTTGGGCTATTCGACGGTTTCGACATAATACGCGACGACATTCTGATCTTCGCTTCAGCGGGCAACGATGGCAAGAACATTGACAAGGAAACGCGGCTTGGTTACGAGCGTTATAGGTGGATTCCGTGCGAACTTAACAACATCATCTGCGTCGGTGGAATCGACGTTGGAAATTGCCTCACCAGGCATCCAGGATCCAACTTCGGTAATGAGGACGTGGACATCTGGGCACCCTTCACGGTTTGGGCTGCCCCATCTCCCGATAAGCCGTTTGTTCACGAGTTTCCAGGTACGAGTGCGTCGTCCCCGTTCGTTGCGGGTGTTGCAGCATTGGTTTGGGCGGGAAACCCAACCCTTTCGGCGCGCGACGTCAAAGAAATTCTCTTCGACAACGCGAGTCCCAGTCCAGACGCGACGGTCAAAAGAGTCGTGACCGCGCTGGATGCGGTGCTCGACCCCCGCGTAGGGCTTCCCGGCACGCCCCCCAGCATTTGTATTCTCTTCCCAGACGACGGAACCTCGTGCGATGTAATGGGACCAGATTGTCCTAACGGAGGTGTGGGACCCACCACGACTCCCACCGCGTGTGGCGGCCCCCTTGCCGGCGCTTCCTTTGTTTCAGAGATCAGCGCCGTTGTGCCAACGGCGAGGAAGCGAATAGGCTTCTACCTGTCGGCCGAGATTTTCGATCGTGAGGCTGGATTCGGCTTCTGCTCGGCCCCGCAGGTTGTGTGGACGAGTAATCGTCAAACGGGTTCAATTGCCAGCGGAATCAGTGGAGATGCAATCCTTAACAATGACGGCCTCCATACGATCACCGCGACGGTGACGGACTGCACTGGTATGTCCGCCAGTGACTCGGTCGTGGTTAACGTTCTCAACGATAGGCCGTCGGTGCGCTTGCTGCTTCCTGTAGATGCAACCGAGTACTGCGCGGATGAGACCATCGAGTTCGTAGCGGAAGCGTTCGATCCGAATGAACCGCCCACTTACCGCCTGCCTTCCTCGCGGATTCTGTGGAGTTCCAGCCGCCAAGGATCAATCGGCCAAGGAAGCTCCTTCTCCCGGGTTCTATCGAGCGCGGGAACTCATACCATCACCGTCAGGGGAACGGATGTCGAGGGAGCCGTTGATGCGGATACTACCGCCGTCACCATTCTTCCTGAACCGTGCGACCTTATTGCAATGCAAGTCACCACTCCGCCGAGAAATCTGACCAACTGTACCGACGGGCTCTTCGTCACGGGTACTGATGCTGCGCGGGGGCTTCGCTTTAGAGATGTGACGCTGGAAGGCGAAGCATTTGACGCACAAGACGGCTGGCTTACGGGAACCTCACTTACTTGGAGGACCGACCAAACGGACATCCAGAGTGCCGTCCTGGGAAGCGGCGAACGTATCACCGCGAGACTCTATCTGGTTATAGGGGAGGCTTCGCGATTGCACCGTATCACGCTGACCGCAAAGGATTCAAATGGCAACTTACGGAGTGTTACACGGCTGGTGATGCTCTGCGACATTATATGAGTGGCTAGGTAGGCCATAGCGGCTCCTATCGCGGTGGCCAGAACCTTGGTGAAGACTTCCTCGTGGAGCGACAGCGCAAGACGCTGGCGAATCACCGGTGGCGATAGGGCTCAGGGTGGATTCTCTCCCGGGGCGCTTTGCGATTGCCGCATTACTGAACTGGCAGCTGGACCTGCTGTAGCGCTCGTATTATTTGCTTGAGCCGCGGCCGGGGGGGAGACCGGCACCTTCGCCCTGCGTGCAACCGTCGGCGAGCCGATCGTTGGGGCGGTTTCGAACGGTGAATTCGCCCTGACCGCCGGCTATTGGCCACCGTTGAGCACTCTGGGTGACTGTGACGCCGACGGTGCGGCCAATCTCGGTGATTATCAAGAATTCGCGCCCTGCTTCGGTGGTCCCGGTAGGCCGCCTGTGTCATCCGAATGTGCCTGTTACGATCTTAACGCTGACAGACGCGTCGACCTTCGCGACTTCCGCAACTTCCAAAATGCGTTCACCGGCGCGGGCGTGTGATGTCGAGCTGGAGCCTCCGTGTGAGGAACTCGATAGTGCTGCCGGCGAGGCTTGCGGACCTGTTTTGTGCTGACGCGTTGGCGCAACGCGAAACCCATGTCAGCCCCCGACGGTACCGATGGGACACAAGGCTCGCCGTACGGCAACGGAGTCATCCGCGGGTCGGGTTGCCGTCTCCAGGGGGGTTCGCCGTCGCGCGGGGCGAAGGCGGCGGGCCAGCCGCCGTGGGCGTCGATGACCCGGTCGATCTCGGCCATGAGGCGGATGGTTTCGTGCAGGGCGACGACGATGCGGTGGTAGTGGGTGATGTCGTCTGCGGAGAGGACCCGGCCCTTACGGTCCTTGAGCCACTTGGCGCAGACGTGGTAGCCGTCGATCGAACGTGACATCATGTGGCACGACGACAAGGAAATGGTCCGCACAGCGGAGCCTACGAAACTGGGTCTTAACGTCCGGAAGCGAGTCGCATGCCTACGCCACGTCTTGGTAGAGATACTTCTGGAAGCCCGCGAACACCTTTCCGATCTCCTCCGGCTTGCCGAGGTCGTCCACGGCGTCGGCGATCGAGTCGCGGTATTTGAGGCGAAGCAAGGGGGTCAACTTTTCCTGGTTAAGCTCTTCCACGCCCACGCTCACGTAATGCGAGAGCACGAAGTCGAGGAAAACCTGCTGCTTGGTGTTAAAGTGCCTGCTAATTGCGACCTTGGCGCTCGTCGCCCTTTCTTCGCGGGTGAGCGTCGGAAGCGCATAGGCCACGTACGCCAGCACGTCGAAGAGGTCGCTCTTTTCGGCGTCAATGATCTTCTGCATCTCGGCCATTTGTTCGTGGCCGAAGCCTTTGTCGGCCAGTCCCTGCAGTAGCCTCGCGCGGGTGTCCGGGGCGCTCCACAGGGCGCGGAGTTCATCTTCGTTCTGAAAGAACTCCGGAAGTCTGCCGAAAAGCATTTCCATGAACTGCTGCGCCGACATCGGCGTTCCGTCGGGGTGCCAGAAGCTCGTGACCATCATGTGCTGGATGTTGCGGGCCTTGCCGTCGGCGAGTTTCACCTTCGCTCTTCGTCGTGGCGGCGTCGGCTCTTCCGGCGGCTCCGGCGGAACAGGCGGACCGGGCGGCGGTGGTTCCGGCGGCAGCGGGTTCGGCTCGGGCTCGATCGGTTCGCCGTCCCATTCCGGATCGCTGAAATGATGGTGCGCCTTTACGAAGTCGTAGATCGTAAAGTAATCCTTCCCGTCGTAGAGGCGCGTCCCGCGACCGATGATCTGTTTGAACTCGATCATGGAGTTGATCGGGCGCATCAGCACGATGTTGCGGATGTTGCGGGCATCCACGCCGGTGGAGAGTTTTTGTGAGGTAGTCAGGACGGTCGGGATGGTCTTTTCGTTGTCCTGAAAGGCCCGCAGGTGCTGATCGCCGAGCGCGCCGTCGTCGGCCGTCACACGGTGGCAATAGTTCGGGTCGCGGCTGTCCTTCATCTGGTTGATGAGATCTCGCACGGCCAACGCGTGATCCTGCGTGGCGCAGAAAACCAGGGTTTTCTCGTTCTGGTTGATTTGCTCCATGAACAACTTCACGCGGTGCGCTTCGCGTTCCTTGATCTCGATGATCTTGTTGAAGTCGGTTTCCGTGTAGCGCTTCCCGGTTTCGATTTCGCCCTCGATCAGCTTGTCATCGGGCGTATAGACATACTCGTCGAGCGTCGTGGAGATTTGCTTGACCTTGAAGGGCGTGAGGAAACCGTCGTTGATGCCCTCTTTGAGCGAGTAGACATACACCGGATCGCCGAAATACTTGTAGGTATCGACGTTGTCTTTGCGCTTGGGCGTGGCCGTCAGGCCGAGCTGCACGGCGGGGGCGAAGTAATCGAGGATGTCGCGCCAAGTGCTCTCGTCGTTCGCCCCGCCGCGATGGCACTCATCAATGACGATGAAGTCGAAGAAGTCCGGCGGATACTCGCCGAAATAGGGCGACGGCTTCCCATCCTTCGGCGGGCCGCTCATGAAGGTTTGAAAGATCGTGAAGAACAGGTTTCCGTTGGTCGGGACTCTGCCTCGTTGCCGAATAGAATCCGGCGCAATTCGCACCAGCGCATCTTCCGGGAAGGCGGAGAAGGCATTGTAGGCCTGGTCCGCCAGGATGTTCCTATCGGCGAGGAAGAGGATGCGCGGACGGCGCGACGGCTCACGGCTCAGGTTCCACCGGCTGTGGAAAAGTTTCCACGCAATCTGAAAGGCGATGAAGGTCTTACCCGTGCCGGTGGCGAGCGTGAGGAGGATACGCGGGCGGTCCTGGGCAATGGCCTGCATCACCCGTTCGATGGCGATGTCCTGATAGTATCGCGATTGGAAATAGCCGCCACGATCTTCAAATGGGACTTCGGCGAAGCGGTCGCGCCAGGCGTTGGGCTCGGCAAAGGTCCTATTCCAGAGTTCTTCCGGGCCGGGGTACTGCGACACCTCGCCCTCAACGCCAGTCTCCATGTCGATGGCGTAGATGCCCTGGCCATTGGTGGCATACGCGAAACGCACGGCCAACTTCGCCGCGTAGTTCTTCGCCTGGGCTACGCCTTCGGTCAGGGCTTCGTCCCACGCCTTGGCCTCGACGACGGCCAGCTTGTGATTGCGATAGACGAGTACGTAATCGGCCCACAACGGCGCGCCACGTCGCCCGTGGCCTTCGAGGCGGCCCAGCGTGATTGGATATCTGTGCCGGATGCGGCTGCCCTCGACCACGCCCCACCCGGCCGCAGCGAGTGCCGGGTTGATGTGGTTGGCTCGTGTGTCGTCCTCGTACTCGGCTTGGTTCATTCTGGTTTGCGCTTAAACATGTAACCCATTGTAAATACGTTACTTACACGATTTTATGGTCATTCGGAACATTTGCATTTTAAGGAGATCATCAGGCCCCCAATGGCACATAACTTGCGCAGCCCCGAGTGTGGGGTTAATGTGCTCGGCTCTGGTTTCGGCTTCGTTCATTCTGGTTTGCCCTTCTTCCGTTTCTTCGGCTTGGGCAACTTCTTCACCGTCTGCTCAAAGTCCGCGTCCACGGTGCGGGGCTGTGAGTCGATGAACTTCCGATAGCGCTCGTACTCCGCTTCCGCCTTCTCCCGAGCATCGTCAGCCGAAATCTTTCCGGCGTGATCGAGCAGTTCGCGCCCGGAGAGTTTCAGGAATTCGTCAAGCTTCGCGATCCAGTTCGCCATTGTCATCGACTTACGGTTCAACGCCTGAAGTTCGGCGAACTCAAGGTACGCATTGACGATGCGGTTGAGGGCATTCAGTTCTTCCTCGCCGAGATAATTCTTTGCGATCGGCACGTCGTCTTTCCGCACCACGCCGCCCGGGCGCGTGGACTTCAGACCCATCCGCGGTTGGCTGGCGTCGGCCCGCAGGTGAATCACTTCCGCCGCAGTGTGGCCGTGCGCTGCCCAGTGCATCTTGTTCTGCACAGTCGCGAAAAACAATTGCGACATCTCCGTATTCGGCGTGTAGTCGATGCTCGTCGCGTAGATGTCGAGTACCTTCTGATAGAACCGCCGCTCCGACGTGCGAATGTCGCGGATTCGCTCCAACAGGTCGTCAAAGTAGTCTTTTTGCCCTGGGCCGGGCGGGTTCTTGAGCCGCTCGTCGTCCATGGAGAAGCCCTTCACCAGGTATTCGCTCAAGCGCGCCGTCGCCCATTGGCGGAACTGGGTGCCGCGATGGCTGCGAACGCGATAACCCACGGAGAGGATGGCGGGGAGGCTGTAGTGCTCGATCTC
>CAZYEX010000052.1:0-5228 GCA_964646605.1 uncultured Phycisphaera sp. | reverse complement strand
AGATCGGCAGCTCTTCGTCTCCGCTGACCGAACCGGACAGATAGAAGAAAGTCCCCGTCTGCGAGAAAGCATATTGAAGGCTGCCCATGGGCGGGAAACCTAAAACGCCTTCGAGAATGGGAATAGCCGATCCGGTTACTTGCAGTTTCTGGGCGTCGAAGGGTACGGCCATCAGGGTGCCCGACCGCCCGAAGACGATATGACCCGTGGGGACGTACCGCGCGAACGTACCTGCCTCGATGACGACTTTCTGTTCAAGCGATTCGAGAGACAGGGCGACGATTTTGGCGGCGGCGTAGTCATCGTTCTTGGCGGTCGCCGTGAACAACGCCGTCTTGCCGTCCGGAAGCATTTGCGGCCAGCGATGAGACGGCGATCCTTGACTTGACCCCGCGTCGGTGAGCTTCACCGGCTCACCACCGGCCGCCGGAACGCGCCAGATGCCCGATTTCGGGTTCGGGGCGAAGACGATGGTCCCGTCCCGCCCCCAGCTTCCTCCGCGCAAATCCGCGGCATCGCAGATGGTTGTGGCCGGGCCACCCAGGACGGAAATCCTTCGTAGTTTGCTTTTTTGGGCGAACGCGATCCACTCGCCGTCCGGCGAAAAGAACGGACAGAAGGCGTCATCCGTGTTCGCCAGCGGCGTGGCATCGAGCTGGTTGATGTGACGCAGGTACAATTGGCGGTCGGATTCGTTGCGTCCCACAATAACGATCTTCGTGCCGTCGGGCGAGATATCCATGGCAGGCCAGCGTCGTCCGCCGAACGCCTGAGTTTCGGGAATGGCCAGGGTGAAGCGCATGACTGCCTGCTTCACAGGCCTTGTGGAGAGCCAGAGTCCGCCAAGCGCCGCGACGAGAATCGCACAAGCGAACCACGGCAGGGCACGTCGCCAGGTGGGTCGGGAACGAACCGGGGCCATCCCGGCCACGCTGAAGTCCCCGGCCAGTGCGCCATCCAACACCACCCAGGCCTCGCCGATGTCACGAAGGCGCTGCTTGCGGTCCTTTTGCAGACATCGCTGCAGGAGCATCCGAACGTTGGGAGGTGTGGTATCTGAGAGCGCGTTCCAATCCGGCTCGCGCTCCAGAATCTTTGCGACCAAATCGGTCGCCGTTTCGCCCTCGAATGGCTTTTGCCCGCTGAGGCACTCGTACAGCACGACGCCGAAGGACCAAATATCGGTGCGTCGGTCGACGGGTCGCCCGCGGGCTTGCTCCGGACTCATGTAGGCCGCTGTACCGAGGATCACGCCCGGCCGCGTGAAGTCCGCGGTGATTGTCGGGGAGTTGGCCGGGGAGAGCAAAGATTCTCTTTGCTCATTTTCGGACAAAGTGGATCTTTGTCCTTCCCCGGTCATGGCCTTGGCCAGGCCGAAGTCCAGCACCTTCACCGCTCCGTCGGGGGTGATCTTCACATTGGCGGGTTTGAGGTCACGGTGAATGATGCCGCGCTCATGTGCGGCCTCGAGGGCCTCGGCGATTTGCCGGTTGATGGTCAGGGCGTCCTCGACGGACAACGCCCCGTCGCGAAGTCGATCCGCCAGGGTCGCGCCCTCCACCAACTCCATGACGAGAAAGCGGTTGCCCTCCACCTCCTCGAACCCGTAGATGCCCGCGATGTTGGGATGGTTGAGCGACGCGAGTACCTTGGCTTCCCGCTGGAACCGGGCCATTCGTTCCGGATCGCGGGCGAACGCCTCCGGCAGCACCTTGATCGCCACCTCGCGGTCCAGTCGCGAATCCTTGGCGCGGTAGACCTCGCCCATGCCGCCCGCGCCGAGGGGCGAGAGGATTTCGTAGGGGCCGAGCTTCGTGTTCGGAGTCAGAAACATAGGCGGCTATTGTCGATTGTCGATTGCCGATTGTCGAATGTCGGGGAAACCCTGTTGCGATGTCATGGTGTGGGATTGATGGTCGTCGGTTCCGTCGGCGCGTTCAGCTGACTCAGCTCGGGCAGGCCGACGCGGCGGAGGATATCGGCGAAACGGGGATCGCTGCGCATGTCCGCTAGAAGCGGTTCGGTAAGCGTCAAGCGCAGAGGTATACTGCGATCCTGGAAAGCCCTTTCCAACCAGTCGAACATCCGGTCCCTCTCGTCAAGCCCCGCATAGACAAGAGCAAAAGCGGTTGGTGTGACGTACCGTTCCGTCGCCAAGGCGGCGAGTTCGTCGAGGATCATCCGGGTCTCTTCGACCTGACCGACCTTGGCGCACACGAAGCCGAGGGTGGCAACGTAGTAAGGGTCGTTGTTGGAGAGTCGGACCGCTTCCCGGGCTTCCGTGATCGCTTCCGCAAGCCTTCCCTGCAGAAACAAGGTTCTGGCCAAAAACTGGTGGGCCGCGGGGAAATCGGGGCCGAGTTCGAGCGTCTTGCGGAGCCAGATCTCCGCCTGGGCGAAGTCTCCCGCAACATAATGCACCCTGCCGGCGGCGCTGCCGATGATGAGCGAAAGAGGGTCAAGCTCCTGAGCTTTGGTGATTTCTCGGATTGCTTGGTCGTGAAGGCCGACGATCGAGAGATGTATCGCGTACCAATGATGCGCCGTCGCGTAATTGGGGCTTAATGCGATGGCACGCTGGTATTCCCGTTCGGCCGCACGCCAATCCCAGTCGTACGAGGACGCGATAGACCCCAGGGAGGCGTGTGCGTCGCCCAGAGACTCGTCCAATTCCAACGCCTTAGCGGCGGCCGTCCGAGCTTTGGGAATCGCTTCGCTGGCGCGCATGGAGGAATACTCCGGCATCAATGAGTAAGCATCCGCCAGTCCCGCGTACGCGAGCGGCCAGTCCGGTGCCAACGCGATGGCCTGCTCGAAGTACTCGACCGCTTTCTGGAGACCGTCGGGCGTGCGTTTGTTCCAATAGAACCGGCCCTTCAGATAGGCCTGGTACGCCTCGGGGTTGATGGTACGGGCTGGGGCGGAGGTCGAAACGGCCCCGGGTAGCAGTTCAACGGTCAGCGATCCGGCGACGCGTTCGGCGACGTCGCTTTGCAGTGCGAAAATGTCCTTGAGATCGCGCTCGTAGGTCTCCGCCCAAAGATGGGTTTGGTCGCTCACCTGAATAAGCTGGGCGGTGATCCGCACGCGTTCGCCCGCGCGGCGGACGCTGCCCTCGACGATGTAGGCGACGCCCAACTCTCGACCGATCGCGTCGATGGTCTTCGCGGTGTTCTTGTAGTGCATCGCGGAGGTGCGGGCGATCACGCCCAGCTTCTTGGGATTGAGCCGGCTCAGTTGGGAGATCATTTCCTCGGTCAACCCGTCGCTGAAGTAATCTTGCTCTGGATCGCGGCTGAGGTTCTCAAACGGCAAGACGGCCAGCATGATCTTGCCAGCGGGGGGCTTGCTGGAAGAGGTCGCGGACGGCATCGGCGCCAACGGCGGCAGGCCGACGCGGCGAAGCAGGTCGTCGAACCGCGGATCGCCGCGGAGCTTGTCGAACCCCGGTTCATGTCCGACAAACGGCAACAGGGCTTCGCGACTTTCGTAGGACTTTTCGAGCCAGGCAAAGGCTTCGTCTTTTTCTCCAAGACCGACATACACCAAGGCGATATCCTTCGGCGACACAAGGACGTTTCCGGAGCGTTCCAACATTTCTTCCAAGAGCCTTCTGGCTTCGGCGGCATGGCCGAGGATCGCCTCACCGTATGCGAGTTGGGCTACCGATTGCGTATCGCCCTTGGACTCTGCGACGGCCTGCCGCCACTCATCGACCGCCGCCTCAACATCTCCGCGGCGCTCGAAAATCCAACCACGCTGGTGCAGCGCAGGGAAGTAGGACGGGGCCAGTTCGCGCGCCTTGTTCAGCGCCTGCTCCGCAGGTGCGTGGCGTTGAAGGGCGATCAAATGCCATGCGAAGCACGTCAGGTGTTGCGCGGAAAGCGGGTTTATTTGAAGAGCATGCTCGAAGGCTTCGACGGCCTTCTCGTCGCGTCCCGTGAATTGTAGCAAGTGGGCGTACAAGTGATGCGCAGTATCCAGGCTCGGGTTCAGCTCGATAGCTCGGAGGAAGGCCCGCTCGGCGACGGGCCAGTCCCATTCGAGAAGCAACGCCGTTTGGGCGCGGGCCGAGTGAGCTTCAGCCAGGGTATCGTCCAATGCCAGGGCACGGTCGGCGGCCGCCCGGGCGATCGGATGGGCTTCGGCACGCGAGATTCCGGGCATGGTCGCCCCCTGGGCATAGGCGTCTGCGATCCCCGCGTAGGCGAGCGCATAACTGGGATCGAGCCGCGCCGCCTCTTGAAAGTATTCAATCGCCTTTCGGTAGCCCTCATTGGTAGCTTGGTTCCAATAGAAGTACCGGCCCTTCAGATAGGCCTGGTACGCTGCAGGGTTGATGGGACGAGCCTCAACCATTCGGGCTTGCTCCTGCGGCGTGAGCGTGACCTTGATCTCCTGGGCGATCGTCCGGGCCAACTCGCTGTGCAAGCGCAGGACGTCGCGCAGGTCGCGGTCATAACTTTCGGCCCAGAGATGCTCGTCTGTGGCCGCATGGATGAGCTGGGCGGTGATCCGCACCCGGTCGCCCACCCGCAGCACCGAGCCTTCCACCACTGCGTCCACCTTCAGCTCTTTCGCGATCTCCGGAAGCGACTTGGTCGTGGCTTTGTAGCGCATCACCGAGGTCCGGGATATCACTTTCAAGCCCCCGATCTTGGCCAAGTCTGAAATCAAGGCCTCGGTCATCCCGTCGACAAAGTACTCCTGGTCGGGGTCACGCGACACGTTTTCCAACGGCAGCACGGCGAGGGACGAAATGGGACCCACCTGGGGGCGGCTGAACAGCCGCTCCCGCCAACCACCCACGTTCAGCGTCAGGAGCAAGGCCGCTACGACCACCACACCGAATGCAAGCTGAACTCCAAGCATCGTGCGCATCTGTCGCTTGTGATGTTCGACCGAGGGCTTCGAGAGCACGCTGTCGCTCAGCAAGTCGCGAAGCGCGAAGCTCAGGTCGCGCGCCGATTGAATTCGCTGTTCGGGCTTTTTCTCGTGGCAGCGCATGATCACGCGATCCAACTCCACCGGAATGACCCGGCCCGAATCCGCAAGCGTCGGCGGATCGTCGCGGAGGATCGCCGTGGTGATCTCTGCGACGCTCTCCCCGCCGAACGCTCTGCGTCCCGAGATCATTTCATAAAGAACGCAACCGAAAGAGAAAATGTCCGTGCGGGGGTCGGTCACCCTGCCGCTGATCTGCTCCGGGGACATGTAGTTGACGGTCC
>CAZYEX010000051.1:0-3594 GCA_964646605.1 uncultured Phycisphaera sp. | reverse complement strand
AATATCACAGGACCCGGCCCTGATCCGGTACACGCTTCACCTCTTCAAACGCTCTTGCTATCGAATGTCGGCGTGTACTCAGTACAGCCGCACGTGTTTACCGTGATCCCCAACATTGGTATCCACACCATCTGATGAGAGCAGCCTGGGAACCCATGCTCTTGCCCTGGATGCCCGCACTCTGCGCAGGTCGCCGTGGTGGAGTCGCCGGTCATGGCCTTAGTCGATCCCGTATCCGGTCAAGGCACACTCCTCACTTCTCCACGATCCTTTCCATGGTCGCGTTCTTGTAGCGGTTGCGCCCATGCTTGTCGCAGAATGTCTGCCAGCCGCCGACAACCCTCCACACAGCTGGCTTCAGGCACCTTTCCGAGTTGAAGCAATTGCTCTTGGTCGTGGCCATGCACACCGGCCGTTGCACAGTTCTCATCGTCCGCGACTCTCCTCTCGCTGGCGCTCCTTGGCGCACGGCTTACAATGCGGTCGCCCCAGGAACACCCAGCGGCACATGGCACAGATGATCTTCCCGCACTTCAAGCACTTCACCAGCGCCGTGAAGATTTCGCGGTTCCCGCACACGCAGCGCAGGAGATCCCGCTTCGGGTCGCGATCCGTCTTCACGTTCTAGCCCTCCTCGTGGCAGTTGCAGCCACAGCTCGGCGAGCAGGACGGGCCACGCTGGGCGATCCCGACCGCGTGCCCTCTGGCATAGGCTTCGACGCAGCAGGGCCGCTCTGTGGGGGAAGTGCCGAGCTGCTTTTCGGTGACGCGCCCGCAAAGAGAGCAGGGGACCTCCTCGGCAGCGATGCAGATATGGCCGTCTCCTTCGCGGATTGGCTTTCCCTGCTTTTTGATGACCGCGTTCCGTTTGACTTCTCCGTCCCGCCAAGCCTCGAAAGCCTGATGCACAGCGAGGAGAGTACTCGAGGTCCAGGCAATCTCAGCGAACTCCTGAAGGCGTTCGTACTTCTCTCGCATTTCACCAACCTGAAGGTCTGCGGATTTCAGTTTGCCGGTGATTTCGCCGTACATCTCGGTGACATTCTTTACCGCCGTCCGCTCCGACTCCCACATCTCACGCAACCTCTCCACCTCGGCGCGGAGCGCGACGTTCTCTTCTTCGAGCTTAGTTAAAAGACTCATTCGTCACCTTCTCTGAACTCTCGAATCAAGCACAAATAACGAGGTGGCCGTCGATCCAGTGGAGATGTACCACATACCGAATAAACCAGTGCGTTGTGGGTAGGTAGTATAAAATCCCAACCTTACGACAAGCCCACGCACACCTCCCGCAGTGTATTGGACTTTTCATCTAGCCCTCGTTAAGTGACCCATCCTTCGATCACCAGATATGTCCCATTTGGAATATACTCCTGCGTCTCACGTCGCCGCGCATCCTTCGCTGCCTCTCGGCGGGTCCGATAGTGGGCGTAGCTTTTGTTCGTCACCGGCCCGACGACGTGCCACCACTCGCGGTATTTCATGCCTCCCTCATTCTAACTTTCTCAGTTCAAGCACCCGCTCCAGCGCCTTGATCGCGTTCCTCTGCTTGTACCAGCGGATCGAACCGATCCTCCAGCCGCCAATCGTAAAGCCGGAAGACACGCCGAGCCGAGTAGCCTCAAGCTGCTCAAGACACATGATGTCGAAGAACCGGCGCAGGGTCGAGAAGTCGCGCTTCGTCATACGGTTGAATCGCCTATTTCACTTTCCAGAACGCGAACGGTTTACGGTCTGTATGCGTCACGGCTCCGGGCTCACCCTTGTGGATGCTCGTTCCCATCAGGATCGCGGAGCAGTCCCAGGAGCCATGCGGGCCACTTCCCTTTGGGTAGGCCAGCTTCTCTCCGCAGGGGCAGACGGACTCCTTGGCGAACTCCAGTTCATCCACCGTGAATGGAGGCGTCCCAGCGTTCATTCGATCTTCTACCTTCTTGGATTCAGCCGCATAGCGCCGCCCAAGTTCCAGCCCGGCCGCTTCACCGGCGTCCACGACCGCCCGTAGCTCTTCGTAGGTCTTGCCTGCCAGGTCTTCCATTGTCCCCGCCTTTCCAAAATTCGGATACTCCTTCTGGATAAGCGCCACAAGGCGCTCGCCAGCCGCTACGTTCTCTTTGATCTCCCGCTCTCGCCGGGCGGCCTGTGTACAGGCGCATCCAGCGGGGCCGAAGATCATCTCGTATCCACATTTTAGGCAAACTGGCATCGCCTTCACCTTCTGGTTATTCTAATCACGAGCGCCCGCCCGGGAGGCTTGCCCCGAACATCACTGTTCAGGCTCGCCGGGACGGGTCGCTCGGTTGTTCTCATCGTCTAGTTGGTCAAAGAATCTTCGCCGCCACTCGATCCTTGCACCCGCAGGCTTCCTCGATGCTCTCGACGCCGTTCCCGTCGAGCCATTCCTTGATGTCGGCTCGCTTTTTGCAGACCGTGAACCCGCCGTCTCCCTGGAAGTCGACCACCTTCCCACAATGCTTGCAGACGGCGACCCAGAACGGCCTCAACTCGATGGGCATTACCCCTCCAGATTCAGAATAGAAATTCTGTTCATTGCCCTACAAACGCCTAAGTCCGAATCCCGCCGCAATCATGATGCGGCAGCTTCCCGACACCCTCGGGGACATCCCAGAGCCCGAGCTTGCCCTTGATCTTGGGCGGCAAGTTCCACTCGTGCGGCTCCTTTAGGAGCCAGCCCACCGGGCCAACGAACCACTTGCGCAGATCAGGCGGCAGTTCTTCCGCCTTCGTCACGATGCCCATGAACAGGATCGTTCCGAGAATCACGCCGTTCTCCCCGCACATGGCCGCCGTGACAGAGGTCAGCCGCCGCTCCATCTCCTCGACGACCCAATCCTCGACGTCGCAATCCCGGCCCGCGTGGACCGCGAAGCGGGTGCCTGGAGCGATGCCGGGGCGCCACCCCCGGTTCTCGATGGGCTTGATCCCCGCCATGATGAGCCCCGCCCAGGGCTGGTGAATCGTTAACGCTTTCATGTAGACCATTCCGCTGTAGTCCGAAGCCTTCTTTAGTTCAGCAGCCCGCTTGCCCGCTCTTCGCCCTTGGCCGCACCCTTCCCGGCGAAGAAGCCCGCGACGTAGGCTTTGAGGCGCTCTCGTTGTGTTCGGCAGGGATACCAAGCTTCGGGAGGTAGTTGAGTGCCATGTCGATAGCGAACTCCATGAGCTTGTCGGCTTCCGGCGGCTTCTCCACAGTTCACTCCTTCTCGCAATCCAGATTCGGTGACTACACCAACCACGAAACTACCGGCACCGTGATTATCGTATTCGTACTAGTCCAGATTGCCGGGGTTCGGACGAACCTTACGCACTTGCAGTCCAGCTCCAAGCACTTTCCAGACACGCCGCCACAGACGTCCGGCCCAGCATAGTCCAAGTAGTGCCTGTCCTGTCCGTGTTTGCAAGTACACATCCGCTATTCCTCCGTATTCCTTTGTTCAATTCTGTGCTTTCGGCACTCTCTTCTGTGCCAACTTAATACTTTTTGTGTACCCAGTCCGGAAACGCCATTCCCTCTAACATCTTCCGGATTCGACCGTCCTTCTCGTCACGAAGCAGAATCAGGAGTCTTTGTGC
>CAZYEX010000050.1:0-1671 GCA_964646605.1 uncultured Phycisphaera sp. | reverse complement strand
GGTTTCGAACAACTTCTCAACGCGGGCATCGTTCTGACGGGCGGAGGGGCCCTGCTTCCTGGTATGTTGGAGGTCGCTGAGCAAGTCTTCGATCTCCCCGTCCGGCTTGGGCAGCCCGGCGGCGTGAGCGGCCTGACCGAGCCCGCCTCTGGCCCGCAGTTCGCAACTGCGGTCGGCTTGGCGCTTTATTCGGCGCGCAATATCGGAAAAGACCAGTCGCGACAGTTCTCCGTCAACCCCGGGACGCTCCTCAAGTTCGGGAGTCTCGTGCGCAACTGGTTCGCGGAGATGTTCTGACCATGACGAGGAGATCGCGAATGATCACGATGGACAACAACCAGGGCCGGAAAAGCGAGCCCATCAAGGTCAGCTTCGACGACGCGATTCCCCCGTCGGCGAAGATCCGCGTCATGGGCGTCGGCGGCGGAGGCGGGAATGCCGTCAACCGCATGATCGCGGCGAACGTTCTTGGGGTGGAATTCCTCGCCGCGAACACCGACTGCCAGGCGCTGCGGTCGAGCCGTGCCCCGATGAAGCTGCAGCTGGGGATGAAGCTGACGAAAGGCTTGGGCGCCGGCGCCAATCCCGAGGTCGGCAAGAGCGCTGCGATCGAGGACCGGGAAAAGATCCTGCAGGCGCTCGAGGGCGCCGACATGGTGTTCATCACGACGGGCTTGGGAGGCGGAACGGGAACGGGCGCCGCCCCGATCATCGCCCAGCTCGCGCGGGATTCCGGCGCCCTGGTCGTCGCCGTCGTGACGAAGCCGTTCGCCTTCGAGGGACGGAGGCGGCGGCTTCAATCCGACGAAGGGCTGGCCGCATTGCGGCAAGTCGTGGATACGGTGATCACGATCCCGAACGACAAGCTGCTGCACACCGTCGAGAAGGGAACGCCGCTCGCCGAGGCGTTCCAGATGGCGGACGACATCCTGCGGCAGGCGGTCCAGGGCATCTCGGACCTCATCACGGTTCCCGGCGAGATCAACCTCGACTTCGCCGACGTCAAGACCATCATGTCCGGCATGGGCATGGCATTGATGGGCACGGGGATCGCGGAGGGAGAGCGCCGCGCGGTCGAAGCGGCCCAACGCGCTATTTCGTCGCCGCTGCTCGAGGACACTTCGATCCACGGCGCCCGCGGAGTCCTGATCAACATCACGGGCGGCGAGGATATGACGCTTCACGAGGTCTCGGAGGCGGCGCACATCATCCAAGAAGCCTCCGACCCGGACGCCAACATCATTTTCGGCACGGTCATCGACCGCGACATGCAGGGACGGGTCAAGGTCACGGTCATCGCCACCGGATTCAACCGGGACGACGTTCGAGCCGGGCACCAGCCGATGACGACCTCGCGCCAAAACGATCGTCTTCCCGCCCCGAATCCGATGGATGCCGTCGTCCCCGGCCGTACCACGCGGGGCTTTTTCCGACCCGGAAAGACCGAAGATGTCGAATTGGACGCCGCGGACCAGGGATTCACGCCGAACTTCGGTAAACTAAAGGACGACTTGGACGTCCCGGCCTTCCTCCGCAAGCAGATGGACTGAGGAGCCGCGGCAGGCGTTCTTGCGGGCGGGCTGCGGTGACGATCGAAGCGACGACGAAGATCCTGGTGGTCGACGACGATGCGGAAACCGCCCGTCTCGTCCGGGGCTGGTACAAAGGTCG
>CAZYEX010000049.1:0-49750 GCA_964646605.1 uncultured Phycisphaera sp. | reverse complement strand
CCGCTGCCAGAAGCAGGTCCATCGAATCGGCCAGCGAACTCCGTGTCACGCCGCTGACATACCGCGCTTCGAACGATGGCGCAAATCCCCTATTTTAACATTCTCGATGGCCGAGAATTGCAGACGGCTGAAGAGTTACGGCTAAAAAAACACACGAATCCCAATAAAAATGAGGCATCGTCAGTTATCACGAATGCGTCTGATGACGGCTTCCGCGGCTTCACCGTCAAATGCAATCGCACCGCGCGCGTGCCTGAAATCCCCCGGCGAACCTTCCGGGACCACCTCGATACTTCGCACGTTGCGTATCGTTTGGATTTTTCCCGTGAGCTGATTGCGTCGAACGTCACCCTCAACAATCGCTAGATGCCCCCACGCGCCACGCATTTTTTCCTCCGAGCCTTCGATCAGATAGCAAGAGATCGGCCTATCTGCGGAGAGATCGTACAACGTGAACCGTAGTCCTTGCCTATTGGTAAGCGTTTGAATGCGTCCTTTGACCGAGCCGAACGTACTACGACGGCGCGGTTCGGGTGGCGTAACTGTTCCGACTGGTATTACTTCTACCTCATCGCTCTCAGTTTCTAATCGGAGAGCGCGTATCTTGCCGTTTACGACCCCGGCAAGTTTCCGGGCGGGCCGCGCCACGCGATCGGGCAAGTCGGAAAACTGTCGTTGCACGATAAGGCGGCTCGCATTTTCGTAAGCGTTTACTATGTTCTCAACATCGCCCAGATTCTCTTCTTGTTTGGGAACTCCGCGCACAACCGCCATCGCGCTGCCGACGTCTAGGGATTGAAGGACCCATTCGACCTCAGCGCCTTTGCCGTGCTCTCGGCTCAATGCATCAATGAGTTCGCGGAAGTATCCTACGGCTTCAACGAACTCTTTCAGGCCGACCTGTGGACTATCGAGAACAATCGCTACGAGTTGTTTGGTCATGCCTGTTCACCACGAGTCCAGCCATAACACCCTGACGCGCAGCGTCATGCAGCTGGCACTCTATAGAGCAGTCGCTTTCCTTCAGCGCGGCGAATCGCTCGGGCGGTTCGCTCGCCATCCTCTATCTTACGCCCGTTGTATCGGAACTCAAACTCGGCAAGCTAAAGATGAAGGTGCCGCCGGCACACGCGGCGATAAGCGCCGTGCAAGCCCCGCTTTAACAGAGACGAAAACGATTCCGCCGTGTTGCCGTTAACGCCGCCGCGAGCGCACTCGCCGTCGCTATGGTTTAACGCGCTCGTGCCGTCCGCCGAACGACTTGGCGAGGGCGGCTCGAGATGGGGAGTGGCGACACGCGCGGCTCAGATCGAGACGAGGGGATCGGGGGCTGGAGAGTTCAAGGGGTTGACGGGTGAGAAGGAGTTGAAGGGTTCAAGGGTGAGACGGGTTCAAGGGGCTGAAGAGTTCAAGGGGTTCAAGGGTGAGAAGGGGTTGAAGCGGCGGGGAACCCGGCCCCGGCGCGCCGGGACTGGGCTAAGGTCGGGCGGCCCACTGGGGCGCAAAGCTCGAGCGTGGGGCATGGCCCGGCGTGCCGCCCGCGTGTGATTTTTCCTTGGCAAAGGCACCACTCATCCCCCAAAACCCCCTGAAAAGAGGGCTAGGCCGCCTGCAAAAAAAACCAACCAGCCCTCTTGACAATAAAAATTGTCAATGATACCCTATGGGCCATGCTGGACGTGGAAGTCATCGAAGATCCTGCGGCGGCGACGGTGGCGCTGGAGCCGGTTCGGAGCCGGTTGCTGTTCGAGTTGGCCCGGCCTGGGTCGGCCGCGACGCTCGCGGCGCGTCTGGGATTGGCGCGGCAGAAGGTCAACTACCACCTGCGGACCCTTGAAACGCATGGCTTGGTGCGGGCGGCGGGGAAGCGCCGCTGGGGAGGCCTGACCGAGCGCTTGATGGTTGCGACCGCCGCCTCGTATGTCGTCTCACCCAGCGCGATGGGACCGGCGGCCTCGGACCCGGGCCGTAGTCGAGACCGCCTTTCCGCGAGCTACCTTATTGCCCTCGCTGCCCGGATCGTCCGAGAGGTCAGCACCCTCGTGCGCGGAGCGAAGGAAACGGGCAAGCGTTTGGCCACCCTCTCGCTGGACGCCGAGATCCGGTTCCGGAGCGCGGCGGATCGCGCCGCCTTCAGCCGTGAACTCACCGAAACACTCACGAAACTTGTCGGGCGCTACCACGATGAATCCGCCCCCGGCGGCCGCAGGCACCGCCTGGTGGTCGTAGCGCACCCCTTGCCGCATGAACCCCAAAGAAAGGAGCCGTCATGCCTTTGAAAAAAGATGCATCCGGACGTCGGTCGATTCAGGTCGAGGTGGAAGTTCCCGGAACTCCGGAGGAGGTTTGGCGTGCGATCGCTACCGGCCCGGGGGTCTCCTCCTGGTTCGTCCCCGCCAAGATCGAGGAGCGCGAAGGAGGTGCTATGACACTCCAGTTCGGGCCGGGGATGGAGTGCTCTGCGATCGTGACCGCCTGGCACCCTCCCCAGCGCTTCGCCGCGGAAAGCAAGGACTTGGGTCCGAACGCGCCGCCGATGGCGACCGAATGGAGCGTCGAGGCCAGGTCCGGCGGCGTCTGCGTGGTCCGCGTCGTGCATAGCCTGTTCGCAAGCACGGACGATTGGGACAACCAGCTCGAGGGCATGGAGTCCGGGTGGCCGACGTACTTCCGCATCCTACGGTTGTACATGACGAACTTCCGCGGTCTGCCCTGCTCGATCGTGCAATTGACCGGCTTCTCGAACGAGCCGGAGGGGAAGGTGTGGGAGGGGCTCGCCGGTTCGCTTGGTCTCGGCGCGATCGCCAAGGGGCAGCGTTGGAGCGCTCCCGCCGGAGTTCCACCCATGTCCGGCGTGGTCGAGGCCGTCGGCGAAGGCAAGCACCCCCACACGGCTCTTCTGCGACTCGCCGAGCCGGCGCCGGGCGTCGCCTATCTGGGGGCTTTCTCGTGCGGCGGTCCCGTTCAAGCGGCGCTGGGCTTCTACTTCTACGGCGACCTTGCGCCCGTCGCCGTCGCGCGCGACGAGCCCGCATGGCAAGCGTGGATGAAGGCGCGATTCCCCATGGGGGGTGGCGCGACCGACGCCGGCTAGCGAAGGCCTTGATTTGCGGTCCTCTAGCGGGTTCGTAGTTGCGGTCGGACCGATTCTGCGAACAATCGACGCCGAGCCGGCCCCGGGTCGATACCGGGACGATCGGCGGAGGACCGATGCGACGAACGGCGGTCATCGTTGTGGTGGGGCTGGGCCTTATCGCTTGGCTCTATTGGCGGCAGTCGAGACCACTGGCATTCGTGGTGTCGGGTTTCATCGAGGCCGACGAAGTCCGCGTCGGCTCGCGGGTCGGCGGGCGGATCCATGAGGTTTTCGTTTCCGAGGGGCAGCGCGTTCGCACGGGCGACGTGATGCTACGGCTCGATCCGTTCGACTGGCAGGAGCGGCGGGCCCAAGCCCAGGCCCAGCTCGCCGCAGCCCGCGCCGAGCATGCCCGTTTGACGACTGGTTATCGCCTCGAAGAGATTGCCCAAGCCCGCGCCAAGCGCGATCGCGCCGCGGCCACGTTGGCGAAGCTCACAGCCGGTCCGCGACCGCAGGAGATCGAGATCGCTCGGGAGCGACTGAATATGGCCAAGGCCAACCTGGAACTGGCCGAGTCCGAGCACGAACGGGTCAAGAACCTCCGCGAGGAAGCGTCCGCCGCCAAGGTGGAATATGACAAGGCCGTTCGGGAACTCAAGCGCTCGCGCGGCGAAGTCGCAGGGGCCGAACAGGAACTCGCGCTCCTGGAGGAGGGGACGCGAGAGGAAGAACTCGCCGAGGCCCGCGCCATTCTGACCGAGGCGGAAGAGGCGCTCAAACTGGTGGCGAAAGGATTTCGCGAGGAGGACATCGCCGAAGCCGCCGCTCACGTGGCGGCCGTGCAGGCCCAACTCGAAGCCATCGAAACGCAGATGAAGGAGCTGACCGTGCTGTCGCCCTGCGACTGCGTGGTTGAAGCCATCAGCCTGCGCCCCGGCGACCTGGTTCCCGCCAACGCCCCCGCGGCGACGCTGCTGGACGTGTCACGACTCTGGCTTCGCACCTACGTTCCCGAAACGCGCCTTGGGCAAATCCGCCTCGGCCAGAGCGTTCCGGTCCGCGTGGATGGTTTCGGAAGTCGCCGTTTTGCCGCCCGCGTGTCGTTTGTCGCCTCCCAAGGCGAGTTCACCCCGCGAAACATCCAGACACCCGAGGAGCGCGGCAAGCAAGTCTTCCGCACCAAGGTCACCCTGGAAGAGGGGATCGAACTCCTTCGCGTGGGCATGGGGGCGGACGTGCTTTTTGATGAAGCCGAGCGTCCATGATGGCCGACGCCGTGCTCGAAGTTCGCCGCCTCACTCGTCGGTTCGGACCGGTCACCGCCCTCCACGACGTGTCTCTCGTCGTTCGCCGGGCGGCGATCTTCGGATTATTGGGTCCCAACGGGTCGGGGAAGTCCACACTGATCCGCGTGCTTTGCGGCGTCTTGCGACCTACGGCCGGCGACGCCCGCGTCTTGGGTTTGGATATCCGAACCCATGCCGAAGCCATCAAGCGCCGCATTGGGTACATGTCGCAGCGGTTCAGCCTCTATGGCGATCTGTCCGTGCGGGAGAACCTTGCCTTCTACGCCCGGGTGTACGGCCTGTCGCCGCAGCGGCAACGTGAACGCGAGAACGCGGTCATCGAACTGACCGCCATAGCGCCGTACGCCGATCGACTCGCCGCCACGCTCTCGGGCGGGTGGAAACAGCGCTTGGCGCTGGCCTGCGCCCTCATTCATGAACCCGAGGTGCTGTTTCTCGATGAGCCCACCGCGGGCATCGACCCCGTGGCCCGCCGCGACCTGTGGGATCTGCTGTTCGCCTTGACCCATCAGGGGGTGACCATGTTCGTCACCACCCACTACATGGACGAGGCCGAACGGTGTACGCAGGTCGGATACATCCATTCCGCGCGGTTGATGGTGGTGGGGGCGCCGGAGACGCTCAAGGCCTCTCCGGAAGTGACACCGCATGGCACGAGGCGGTACGAGGTGACCTGCGCCGATCCGCCCGGGGCCTTGGCCCTGGCCCGTGCCGTCGCCGGCGTGCGCGACGCGACGCTGTTCGGCCCGGCCTTGCACGCTCTGGTGGACGACGCCTTGCCCGCGGACCGCCTTCTGACCCTCATCGCCCCCCGCGACCGTACGGCCTCCTGCCGACCGATCGGACCGTCGCTCGAGGATGTGTTCGTCACCTTCAGCCGCGCCGCAAGCGCCTCGGAGGCGGCATGAACGGTTTCTGGGCCATTCTGTTCAAAGAGTTCGCCCACATCCGCCGGGACCGTTCCACGATCTTCTTCACCTTCATGGTCCCGGTGTTGCAGCTCACCATCTTCGGGTTCGCCATCGACGTGACCATCGACAACATCCCCGTGGTGGTCATGGACTTGGACGGACATCAGGAAAGCCGCCGATTCGTCGAGGCCCTGACGGCCACGGGCACGTTTCAGGTCGTGGACCGCACGTGGGACCTGGATTCTTTCCGCCGCGCCGTCACCGCGGGACGCGCCAAGGTCGGCGTGCTCATCCCCGCCAATTACGCCGAACGCCTCTTGTCCCGCGAGAACGCCCAAGTCCAGGTGCTCATCGACGGCAGCGATTCGCAGGTGGCGACCACGGCGCTCAATACCGTCAATCTGGTTACCACGCAGCTCGCCATCGGGCGGGCGCGGCTGTTCGGCGAGACGTTACAACTGGCCCCGGCCCGCGACGAGGAGGGAAGCCCGGTATTGCCGCTCGAAGCTCGCACCCGCCTGCTCTACAACCCCGATCTGCAAAGCTCGCACTTCTTTGTCCCGGGACTGGTGGCGATCATCCTGCAACTCGTCCTTCTGTTCCTGACGAACCTGTCGATCGTGCGGGAACGCGAGCTGGGCACGCTCGAGCAATTGTTCGTGACCCCGGTCGGGCGAGCGGGGCTGTTGCTCGGCAAACTCACTCCCTACGCGGTCATGGCCTTCGGCGAGCTTCTGATCGTTCTAACCGCCATGGCCGCCATCTTCGGGGTGCCTATTCACGGGAGTCTGGCGCTGCTGCTACTTCTGAGCTGTTTGTTCATCGTAACCGTTCTGGGTTTGGGACTTCTGATTTCGACCCTCGCCCGCACGCAGCTCGAAGCCGTGCAGCTCGCCTTTCTGGTGATGCTTCCCTCCGTGCTCCTGTCGGGCTTCATGTTCCCGCGTTCGGAGATGCCCGTGGTCATCCGCGCCATCGGCTACGCCCTGCCGGTCACCTACTTCGTCGAGATTCTCCGCGGGATCATCCTCCGCGGCGCGGAGTTCAAGGACCTGTTGCCGCACGTCGCGGGGCTGGCCCTGTGCTGTGCCATCATTCTGACCCTCAGCCTCACGCGATTCCGCAAGCAGCTTGACTAGCGCGGCGTGCGACGTCCTGGATGGCACGAAGGTTGTTTCTCGACCCGGCGCAGTTCCCAGGACGCCAACTCGGCGGCGGCCGGGACGGGCATGGGGCCCTCACGTGACGATCCCCTCCTGCGGACAGGTCGCGGGGCGTCGCGTGGGCCCGACGCGGACGTGCCATCGGCGGATCAGGGTGACTTCCACGGCATTCCCCTTGGAGGCCAGGGAAGCCCACCTCGATCCGAGGGAGGAACGGGCGAAGTTGACGAGCACGATCTTCCCGGCCACAATCCGACCGTGTGATATCTTGGGAGCGTCGGGTTTCGAGAGGTGGAGTCGTTCATGATTAAAGCCGTCGATTTGCGGAAGGGAAAGACCGTGGTCCACGAGGGCGTGCTCTGTGTCATCCACGAGGCTCAGCACGTGGCCAAGGGCAACAAACGTAGCTACATGCAAACCAAAATCAAGAACGTCAAGACCGGCGTCATGTCCGATGTGCGCTTCAGCGTCGACGACAGGCTGGAAGTCCCCTACGTCGAAACCAAGGAGTACGAGTACCTCTATCGCGAGGGCGACCGGTACGTCGTCATGGACACAACGACGTTCGATCAAATAACGATCGAGGAGGACATCGTCGCGGACGCCGCGAAGTGGCTGCGGGCCAACGAAAAGATCAAGTGCAATATCTACAACGGCCTGATCATCTCCTTCGAGCTTCCCAACACCGTCGAGCTGACCGTCACCGACGCGCCGCCGGCGATCAAAGGGGCGACGGCAACCAACCAGCTCAAGGAGGCGCTGCTTGAAACCGGCGCCAAGGTCCGCGTGCCCTCGTTCATCGAGATCGGCACACGAATCTGCATCGACACCCGCACCGGCGAGTACCTCGAACGGGCCAAGTGATCGCGGGTCATGCTCGTGGGCACAAGGAATTCACCCCGCCGTGTTCCGCGCCGTCCCGGACGAGTGACATTCCACGTCACCTAGAAGGGGCGACACTCCGGAGTCTGAACATGACGAAATGGACCTGGACGCAGCGTAGTTTTCAATTCGATTTTCCCACGACGAAATGGCCGGATTTGCTCGAACGCCTGCGGGGCACGCCGGCGCGGATTGAGGATCGTGTCGCCAATCTGCCGCCCACCGTGCTGACGCGAAAGCCCCCGGACGGTTGGACCATCCAGCAAAACATCGGCCACTTGCTGGACCTCGGCTATCTTGCGCCGCGCCGCCTCGAGCAGATTCTCGCCGGTGAAGAAGTGCTCGTGGCCGCGGATATGGCCAACCGAAAAACCCAGGAGGGCGATCACAACGCCCGCGACATCCGCGAACTCCTGGCGGCCTTTCGAAGTGAGCGTGCCTCGCTCGTGGCACGCTTCGAGTCGCTTTCCGAGGCCGACTGGGGCAAGTCGGCGCTCCATCCCCGCCTGAAACAGTCTATGCGCATCGTCGATATCGCCTATTTCGACGCGGAGCACGACGACTACCACCTGGGGCGCATCGGCAACCTCATCCGCCTGTTTTCGTCTCATGGCCGCCCGGAATCAGAACCGCGACCGTAAAGGAGCGGACCTTCCGGCGCCGCGCCCTCGGCGCCCCGACGTTGACCTTACATCCGACGAGTTCGCAGTAGGATCAAGAACAACGGCACTCCGACGATCGCGGTGACGACCCCCACGGGGACCGTGGCGCTGCCCAATTGTTGACCTGTGACCCAGCCCGCCACGCGCATGGCCAATTGTGACCCCCAATCGCACAGGATCAAAAACACCCCGCCGACCACGGCCGAGGCGGGCAACAGGATGCGGCAGTCCGATCCGAACAGCAAAGTGACCACATGCGGCACCACCAATCCCACGAATCCGATCGGACCGCAATAGGCCACCACCGCCGCAGTCGCCAAGGTACAGGCCAGGATGCACACGGTCTGCAAACGAACCACGTGTACGCCGCGCGAAGAGGCCAGCTCGTCGCCCATGCGATACTGATTCAGCGCCCGTCCCGAAGCGATCAGGATCACCCAAGCCGGCAGGAGCAGGGGCAAGAGCATCGCCCCTTCGACCGTCCGCACGGGATCCAGCGAGCCCATCATCCAACGCACCATGAAGAACGTCTCGCGTTCGTTGGAGACGGCGGTCACGAACATCATCAACGCCGAGCAAAATAGGCCGAGTGTAACTCCGGCCAGGAGGAGTTCATTCGAGGTGAGTCGTCGCCGCCCGGTCGCCAGAAGGAACACCGCCCCGACGACGGCGACGGCCCCGATGAACGCTGCCGCCGCTACGCTCGAAACTCCCCACCACGCCCGCGTCCATCCCCAGCGCAGGGCGATCAGCGCCCCCAGCGATCCTCCACTGGCGATGCCCAAGGTATAGGGAGTAGCCAGGGGATTGCGGAAGAGAACCTGGAACGTCGCTCCGCACAGGGCCAGCGTCACCCCCACCTGCAGGGCGAGCAGGCTACGCGGAAAACGCTGCCCGAACCCGATGTGCCGGGCGATGGTGACAAAGCCTGTCATTTCGGCTTCGGAGATCGATCCGTCGCCGTCGAGATCGACCCATGAACGTCCGACCAGTTCGCTTTGCGGGATGGGCAGCCCGAGCTTCGCCCGCCATGCATCCCACCACCCAAACGACGCCGACTCCGTCCCGATGCCCGGACTCAGCAGCAGAAGGAACCCCAGGACCGCGCCGGCGCCGCCCAGACGCAACAGGTATCCGCGGGGCGTCAGTGGTCTCATACCCCGCCCCTTACAGAGGCGTCCGCGGGCATGATCCAGGCGTGACGGCTGTGCGGCGCGGTGACGGACGTCAGCTTGACTTCGTACACCGATTCGAGAATCGCGGGCGTCATGACTTGCGACGGCGGACCTGCGGCGACGACACGTCCGTCATTGAGCAGGAGCACATCCGTACAAAAGCGCCCCGCGAGGTTCACGTCATGGGTCACCACCACCACGCCCAACCCGTCACGGGAGGCCCGTTCCAAGAGTATCTCGAAAATGGCCAGTTGATGCTTCAGATCCAACGACGCGGTGGGCTCGTCGAGGAGCAGAACCCGCGGTTCCTGGGCGAGAGCGGCGGCCAGATGCACACGCTGAGCCTCCCCGCCGGAGAGCGTGGCCAACGCGCGGTCCGCGAACGGGATCGTCTGGGTGACGACCATGGCCCGCTCGGCGATGCGATGATCCTCCGCCGACTCGAACAACCCCAAGGTTCGGTGAGGAAACCGTCCCATCAGCACCACGTCGCGCACCGCGAGGTCCAGATCGCACGCAGGGCGCTGGGGTACAAAAGCCACAACTTGAGCGCGACGACGCAGTGAAATGTGCCGCATGGCCCGACCGCAACACTCGACGCCTCCCCCGTGCGGCGCGGTGAACCCGGCCATGAGACGCAGCAAGGTGCTCTTGCCCGCCCCGTTGGGTCCGACCACGGCCCAAAACGCACCGGCTTCGACGGCCACATTTACGGGACCCAGAAAATCCGGCCGCTGAGGATATCCGAAGCGCACGTCACGCAGACGCAGCAGCGGCGGCGCGTCAGGGTGCATCCGCGGGCTCCGGGTGCAACAAGCGTGACACCTTGTCTATGAACTCGACGTACCGCGGCGAAGGAATCAGCCCGTTGTCGTCGGTCAAGAAGTGGACCCGCCCCTTCACCACCGCGGGCAGAGAGCCGAGTTCACTCCATTGTCCGCGCATCTGCGCTTCGAGTTCGGGTATGATCTGCGTCTCGGGCATCAATTCGAGGATGACATCCGGCTGTTTTGCGAGGATCGCCTCGGGGCTGACCTGCGGATAGGCCATGTCCAGATCGCCGAATACGTTCTTGCCCCCCGCGATCTCCAGCATCTCGTCCAGAAAGGTCCCCCGTCCGCTGGTGAGAATGTTGGCGAGACGGTCGGGCGTGCGGGAGATGGTGAGCATCACCCGCGGTCGCGGCCTACCCGAGACCCGCCGCTGAATCGAGCGCACGCGGGTCCGAAACTCGGCAATCCGCACCTCGGCCTGCTCGGCGAGACCCAGCTTCCCGCCCAAATCACGCAGACAGTCCTCGATCCCCGCCAGCGTATCGGTCTCGTCGCGGTGGATGGGGATGTTCAATGATACGCACAGTCGTTCCAGGGCATCGTTGCGCCCGCGCACGACCAGCAAATCGGGCCGCAGCGCCGCGATCCGCTCCAAGTCCGGATCCGAAAATCCCCCCACCTTGGGCCGTTGCAAAAGCTCCGGCGGGTACACGCAGAACTTGCTCACCCCCACGATCCGATCACACGCCCCCAACGCGCAGATCACCTCCGCGGAATTCGGCGCGATGGCGATGATCCGCTGGGCAGCGGGTGCCACGGGCGGCTGGTCCGCTCGCGTTGCGTGGAGGGCGCTGGCTGCAAGCAGCCAGTGGCACCCGACGAAGAGGGGCAGGGACCGCTCGGTGCGCCTCAGGACAAGAACAACCCGCAAACACATCTTCATGCCGCGCATCCTACGCGGCCGCGCGTCATCAACAAGCACAGGAGGTCCGTATGCGGTGCTACGCCACCTACGAGGGGGGGCGCTACGTTGGGACGAGGCAGACGTCCTGCACCGTTCGACCGGTAAGAGCGCCGACTTGGATGACCGCCGTCGGCTTGGAGGGTTTGCCCGGCGTCCAGCAGATCAGCCGGTCACGCAGGTCGTTGGTGGCTACGATCAGGTCGTCCGCGACCTCGACCCGGCGCAGCGTTTGTCCGCCCGCTTCGTAATGGCAAGTGAATGTGTCGTCCAGGACCCGAGCGTAAATGCGATGCGAAGTGTCGGCGAAAAGAAGCTGCCGGACGCCCTGCGAAGAGCGCAGCCAGAGCGACTCGGCCGCGCGCCCGCTTCCGCGATGCACCGTCTGGGCCTGCGTGGGCTGCTCGTGCCTCCAATACAGGATATCTCCGTCACTGTTCCCGGCGTAGACCCCGTCGCAAGCTGGACAGATCGCCGTAATCAGCGAGCGACTTCCCGCGTAGATAGCCTCCGGTCGATCATCCGCGTCGTCCACTGCCCACGAGATGACCCGATCGTCAATCGAGCAATACAAGCGCCCGTCGGAAAACTCGACATCGCGCACGGCCTTGACCCCGCCGGTCATGGACGAGAACCTCGCCCGCGGGAAGGTCGGCTGATCCAGATTCCATTCCACGATCCCCAGCTCGGAGTGCGTGCCCACTACGCGATCGCCGAATCTCACCGCCGCGTTGAACCCGCCCCGAACGCGCGGGGCATCGGCCACGATGAGCGTCGATTCCGGCGCTGCTGCATCGATCGGCCAGACGTACACCCCCGTCGCGGCGCCGATCAGCAAACTCCCGCCATCACCCGGCGCCGCCGGTCGCACCGACCGCGCGGGCCCCGCAGCCCCCTCGACGCGCGTGCGCCGCGCCGGACGGTCCAGGTTCGCAGGGTCGAAGAACAGCAGCTCATCCCCCGCCGCCGCCACGATCCACCGTGTCCGCGAGGCGGGCGACTCGGAGGCGAACAAGGCCTCGTACACGTCTCCCCGCTGCCGCTCGGAGAACGTGCGGATCAATTCCGGCAATCCCACCTCCGGCGACTGGGCGGTCAGCTCGCGCAAGCGGGACAGTGTCGAGGCGAGTTGGTCCAAGTGCTCCTCGCGGGCTTTCTGCAACGCCTCCTCGACTTGCCGGGCGGCTGCGTGTTCGGCCTTTCGCGCCGCGTCTGAATGTTGAACGTCCTGGACGCGGCGAAACGATCCGGACTCAAACCGCACCCGCGGCGGCGACTCCAGAACCAATCCGCCGCCGAAACAGGCGGGCTCGATGGCTTGGGCCAAGGCTTGGGCAAGCAATTCGCAGGATCGCGCATCGGTCAGCGTCGCGGCATCGTGTTCACCCGCCAGTTTCGCCAATCCGTCACGTACGAAAGAGTGCAAATAGGATGACACCTTCTCAGTCTGAACGACTCGCCGACTGCCGAGAATCGCGCCGTGAAACGCCAGGAGTTCCCCTCGTTCCGGCAGAAGACGAAGGGTGAGGCGCACCTGGGCTTGGCAGGCGAATCCGTCGCGGGCGGTCAACGCGTCCTCGTCGATCTCGATTTCGATGGGTGTGACGCGTACGAACGTGACTTCATCGGCCGCGTTCCCGTTGAGCAGCCCGCCCGCCGCGACGATCTCGCAGTCCCCGCCCTCGCGACGCACCATCCCCGCCCACGACGCGGGCAAATCCAGCGAGCGCTTCAGCAATCCGAACAGCTCGGCCCCCGACACGCGCAGGGCGACATTCTCGCGCTGTTGAAAAAACGACGTCGGATCAAATTTCCCCGAGATCATAGCGAAAGACCGAAGTTCAAAGTTCGAAGTTCGAAGACCTCGCCTCCCACGGGTTTTCTTCGAACTTTGAACTTTGAATTTTGAACTTCATTTTCTTCCTTCGACGAAGGTCTGGTATCGCGCCAGGTCCGAAGGGTGTACCGACGGCGGCGTCTCCTCGATCACCGCGAGAACATCGGACAACGCAATGGGTCGCGGTTCCTTGCCGCCCACGGCTTCCAGAAACGGCCTCTGCGCCGACTCCTGCACGAGGTTCTTGATATCCGCCCCGCTGTACCCCTCCAACCGATCGCATATCACGCCCAAATCCACGTCATCCGCAAGAGGCCGATCGGCGAAGTGCATCTCCAACAATCGAAACCGCGCCGGAGCGTCCGGCAATCCTACGTAGACCAGGGCATCCAATCGCCCCGGCCGGAGCATGGCCTCATCCAGCATCCAAGGCCGGTTCGTCGCCCCCACAAATAATAGGGCCCGCTGAGCCTCCCGATCAAACCCCTCCAACTCCTGAAGAATCTGCGGCACCACCCGCTGCATGACCGTCGAACTGTCCGACTGGCGCTTGGGAACCAGGGCCTCCGTCTCGTCGAGGAAGATGACGGCCTTCTCCTCGCCCTTCGCCGCCTCGAACAACTTCCTGATGTTCTGTTCGGCCTCCCCCACCCACTTACTCATGATCTGCGCCGGGCTGACAAGAAAAAACGTGGCCTCGATCTCGTGGGCGATGGCCTTGGCGATCATCGTCTTCCCCGTCCCCGGAGGACCGTACAGCAAGATCCCGCCGCCTACGTTGATCCCGTATTGCTTGGCGAGCTCCGGATGCGAGAACGGGTAGATCATCTTCACGCGGATTTCCTGCTTGACGTCTTCCAACCCCGCAATGTCGTCGAACCCCAGCGTCGGTTTGTCCTTGACGATCCACTCCGACGCATCGGTTTCGCTCCCGTCCTCCGCCGTCCCCTGTCGCGAAGCCCCGCCTTTCCCTTCGTGCCTTCGTGCCTTCGTGCCTCCGTGCCTTCCCCCGGCGGCCAGCCGGTCACAGTCCTTGGCCAGCTCGATCAACTCCGCGGCCAACTCCTCATGCTGCCGCCGCGCATCCGCCGTCTTGGCCGCCTCGGCAAGCTCGATCATGCACTCCGCGGCGTCGGCGAGGTAAGCCCGCGCCGCGACGTATTCGCCGTTCTTGTACGCCGCGACTCCCTTCCCCTTGAGCCGCTCAAATGCCCCAAACGAAACCGTCATATCGCTGCCGCCGTTGCGTCACCCCTTGTGGGTGACGAATTCCACCCCTCGTCTGCCGGCGCCCCTGGTGGGCGACAATACCAAACCTCATTGTAACGTAGCCCCTGGTGTGGGACGAATCGAAGGCTCGGGCGGGCGCCGCTATTCCCCGTTCCACCCCTCCGCGGTTGCCGACCGATGGAAAACGACGGAGTTCATTTGTGGGTGAGAACGGTGGCGGTCTGACTCATGGACATGGCCGAGGGCAGGAGTACGCCGCCGGAGATGACCATCTTGATCGCCTCTTCGATGCTCCAGTCGAGCTCGATGACGTCGCAATACCTGAGAACGAAAACGAATCCGCTGGTGGGATTGGGTGTGGTTACGACAAAGACGGTACACAGCTCCTCTCCGGTCAAGGCGTCCCGGCTACGCCCGGTGACGAACCCCACGGAGCGGACGTCTTTGCTTGGGAAGGGAACAAGTGCAACGCGTTGGAAGCTCTGCCCGCCGTCGCCCGCGAACGTTTCCAGGATCTGCTTGGTCGCTCGGTAGATGGTTTTGACGAAGGGGACCCGCTCGAGGAGCGATTCCCCCGCCCGGACGATCCGCCGTCCGAAGAAATTGGCCGACAGGACGCCGATGATGTAGAGAAACGCGACCGTGAGGAGGACCGAAGCAATGGCGATGCCCCATTGGGCGGAAGGATGCAGGGCCTGCAACCCCTGGGCGGTGAGTTGCTCACTCGAAACGCCCCAGCGATCGAGAATCCCCGCCCCCCAGGCGCTCTTCAGATAGCTCACCACGACCCACAGCGAGGTATCGCGCATCAGCTCGAAGATAAAGCGGATCAGAAGGTATGTAATCCATAGAGGCAGGACGAGGACGAGTCCGGCGGTGACACGGGCCCGCAGCAAGGCCCGAACGGTGGCCCACAACCGGCTTCGCTTAGGCTTGGCCGGATCGCCAGCAGGGTTTGCCCGCCGTTGGGGTGCAGGGTCGATAGGAGGCGTGGTCGCGTCTGGGAGTGGGGTCATGGTCCTCAAGCCATCTTTCTCCAAGGACCCGCCGCAAAGGCACTCTTTGCCGACCGTCCCCTCGGATCAAACGTAAGTTTAGCGTCCCACGTATGTTACGGGTAGAAGGCGGGACGCCCTAACCGCCGCCCGTTGGACGTGTCGATGAAGGTAGGGATGTTCTAGCTCATGCCGCGGGGCGAGGGTCCCATCGCGGCGACCTGAGGATAAGACCATGACTCGACGAAAAGGCAGGGCGTTTTTGGCGGCGTTGGCGCTGGGCGGGATGCCCTGGATCACCTCCGCGACGTGCGACCCGGTGACCGGGGCCTTCGATCTCTTCCGCAACGACGACTACTACGATGACTACTACTATGAGGACGTGTACGTCGACTACTACTACGACGATTGCTACTTTTTGGACTGTTTTTGACGCAACCGTCGGCTCGGCTTCGGTGTAGGAATCGGTAGCCCAAGGGCAGGGGGTCGCCGTGTTCCAGGACGCGGCGGTGGGCGGGGGCGGTTGCCGGGCCGACTCCGGGCCGGTACAACTCCGTGAACCAACGTCCCACGGACGGGCCTAGCATGGGCGGCGCCGCGGGCTTGCCGCCGCGCGCAGGGAACTTCGTCGCCGCATCGCGGAGCAGTAGCGTGTCGCGGGTAGTGTCACTATTTGTCATCGCTCTGGCGGCCTGCCCGACACCGGCGCGCGCCCAAACCGGCGATGAATCCTCCCGCTCCGCTCTCAGCGAGTCCGATCGTCAATTCCAAACCTGCCGCGAGGGACTTCTCGATCCCCAGGCCCGGCCCGATGAAAGAAAACGCTGGGTGGAGCTGCTGTTCTCCTATGATTTGCCGCAGGCGACGGCGTTGATCGCCGAGCTTCTGGCGCTCCCGCCGCGCCCGGAGGTTCAAGTTCCGATCTGCGACGCCCTGACGGCCCGTGGGCGCGAGTCGTCCGATGCCCTGGCCGAAACCTTCATCGATCCCTTGATCCAACTCCTGGGAGGGGAAGGCGACGAGTTGCGCGCCGCCGCGGCGCGAGCCCTGGCCGAGTTTCCCGGCGCCGAGGTGCCGAATCGTCTCGGCGCCCTTGCGGCTCGTGCCGACGTTCCGCTCATCAAACGGCTGGCCGCCATCGACGCCTTGGCCCCCAACACCCACCGCCGCGACGTCGTCGCTCAGCTCATGGCCTTGTTGGGATTGGAGGTCCCGGCTGTCAGCGATCGCGTCGTCACCGTCCTGGAACCGCTCGCCCCGCGATCGTTCGGCAACAATGTTATCCAATGGCGAGCCTGGTGGGACGCCCAGATGCGGATGGATGAGAAAGTGTGGCTCGCCGAGCAACTGCGTCTGTACCGCGATCGGGCACGCAAGCTGTCCGTCGATCTTCAGGGCCGAAGAAGCGAAGCGGAGCGCGAGGAGGTCGCCGAGATCGTGCGAATCCGCGATTTTCAAAGAGAGCTGCTGCGCCCCCTGACCCCCGAGCAGCGAGAGGCTCGGTTGGTGGAGTGGATCGACGATCCGCTTCTCGTGGTGAAGTCGGCGACGTTGGGGATCGTCCGCAGTCGCATCGCCGACGAGGGCAAACGCCCGGATGGCGAAGTGCTCCACGCCCTTCTGCGTTTGCTCAAGCATGAATCCGCAGGGGTGCGCCGCGAGTCGCTGCAGATTCTCCAGAACCTCAGCGATGCCGCCGTCGTGGAGGCGGTGGTCGGCCGACTGAACGACGAGAAGGATTCCGGCGTGCGGCAGACGGTGTTCCAAGCGCTGGGTCGCATAGGGAGTGTCACCGCCATACCGGCATTGCTGCGCGAAGTCGGCGCGGCGGGGAGTTCTCCCGAATGCGTGCGCGAGGCGGCCGTGGCCTTGGGACAGATCGCGCTCAAGCCCGAGTCGGCCGAACATCTGAAGAACGCCTCATTGCCGCTCTTGGATCGCTATCGTTCCGCCCCGCCCGATCAGGTCGCTTTGCAGGGTGCGCTGTTGTCGGCCATGGCCGGTGTGGGCGATCCCGCCTTCGCTGACGAGTTCGCCCGCGCCGTCGAGTCCGATGACGTGGGTCTGCTTCAGGCCGCCCTTCGTGGACTTCGTGCGGTGGGCGAGGCCTCCAAGCTCCCTCGCTGTCGGGCCTTGATGTCGCACACCGACGCCCGCGTGCGTCTGGCGGCGATCGAGGTGGTTGGTCAATTGGGACGAGAAGACGCCGATCTCGAGGCGCTCCAGGCGAGGCTGAACCCGGCCGTGGAAGGCAGCGAGATCGGTCGCGAAGCAGCCTGGCGCGGCTTCCGGCAGTTGCTCGCCAAGCGCCCCGTCCCCGACCGCATTCGAGCCGCAGAGCGCTTGCGCGAGACCCCCGACCTGGCGGTCCGCTATCTGGAGGAGCTGGTGATCGCCCTTGCCGCCTCGGGAAACCATCTAGCCGAACTCGACGCGGTGCGCGACCGGTTGTCCGCGATCTTGATCGCCGCGGGCAAGGATGCCGAGGCCGCGACACATCTTCGGGAACTCTTTGCCGCCCGTTTGTCCCGCGGCGACCCGACCGCTAAGGCGGCCGGGCTGCGTTGGCTCGAAGCCACCCTCCGCACGCCCTCCGCGGCGGGGCTCGCCCAAGTCATCGTGCGACTCGCCGAGACCACCGACGAAACGTCGATGAAAGCCGACATCATCCGCGCCATCGCCGCTTTCGCGGAGACTCCTCCAGCCCCGGTCGATGCGGAACGGGGGCGTCGCCTACTGGCCGAGCTTCGAGCGGTTCCCCAAGACCTGTTCGGCGACGCTTGGTCGCCGTTGCTCGCCAAGATCGCCCAGCACCTCGAACCCCGCGAGAAAGAGCCGGCCCCCCCGCCTCTACCGTAGCGTCGGGGCTTGTCCCCGGCGTATCCGTCACGCAGGAGGGGTAGCACTACTCGGCGAACCGACTTCCATCCCGAGGATCGTAATGTCATCGCGCGGGGCAACGGAGCCCGGATCGGCGTCCAGAAGAGTCTCCAAGCGGCGGATCATCGCCTCGATGGGCAGGGCGCGGACCGATTCGAAAACGCCCTTGTAATTGCTTTCACCTGCCGGTCCGCTCTCGAACGCCAATTCGACGCCGTCCGTATAGAACAACATTTTATCGCCCGGGCGTAGTACGGTCTGCCCCTCGGCGAACTCCTCGCCCTTGGCGATCCCTAACAGTCCGCCGATCGCATTCAGTTCGCCCGCGTCGCCGTCCGCGCTGAAAACGATCGGGCACGGATGACCGCCGCGGGCAAATCGTAGCGTCCCCGTCGGGTGATGAAAGAGTGCGTAAAACGCGGTCACGAACTGACAGTTGGGCAGGGATTGATCGGCCAGGGCGTCGTTGAGGGCGAGCAGCACTTCGCCCGGTGGGATCACGACGTGCCGATCGCCCGCCGCTTTCGTGGGCACAATGGCCCGTTTGATAAACATGGTCAGCAGGCTGGCGGCCATGCCGTGTCCCACGGCGTCGGCGATGTACAACCCGGTGTGCTCGTTGTCGACGCGGAACACATCGTACATGTCGCCCGAAACCCACGACGCCGGTCGAAACAACGCCGCCATCCGAAGGTCGCCCAAAGGTTGCCGCAGGTCCGGCAGAAAGTCGCGTTGCAGGCGCGACGCGAGACGAAGCTCTTGTTCGACCTCGTGGAAATGATGATGGAGCCGCTGCCCCAAGCGCTCCATGGTGCGGATTTCCTGCTCCATACGTCGGAGCAGCCCATGGTAGCGCTCGATCATGGTCAGCCGACCGCGCAGCTCGGCCAGGGAAATCTGCCGGTCCACCACGTCCAGCAGAGCGCCGGTCGGAGCGGGGGGCCGCGCGGCGGACGCTCCGTCGGTGATCATGATCGCCGCCACCCGGCGGGCATCGAGCAGACGCAGAAGCTCCTGAAATTCGCAGCGCTCGGTTTCGGCGGGTTGGGCAAAAATGGCGGCATCGATCGGAGCGGATTGGGCTCGCGCCAGCGCCGCGCGGTAGTCCCCCACGGCCTCGATGTGCCATCCAATGTCACTCAATAACGCGCTGGTTCCCTCGGGCAGGGAGTTTCCGGGCGGGTCGATGAGCAAAACCTGCATGGCGTCCACGGGTCGCGCGGTCCGCGGGGACGCGCCGATTATCGGAATCGGGCGTCGAGGACGGTCGGTTCCGGGATCCGCTGCGACGCTGAGCTGTTCGACGCCTTAGGGAGCGCGCTTGAGGAGCGAGTCGGGAATGGTGACCATCTGGCCCGCGGTCAGCCCGATGTCCGAGAACACGCCCGCGTTGACCTCGAGGGCGTAGCGGGCGGGCGAGCGCGAGGGATACTGCCCCAGTCGTTCGTCGAGCGGGGCCATGGTGTGGATCGCCGTCACCATGCCCCCCGTCGTCAGGTAGGCGATGTCCAGGGGAATGATCGTGTTGCGCATCCAGAAGTTGAGTTGCTGCTCGTGGTCGAAGACGAAGATCATGCCCCGCTGCGTTCCGTCGGGCAGCGAAGCCATGCGCTCGGTGGTGACGAACATCAGACCCTGGGTCTGTTCCGCGGGCGCATCGGCGATCCAAAGCTCGAACGGTCGCTCGAGGATGGTCAGCCGCACCGTGCCCAGTTTGTCGAGATCGTCGGGCGAACGAGTGCGGCAGCTCGCCCCGGACAGGGCGAACGTCAGCATGGGCAGGAACACGACGACCGCTGCCAGCTTCATGGCACGCACTCCGCTTCCGCCGGCGAGGATCAGCGCTTCTCGAGTTCCGGCAGGGAGACCTCGATGCGTTTGAGCATGTCCCCGGTCAGCAGGAACACGTCGTGTTTGTCGTCGATGCAGGCATAATGGCCTTGTTCGGGGCCCTTGTCGTGCGTCTGCTGTGACACGCGCAGGACACGGCGAGCGCCGTCCTCCAAGCTCACCGTCGCCTCGTAATCCGACGCGCCCAAACCGAAGGAACTCAGCTCCTTCGCCGCATTGCGGACGTAACGCTCCGTCTTGAGGTCCTTCAATTGCAGTAGCAGGTTCTCGACCTTCTTGGCGTCCAGCGGCAGGTCCGGCTCGTTCTTGAACGTCCACTTGCCATCGCCGCGAACGAACGAATGGGTCACGCCGCCCTTGCGGATCGAGAACTCGCGAACCTTGGCTTCGTCGAAGGTGAGTACCTCGTGGGTGCGGAACTCCTCGAAAAGCTGTTTGTAGAAATCCGCCGCAACCTCAAAGACCGTCGAGCCCTCGCCGCCTTGGGCGTAAAACTTGCTCTCATGCTCCCCCAGGGTCACGGTCATCACGCTACGCTGCGGCGCCGCCGATTCCGTCGCTCCGTCATCCGCGGGTGTCGCCGGCGGCTTTTCGTTGACCACGGTGACGATCGCGGTGGGCGGCGCAAGGCCATACGTCGCCTTCGTTGTGGTCGCGGCGGCGATGGCCGTGGCGCGAAGCGGGGTTAGCGCTTGGACCAGCTTCTCCACTCGATCCGTGCGAACCGCAGCCGACACCGGCTCCACCATCCGCCAACCGTCCGCCCCGCGTTCAATCTCCACCCCGCGCCGACCTTCGCCGAGCGGGTCAGGCAGTTCGACGCGTATTTTTTTTATCGCATCCACGGCAAGATCGAGAATTGTCCGGTCTCGATAGGCCAGCGGCGTGCGGAGCAAAGCCGCAATCTCCGACGATCGCACCTTCCCGATCGAGTTCGAATCGTTGCGCCGAACGTAGACCATGAGTCGGGTCTGGGCGTCGGTGTACGCCCCGACGGTGATGCGTTCCACGTCGTCGGCGCCGGGAACGGTCAGGCGAAACTCCGCGAGCGGCTGGCTGAACCCGTAGGTCGCGGCGTCAGGCGAGTCGGCCTCGACAAACACCACCGCGTTCATGTCCTTGACAGCCTTGAGCAACTCCCTCACCGCCGAATCCTCGGCCCGCGATCCGTCACCCTCGAACGTCCACTTGCCGTCCTTCTGGGCGAGCACAGCTCGTTCACCCGCGACGTTCATTTCCACCCGCGTGGAAGCGTCCACGTTGGCCGTGGTGATCCGCATCTCCCGCCACTCGGCCATGACCGGTTTGAGCTTGTCGGTCGTGGCCTTCATGATCGTGGCCACCGCAGATTCGTCGCCTACCCGAAGATAGGTCTTCGTGTCCTCGCCGATCGGCGAACGGTCCGCGACGTGCAATTCATAGACCGTCGTCTTGATCTCGGGCGGGGCCTCCTCTTTTTTCTCCGTCTCGCTCGCCTCGGTTTCCGCAGGCGGGGCGGCGATTTTCTCCTCGACCGTGACCCGAATGCTCAGCGCCGCCGGCTCCAAGCCATAAACGAGCAGCTTCCCGCGGCTGTCGTCGTACCACTGCGTGACGCGAAGGCGGCTGAGACTGCGAAGCATCTCGTCCACTTTCGCGGTGGCCCGAGCCGCCGCCGGCGACTGCATCATCCACTTGGCCCCGTCCTTGACGAACACATAATTCACCGGCCCGTCGGTCGCCGCGCGGTCCGAGACCTCTACGCGGGTGACGTTCTCCGGCATGAAATTCCAAAGCTGTTGATCGCGGTATTCCAGGGCCTTGGGCTTGTACAGGTGCCGCAGGTTGGCCTTCCCCACGCAGATGCGCTCCCCGCCCGCCGCCCGCACGTAGGTCTCGTTGTCCGAAGCCGGCTTGCCGATCTCGATCGTCGCGGTGACACCCGCGGCATCCGTCAGGGTCACGACAGCCTCGGGTGGACTGAGTCCCGCGTCGGTCAACGAAACGGCCCCTGATTCGCCGGGCTTGTAACTGATCTCGTATTGCAACCGGCCCAGCTCCCGCCCGAACCGATCCACCTCATACGACGCCACCGGAATGTCCATCGGCGAAGTCATCCGCCACACGGGCGAAGCGCCCTCGCCCGTCGTCTTCTTCTCGAACGTCCACGCTTCCTTGCCCTTCACCTGGCAGACCACCTTGGTCACATCGCCCGGCTTTTTCTCCAACACGTCCCGCGCTGTGGCAGAGGTCGGCATGGCCGGGACGGGCGGCGTTTCGGTGCTCTCCACCGCCTTGGGCGCGGAGCGCGAAACCGTGTAGGCCAACACAAGAGCCGCCAACGCCGCGCCGAGAAGTAATGTCGTCTTGAAGTTCATATTCCTTGGTTACCTTCGCCGAACCCACCACGCCACGCCCCCGCCGAAAAGGGCCAGCGCCGGCCAGAGCACAATGGTCAGCACTTGAACGGCCCGGCGAGTGCCTTCGCTTCCAATCTCCAACACCGCCGCGTCGATGGGTCGCCCGATGTTCATGAACGCCGTGTTGTCGTTCAGCCAGTGCAGGGCGTTGATCATCAGCGTCACGTTGCCCGGGTTCCGCGAGCGGACCGTAAAGCCCTGCGGTCCCACGCCCATCTCGCGGGCGAACGCCACCTCGTCCTCGGCGAACTCGCGCGACGACACCACCACGACCTTGACATCGCCCTTGCTCGCCGCCGCAGCCAGAACGAAGGGGCCCTCCAAGTCGCCCTCCGCCTTGCTCAGGTATTCTCGCTGCTCCATTTGCTCCTGATACTTCTGGATGTTCTTCACCCCCCAGACCCCGTCGCGGCGAGGAAGGGTGAGCAACGGGCTGATCTGCACCCCGCCGGGCGCAGCGCCCGCGATCTCCAACGGGGCGCACCAAGGCAGTGCCACGCGACGCGACGCCGACCCGTGGACGATGTCGTGGTCGCCGACTTCCAGGTCCTCCATGTTGTAGAAGTCCCGCCGGGCCACGACGTACTTCCCCGGAGCGATGCTCATCGTTCCAATCAGCAGCGCCGAGGTGTCCACGCTCACGCCCCAGGCGTTCTTGAGATAGTCGTTGTACTCGTAGGTCCCCGGAATCGGACCGAACGGACCCGGGGCCCAACCGGCGATGAACAGTGCCCGTCCCTTGTCACCCATGGCGGTCAGCAACGCCTGGCGATGCTTTTCCGTGAAAGGCTGCTCCGGCGGTTGCTGCTGCATCATCGGATTGCGCTGCTGCTGCTCCGGCTTGAGCGCCACGAAGAGGGTTCGCGTCGGCGGCGGGGTGATCTCCGGCGGCGTGTCCTTGGTTTTGAGGTCCCATTCCTCGACCGCAAAATTGGCGTCCTCGAGCTGCTGCTTCATCATGCCGTAGCCCGCAGGCGCTTGTCCGGGCGTCATCCCGCCCATGAACAGCGGCAGCCCGCCGTAGCGAACGAACACCACCGCGGTTTGTTCCTTGTGCGTGGTGCGAAGGATGGCCGAGGTCAGCTTCTCCTCACCCTTGAACGCCCGCTTGTCGAACGAAACCCTCATCCCCGAGGAGTTCGGGTCCATCGGTGGCCACACCGAACTGAAGTCCACCACCCGCGCGTCGTCGTCCGTTTCCACCAAAATCGCGTTGCCCGTGGGAGCGAGTTGGTCCAGCAGATCGTCCAATTTCAGCGCTTGCATGTCCTGAAGTTTGGTGGTCTCCGCCTCCAAAGCCGCCACCAGTTCGGCATACCGCGAGTTCGCCTCTTTGAGAAAACTCGCCTGCGCCGCCGCCATCGACGGCTCCCGGGCCAGTTCCGCCTGGGCGAATTTGCCGATTTCCTTCAGGGCCTTACTGATCTTCGGATAAAGCTGTTTGAGTTCATTCACCGCCGACGTGAACTGCGGATTCGCCGCCGCCGTCAGAGCGTCGATCTGCTCGCGGGTCGCTTCCAGTTCGCTCAAGAGCCGGCGAAGAAGTTCCTCGACCTGGGCGACGCCCGTGGGCCGTCCCGACTCGCCCATCCCCCCCACCGCCGGTCCGACCAGGTTCATCTCGTCCTGCAACAACTTTCGCATCCGCCCGTCGAGTTCGTTCTTGTACGCATCGACACGCGCCTGGTACCCGCCGACCGCGTCCTTGTACGCCCCCTTCTCCCGCAGACGGGCGAGCAGCTTCTGGAACCGCTCATGGTCCTTGAGCGGGTTGATCCACTCCGCCGTGACCTTGCTGCGGTTGGAAGCCTCGTAGAGTTCCAGCAAGTCCAGGGCCGTGCGGCGGAAACGCGCCTGGTCCGCCTCCTCCCGATCCGTCTCGAAGTACAGCGACGTCACCCGCACATTGCGATCCAACTCGCGCACCAGGTTCATCGTCCCGTCGCCCAAGCTGTTCACGCCGCTGGAGGTCATGTCCGTGCGCCAACTGTCGTAAGCGAAAAGCTGCGCGACCACGACGATCCCCGCGACGATGGCCGTCCCCACCGCCACGTTGGAACCCACCAACCAGCGCCGCCCCGACGAGATGCCTCCCGCCGGCTTTACCGTTTTGATCTCTACTGCCATCGACGCATCTCCAAACGCTTCACGGTGATGAACAGGAAAAACGCGGTCGTCGTCAGGAAGAACACGACATGGTTCACGTCCAGCATCCCGCGCACGAAATCATGAAAATGGGTTCGGACCGAAATCTGCTGCAGAAACGCCCGAGGCCAGCCCTCGACCAGCGTCGCCAAAGCGTGCGAAGCGAACGTCATCAACGCCAACAGAGTGAAACTCAGCAGCACCGCGATCACCTGGTGCTTGGTGCACGCGCTGAAAAAAAGCCCCACCGACGTATACAACGCCCCCAGAAGCAGAAGTCCGAGGAAGTGGCAGAGCAGCAGCTTCCCGTCCACGGGCCCGAAGAACTGCAACAACAGGGGATAGAGCAGCAGAGCGACCATCAAGATCACGTAAAAGCCCATCGCCCCGAGGAACTTGCCCGCCACGATCTCCAACTCCGTCACCGGCGCGGTCATCAACGTCTCGATCGTCCCCATGCGCAGCTCGTCGCTCACCAAACGCATGGTCAGCATGGGGAGTATGAACACCAGGATGAGCACGATCCAAAAATCGAACAGCGAACGAAGCGACGCTTCGCCGCCCCCCGTGAACGTGCCCAGGGCGAAGGCCAGCCCCGACGAAAAAAGAAACATGGCGATCACCGCGTACGCGATCGGCGAAAGAAAATACGCGCCGAGCTCACGCCCCGCCAAAGTCTTCACATTGCCCACAACGAACCTCCCGCCGCAAACCAATTACCAATTACCAATTACAAATGACCAATGACCTCTGACCGGACACAGACTGGGATGCGAGGCGTAGTTGAGTCATTGGTAATTGGTCATTGGTAATTTCTAATTCATCTCCGACCCGTCTTCGCACTTTGCGCTTGCTCCGCCGTCTTCTGCACGAAAAAGTCCTCCAGCGTCGCCCCTTCGCGGCGCAGCTCGCGGAGCGTCCAACCCTTCGAGCTCGACAAGCGGAAGATATCCTCGCGCACGTCGCACTCCGGCCGGGCCTCGACCGTCAGACGCACCCACCCGTCGTTCGACGACACGTCCACCCGCTCCACCCCCGGCAGTTTCCTAGCGCTGCTCTCCACCTCCCCCGCCGGGGCCCGCAGCTCGGCCACAACCTTCGCTTGAGCCCCCAACTGATCGCGCAGCTCCTGCGGCGAGCCCGCGGCCACGATCCGCCCCGCGGCGATGATGATCGTTCGGTCGCAGGTCTGCTCCACCTCGTGAAGAATGTGCGAGCTTAGCAACACCGTGTGCCGCTTGCCGAGTTCCGTGATCAAGTTGCGAGTCTCGCGGATCTGCGTGGGGTCGAGTCCGATGGTCGGCTCGTCGAGGATCAGCACCGGCGGGTCGTGCATGATGGCGTCGGCCAACCCCACCCGCTGCCGCATTCCCTTGGAAAGCTGCCCGATGGGGCGATCCACGAACTCACCCAGCCAACACCGCTCCGTCACCCGACGAATCGCCTCCTGACGCTGCGAATTTCCCATCCCCCGCAGTTTGCCGCGAAAGTTCAGGTATTCGCGAACCCGCATTTCATGGTACAGCGGAGTGGATTCCGGCAGATATCCGACCCGACGGCGCACCTCCATGGATTGGCTAAACACGTCAAAACCGGCCACCGTCGCCGAACCGCTCGTCGCCGGATGGTAGCAACTGAGAATTCGGATGGTCGTCGTCTTCCCCGCCCCGTTAGGACCGAGGAACCCCACGACGCCTCCCCCCTCCACGTCGAACGAAATGTCGTCCACGGCGAGAAGCGTACCGTACCGTTTGGTCAGGTTGCGTACTTGAATCATGTTGCTCCATCCAAGGGTGCTGGATTCGCCGGCGCGTCCAGCTTACATGCGCCGTGCCGTTCCGACGTGCCTGGCTGCGGAAGCTACTACGTCGCCCGACGACCTGTCAAGGTACCGAAAGGGTTCGCGTTACGCAATTGTTGCGCCGTCGGAGAAATGCACGAATCCGCGCCGGGCGGGCAAGAAATGAGAACCGCAAGGCCGGGAGCACAAGCGACCGGCAGGGGACGAATGACCAGCGGCGCGCACCGTGCCTTACGGCGCGACGACCACCAGTTCCAACCACGCGCTGCCGGGGATGCTCACCGATCGACCGTCAACCAGAACGGCGGCCGGGTGTACCGACTCGGCGTTCCGGTGGTCCACGGCGAGGATCGTTTCGCCGTCGCGCCCCCGAAAGCGCCGCACGTCCACGGAGGGCGGGACCTGGGTCAATCCGACGGTGTCCATGTACACGGGATCACGGTGCCAGAAGTTGACACTCTCCCAGGCGTTGACGATGACGGGCACGGCCGGGTCGTTCGGTCCCCCGCCGTCCGGACGCTGCATCCAATCCAGCTTGCACCCCAGCAGGAACGCCTGCCGCTCGCCGAAATGGTAGGCCCCGCGGCCGCTGCCCCACATCACGTTGTCGCCGTTGGATTCCCCCAGCAGAACAATGCGGTCATCGAGCAGATAGCGCACCAGGCGCGGAAAGACGATCCCCGTTTGTCCCAACGGGGCGTCGGCGATAGTCTGCTCCGGTTTGGTGAAGTATCGCGCCCCGCCCCACAGCGCCCCGCTCATGAGAAACGCCGTGGGATAGACATCCACCGCCCGCTCGCAGACCGTGTCATGGCTCCACAGCCCGTCGCGGAACTGAAACGCGACATCCAGCACCGGACCGAGCGGTCGGGCGATGAACCAATCCAGGTAGTCGATGTTGCCGCCGAGCTGCGTGCGATTGATGTTCAGCCATTCCAGGAGCCATTCACGGTTCGCGGTCGCGTCGGGGTGCGTGCCCGCCACCGGTCCGGTGTTGCGCGGGCGGGCGTAGTATCCGAAATACCCGCCGCCTTCCACCACCATCTGGGCGACCTGCGGCAGCTCCGCGTTGCGCGGGTGCAGCGACGTGTCGATCAGACAACAGCCTGTCGAAAGGTCCGGCGGATGGTGCCGATCGGACATGCTCCCCCAGGTCTGGATGACCGGGAACATATGCCCCCATTGTTCCCAGCGATAACGGGTTTCGCCCACCGGATCGTCGTAGTCCTGCAACTGCACGTTCGACCAACCGTGGGCCGTCCGCAGCCACTCGGGATAGACCACGGGCCAAAGCCCCGCCTGCTGCATGTTCGGCAGAAGCCAGTCACGATAGGCATCGACCGCCAAGTGCCACGGCTCGACACCCGGCTGGGCGACGGTGTCCGCGATCATGCAGCGGTACTTCCGCATGCCCCCCGCCGCCAGCGTCTGGTCATAGCGAAGCGCGACCTTCCCGCGGGAGTAAAGCACCTTCACCTCCAGCGGAGGCCAATTCGCCGCAAACACGCCCCGACCCTCGTCGGGACTCTCCATGACCGCCCCGGGGAAGACCGTCTGCCCAGGGTACACCGCGATCTCTTCGTAGCTCCACGCGCGATTCAGCCGCGAATTGTCAACCTCCAACCCCAGAAGATGGGGATAGAGGATTCGCTCGCAGGCATACTCGTTGGCGAAGTAGGGGAACCAAACGCGGGCGAGGTTGACCTTGGCACGGAGCGTGAGTTCGTAACGCGTCGCGTCGAGCTTCTGCACCAGGGCCTCCCCCCAGTCGCCGCTGTAGCTCTGACGGTCCGGCGTCGAGGCGCCCTCGTCCGGCGTGAGGATCGGGATGAACACGCCGTCCGCCAACGTGACCGCCAGTTGCACCGTCGGCAACGGCGGATCCGGCGGGGGCGGCGGAAGCACCGACACCTGCACCGTCTCGGCGTCCATCACCGCGCCTTGCCGCACGATCAGCGCGAAAACGAACGTCTCGGTCCGCCGCAGATTGGACGGAGCCGTGAACGTCGCAATCGGCGAGTACGGATTCGTCAGCACCACCGTGGGACCCGTGTGTTGCCGCCATTCGTAGCCCAGCGGGTCCTGTCCGCTTCCTGTGCTGCCGCTGCCGTCGAGTGTCACCTTCTCGCCCGCGATGGCTTCGCGATCGGCCCCCGCGTCGGCGATCACGAGCACGGGTGCCTCGTCCGGCGTTTCGTCGATCGGGTCCGTGGGTGGATCCGGCGGGTCCGTTCCGTCGGGAACTTGATCCGCAGCGAACGAGAACGCCTGCTCGGCGCCGAGGAGCGTTCCGTCCTCGAGCGTCGCCGTCAGTCGGACCCGATACTCGCCGGGCCAACCGAAGGTGTGCGTCGCTTGTGGACCGCGCGCCGACCGACCGTCGCCAAAATCCCAACGATACAGAACCGAGCCGACGGGACCTTCGGCAGCGATACTGGCCGTGAAGGTCATCCCCCGTGGATCACAGCAAAACACCGGCTCGGCGCTGAATGAAAGTGTCGGCGGCGTCTCCACCTCGGCCGGCAAGACCGGCGCATTCCCGCCGCGCGGATTCGAGTCACCGTCCGAAGTGCTTGGGGGAGTACCGTCCGAGCTTGCCAGTTGCCCCGGGGCAGTCCCGCATCCGCCAAGAATTATCAGGGACAACCCCAGTCCAAGCGCAATCCGGCGGGCGAAGTCGCAGCCGCGCATTCCTCGTTCACGAAACAAATGAACTGACCCAGTGCCGTTGGCTCGTGGCATGACCCCTTCCCACCGCCGACCGATAACTACTCGGTCGACATTCACAAGCTTGTGCAGTTTTCCCCATTTAACACATACGATTCCCAGCCGGGCGGCGTATGACGAATTTCAAGGTTGCTGGCAGGTCGCGTTGATCGGATGTCCGGGGCCCAAGTCCGCGGACAACAGTCGGCTGGGCCTCCCAGGTCCCGACTGGCGAGAGCGCGGTGGTCCGAGTAGCCTTCTAGGGCAGGCGGCGTCGCGCGGGCGGTGCCGGCGGTTATCGGGCGCTACGGGGCGCTGGTTGCAAGCGAGCGGGAGATATCCAATGCGAAATCGCGTCTTAACGATCGGCGTGGCGATGGTAGTCGGGGCGTTCGCCCTGAACGGATGCCGCCAGGCGTTGCGGGTGGCGGCGGAGTTTCAGCTCGGCGGAGGGCTGGGAACCTTCGCGGTGACCGCCGGTGAGCCCGTCACCAATAGCGGCAGCGGCTCGCTCGGCGACGCGGCCGTCAACATCGGCAGCGGATCCATCATCCTCGACCCCAATGACATCACCGTGACACCCGCGGACACGGGCGGGGGCAAGGGAACGGTGAATTTGCAAGAGGGCGGGACGCTCGTCGTCCGAGCCTGGATCGCCTCGGTCGATGAACTGGCTACGGTGTGCGTGGACGGCGAGGGGTATGGCCCCTTCAACGTCGAGCTGGACGCGGACCTGCAACCGGTTTCGGTGGACCCCTCGAGTATCACGCTGACCCAGAACACGCTGGACCTCATCAACGCAGGCGAGTTCAGCCTATGCATCGAGGTGACCTCGCCGGTGGACGGCACGGTGACCATCGACGCCCTGGATTTCAGTTTGGGGCTGTAGATCGCTGCGCCTTCGTCCGAACACGGCGAGGCATGGGTTAACCGTTCGTGCCGGCCAAAGTCATCCCCTACGCCTTTCGGCGGCGCGGGCTTACGGAGATGTACGCGCGTGCGGCGGCGCTCCTCGAGGAGATGGACGCCCGCCGAAGCTGCCGTTTCTTCAGCGACGAGCCGGTTCCACGGGAGTTGATCGAATCGGTCATCGCCGTCGCCCACACGGCCCCGAGCGGGGCCAACCGCAAGCCGTGGCGTTTCGCAGCGGTCAGCGATCCGGCGCTGAAACGCGAAATCCGCGTGGCGGCTGAGATCGAGGAACGCGAAAGCTACGATCGTCGCATGCCCCGCGAGTGGCTCAAGGCCCTCGATCCGTTGGGAACCGACGCCCACAAGCCGTTCCTCGAAATCGCGCCCTGGCTGGTGGTCTTGTTCCGCATCGACTGGGAAGAGGTCGGCGGGGAGCGGGTCTCGAACTACTACCCATCGGAATCCACGGGCATCGCCGCGGGCATGTTCATCATGGCCTGTCACCAGGTCGGACTGGCGACCCTCACCCACACCCCCAGCCCGATGCGTTTCCTGCGCGAAATCCTGGGTCGGCCGGTCAACGAGAAACCGTACCTGCTCATCCCCGTAGGCTTTCCCGCCGCCGACTGCCTCGTGCCCGACATTCCCAAAAAGCCGCTCGGCGCGGCGCTGCAATGGGATCGCTAAACCCACGGTTTGGTCACAATGTGGTTCAGGAACAGGACCTGGAATAGGCCGCGCCGGTATTGGCGACCCGCCAGGTACGGGGCCGGGGCTGAAGGGATTCCCTGGTTGCGACCGATTCTTAGGCAGTCGGCACTGGGCGTCGCTGCTCGGGGAATCCGGACGGGTTGACCCTCGGTCCCTTCCGCCATGTATAATCTGATGTGCCGACGAGCGGGTTCCGACTGGGTCATTGACCGAAAGAGGGGGCGTCATGGCGGCGAGTAACACATACCTTGGTGTTGGGATATACACGGTTCCAGAAGCCGCTAGGTTGAGCCGCGTGTCGCCCGGCCGGATTCGCCGCTGGCTGCTCGGATACACCTATGTTTATGACGGCAGGGAACGTGCCTCCGCGCCGGTTTGGGAGCGACAGCTACCAACGATCCATGAGAAGCTGGCGCTCGGTTTCCTGGACCTCCTTGAGGTGCGATTCGTTGATGCCTTTCGCACGCGAGGCGTAACTTGGAAGACGATCAGGACGGCTGCGGAACGCGCGCGGATCTTGTTCGAGACGACCCACCCGTTCGCCACGCGGCGCTTCAAGACTGACGGACGGAGCATCTTCGCCCAGGTTGTTGACGAACGCGGCGAGCGCGCCTTGCTCGACATCGTTAAGACTCAGTACGCGTTCCATGGATTACTACGTCCTTTCTTGTACGGCCTCGAGTTCGATGACCACGACCAAGCAGTTCGGTGGTGGCCGCTAGGTACGAAACGCCATGTTGTCATTGATCCAGAGAGGTCTTTCGGACAGCCGATTGTTCACAAAGAGGGAGTTCCAACGTCGATCCTTGCGCAAGCCTTCAGGCCCGGAAGCAGTTCAATCGCAGCAGTCGCCAAGTGGTACGACGTTGACCCGCGGTCGGTCCGCGACGCGATCGAGTTCGAGAAAAAACTGGCCGCGTGAAGTTCTTCTTTGATAATTGCCTCTCACCCAACCTGGTTCAAGCGATCCGGTTGCTGGACGACGCATACGAGATTAAACACCTTCGTGAAAAGTTCCCCGGGGACGCGAAGGATGTAGACTGGATCGGCACGCTCGCCTCCGAGGGCGACTGGGTCATCATTTCGGGCGACCCGCGAATCACGCGTAACCCGCAGAACAGAGCGGCGTGGAAGCAGTCGGGGCTTACCGCTTTTTTCTTCAAGAAAGTATGGGCGCAGCAGGGACTCTGGGATCAATTCTGGCGAACAGTTCGCTGGTGGCCGACGTTAAAGCAGACCGCGAAGGCGGCAAAGCCGGGGACTGGATACCTGGTACCTGTGAACTTTGGCCCGCTTGAGCCGTTGCCGCAAGATTGACTGCCAACGCCTGGGGCGTCACCGTCTCCTATTTCGAGCCGGGGCCGAACACCTACAACTAAGGACCCACGCGGACGTGTTCGAACTCTTGCGGCATCCGATTATTGAGCCACGCAGGGATGATTCCGGAAAGCTCTGTCTCGGAACGCGTCAGCTTCTTGCGGGCGCTGACGCGCTCAGCTTCGGCCAAACGAGCCTCGACGAGTTCCTGTCTGCGCGTTTGCATCGCAAAGTAGGTTTGGGCGAACGCGATGGGCTCCTTCGAGGGGTCGCCGTTTTGAGCGATCAAATAGCAGGCGTAACGACTCAGCGCGATGTCCTCGACTTCTCGCTTGGCACCCGAGCCGACATCGACCATTTTCCTGACATCAAGAAAATGGTCGGCCGGATCGTAACCTGTGCTGTTACAAGAAGTTACGGCCTTCTCGATGACCTTGGAGAAGTTCTCCCACTTCGCGTAGCCAAGGAGCATCTGCAGGTCACGGGCGCACCAAAACTCGGTCGCGGTCTCGGGGTGCGTCTGTACCATCGACTCGAAGCTAGAACGCAGCTTGACAACTATGTCCCGGTCCATGGGTCATGTCCTCCGTTTGGAGCCAATCTCACTCCGCCGATTGTCGATTCGTCATCCATCCGAACGTTACACATCCAGGTTCTTCACATTCATCGCGTTCTCTTCGATGAATCGGCGGCGGTCTTCGACGTTGTCGCCCATGAGGAGTCGGAAGATGCGGTCGGCTTCGCGGGCGTCGAGGTCGGCCTGTTCGAGGTCGTTGGGGTCGTCGGAGATGACGACGCGGAGGAGGGTGCGTTTGTCGCGGTCGAGGGTCGTGTCCCAGAGTTCGTCGGCATTCATTTCGCCCAGACCCTTGAAGCGCTTGACGGCCATGCCCTTGCGGCCCAAGTCGCGCACGCCCTTGGCGACCTCGGCCAGGTTGTCCATCTCCGTGGTCTCACCGGCCGAATCGCGGAGGAGGAATTTGGCGGGCGGACGCTCGCCGGTCACTCCCTCCTCGCGGATGAGGAACAGGTCGTCGACGGAAAGCCCCGCGGACTCCACGGAGACGAGAATCTCATCGAGCACGCGGCATTCGGGCAGCTGATAGCGCACGATGCGAAGGGGCGGGGCTTCGGCCTCGGCGGCGCCGGCGTCGTCGGGCGAGGCGAGGAGGACATGCCGGGCCTCGACCACTTCGACGGGCCCGTGGGCCTGCGATTCGCGTTGGCGAAGGTCGGCCAAACCCTCCTCGTCGTAGAGATAATGGCGCTCCGGCTCCTTGGCATCCAAACGGCACACGCAGGCGAGGAGTTTCGGCAGCCCGAGCTTGGGATGGCGATGATTGTGGACCAGCTCCTGGAATTGGATTCCGCGGCGGGCGAGCACTCGCGTCTGAAACTCCATGGCGTCGAGTTGTCCCACCAATGCCCGCAGTTTTTCCGTCTCGACCACGCGCTCCCCGCCCTGGGGATCTCGAACGATCAACGCCGCTCCGGACAAACCGATTTCGGCCAGCTTGCGGTTGAGAATGCGGTCGTCGAGGACGTATTCAACGTGCTTGCCCTTCTTGACTTGATACAACGGCGGCTGGGCGACGTAGATCCGGCCGGTTTCCATCAAGGGCCGCATGTGCCGGAAGAGGAAGGTCAAGAGCAGCGTGCGGATGTGCGAACCGTCTACGTCGGCGTCGGTCATGATGATGATCTTGCCGTAGCGGCACTTTTCGACGTCGAACTCCTCCTCGCCGACGCCGCATCCGACGGCGGAGATGAGCTTGGCGATTTCCTCGTGGGCGAGCATCTTGTCGATGCGGGCCTTTTCCACGTTGAGGATTTTGCCCTTGAGGGGAAGAATCGCCTGCGTGAACGAGTCTCGCCCTTGCTTGGCAATGCCGCCGGCCGAATCGCCCTCCACCAGGAACAACTCCGTCGAATCGGCGTCCTTGCTGCGGCAATCCCAGAGTTTGCCGGGAAGCCCGCCGCCGCTCAGAGCGCTTTTCCTCGACAGCTCCCGCGCTTTGCGGGCGGCCTCGCGGGCCTGCGCAGCCTGGATGCCCTTGAGGATGATCCGTTTGGCGTCGGCGGGATGCTCCTCGAAATAGTTGCCCAATCGTTCGTTGAGCACCTGCTGCAAAAACGTTTCCACTTCGGGGTTGAGGAGCTTGACCTTGGTCTGGGCCTCGAACTTGGGGTCGCGCAGCTTGACGGAAACGATGGCCGTCAACCCCTCGCGCCAGTCGTCGCCGGTGATGTTGGTGCTGCCCTTAATCAGGTTGTTCTTCTTGGCGTAGTTCCCCGCGACGCGCGACACCGCCGCCTTAAACGCGGACATGTGCGTCCCGCCGTGGATGTTGTGGATGTTGTTGGCGAAACAGAGGATGTTCTCGGTATAGGCGTCGGTGAAGAGGATCACGACCTCGCAGCTAATGCCTTCCTGCTCGTCGGCGCCGCGGATGAAAATGGCCTCTTTGTGCAGCCACTCCGCCCCGCCCGCGATATGAGCGCAGAAGTCGCGCAGCCCCTCCTCGTAGCAGTATTCGCACTCTTTTCCGCCGATCTCATCGACCAATGCGATGCGCAGGCCGCTGTTGAGGTAGGCGAGTTCGCGGAGGCGGGCCTGCAGGATTTCGAACTTGAAGTCGCAGTCCTGAAAGAGCTTGCGGTCGGCACGGAATTTCACGCTGGTGCCCGTGCGCCCCGAGTCGGGCGTGGAGCGCAACGGCTGGGTCGTCACCCCGCGCTCGAAGCCTATGGTATGCCGCATCCCGTCGCGGTACACCTCCACTTCCAACCATTCGCTCAGGGCGTTGACCACGCTCACGCCCAGTCCGTGCAACCCGCCTGACACTTTGTAGCTGTGACGGTCGAACTTGGCCCCGGAGTTGAGGATGGTCATCACGACTTCCAGCGCCGGGCGACCGTTGAGCTTGGGGTTCTCATGGGCCAGCGGCCCCACGGGGATCCCCCGACCGTTGTCCACGACGGTGCAGCTCCCGTCGGCGTTGAGGCGAACGAGAATGGAGTCGCAGTTGCCTTCCAGTGCCTCATCCACGGCGTTGTCGATGACTTCATAGGCGAGGTGGTGCAGCCCCGCGGAACCGACCCCGCCGATGTACATCCCGGGGTTTTTTTGCACCGCCGCCAACCCCTCCAGCACGGTGATGCTGGACTCGTCGTAGCGCCGCTCTGCCACCATCGCTTCGCTCATATCCCTCCTTGGTCGTGATTCTTCCTCGGGCTTGAAACCCCGTCGGCGGATATGGGCGCGCCGCCGCAACCGTATTCGAAAAGCACGATTCGCACTCCCCACTGAGGCTCGTGTCTACGAAGGGTTTCCAACATTTTTGCTTGCCAGCGACGCTGCATGAAGCTGACCAGCGTAGGCGATCCTACGTGGATGACGACGGCGCCCTGACGGATCCCGGCCACGCGGCAGTGAGCACTCGTGGGTCTGTCGATGACCCCGGCCATGGCTTCCGCGATCGCGGCGGGCGAAACCGAACGCGGACCGGTCAGTGCAACCGCTGCCTGCCCCACCAACTCACCCGCGGCACGGGTTCGCAGTCGGCGCGTGCGGTTCGACATGACCCACCGCAGTCGGCGATGATCGGGGCTGGGCATGGGCAACCTCACGCGGAGGACAGATTCACGGGCATGACCACATGTACGAATTCGTCCCCGATGCGGACGAGGCCTGGGCGGTTCGGCTCACGAAACGCGAAAGTCACTTCCTCGGCGTGAGCCACGCGCAGGATGTCGGTCAGGAAAACCGGATTGAACCCGATTTCGATAGCCTCGCCACGATACTGAATGGGCATGGAGATCGTCGCTTCACCTTGCTCCGGCGCTCGGCTGGATAAAGTCAGCGTCCCATCCGAGAACGCCAAACGCACGCCTTTGGACTCTTCGTTGGTCAAAAGCGCCGCGCGCTTGAGTCCGCTGAGGAATTCGGCGGTGCTGATCTCCACGGTTCGATCGCAGTCCGCTGGAATGACGTCCTGGTACTTGGGGAACTGCCCTTCGACGAGGTTGGAGCTGACCACGGCCCGCCCGACGCGGAGGATGATCTGGTTGCTGCTGACCTTCACCGCGACGACGGCCTCGGGGTCAATGGGCAAACGGCTGAACAAGGAAAGCGTCTTGATCGGAACGATCGTCCTCGGAAGAGTTCGGGTATGACTGCTGGCGAGCTTGGTGCGAGCCACGGAAAGTCGCCGGCCATCGGTCGCCGCCAGGACCAATTCCTTCCCGGTAATCTCCCAGAGCACGCCGTTGATCGCGTAGCGCGTGCTTTCCCGCGCCGCGGCGAAAATCGTCCAATCCACCAAACGCCGCAAGGACGCCCCATCGACCGTGAAATCCGGCTCGCCCTCCATGCCAGGCACGGGCGGGAAATCGACTGGAGCTTGGGCCACGATCTGAAAATAGCTCCCCTGCCCGCGAACGTGCAACGCATTCTTGGCGATCTCCGCCGTCATGATCTCATCGGTACACTCTCGGACGATCCGTGCCAGCGTATCCGCGACGACCAGCGTCTCACCCGGCTCGTCGACCTCGACCTGCGTGATGGCGATCCGCAGACCCAGCTCCAGGTCCGTCGCCGAAAGCAGCAGGGCGTCGGGCAAGGCCTCCAGTCGTACGCTCTTGAGAATCTCCTTGGGCGTTCGGGTTGCCGCGACGATGCAGACTGCCGCCAACGCCTCGGCCGCCTCTTGACGATTGAATCGTAGTTTCATGCGAACCACTCCGTCCTAATCCACATCTAACTTTTCTGTCTCGATTACCGTTACTAGGATACATAAGTCTAATAGTCATCGTAAGCCCTGTTGCAATTGTCGCTCTTTTCGTCTCCCCTGGCGTAACCTCTTGGCCGGGCGAGGCCTACGCGCCGGCGAGGCGCACCGATGCCGTTGTCGGACTGTGAGCATCGTTGTGGGCATCGGCGCACTTTCAAACAGCACCTCGAACTTGGGAGCCGATGCCGTCAGAATCGCAAGCCGATCCACGAACTTGAGCGCCCGATCTGTCAGAATCGACGCTCGGTGCGTCCATCGCGGTCCGCACGAAGGCCAAGGTTAACGGGCAAAGGGCAATGCGCGCCTGTGCGTCAAGGCGAACCAACGCCGAAATCAGGTCGGATACGCTCCATGCTCGTTGGTCGCTGAGCAACATCACAACCTCGTGGGGCACGTCGATGGCGAGGCGCGCGGCTTGGGCTCGCAGAATGGCTGCGCGGGTCTCGAAATCGGGAAGGTCGAGTCCCGCCACGAGCCCGGCGGCAAATCGGGAGGTAAGCCGCGGCTGCATCAGGGAGAGTTCCGCAGGCGGTCGATCCGCGGCAAGGACGACAGGCCGCTCGGCGGAAAGTAGGGTATTCACAGCGTGAAAAAGCTCCGTCTGCCCCAACTCACACTCCGATAGGTCCTGCACTTCGTCGATCAGAAGCCCGTCCGCGGAGCGAAGCATGTGGCGAAAAGCCTCCAGCCGGTCATGTTCGACGGCGGACACGATTTCGCTCACCCACTCCCCGGCCCGGAACACCGCGACGGTGCCCGTGGCGCTTGCAATCAAGGAATGAGCAACGGCCTGCAACAGGTGGGACTTACCGGTCCCGGGTCCGCCGTGCAGAAACAAGGGGTTGAACTGCGCTCCATCGCGCCTCGAAGCGGCCAGCGCCGCGGCGTGAGCCAGGGAGTTGCACGGTGCGACCACGAACGACTCGAAGGTCAACGTTGCACCCACGACGGGACGACGAACCTCTGCGGGTCGGGACTCGTCGTCCGCGCTAAACTCAACGGTGAGCAACCGCCCGGTGACGGCCTGGGCGGCCTCAACGAAAAGGGCGGCGCAGGACTCTGCCAGATATTTCGCTTGTGCGAGATTCTCCGTGATGATGCCGAGGACCCCGCCGTCGAGTCCCCCGAGCCGCAAACGGCTGAACCACCCGCGGGCCATGCCCGGATGTCGCCCGATCACGCTCCGCAGAATCTCGGGCATCAACGTCGCCGCCGCGCCAGCCGAGGTTCGGCGTTGCCGCGTTTGGGGTGCGATACGTCCGGTGGCGGGCATGGATCGTGATTCCGGCTCGGGTCCTATCGTAACGTTCTAATTGACAAGCACTTATGACCGACGTGGTCATGTGCGCACTAAGCCGTGCCATTGTAACCGAATCCTCCCGCAACGCCAGTCAAAAAACATAGGCCGTCAGCCGATCACCACGGGCTCGAATTGCAAGACCGGAACCGAAAGCTCAAGGCTCTGGGTCGGGCGGTCGTGGCCACTTATCATCGCCGACCAGCGCGGCCAGGGCGAATGATGGGAGTGCGATGAAAAAACGATCGGACAGCGACCAATTGATGCTGACCCTTGAGTCGTCGGGTACGGGGGCACGCACCGAGCCGGCCGAGGCGAAACGATCCCGGCCCCGAGGGAACACTCCCGATCCAGAGGAAACGCCGGAACCAGAGCCTCGCGGAAACCGCCGCGGGGCGACCGCGGAGATGCTCGCCAAACAGCAGCGCGAGATTTCCGTCTCCGAGTTCTTCGCCAAGAACCGTCACCTGCTGGGATTCGACAACAAGCGCAAGGCCCTTCTCACCACGGTCAAGGAAGCGGTGGACAATAGCCTCGACGCCTGCGAGGAAGCGGGCGTCCTGCCCGACATCGAGATCGTCATTCAACAAACCGAGGGCGAGCGCTTCCGCGTAACCGTCCGTGACAACGGGCCGGGGATCGTCAAGCAGCAAATCCCCAACGTTTTCGGGAAACTCCTCTACGGCTCCAAGTTCCATCGTCTCAAAATGTCGCGCGGACAGCAGGGGATCGGCATCAGCGCCGCGGGTATGTACGGTCTGATCACCACCGGAAAGCCCGTGCGCATCATCAGTCGAACGGGGACCAAGGCCCAGGCGCACCTCTACAGCCTCGCCATCGACACCAAGAAGAACCGCCCGGACATCATCGACGAGAAGACGGTGGAGGTGGACTGGCCTCACGGGACGGAGGTCACCATCGAACTGGAGGCCACCTACACGAAGGGTCGCCAGAGCGTCGAGGAGTACCTCGAGCTGACCGCCATTGCCAACCCCCACGCGCGCTTCCACTATCGCCCACCCGACGGGCCCGCGGTCGAGTTGGAACGCGGGGTCAAGACCCTGCCCGCGGAAACAAAGGAAATCAAGCCTCATCCCTACGGCATCGAACTGGGCACCTTCCTTAAGATGCTCAAGGAGACGACGACCAAAAAGCTCGGAGCGTTCTTGTCCTCCGAGTTCTCGCGGGTCAGTCCCGCCCTGGCGCGGAAGGTCTGCGCCGACGCAGGTGTCACGGCGGTGACATGGGTGAACGCGGTTACTCCCCAGGTGGCGGAGAAGATCTACCGGGGCTTGCAAGGGGCGAAGCTGAAGGCCCCGTCCACGGATTGTCTGGCCCCCATGGGGGCCGAGGCCATCCTCGCGGGACTGCTCAAGGGCATCCAGGCCGAGTTCTACACCGCCAGCACCCGCCCCCCGGCGGTCTACCGCGGGAATCCCTTTCAGATCGAAGTCGGTCTGGCCTACGGCGGCGAACTCGGCCCCGACAAACACGACGAATCACCCGACGCCCCGGAAAATGGAAAGGACGACCCGGAAGTGTCTGCCCGTGTCATCCGCTTCGCCAATCGCGTGCCGCTGCTCTATCAGCAGAGTTCGTGCTGCCTGTTCAAATCGGTCGCGGACACGAAGTGGAACAACTACGGTCTGTCGCAGTCCAGCGGGTCCTTGCCGCGAGCCCCGATGGTGATCCTCATCCACATGGCCAGCGTCTGGGTGCCGTTTATCTCCGAGGGAAAGGAGGCGATCGCCGACTACGACGAGATCCGCAAGGAGGTCAAGCTGGCCGTCGCGGAGTGCGGGCGGCGACTGGCGACGCTCCTCAAACGAAAGCGAACCCGCGCCGACTACACCAAACGCCGCGACGTCTTCACCCGCTACATCGGCGAAGTCGTCGAATCGGTCCACAACTTGGCGCGGGTCAACAAGGACGACTTCCGCGCCGCCCTGATGAACCTCGCCCAAACCTACACCGCCCAAGCCGACCTGGAATTCGACGAACACGGAAAGGTCATCAAAAAAGCCGCCAACGAGCTGCGCTTGGCAGACACGATCGTGGTGCAGCGCGATGCGACCGCCGCAAATCGAGAGGCCGTGCTTCTGGATGTCGGCGCCAAGCGCCGCGGCAAAAAGATCAAAGTGAAACGCTGACGCGGCGGAGTACCAATTGCCAATGACCAGTTACGGGTTATTGGTTACGGATTATCGACGCAGGATCGGTTGCTTGAGCATTGGATGTAGCGCCGTCCCAAGGGGGGCTCTACGCTTCGTCAACGGGGCGGCCGTAGGATCCGCTCTGCGGAACAGCATTTGCCTTTCTGACGAATGAAACGGTCCGCCCGGCGGCTCCTACGCGAGTCGGTAGCTCGTTGCGGACCTGTCGCGAGCGCTCCGGGTTCGGATCGGTGTCAGCATTCGATATTCGCCATCCGACGCTTATAGAGTGCCACATCGTGTCGCTTCCGTTCCACGCTCTGAACGGGGGCATGACCCCGCTTGATGCCCCGTCGGGAAGGGGAGGTTCTGTGCCTGAGGGGGTTAGTTCTGCGTGATTTTGGGAGGAAACCAGGGCGTAGCGCAGGGTCCGCCTACGCCGGTTTGCCGCTGTATTTGCGGATCGCTTGGGCGACGAGGTAGAAGGAACCCGTGATGCAGATGAGGTCTTCTCGGCCCACCGCGCCCATGGCGATGTGCATGGCCTCGTCCAAGGTGCGGCCCACCTGCGCCATCTTCCCCGAGACCTCCATGTATTGCGCAGCCAACTCCGACGCCTCCGCGGAGCGCGGCGAACCCGTCGAGGTGAAGATGATCTTGTCCGCCCCAAGCTGAATTCGCCGGATCATGCCCGCGATATCCTTGTCCTTCTGGCAGGCGAAGATGACCACCATGGAGTCGTAGGTGATGTTCTGCCCGATGGCCCGCATGAGGGCGTCGACGCTGGCCGCGTTGTGCGCACCGTCCACCAGGACCCGCGGGTTTTCGCGAATCGTCTGCATACGACCCGGCAGGTTGACGTTGGACAGTCCGGCCAAGGCCCGCTGATCGTCGATGGGGAAGCCGCGGCTTTTCAGGACGTCGAGCATCCGCAAGGCCAGGTTGCAGTTCACCGCTTGATGCTCGCCGAGCAACGGAACGTGAACGTGTTCGAAACGGCTCGTCGAGGTCGTTACACAAATCCGCGCGTGGCGACCGGCGTCGCGGGAGAACTCGAAACGATAGCTGAAATCCACGTCCTCGTCGGCGAAGCGCAGGGGCGCGGAGACGGCGGCCGCCGCGTCGCGGAAGACCTGCTTGACCTCGGGACGCTGCGGAGCGCTGATCACCGGTACGCCCTTCTTCATCACGCCGGCTTTTTCGCGGGCGATGGCTTCGAGCGTGGAGCCCAACTGGGCCGTGTGATCGAAACTGATGCTGGTGAGCCCCACGACCTCCGGCGACAACACGTTGGTCGCATCCAACCGGCCCCCCATCCCCGTCTCTACGACGGCGATGTCCACCTCGTGTTCGGCGAAGTGACGAAACGCGGCGGCAGTGAGCACCTCGAAGTAGGTCGGCGCCGCGACCCTGGCTTTGGGCGCTGCGGCCGCGACCGCCGAAACGGCGCGCGAAAAGTCGTTCTCCGAGATCATCCGCCCGTTGACCACAATCCGCTCGCGAATATCCGAGAGGTGCGGCGAGGTATACAAACCCACTTTCAGGTCGCACCCCCGCAACATCTCGGCGAGCATGGTGACCGTGCTTCCCTTGCCTTTCGTTCCCGCCACGTGGGCCGATTTGAACGCCCTATGCGGATTCCCGAGCACGCTGAGGATCCGCGAAACCCGTCCAAGGCTGAAGTTCGACGAGTTGTACTGAGGTCCGAGAACCCGCTCATGGTTCGTCAGGGAGTCCAAATAGTTAAGTGTCGAGCGAAAGGTCGAGCGAACTTGGCTTGAGCGAGCGCGCGCAGCTGGCCTCTCGCGTTGGGTTCCCGCGCGATCCTTGCTTTTTGGTCTGGTAACCGTCGTCCTTGTCATGGCCGGATTGTAACCGCAATTCTCGGAACCGTCAACCCCGAATCGTGTGCCTTCATGTCGGCTCCCGTGTCCCGTCTCCAAGCGCCATACAGCTGTAACCTATTGTGGCTAATTAGGTTAGTACGCACTAAGGCGATCATAGTTCTTAGCACCAGGTGTCACGATTCGGTAATCCAAGGCTACTCAAAGTGGTGCTCTCGGCGCGGCTAGTTCGCCACGGATCAACTCACGGATGGTGTTCTACTAGAGTTAATGGATTCGCCATACACTGTAGCTGTCCGCACATGGGCTTTCTGGTTCCACCGAATGTGCCCCAGGCCGAAACCGGTTCCGGCGAGCGAGTAGAATGGCGGCGTGGCAACGGTGCGATCGGGGTTTGGTGAGGTTCGGGTTGAGCCGGGATCGCTGACGCAGGTCGGCGAGATTCTACGGGCGGCTTTGGGGTCCTCGGAATCCTCCGAGACGGTCGTGCTCACCGATGCGAACGTCGAGCCCCTATATGCGTCGGCGTGTGTCGAGTCGCTGAGGTTTTCGAACTTCCTCCCGGTCGTTTGGACGATCGCGCCGGGCGAATCGAGCAAAACCGTACGAACGGTGGAAGCGGCGTATGCATTCCTGACCGGGCGGAGATTCCCACGTGACGGTTTGATCTTGGCCCTGGGCGGCGGCGTGGTCAGCGATCTGGCGGGCTTTGTCGCCGCGACGTGGATGCGTGGTGTTCGATGGGCAGTCTGTCCCACGACGCTGGAGGCGGCCATCGACGCCTCGATCGGCGGCAAGACGGGGATCAACGTTGCGGGCGGAAAGAACCTGGTCGGCGCCTTTCACGCACCCTGTTGTGTGGTGGTCGATCCGCTATGTCTTCGGACCTTGCCGCGGCGAGAGTTCGTGGCGGGTCTGGCCGAGTCGATCAAACAGGCCTTGGTGGCCTCGCCGGAGTTGTTCTCGTGGCACGAGCGAGAAACGCGAGCGATACTCGATCTCGATGGGTCGGTTTTGACGCGGTTGATCCGGGAGAACATACGGATCAAATCGGAGATCGTGGCACAGGACCCGTTGGAACAGTCGGGTGCACGGCTGGTTCTGAACTTCGGACACACCATCGGCCACGCGATCGAGGAGTGTAGTGCGTTCTCCTTGCGGCATGGGGAATGCGTGTCACTGGGCATGGTCGCGGCTTGCCGGTTGTCGCAGAGAATGGGGTTGCTTGGGTCCGACGAAGTGGAGCGCGTCGTGCGTGTGCTCAACGGCGTCGGTCTTCCCACCAGGCTCGATCACCCGCTCTCGCCCGAGGCGCTCATGGACGTGATGGGCCTGGACAAGAAGCGGAAGGCGGGTTTGACGCGGTTCGTCTTGTTGCAGGGTCTGGGGCGGCCGGTCGTACGGACAGACGTTGGACATGAAGTCCTGCGCGACGTCTGCGTTTCCCTGACGGTGTAAGCGTGGCCGTTGCCGCGCGGTCTGCGGTGGAAGCAATCAGAGTGTTTTGAACTGCTCGAACGACTGTCGGCAACTATGACAATAATGAATAGACCTGCAGAGGGTGGGTCCAAACAGCGATTCCAGTTCGGTCTGGGTTGACTCACAGAAAGGGCAAGGCGTCGGCGGCGCATTCGGGCTGCCCGTGGAAGTTCCACACGGTCCTGGAGGCGCCAATCCGAACTCCTTCAATCTTCGTCGACCGGTCTCGGTGATGCGATCGGAGGTCCATGGTGGATGGACCACAACATTGACACTGACTTCGCGCTCACCGATCGCAGTCAATGCACGTTGTATATCTTCGCGAATGAACTGAATCGCGGGACATCCCACGAACGTCGGCGTCATATCGACCGCGATCGACAGACCATTGATCCGCACGTCGGCGATGATTCCGAGATCCACGATGCTCAAGACAGGGATTTCGGGGTCGGTGACGGACTGGAGAGCTTCGTGAACGGCAGCTAAGCGACGATTGTCGATTGCACCGGGCGCGGAATCTCGGTCTGTAACTCGTAACTCGTAACTCGTACCTTCTTTTCGCAACATCACCAATTCGCCGTCGGATCGATCTGGTACACGAGTTGCAACTGATCGAGAAGCTGCTTGAGAGCGTCGGGGTGGCGTCCGACGCGTCCGCCGTAGACGGGCTTGACGTTCTCGGGTGTCCGCAGTCCGGCATCGGCGAGCACGGGCGCCACGGCCGATTCCCACTGTCGCCGCAGTTCGTCCTCGCGGGGCGAGATGCGTGACTGGGCGAGGGTTTCGTCAACTTCGGAGGGCTCGAAGAGGCCCAAACAATGAGGATAAACAACCTCCAAAGCGCTTTGCATCCTTTGGTGACTCTCTTCGGTGGCACTACCCAGTCTCAATACCCAGGATCGGCCGTGCATGAGGTGGTATTTCTCTTCGCCGCGCAGTTTGGCCGCGAGTTGGGCGAGTGGAACCAGTGTGCTATCGAGCAGCGCCGTAAGTCGAACGGTTTCGGCGGCATCATAGAGGAACTGGCGCAGCACACTGAACGCCCAGTCGCCCTTGGGAAGACAGACCAGTGATGCGCAGCGGTATTCTCGCGGCTTGCGCGAAAACGCCAGCGTATCGGGGTCGCGTTCGCCCAATTCGTGGAGCATTTGGTAATAGACCAGGGCGTGCCCCATCTCATCCTGGGCCATAGAGGAGAACGCGATATCGGCCTCGAGAATCGGGGCGTGGCCGGTCCACTCCGAATTGCGATGGCCGATGATGAGTTCGTCGTCGGCCATGCGGTAGAGCAGGTTGATGACGGCCTCTCTGGTCGCGCCTGTCAGGGATTGCAGGGATTCGTACATCATTCGCTCACGCCTCCCTGGGCCGTCGTCGTCTTCGGCGTCTTGTATCCCCACGACTCGCGGTAGCTCTTGTCCGTTCCGCGTTCGAAGATGTCGTCGTTCTCATAGGCCGTCGCCTGGATCGATTCGGCGGGTACGACCCAGAGGTTCACGCAGGCCTGCCGCCGGGCGTATTGCTCCTTGGCGAGGATGATGGCCATTTCCGCATCCGGGGCGTGGATGGAGCCCACATGCACGTGCGGCTCGCCGCGTGCCTGCTGATGGAACACCTCGAAGACTTTCCATTGCGTGTCGGTCATGACAGTTGGCGGGTCTGAAGACCCAACCTACGGTACTCGAACGAATTTACGAACGTCTGTTCTTCTTTCGCGGCACCCGACGCCGCTCTCCATTCAGGGGTTCGAAGCGGACGATGTGGACGTACGCACATTGATCCATTCGCACGACGATTCTTCGCACCTTTGGGTCCGGAACGCCGACATAGACAGTGTTGCGGCTTGGGATGCATAGATCCGGGTGAGTCACATCATAGGTTCTACCATCGGACATGCAAATGCGGAACGGCTCGAATGGCCGCTTGTCCAGGTTTTCCACAACATCGGTGCGGCGAATCATGTTTTCGCTCCTCCCGGGTTCACGGTCGTATGGGTCCGCGGGCTTGCGCCCGCGGCTCTGAACGCGCCGGCCACGAGGGGCGGCGCTACATTCTTCCGTGTTGCCGATCAATGACTCGGCGGCATTGGGATCGTTCGCTTTTCCGCGGCGGCGGTGAGGGCTTCGCGGACCCACTGGCCGTCGCGGTGGGCGAGTCGGCGGGCCTCGATGCGTTCGTGCGAAACGGGGCCGCCGTTGTTCACCACCTTCTTGAACACGCTCCAATCAGGATCATCATAGAGCCACGTCTCCGTCGTCTTGTCATAGCGCAAACTGGCGTCGGGAATCTTCATACCCAGGTCGAGCATTTTGGGGACGAACTGTTTGAGAAACTGCTGGCGTTGTTCATCATTTGTTTTGAGTTTCACTTTCCATTTGGCGAGCTGGGCTGTGTGCTTGGATTCCCTATCCGACGGTCCGTGGAACATCATGATCGGCGCCCACCAGCGGTTCAGGGCGTCTTGCAACATGTCGCGTTGTATCTTGGTGCCGGTTGCAAGCACGAAGCACATCTCATACCCATGTTTCATATGAAACGCTTCTTCGTAGCAGATGCGTTTCAGTGCCCGTGCATAGGGTCCATACGACCCTTCCGCCATCATGATTTGGTTGATGATGGCGGCGGCGTCAATGAGCCAGGCGATGATGGCCACGTCCGCCCAGGTTTCCGCGGGATAGTGGAAGACATTGGAGAACTTGGCCTTGCCGGCGATGAGGTCTTCAATCATTTCCTCGCGCGACGGTCCCAATGTTTCCGCGGCGCGGTAGAGCAACTGTCCGTGGCCGACTTCATCCTGCACCTTGGCGACCAGGGCCATTTTGCGTTTGAAAGTAGGCGCATGAGGAATCCAACGACCCTCGGGCAGCGCGCCGCAGATTTCGCTGTTGGCATGTACGTGGATCAGGCGAATGAGTTGATGGCGATAGTCATCGGGCATCCAGTCGGAGGGTTCGATCTTTTCGCCGCGGTTGATCCGGGCCTCGAACGCGCTTAGGCGGCGATCGTACTCCACCGAGGACAGACCGGCTAGGTTCTTCTCCATTGCAATGACCATTGTCACGCTCCTGATGAATGACAAATTACCAATGACCAATGACCCTGGACATACGACCCCGGGTGCGTCATTGGTAATTCGTCATTGGTCATTCTTATCCCATTCCGCGCTTCAATCCGTTGAACAACAAACCCGTGATCTTCCGTGCGATTTCGTCGGGGGTCATCGCTCCCTCCGGGCGATACCACTGGTAAATCCAGTTCATCGAGGAGAGGATCAGCAGCGCGGCGAATTTCTCGTCCACGTCGCCGAAGGTCCCCTCGTGGATCGCGTCGCGCACCAAGGCGCGAAAAATGTGTTCGTAGTCGTCGCGGCGCTGGGCGAACTGTCGGCGTCGCGGTTCGGTGAGATGCCTCCATTCGGTCATGTAGACGGCAGCCGCGTCGGCGCTTCGTGTGATGACTCCGACGTGGGCGGCGATCGCGCGGCGCAGTTTTTCGAGTGTGACCAGATCGGACTTCACGACCGGTTCGAGGACCGCGAAAAAGCGATCTGCGGCCGTGGTGAGGATCTCCCAGAGCAACTCTTCCTTGGTTTCGATGTGGGCGTAGAGACTGCCGGGTTGGATCGCCAGGGCTTCGGCGATGTCTCGCACGCTCGTGGCCTCGTAGCCGCGGTCCGAGAACAGTTTCTCGGCGGCACTCAGTAGATCGTCGCGGCGTTGGGTTATGGCCTCCGTCATGGTTCGCCCACCTAGCGGCTAACAAGCGCTTGCTTGTTCCCAGCATAATGGTAACGAAGAAGCCGGTCGTGGTCAAGGGCCGTACGAGTGGTGCGGAATCCCTTTTTTCGCCGACGAGTGCCTGCGGGCGTAGGGTCCGGAATGGGGAATTGGTTTATCGGAAAGCGTGGGTCTATCATGGGTCAGGCGCGGTGTAGCTTGAGGGCTCACCCCGGGGGGGCAAAAAGGGGGGGACCAGCCGACATGGTAGCTTGCGTACCGTCGGTTTTCGCCGGGATTTCATTAGCCATCAACTTCGTGACCGGGGCCGAAGCCGTTCCCCGACCGATCGTCGCGGCGGATGTTGCTGCGGGCGACCAATTCGGAACGAGTGTTTGCGTCTGGCGGACGGATGCGGTCGTGGGCGCGCCGTCTGACGACGAGCGCGGCTTTCACGCGGGTGCAGCGTACGTTCTGCTCCGGTCCTGCGGGGATTGGGGTGTGGAACAGAAGCTCCTTCCCGAATCCGTCGGGGCCGGCGATCGCTTCGGCGAAACGGTTGCGATCCGCGAGGACACCATTGCCGTCGCGGCGCCAGGTGCGGATCAAGAGGCCGGACTGGTCTACGTCTTCCAACTCGCGGGGGGCGACTGGACGTTCGTACAAACACTGTCGCCGGATCCATCCGCGACTGCTTCGGGGTTCGGAAGCGCGATTGCGATCGCTGGGGACCGGATCGTCGTGGGGGCGAGCGGAGATGACGCCAATGCCACGGATGCAGGCGCCGCCTATGTCTTTCGCTTTGACGGCATCGGTTGGCAACGGGAAGCCAAGCTTCTGGCGGATGACGCCGACGCATTCGACCTGTTGGGGCAGGCCGTGGCGATCGAGGGGGATACGATCGTCGTGGGCTCGCCCTTCGCTTTCGCTGTGGATTCGTACGCAGGGGCGGCGTACGTGTTTGTGCGGAACGGGAAGGCGTGGGAATTCGGGCAGAAGTTGATGGCCGCTGACGGTCGAGACGGAGACGGGCTTGGGAGTTCGGTCGCACTACGCAACGAGCACTTGCTCGTCGGGGCCCCGTTGGATAACGGACCGCGAACGGATTCGGGGTCGGCGTACGCTTTCGCCTACGACGGGGCGGGCTGGAACTTGGATGCGAAGCTTGAGGCCGCAGTGGCGGGGGCTCACGACCGGTTCGGTTCGGCCGTGGCGTTGGAGGGGAACCGGGCTTTCATCGGTGCCCCCGGCGACTTGGACAAGAGTGAGACCCAGGGAAGTTTGACGGTCTACGGGTTCGACGGCGTGGATTGGGTCCGGGAGCCCGGGTTGTCGACGGCGAACGGGGCCCCCAAGGACGGGTTTGGATGGTCGGTCTCGGCGTTCGGTGATCGGGCGCTGATCGGGGCGCCGCTCAACGATCTTGGCGGGGACGCCTCGGGCGCGACCTACAGCGATTACTTCGGGCCGGTGGAGACCGCCGATTTCGACGCCGACGGGGACACGGACGTGACCGACTTTCAGAACGTGGCCAGTTGCCTCGGCGGGCCCGGTATTCTCGCCGCAGACCCAGCGTGCCAGCCGTCCGACTTGGACGGCGATGACGACGTGGACCTCTCCGACGTGGCCGCCTTCCAGCTCGCCGCGGCGTGCGGAAACTGACCCCTTCGAGTAGGTTGACCGTGTACGTCAGTGCCGCATCGGGTGGGTGGCGGCGCGGCGGACCGGTGGAAGGGACGATCGCATGTTGCGCCACGATCAACTGGACGCCGACCTCGCCCTGGTGCTGGTCATCGATCTCCAAGAAAAACTTCTGCCCTTGATCCGCGAGGCGCGGACCGTGGTCCGTCGGACGCGTACGCTCTTGGACGGGGCTCGCGTGTTCGATCTACCGGTGCTGGTCACGGAGCAGTATCCGCGCGGGCTGGGTCGAACGGACGGCGCCCTGCGCGAGGCATTGGAGGCGTCCAACGCGAGGTTCTTGGAGAAGCCGACGTTCAGCGCCTGGGCTGACGAGGGGGTTCGGAGTGCCCTGCTGTCGCTGGATCGGACGCAAGTGATTGTCGCCGGGATCGAGACGCATGTTTGCGTCCAACAAACCGCCCTGGACCTGGTCTCGCGCGACTACAACGTCTGCATTTGCGCCGACGCGGCCGGTTCGCGGGGGCGGGTCGACCACGAGACGGGATTGGATCGAATGCGGCAGGCGGGCATCTCGGTCACCACGGTGGAAAGCGTGCTCTTCGAACTGTGTCAACGATGTGACACTCGAAAGTTCAAAGAAATGCTGGAGATCATCAAGCGCGATCCGCCGGTGGAGGCCTGAGGCGCCGACGAATCGCCGATGGGCGATCTCCGGTCACGGATCGTGGGGTTCCATGCCTTGGGATGACGAGGCCGACGAGGAGTGGGTCGAGGACGAGGAAGACTCGGACGACGACCTGCTGGTCTGTCCATCGTGCGACAAGGCGGTCCACGAGGATACCCAGCAATGCCCCTATTGCGGGGACTGGATCACGCCGGCGTATCCCGGAGGGCGTGTACGGCGTTGGGTATGGGCCGCTGCGACGGTACTGTTGATTCTTTCCTTTGTTGTTTGGACCGTGTTGTGACAGTGCGCGGCGCGGGCTGCGCCACCCACGAGGGGTGGCGCTCAATACTGTTCGGCACGAGAAGTGCCCGGCGGCACCGGTTCGCACCAGGCTCGACAAAGTCGCGCCAAACTTTACTTGCGCCCGCCCGTTGCGTAGCGCATACTCTAGGCAGGATGC
>CAZYEX010000048.1:0-13563 GCA_964646605.1 uncultured Phycisphaera sp. | reverse complement strand
CGAACTGATCGACAAGGCCGGGGCTTGGGAACAGGTCCGCAACGACACGACGGCGAAGATCGACTGGCAGTTCACCACCGCCGACGCCCGCATCCGACTCCGCCGCCTATACCCCAAACTTTAGCTGCAATGGAGCACTAGGTGCGGCCGCGCCATTTCCGCGAGCGGCGCGGTCGGATACACTCACGGCGACGGGATCGTAGGAGGCTTCGATGGGTGACAGGCGAGTGCATTGGGGTTGGGTTTGGGTGACGGTGCTTGTGCATGCGCCGTGGGTCTGCGTGGCGCGGAACCCAACTGAGGAGAAGCGCCCCAACGGCGACACGAAGTTGGCACTGCCCGATCCCACAGGCGGGCCTCGGCTGGCGACGATCGCGGGGGCATCGGCGGAGGGACTGACCCCCGACCAAGTGGCGGCGCGTGTTGCGACGTTGGAAGAGCGAGGCAGGGACGCCTCCTCCGGGTTGGCGAAAAGCGAGTTTTTCCTCGCCGCGGCCAATCTGATCCTTTCCCGCGAGCTCGAGCCGATCTGTACCGACCGCTTTCTGAAGATCGCTCGGACGGACGCCGCGGCGAAAACTGCGCAAGCCCGTTCGTCGCTCGACCGTGTCGATTCGTTGATTGGCGAGGCCCGCGCGGCGCTCGAAGCCGGCGCGGAGCGTTCCGCCGAACTCACCCGCCAGGCGGATGCGCTCACCGCCTTTGCAACCGCGATACGTGCGTATTTGGAGCTGGAGGCCGATCCCGATCCGACTCGTACGCCGCGTCGCGCGGCCTCGGGGCTTTCCGGATGGCTCGAACACGACAACCCCAAGATCGCCGCCGCCGCCGCGTTTTGGCAGGCCTGTCTGCGCAGTCTGGAGCCCGCCCCGGCCTCGGCCCTCGCGGTGCTTGACCCTTCGTCGGCCGATCCGACCCCGGACGGGCCGCGGTACGGATTCTTTTCCCGGCTCCTGCGATGCCGCCTTCTCGCCCAACGCGGAAGCGAATCGCTCGCCCTTGGTTTGCTCATGCAGATCGAAGAGCGGGTCAACGAGTGGTTCAAGGTCGAGGCCGACCGTCTTGACGCTTTTCGAACCATCGCCTGGACTCAACTCCGCATTCTCCAAGGCTGGCACGATCGGCTCGCGGAGCCCACCCAGGCCGAGGAACGAACCTGGTGCGACGAACGGATGAAACGGGTTCAGGACGAGTGGTTGCCTAAGATTGGGGAGGCGACCGTCCTGCGGCTGATGGATGCCGTGCCGCTGATCGTTACAGCTCCCGCCGACCCGGCACCCGCCGATCCGCCGCCCGTCAACCCCTGACATAGCGAAACGCCCGGAATTTCCGCGTTTTCTTGTGTTCCGGCGCCTCCAGCGGTTGTCAATCAGCGGGGAACATGCCTATGATGTGCGGGGACCGTCTTATGTGGGGATGCGACGCGCAAAGTTGTGGGTTGCGCCGGGAGTCGTCGCGCGATGGGTTTGTCGGTAACCTTCATAAGCGGGCCGCGCCGTTGCGGAAAGAGCGCGCTCATCCAGACCATGATCGACCGGCTCTGGAAGCCGGCCCCGCATTACCTCCGCCTGGTTAAGGCCGGTTCCGATAAAAGCCCTCCTAAAAACCCCGTAAAACCGGGCGAAAAATGCGGCGTGGCCTCGGCCCGTTGGATCGAGTTCGACGACGACAGCATTTTTTCCGTACTTCCCGAAGCGCTCGCCGGGATCCACAAGCGGGATCGGTTCGGTTCGGTGGTGATCGAAGCCGACGCCGAACCCACCTTGCGTTGTGCCTATCCCTATGACCACCGGGTCTTTGTGATGCCGCTGCCCGGCGACGTGGGCGACGTGTTCCGCGACACCGCGCGGGCGGCCCACGAGCTTCGCAAGGTTCTCGACGACACGGCGGCGTTTGCCTCGGAAATTTTCGGCCTCTTCTCCCGCGACGGCGACGACGCCCCCGAGCCGCGCGAGGATCGCGCGGACTTCACGCCCGCGCAAATGCGCGGATTCCTCTACTCCCCCCTGGGCGACGAACTGGCCACGCGGATTCAACTGCAACAACCCTATCACGGTCTGGTGGAAAGCGACGTGGTGGTGGTCAATACCTGTGTCGGTCTTCGCGGACCGCAGTCCGACGAATGCCTTCGGCGGATCGAACGCTTGATGGCCCGCCTGGGCGGGGCGTGCAACCGCAAGAGCCAACTCCTCATCTGTGAATTGGGCGAGCAAAACGGCGCCGCCGACAAGCGACTCCTCAAAGCCCTCAAGCCCCTTTGCCACGGCGGAAAGTAGAGAAGTACGCGGACCCCTGGGCGGTGGTTGCCGAGTTGCCGAGTTGCTGAGCCCCTGGCCGTGCCGTATAACCCGCGCCATGGAGCCACGGTGTTGTGCTTCACGGAGGAGGGCATTTGGCGATCGTCGCCGGAATCGATGAGGCGGGCTACGGACCCCTGTTGGGCCCCCTGGTGGTGACGGGAACGGCGTTTCGCGTGCCCGACGACCGGATCCATCGGTGCCTCTGGGAGGCACTCCGCGGGAGCTGCACGCGAACTCACGAGTCCGGCGGGCGGCGCATGGCCATCGCCGACAGCAAGCAACTCTATCACGGCGGGGGAAGTCTCACCCTTCTCGAACGCGCGGCCTTGGTCATGCTTGCGGTGCGCGACCAGCAGCCTCGCACTTGGCGCGAACTCGTCTCGCACGTAGCGCCGAGCGCGGCGGAGAGGTTGGACGCCTTGCCCTGGTACCGCGGAGGGGACGTCGATCTGCCCGTGAGCGAGGGCGTGGGCGACGTCTGCACGCGAGCCAACGCCGTTCGGCTCCATGCCCGAGAACAAGGCGTGGAGTTTCTCGGCGCCTTCACCGAACCGGTCTTGGAGGCCGACTACAACGCCCTCGTGGAGCGCACGAAGAACAAGTCGATCGTCTTGTTCAGCATCGTCTTGAAAGTTCTCGGTCGGCTCTTGGATTCGACCCACGAGCGGCGGGTTCGCGTCTGCGTGGATCGTCTGGGCGGACGCATGCACTATCGCGAGGCCTTGCAGACGGCGTTTCCGCACTGTGAGCTGCACATTCTGGAGGAATCGCCCGATCGCAGCGCGTATCGGTTGGCCGGCGGCTCGCGGGTCCTGCGGATCGAATTCACCACCGGCGGGGAGGAACTTCACTTGCCCATCGCCCTGGCCAGCATCTATAGCAAGTACCTTCGCGAGTTGTACATGCGAGTGTTCAACGAGTACTGGTCCTCACGGATGGACGGGTTGCGTCCCACGGCGGGGTATTACACCGACGCCCGGCGTTGGCTGGTCGAGGCCGGTCCGCTGCTCGAGAAATACGGTGTTGACCGCACCCAGCTCGTCCGCAGCCGCTGACCCATCCTGCGGCCTTGGCCCCCGGATGTCGTCGGATGCCGCGGTTGACAGGCCCGGGAATGGGTGTACTCTGGCTGCGGAGTTGGCATTGGAGGATCGGGCGTGCCGGTCGATAAGTGGTCTGAGAACATCCTCGTGGTCGAGTTGCAGGACGACCCGACCTTCACGGACGAGATATCCGCGCTCTTCGAGGAGCTCGATGGGCGAAACGACGTCGACGTGGTACTCAACTTCGCCGGGGTGAACTATCTCAACTCCTCGAACATCGCCAAACTCCTCAAACTCCGCAAGAAACTCGTCGCCCATCGCAGGAAATTGGTCCTGTGCGGAATTGAGACCAGCGTTTGGGGACTTTTCCTGGTCACCGGTTTGGACAAGGTTTTCGAGTTCGCCGACAACTTGGCCAACGGTCTGGCGACCGTGCAGCTCGAACCCGATGACCGATTGCCATAGCTTCTCCATGCTTCGCGGGGGATCATCCTGGGTTGTCGCAGTGTGCGGGCTGTTGCTTTGCATCGGCGGATGCGAAGCCCCGGGACCCACGCCAATCGACTTCGGCGTCCGACATGTCGAACGGCGGGATCGCGCGGCGCTACTCGATTCGGCGGAGGCGGCCCTGATCAACGCAGGTTTTGCCGTTGAGCGCCGGGACGCGGACCAGGGTCTGCTAACGGGCGTACCCGTGGAGGGCGGCAGCCACGATGCCCCCAGCCGGCCGGGCGGTCTGAGTTCGCGGAGTCGCACGCGTCGAGTGGCCGAAGTCCGCTTGGAACCATCCGCCGATTCCTTCCGCGTGTACTGCAAAGTCATGGTGCAGGAACAGGTCACCCGTGCCTACGGAATGTTCAATCAGGAGCGCGGCGGTTCCGACTCGCCCGGCGAGAACACGGCCATCAACCGCGACGCGGCCACAACCACCGAACAGAACACCGTTTGGCGAACGATTCGCCGCGACAAGCCCGCGGAACGCCGCATCCTCGACTCCATCGCCGGCCCGAACTCCCCATAGCGTCATACGCCCCAGACCTGACGACCGGACTGCGATACCGGGGTACGACGCTCGCCTACCGTCCGCCTCGGCTGCGGCGGCGGAACGCAAGCAACGCAATCGGCCCCAGCAAGGCCAGCGTCGCCGGTTCAGGCACGGCGCTCACCACGTATTCCAAATGGAAGTGATAGGGCTCGAGGAATCCGTTGGGCGCGGGCAGCCCCTCGGGGACCACCTGGCCCTCTTCGTGAAGGTGCTTGAACAGCGAATAGGGAATCTCCGCGAGGATATCCAGCGTGTCCGTGCCCTGGCCGGAAATCGTCATGTACGGGGCGAGGTCGCCGAAAACGTGGTGCGGCGCAGGCAGGTCCACGAGTTCGTGGGCCATGTAGAACGCTTCCGTGTCGCGGAAAGGATCCGTCAGCGTGTGCAGGTTGTGAGGGTGGTCGTAATAGTGGTGCAACTGATCGGACTGGTTGACATCCCAGAAGACGTGAAAGAGGAAGGTGCTCTCGTCCACGTCCACCGGCTCGTTGAAATGAATGTTCTCCACGGCCACCGTCACGACTCCGTCCGCGGGAATCCCCGGGAAATAGTCGCCGTAGTTGTCGAGCTTGAGAAAAGCGTGGGCGATAAGGGACTCGCTCTCAGCGAGGACGGACGGGTCGTGGGCGGCGACATTGGCCCTTCGGCCGTACACGTCCACGGCCTGAAACACCTTGATGTTCGGCGCCGTCCCTAGAGGCGTGGCATCGGGAAAGTAGGCGCCGCGATAGTCGCGGTCGCCGGAAAAGCTGGCCGTCGGACCCTCTGTCGTCGGGTAACTCACGGTGATGGTGCTCTCGCCTTGGGGAGTCGGTCCGGCCCACGCCCATGAGCCCGTCCACCCGACCAGCAGCGCCGCGATGAGGGCGGCCGATTGCGATTGGTGCTTCCTCATTCCCATGAACCTCCGGGCGGCCGATGCCGCCACCATGCCTGTCTACGGTCCGGCGATCGACTCCTGAAACGCCTGAAAATCCGTCCCATCCACGTCTACATCGTCCTCGAAATCGAACCCGTCGCAGCCCGCGGCTAGGGCCACAGCGCCGCCGAAGCAATTCTGCAACCACTGAAAGTCTCGCAGATCCACGTCCGCATCCGCGTCAAAGTCACCCTTGACCACGGGAAGCTCGTCGCCCGGTTGATAGATGACGCGCGGTGGCACCAGTGTACCAGGTCCGCGGACCGCGTGGGTCATCTGCTTTCCCGCAGGCAAGTCGTACTCGCTCCCGTGCCAGCTATACAGTTCGATTCCGGCGTAGGGCGCCCCCAACGAATTGTCCGGGTCGTAATGGTTGAAATAGGTCACCTCGATGGGATAGAGCCCGAGCACCTCACAGCCGGGACCGAAGTTGTACCAAGGGTCGGTGAAGTTGGCGTTGATCGTTCGGTAGCACGTCTCGACCCCCACGGTCGTTCGATAACCGTCATATCCCATCGAGCCGAAGTCCACCCACACGGGAAGGGCGAGCTCCCCGCGAATCCGCGTTTCGTCGGCGAGCACGACCTTCACCAAGCCCGTGAACCGCAGATACAGATTGCCGAACGGCTCATCGAGCTTGGCGGGGTCGGACACGTCATAGATGTAGGCGTTCAGGAAATCGCCGACGGTATCGAAATCGCGGTCCAGGCGGAAGGAAGTCGGCCCCGCCGGAAAATCAATGAGCGGCGTGCGGAAGGTAAAATCCGGCGTCCGACCCATAACGTAGCTGTCCGCGGTGCGAAGTTCGGTCGCCGAGGATTCGGGGATATTCAAGAAAGCCTCGCCGATCCATCCATTGCCGTCATGGGCTGGACAGGCCCCGGCCCGATAAGCCTGCGAGACGAAGGGATGGGCGTGCAGGGTCCCCACGAGTGTCGCCGAAAACGCCGCAGCGCGCAAGGCGACCCATAAGAACGTTCCGCGACGCCTGGAACTGGAGTTCATCCCCCCGCACCCCGCGGCCAACCTGGCCGCCAATCCCCGTGTACCACTGGGGATTTTAGGGTCGCTCGGTACCGGTGGTCAACCGGTAACTACGACCCGGACAGTCGCGCGTTCCCAGTGAACGTAGATCAAAATCAGCGGCCGGTTGTAGTTGGCCGGGTTCGGGGAGGTCCCCCAGATGGCGATTCCGTCGTATTACACGCTTCGCAGGAGTTCCGCCACGCCCGTCGCCGCAATCTCCGTCCGCGCCATCGCCTCGACGAGCCTTTGGAGCCCCGTCGCATCCCTGCCGCACGAACCGCTCGGACGTAGGCCTACGACGAATCACCGGACCGGGACGGCGGCAAATGGAGAACGTGATGAATGCGGGTCGGCAGCGAAGCGCCGCGTACTATCCCCAACTTTGGAAAGACCGTCGCGACGATGCCGGCAAGATCATCGTTCGTTTGATGCGCGCGGCGAAGAAGCAAACGCGCACGATTCCTGGCGATAACGCGGTGCGCCTCGGCTGGACTCTGAACTTCCGGAACGACCTGGATTTTCGGGTTCTCGGCGCTCGGTCGTGCAACGGTTCCTTGAACCAGTCTGCGATCATGCGAGTCCTTTCCATGATGCTTGCAGAAGACCGCGACGCCACCGTCGAAGAGTTCGAGCGTGTCCGGGCCCAACTCCTCTCAAAGCCCAAGCCCAACGGCGCTGCCGCGCCGACCTGGAACTTCGCGTTTCCATTCCTCATCAAAACCGGTTCCGGCGTCAAACTGCCGACTCGAATAATCTCGCGCGGTCGGTGCTTCACGCTGCGCCTGTGGGAGCGAGTCGTCACGCAAATCGGACGAAAACGCATTCGACGAGCGATGCAGAAGTGCCGAACTCCTGATGCGGAAGAGGATCCCTCGTACGGCCTTGTCGTTTCGGAAACAGGACCAACCGCCGCATCGGCGTGGACTCAAATCGAACCGAGCCTTGACTGCCTGCGGGCCGCGCTTGAGTTGAGTGCCGGCCTCATGGGGAAGAGCTTCAGCTCCCACGAAGGACCGATGCATCGCATCCCCCACCCACAACGGATGCTGGCCTGGAGTTCCGGGCTGGAGGATGTCGAGGCGATCGAGTTTGCCGTACCTAACGCGAGACCGTTAGGCATCTTAGTTCTGGACGCGAAGATGCTAAGAAGATGGCAGACTCACCTGCGTAGATTCGTCCGGGAACCTGACGGCAATTACGATCTTCGCGAGGTCGTATTGGATTCCTTGCGGCTGTACATCCAGGCGCTCGACGCGGAGCGCACTCCGTGGGCACTTGTCGGTTTCTGGCAGATGGCCGAGGCGATGACGCTCAGCGACGACCAGCGAGGTAGCGGAAAGGCAATTTGCCCACGCCTTGCATTTCTTGCTCAGAACTGGGGTGTTGATCCACTCGACGCAGCAGTCATTCTCGATGATTTGTACAAGAAACGGAATGCGATGGTACATCGAGGACGGCACGATCGGATCGACCAGGATGACGTTAACTGGTTAAAGAACTTCTGTGAGGTGGCGTACACCTGGCTCGCCAAAAACGCGACCAGATTGCACACGCGGGAGGCGCTTGCATGCTTCTTCGAGCTTCGGGCGGCTAACAACTCACGCCTTGCAGTGTTGAAGAAAGCCATACGGTTAGTTGAGTCAGCACGCCACGAACGCGCAGGGCAATGACGAGCGGTGTCGCGGCGCGGGCGGCTTGAGCCGCTCGCTTGCCCTTGACGCTTCGCGTCAAGGGGAGCCGCTCGGGGCTCGGGTAGACCGGTGCGGGCGCTGTTCGCCGTGAGCGGACGCCCTATCCTTTTGGCGCCGCAAGGGCCGACGCGATCGGCAGGAGAGACCCGCGCGGTTCCCGCCCGGGCGAGTCTCGATTCTTCTATCGCCGCGCCACCAGTGCCTCGGGATCCTTCGCGAAGCGCCGCGCCGTCTCCGCCGTGATGCGTCCGGCGTCCATCAGGCGCTGCAAGTCCTCGTCGAAGGGGATCATGCCGTCGCGCTTGCCGGTTTGCACCGCGGACTCGATCGAGTCAATCTTCCCAAAGCGGATGGCCGCCCGCACCGGCTGATTTACGTGCATGACCTCCAGGGCCAAGGCACGCTTCTCCCCCGCCTTCGCGGAGGGAAGCAGGTGTTGACTGACGACCGACCGAAGGCTCAACGAAACCTGCGCCCGAACGTCCTCCTGAGCGTCATAGGGAAATAGGTCCACAAACCGCGTGACCGCACCCTTGGCGTCCCGCGTGTGCAAGGTCGTCAAAATCAAGTGCCCGGTCTCCGCGGAGCTGAGGGCCATCTGCGCCGTGTCGCGGTCGCGGATTTCTCCCAGCAGAATCACGTCCGGGTCCTGCCGCAAGCCGTACTTCAGGCCGTCATAGAACGAATCGACGTCCCGCCCGACCTCCCGCTGGGTGATGACCGTGGAGCCGATCCGCTCATGGACGAACTCGATGGGTTCTTCCACCGCGATGACTCGCCGCCCGCCCTGCTCGTTGATGAGGTTGACCAGGGCCGCAAGCGTCGTGGACTTCCCCGAACCCGTCACCCCGGTGATGATGACCAAGCCGTTGGTGTGCGAAATCAGACGCTGGGCCAAGGCCGCAGGAAACCCCATCCACTCAAACGATGGAATGGCGTCGGCCACGTGCCGAAGACACGCACACCACTCGCCCTGCGCCAGAAACACGTTCGCTCGAAAGCGAGTGGCGCGATGGGCATCCGTCAACGCCACGGAGCAGTCGAAGTTCTTGTCCTCGTCCATGCGGGCGCGAAGACGCTCGGGGAGGATCGACTCGACCAGCACCCGCACCGCCGCCGCGTCCAGCAGCGCCCCGTCCGCGGAGTCCACCCGCCCATGAATGCGATAGGAGACCGGGTGCCCGGGAATCAGGTGTACGTCGGAGGCCTCCCGCGCCACCGCGGTCTCCAAGATGGACCGCAGTTGCGGATGTACCTCGTCGCCAGGGGACGGCTGGGCGTTTCGCATGGACCCCATTATACACGGAAAGGCCGCGGCGATTGCTGAGGCCGGGTCGCCGTCTCGGCAACGGTCGGCCCGGCCGGGATGCACCGGACCCCGACCGGTCCCATGCACAACTCCAGTTGCGCGCCGCCCCGGTGCGACTATTCCTTGGGCGAGGCTCGACCGTCGACGCCGAGCGGGAGGTCGCCCTTTCGAGAGCGTGCCGCTCCGTTCGTCGGTTCCTCGAGTTGCCCGCCGAATTCGACGGGTGCTGGACTTACGGATGAACCGACGAAGCGGATGCAATCGGAACCCGCAAAACGCGTCCCGTCGGCGAGCAATCCGCTCAAGGTGAGCATCAACGACCCACTCGGCACGGGCGCGTCGAGATTCAGCCGTTCGGTCAGCTCGGACGGCGAGAACTTCAGAATCAAATCGTCGTACCCATCCGGGCCCTGTGGCAAACATGCGCAAGCAGGCAGGTCAAGCGACGTGATCACATCCGCGGACCGCCCCGCAAGTCCGGGCGACCCGGACAGCGGCCTGACCCCTCCGCCGATGCCGTCCGAACGAGTCAGGAGAATCGATCCGCTCTCAATTTCCGCTACGTCGAACACGGAATCGCCGACAAGCGCCACGGAGATCACCCCGCGGCTTTGTGGATTGAACGGATTGGGGCAAGCACCCGGCCTGATATCCAAGGACACGGGAAAGACCTGACATTCGTCGGGCACGCCGTCATCGTTATCGTCGTCACGGTCTCCGTCCCGGATATCGCAGAAATCCGCCTCCCCGTTATCGTTGCAGTCGGGACCGAGAGCGAACATCCAGGCCGCTCCACGGTTCGCATAGGGCGCGCCTACGACAGCCATGTCTCCACTCACCGCAACGCTGTACCCGAAGCTGTCTTGCGAGCCCGACGTCAGTTTCCGCTCCTCAACCCAGTTCAAGCCGCTGAACCGATAGAGATAAGCCGTACCGCCGTACGAGAATCTGAGGGCGCCGACTACGATCGAGTTCCCATCAATCGAAATAGACCCGCCGAAGGAGTCGTAGGCCCTTACGGGATCGGACGGGGTAAGCGTTTGTTCCTCCTCCCACGCAGAACCGACAAATCGAAAAACGGTCGCCTCCGCGCCGGTGCCCACCACAATTCGGTTGCCGCGGACCGCTACCGGACGACCAAAGTCAGTTCCTCGCGAGCCCGAGGGGATGAGCTCTTGCTCCGTGGTCCAAACGGCCCCGTTGAATCGGTAAACGAACGTCGCACCGCGAGCCCCGACCACCGCGACGTCACCGTCCACGGCCACGGCTCGACCGAACTCATCATAGGCTGCCGGATCAATCCCAACGAACTTCTGTTCGGGGTACCAGTGTATGGCCAGGAAGCGGTAAAGATAGGCCGCACCACAATCGACGCCCGCTTCGCATTCTTCGCCAGGTGCACCCAACAAGGCCACGTCCCCACTCACCGCCACGGACCGCCCAACCAGGTTCTCCGGCGCCAAGACAAATGCCCGAAGCTTTTGTTCATGAGCCCAGTAGGCCCCGTTGTACCGATAGACGATGGCCGCTCCGCAATTCAACCCTAAGGTACACCCCTGACCAGGAGACCCGGCGACGATCACGTTCCCGCTGATGGCGGACGACCAACCCAGGAACGCCTCACTGGTCTGACCGCCGATGCGTTGGACTTCGTCCTCTACCCAAGTCTTGCCCAGCCAACGGTAAACCCTTACCGCACCGCACATATTGGGGACATTGCACCCTTCCATTGGGTTGCCAATCACCGCCACTTGTCCGTCGATGTCAACGGATTTCCCGAAATGCCCACCCGAATCCGTTGAGGACTCCGGTAGCTTCTGCATCACGCACTGCCCCCGCAAATCCAGCGAGTAGCAAAAACATGAAAACAATACAGCCCACGCAACCTTGGCGATGTTGAGTCGTCGGTGTTCCATGGAAAAACCTCCTCGCGTTCAAGAATCGAACCGCGACGACCAAGCGTAGCAGGAACTACGACCCGTGGGAAGCACCGTTCTCCGTATGCGAACACCCATTTGAGGAACCCGCCCCTTTGGGAGAGGGTGCGGGCCGGGGGAAAAGCCTCGGATCCCGCTACGTTCGACCCTAATTCCAACGGTCATGACCGTTCACCTCGACTCCTGCCGCGGTTCAACCCTTTTTCCGCGGTGATCTACGGACGGTTACGTCACTAGTTTGAACTCCCGCGAGCCGATCGCTGGCGGCATAGCCTCCCAGCGCCTTTTTGCTACAATCTATGGGTCGCAAGCGCGGATCGGGACTGGCGGTTTCGTTCGAGGAGTGGATACTCGGAGGAGGGACATGTCTTTCGGAGTTACGTTTCGAGCTTTGAGTCGCCGGCTGGACGGTGCATGCCTAGTGTGGGTCGCCCTGTTGGCAACGCCGCGTTTGGCCGCTGCGCAGCCGCCGCCGACTCACGTGTTGCTTCAAGGTCAACTCACCGACGCCCAGGGGAAAGGCCAGAGCGGCGTGACCGTGTCGCTCTTTCGAAAGAGCCCCGACCAGGAACGCGGAGAACCACTCGCCACGACAACCACCAACGAACTTGGCGATTTCATTCTCACCGCGGCCGAGGCGGTCCACGGGGAAGTCCTCGTCGTTTTCGCTAAGCCCCAATACACAACGCTAACTCGGGAGCTCCTTCTGGGGGAAGGCGACGCTGCGCCCTTCCTCGGCGAGACACTGCACGGCGATCTGGTGGTCGCCGGGCGCGTCGCTCATGCCTTGACCAAGCTGCCGGTCGCCGAGGCGCGTACGGTCCTCAAGACCGCCGGAATGGAGCGCGAGGCAACGACCGACGCGGAGGGGAGGTTCCGCTTTTCCGAAGCCTCCCCGGGCGAGGGCGAGCTCATCGTCGAGGCCGACGCCTTCGGACGCGAACGGGTGCGCATCGCCCAGGTGCAGGCCGCCGCCGACTTGCTCGTGACTCTCAAGCCCGGGCGGATCGTCCACATCCGCGTCGTGGACGAGCAACAGATGCCGGTTCCCGAGGTCGTCGTAGAGACGCTGGATCAACCCCGCGCCGACCTGCGGCAGGCCGTCACCGACGACGACGGCCAAGTGACCCTGGGCGGCATCCACTTCGATGCCTTCATCCTGCCCCTTCGCCTTACGCACGCCGACTACGTCTCGCGGGCGACGTTCGACCGCCAGATCATGACCCCTTCGGACAGTGCCGAGTCTTGGCACGAATTCATCCTGGTTCGCGCCGGAAGCGTCTCGGGCCGCATCACCTCGGCACAAAGCGGCGAGCCCCTGCAAGGTGCGCGCATCTTTGCCGGCGACCAGTACTCGGAAGCGGCCCCCCGCGATTGGTCGGACTACGAGGGCCGTTACACGATCGGCGGCATCCGCCCGGGCGACGCCATCCTCACCATCCATCTGGCGGGATACGCCCCGGAACTCAAACAGGTTACGATCAAGGCTCGTGAGACGACCGCCCTGGACGTTCCCCTCGCCGCCGCGGCCGCGATCCGGGGTGTGCTCAAGACGGAAGCCGGCGATCCCGTTGCCGGAGCCGAGATCGCCGCGGTCGCGTGGCGGGGAAAGCCCACTTTGGGCCTGCGGGCCATGAGCGACACGCAAGGACGCTTCGTCATCGACAACGCCCCGCACGATGAGTTCGAAGTCGCCGTTCATGTTCCCAACCGCGAGCCGATCACCCGGACCCTCCAATACCAACCGGGCAGCGACCTGACCCTTACCGTCCCCGACTCCACGCCGCGCATGGCCCGCGATCCCAAGAAAGGACCTTTACAGGCGGGCGAGACCATCCCGGACCTCACCCTCCGCACGCTCACCGGTGAGACGCTCAAACTTGCCGACTTGCGCGGGAAGTACGTGCTGATCGACTTTTGGGCGACGTGGTGTCTGCCTTGCGTCGAAGAACTGCCGCACTTCCTGGCCGTGAAGGATAAGTATGGCGCCCGCAAGGATTTCGTGATGATCAGCATCAGCCGCGACCAGGAGGTGGATCTTGTGCGCGAACACTTACAGCGAAATCCGAAGATCACTTGGCCCCAGGTGGTCGGCGACGCCGCGGGCGTGCGGCAGGCGTGCGAGGGGTTCGGGGTGACTCCCCTCCCGGAGGTGTTTTTGATTGACCCTCAGGGCAAGGTCGTGGCCCACAAGCTGCGTCACGAGCGGATCGAACAGGCCGTCGACGAAGCGCTCAGCGCAAAGTCACGCGGATGAGTCCGGTCGAAGGTTACGACCCGCCGTCGCCCGGCG
>CAZYEX010000047.1:0-91703 GCA_964646605.1 uncultured Phycisphaera sp. | reverse complement strand
TTCGACCCGCGACGGGATGGATGGCGAATTTCACGTCCACACCACGCTTGGTGAGTTGGTCGTACAATTCGCGCACGCGGTGCTGGGCCTGTGCGACGGCCATGCCGTAACCCGGCACGACCACCACCAGATTGGCCGTCTCCAATAGCTGCGCCGCATCCTGGGCAGTAGCGCTCTTAGCAGTGCGCTTTTCGACGACGGTAGACGAAGCTTTCACTTGACCGAATGCCCCGAACAGCACATTGGTGAACGAACGATTCATCGCCCGGCACATAATGACCGAGAGGATGAAGCCCGACGACCCGTCCAACGCCCCGGCGGTAATCAGGAGCTTATTCTCCAGAACGAAGCCCATCGCTACGGCCGACAGGCCCGCGTAAGCGTTCAAAAGCGAAATCACGGTGGGCATGTCCGCGCCGCCGATGGGAATAATGAGCAGCACACCGAACATCAGCGAAAACAATATCACCAGGGGAAATAGCCACCACACCATCGGCTGGAAAATGATCAACACGCCCACGCCGATCGCCACGGTCAGAAGCGCCAGGTTGATGAGATTCTGATTTTTGTAGGTGATGGGCCGCGTCGGAATCCACTCCTGCAACTTCCCGCACGCCATCAAGCTCCCTGTAAACGTCAGATATCCAAGGATGATCTCGACGATGATCGCGGTCATGCGAAACTTGGTCAGCGCACCTTCGCCCTCGCCGTACCACAACATGTACTTCGCGGTTCCCACCAACCCCGCCGCCAATCCACCGAATGAATGCGAAAGTGCCGTCCGCTGCGGCACTGCCGTCAGCGGCACCATCGCCAGAGGAATGCCCACAATGGTTCCCGCGATGATCGCTATGCCGATCCACTTCAACGCTTCGAAGAAGCCGGATTGCCCGACAACATTCCGGATTTCATGATGAAGGAATGTGCCGCCGATGGCGGCGGTCATCGCCAAGACGCCTGCGAGAACTCCGCGCCGCGCAGTCTGAGGATGGCTTAGCCACTTCAGCGAAAAAACGAACAAGGCGGTGGCGACCAGGTACGTAAACTGGGTTAAATGCTCGTAGAAATCGTGGTTCACTTACCCGGCTCCCGCTTCTTGAACATCTTGAGCATGCGATCGGTCAGCAGGAAGCCGCTGATAATGTTGGTCATCGATGCGAATACCGCGATCGTTCCCAGAACCGTTGTCGCGGTGGTCTTCTGCTCGCCCGCGATGATGATCGACCCGACCACGGCGATGGCCGAGATGGCGTTGGTCAGCGACATCAACGGCGTGTGCAACAGCCGCGACACGTTACGGATCAACTCGAACCCGATAAAGGTTGCGAGCATGAACACGAACAACATCGACCATAGGTCCAACTGCTGCATTCCATCGCTCCTAGGGTTCTGTCAACGTTAATTCCGCAGATTGTCCTGGACGGCTGTGGAGGGCGGCTCGAGGGCCCCGATGAACTCGTCTGAATTCGACGTCCAGCCAAGCAGCGTGCGAACGACCAACAGTGACGCATCGTAGTTGCTTCTCGGTAGGCCTTGACCAATTGGCTCGGCCGTACAATCCGCAAGCAGGACACAACGATAGTCTCGAAACATCGCATCTCGAATGGTCGAGTCCACGCAAACGCTCGTTGTGCAGCCCGTCACGACGAGGTGCCTGATGGCCATGCGTTTCAGAATGGCATCCAGTTCCGTTTGGTAGAAGCCGCTGAAACGATTCTTGTAGATCACGACATCGCCGGGCTCCGGCGCGAGTTCTTCAAGAATGTCGGTGTTCCAGGTGTCTCGGATCAGGATTCGACTTTCCCTACCGTTGGGCGCCTTGATCGTCTTTCCGACATTCAAGCGCTCCAAGTGGTTGATCCAGCCCGGAGAATCATGCGGCCCGGCGTCCGACAGATCGGGGCGAAAAGCCATTTTCAGATAAATGACCTTGATACCAGCCTTCCGGGCCGAGGCCAAGACTCTTGCCGTTGGGCCGACAGCTTTTTGAATTCCGGAGATATCTATCCCCGCACGGTCAAACATGCCCCCTTTCGATCCGAAATCATTCTGCATATCGACGACAATCAGAGCGGTCCTTGCTGTATCTATACTCATCGGCTCAGGCTGAGCGGTGAGCGTGATGTGCCGGCTTGAGCGAGGGTCCCCGACCCCGGCGCCTTGCCGTGGTGACGCGCAACCTGAGGAGATGGCCCAGAAAGCGAATGTCAGCCCTATCAAAGAAATGCGTCGGAGTGCGGCCTGAGTTCTTTTCATGTTCACCCTGTGCGTCATTTCTTGCGTTGCCTTCGAGCGTTTCACAACGCTCATTCTACCGATTGTCGGTGGACCGTGGGTTCTACGCTCCGGGCTGCTGAAGCGCCGCCTTCGTCGGCTCATGCACGACCTGCCCGTCGTGGGTGATGACCGACCCTTTCTGGATTTCGTCGTTCAGGTCGAGCGTGAAGTTATTGTCCTTCCAAAACGCGGTGAGAAAGGAGGCCAGGTTACGGGAATAGAGCGTGCTCGCGTGAAGCGGCATCTGCGAGGGGAGGTTCAGCGGGGCGCAGATCTTGACGCCGTACTTCTCGACGGTCTTTCCCGGCTCGCTGAGGGTGCAGTTTCCGCCGCCCTCCGCGGCCAGGTCCACCAGGACGGAGCCCGGTTTCATCTTCCGCACCATCTCCTCCGTGATGAGCTTAGGTGCTTTCACGCCGCCGATGAGGGCCGTAGTAATCACTACGTCGTTGGCGGCACAGCGTTCGGCGATGAGCTGGGCCTGTTTGTCGTAGAAGTCCTTGGACAATTCCTTGGCGTAGCCTTTTTCATCTTGTGCGGCCTCGCCGGTTTGCACGCCTACGAATTTCCCGCCGACGCTCTCCACCTGTTCCTTCACGACAGGACGCGTGTCCGTGGCTTCGACGGTCGCTCCGAGGCGCTTGGCGGTGGCGATGGCTTGCAGTCCGGCGACGCCGGCTCCGATGACGAAGACCTTGGCCGCGAAGACCGTTCCCGCCGCGGTCATGAACATCGGGAAATACTTCGACAGCTCATTGGCGGCGATGACCACGCCTTTGTATCCGCCGATGTTGGCCATCGACGAGAGAACGTCCATCGTCTGGGCGCGCGTGGTCCGCGGAAAGCAATCGGCGGCGAAGCACGTGATCTTCCGCTCCACGAGCTTGCGAACGGCCTCGACATTGCGCGTCGGATACAGGGTGGTGAGCAGTAAGGCTCCGGCGCGCATCAGGTCCACCTCGTGCCGACCCAAGGCCGCGCTCACGACGGGCGGTTGAACCTTGAACACGAAGTCGACGCCGCTGAGAACCGCCGCCGCGTCGTTCTCGATGGTGACGCCGGCGTCCCTAAACTCCGCATCGGAGAAGTACGCGGCCTCCCCGGCGCCGCTTTGTACGACGATCTCGACACCGGCCTTCACCAGCTTCTTGCACGTCTCCGGAACCAGCGCCACGCGCCGTTCTCCGGCCACAATCTCTTTGGGTACGCCGAGCCTCATGCAACGCTCCGCGCCGGGAGGTTAACGATTCACCATGGTCTGCCCGCGCGCAGACCGCCCATTTCATGCGGCGAACGACCGCCGCCGCGCCAACGCATCCGCCGAACCTGACCGCCGGTCCGAAGGTGCCGAGCATCATAGCAATCGACGTGCCAAAGGAAAGGGACCGTCCGGAGCATCCCTCGGACCCCTCGTTTCTTACGTTGCGGTAGGACGCGCCATGATCGCGCCATGCCGCCCCCGAACAGTGCCCGCAACATAACCCACGAGCCCGTGGCGCGGCGACGCCACCCTCATGTCCCCGACCGCCGGGAGCGATGTCGCAGGAGGCACACCGGGACGCACCTTACCGCGCGTTGCAACGAACGCCTCACGACACACCAAGCGAGTGGGCGATGTCGTTGAGCATCGTGACCACTTCTGGCGGGATTTCGTCGTGGACCATCCTCTCGGCTACCAGATAATACTCGCTCTTGCTGATCGGGAGTTGTGCCGCTTCAAAGAATCCGGGTAGCAGCGTCTTGCTCGCGGGCGTCGTTCGCAGGTAATCATGGTGCGCAAGCGGATCCCGATAGACGGCGGGGGGAAGCTGGTCCCGAAGGTAAGCATCCGCGCGGTCCGCAAACAGGTGCCCTCCGAACCTCTCCACGTAACGACGCAAGACTTGAGGATGGATAAGGTAGCTTTCGACCTCGTAACGCTCCCAGCGCAAGACCTCCAGCCCATCGGCCTTGATCTCGTGGTCCGGAAGTTCTCGATTGTCTCCGTCCAGAAGGAGAGCGCCGCGGACGTCACGACGGATTGCTCGGAGGGCGAAGAAATGACCCCTCGCCTCCGCCGGGTTCCGGCCATGGTTGTTATGCCAGAAGGGACGCTCGTTGAACCACTGCGCCACGGGATGCTTCAGGACGTTGGCCCACGCTTTGAGCAACTCGAAATCCGTGTCGTCCTCAAGGTACAAAACGCCCCGTGCCCGTTCAGTCAAAAGGAGATCACTCGCTGTCAGGCGTTTAAGCGCTTCGCGGACCTCGTTACGGTCGTCCTTGCTCATCAAGCGGTGTGGCTTCTCATAGAACGACAGGATCTGCTCTGGGCTCGTAGTGTCAATCAACACCTCCGCATGTGTCGCGATGATAAGCTGGCACCTGCGCTCCGAGGCAATCCGGCGGAGCATGTCGTAAATCTGCTTCTGGAGGATAATGTGCAGGTGGGCATCAGGCTCATCGAGGAGGAGCACCGTAGATGGGCGCGCGTAGAAGAATCCCAGAAGCAGAAGAACTTGGTGGAACCCGCTTCCGGCGCTGGCGATATCCAATTGTGGTAGGCCGTCCTTTCCCTTCCCTCCGGGTATCCCGCGTAGGTATTCGCAAAGGATAAAGGGCATTCCTTCGTACTTCGGCGGCAACAGTCGGTACCCGAATATCTGCTCGATGTGACGACACAGGTCCTGCCAAGGCTCCTTATCCGCTTGTTTATAGACTTCCAGAAGCAAATTGCGCAGTATGTCCCCACCCTTGCCTTGTCCGACGAGAAGATCCTGATAAGCAGCGTCGTATCTCGTTTCCTCCGATCCGATCCCGGAGAACGGCGGCACGTGGACGACGTGGACGTCCTCCGCCGCGCTTGGAATGTGGGCGAGATGCTCCGAAATCGGCTTGACGTATACCAACTCGGTGCTCTGGCGACTGAACTCGAACCCTAACGACCAATCCCCATCGGGCCGCCTCCCATCGAGGGTGATCGTAAGCACCCGAGGTTTTCCCGCCTTCTGTTCGCCTTCCAAGTCCTTCAGTTTGAGCGCGGTCTGACAATCGGTCCAAAGCAGGTCCATCTCCCGCAAAGGCAGCGCTGTAAAGTCCTTCCTTGCAAGAGGCACCCCGGTACGTTGTTTCGCGGTCGAGCCGCTCTCCGGGCCTCGCTTTTCCTTCCAACGTTGGAGCGCAAGGTTCCAGGCAACGATTGCTTGAAGCAGCGTCGTTTTCCCGGAATTGTTCGGACCCGCCAGGATGACATGGTCGGACAGATCGAAACTCTGTTCTTCAAACTGCTTGAAGTAGCGTAGCTGCACGCGCGTGATCATGAATCGTCTCCCACGCTACGGATAAAACTTCCCCATCATCCTCGGGAAGGGGATGGTCTCGCGGATGTGTTTGAGTCCGCAGAGCCAGGCGACGGTGCGTTCCACTCCGAGGCCGAAACCGCCGTGGGGGACGCTGCCGTAGCGCCGGAGGTCGAGGTACCACTCGTAGTCGGCTTGGGGCAGGTGCTCGTGTTGGATGCGGGCGACGAGGCGATCGTAGTCCTCCTCGCGGGCCGATCCGCCGATGATCTCCCCTACGCCCTGCGGGGCGAGCAGGTCGAAGTTCTCCACCACGCGGTCGTCGCCGCGGTCCTCACGCATGTAGAAGGCTTTGCAGTGCTTGGGATAGTGGGTGACGAAGACGGGCCGGTCGTGCAGACGCGAGATGATCGTCTCATCCGATCCGCCCAAGTCGCCGCCCCATTCGAAGTTTCGAGCCAGTTCGATGTGGTGGGGGATGTTGCCGACCTGCTCGATGAGGTCGGCGCGCTCCTCGCGTAGCTCGATCGCTTCGGCGGCGGCCTTGTCCTTGGCCCACTCCTTGGCGTCGCTCGTGGCCACGGCCTCGACTTCCGTGATCCGACGCTCGACCTCCTCCATGCGCGATTTCTTCACGACCAGGTCGTTTTCCAGCAATTCCCGCGACCGCGGACCGTGAAGAAGCTCCGACGCCTGGGTGTACGTGATGCGATAGAACGGTTTCTGGATGGCCTCCAATTCGTCGATGTTGCGACCCAGCTCCACCAACTCCGCACGATGATCGCGCAGCACGCGCTCCACGATCGAACAGATGAAATCCTCGGCCACGTCCATCACCTCGCTCAGCGAGGCAAAGGCGATCTCCGGCTCGACCATCCAGAACTCGGTGAGGTGGCGGCGGGTTTTGCTTTTCTCGGCGCGGAACGTCGGTCCGAAACAATAGACCTTTCCCTGGGCCATACACGCCGCTTCGAGGTAAAGCTGTCCGGTTTGGGCGAGATAGACGGGATCGCCGAAGTAATCGACCTTAAAGAGAGTTTGCGCCCCCTCGCCGGCGGCCGGGGCGAAGATCGGCGTGTCGATGAGGATGTACCCGTGGTCGTTGAAGAACCGGCGAATCTCATCCACGACCGTCGCCCGAATGCGAAGCACGTGCCAGGGCCGCTTGGAGCGAAACCACAAGTGCCGATGCTTCATCAAGAAGTCGATGCCGTGCGGCTTGGGCGTGATCGGGTACTCGCGGGTGGAATGGATTACGCGGGCGTGGGTCACGTGCAGCTCGTGCCCGCCGACCGATCGCTCGTCGGCCTTCACCGTTCCCGTTACCTCCAACGAGGATTCCTGCGAAAGCCGCTTGACGTCTTCGTAATACGCCGCGCTCTGCTCGTTCTTTTCGATCACGCACTGGCAGTGCCCGCTCCCGTCGCGAAGCACGAGAAAAGTGATCTTCCCGCCGGGCCGACTGTGGTAGACCCATCCGCGGAGCGTGACCGTCTGCCCCACGTGATCGCACAAACGCTGAACGGTGGTTGTGGTCGACATAGAGTCGAGTGTAGGGTCGCCGGACGCGAGTTGCAACGGCGTTTGCTATCGCAGCCAACGCATAACCGGCATGAGAATCCAGCCATAGGCGGAGTGAATTCCAAAGGCCGCGGTGAGGGCTTGGGGCGTTGCGTAGTGCGGTTCGATAGCGCCGGAAGAGACGCCGAGCTTGAGCGCGACGACCGTACCCACGGCGGACACCACGAGCGCCGATGCCGCAATCCATCCAAGCACGCGGGCTCTTCGTTCCAACAGGCATCCCATGCAAGCCGTCAGCAGCGTCAAACCGCACATCCCGACCCGCAACTGCCTTGGCGTATACTCCCATCCGTAGCCTCGGAGAACGAACAACGCCGCGACGCCCAAACCCAGCACGACCACGATCAAGACGACGAGCGCATTTCGACGCCATTGGGTTCCGCGAGACCGTCCGATCGCCGCCCCACCCGCCAGCGCCAGGGCGAAAGTGCCCGCGGTCGCCAAGGTCAACCAACCGTAGGCCGTTCCGCCCATGACAGCCTGCGTCGTCCGTGCGTCCGGGCCGGGCGCGGGGGCTTCGACCGGTGGCCTCGATCGCGGCGATCCGGTAAACACCCCCGACATTTGATTCAGGTCGACCGCCACCGGCGTCTTGAGCATCAGCGTCATGTACAGAAACGGGTCGATCCGCCACCAGACTGTGACGTACATGGCCCCGGCTACCACGAGGTGAAGAAAGCCGAGCCCCCACCAACCCCACGCTCCCGCCGCGCGGCTGTGAGGAACGGACTTTCGGGTCCGGCCCGGCGTTCGACGCGAGGTGGCGTCGAAGATGACTTTGACTTCAATCGGGGCCGTCGTGGTCATGCCGGTCGTCAAGCACCCCGCCCCAAGGGCGCGTTCCCAGGCAAACCGACGCCAACACTCTTCATCGACCCCATCCCCGTGATGATAACCACTCTACCGCACGAACCCGTACGACTCGCCCCTCACTTTACCGTGCGGGAGGCGTCTAAGGAAGTGCGGGCCGTCTGGCGGTATGACTGGCGCGAGCAGACGGCACGGGTTGTATCAACGCGCCGCAGTCGTGTCCGGGACAAATGCGATCCGTATGATGCAGGTTCGCGAGAGTAAGGAGATCCATGATGAACAGGCCTAGGAATCTCGAGGCGGACATTCTGCGACCGCTCATGGTGTTGGGCGTGGTGGCGTGCTGCGCAGGAGCCAACGCTCAATACACCGAAATCGACATCGACATTGACCTGGACCGCGGCGTGGAGGTCGGCGTCGAGGTACTGACCCGCGGTCCGGTTCACGAGGCCTTCGCCGAAACGGTGACTTTCGATGCGGAGCCGATGGTGATTGTGCCCCGTTCCCCTGGGGCGCTGATCGAGGAAGCTCCGCCCGACCAACGACCGGAAGGCGCACAGGTCGCCTGGATTTCCGGGTATTGGGGGTGGGACGACGATCGTCGAGACTTCCTGTGGATCAGCGGCGTATGGCGCTCCATGCCACCGGGGCGGCAGTGGGTGGCCGGGTACTGGCGACCCGCGGGCGGCGGATCCCAGTGGGTCGCAGGATACTGGGCCGACGCCGACGCCGAGGAGATCGAGTACCTTCCCCAACCCCCCGACGCGATCGAGGAGATCGTGGTCCAACCGCCCTCGCCCGATTTCACCTGGGCGCCCGGGGTTTGGGTGTGGCAGAACGGTCGATACGCCTGGCGCCCCGGTTACTGGGCCCAGCTTCGTCCGGATTGGCTCTGGATTCCGGCGCATTACGCCTCGTGCCCGAGGGGGCATGTCTTCGTCGACGGCTACTGGGATTACGTGGTTTCGCGGCGCGGCGTGCTCTTTGCTCCGGTCTACTTCGACGCGGCGTTCGCCTCGAGGCGCGTGGGCGTCTACTCGCCCAAGGTGGCCATCAACCTGGACCTCGTCACCGACCACCTGTTCGTCAGACCGCAATACCGGCATTACTACTTCGGCGACTATTATGCCGCGAGTTATCAGGAGATCGGGTTGTATCCCTCGTTCTCCTCTCAGGCGCGACGCCGCGGCTACGATCCGATCTACGCCCACTTGCGTTGGGACCATCGCCATGAAAGCGACTGGGAGCGTCGCGTCGAGGCCACGTACATCCACCGCCGCGACCACGAAACGGCGAGGCCCCCGCGCACCTTGACCGCCTCCATCGAGCTTCGCTCCCGCCGCGTAGAGCCCGAGGCCCGCAGTCTGATTCTGGCGACGTCGATCAATCGTCTAGCGAAACAACCGACGGGGACGGTCCGATTCAAACAAGTCGATCCCGAGGAGCGGAAGGTCCTCGTGGAGCGCAGCGCGGCGACGCGGAAGTCACGTGACGAACGGCACGGGCTCGAAGCCAAGGACGCTCGTCCGCCGACGGAAAAGGGCGTCGAGCGGACCGAACCCGTACGCGCCCGCATGCCCAAATCGTCGATCCTGGCCAAGCCCGGCCGAGACGCCGATCAAGGCAAAGGGCCGCCCCAAAAGCAGGTCGCCCCGCAACCCGACCCAAACGTCAAGCCCGTCCCCAGAAAGGCCAGAACCGAACAGCCCCCCGATCGGGACGACGACAAGGGGAAAGGCAAGTCCAAGGGCAAGGGGAAAGGCAAAGACAAGGACGACTGACGCGCCGCTGTTAGCTCTCCGCTTTCAGCCGGACGGGGGCTCGAGAGCATGGCAGGTCAGACGGGACGCTGCCGGAACGCCCGGGGCAACGCCGAAGGCGTTTTGACCTACAGCCCAGGGTTGCCGCTTCGCGGCATCGCGGCAACCCCGAAGGGGTTGTGGCGGGGAGCCGTTGCAATCGTGCAGAAAACCGCTACAACTCGGCCTGACGCCGGCGGGCCGAAGGCCTGATGGGCGAACAGTACGAGTACGATACGAACCAGAAAGGAATAACCATGCGTTCTCGAATCTCCGGCATCGTGATTTTCGCCCTTGGGATGGTTCTGTGCGCGGCAACCGCTTCCGCGGATCCCGTCGAGGAAGTGAGCAAGAAGATCGCCGCCGCCACGGAGAAGCTCACCTCCTTCAGCGCCAAAATGAAGATGGTGACCGAAATGAAGCAGGAGAGCTTTTCCCTGTCGAGCACCAACGAAGGGACGATGGAGATGCTTCGCAAGGGAAGCGATTTCCTGCTGCGGGCCGACAACAAGGGCGTCACCGAGACCAACGCCGGAGGCAACGTGACCAAGCAGAATTCGAGCGTCATGATGGTCAACGATGGGGCGTTCGTCTACACCGTTTCCGAAGCGTCGGGCATGAAGTCGGCCCAGAAAATGAAGATCGTCAAGCCCGACGCGGACCCCCTCAAGAATTGGAAGAGCATGGGTGAGGTCAAAGTCCTGCCCGACGCCGCCGTGGAAGGACGGGCGGTGTGGGTCATCGAGACCACCCCCAAGGCCGACTCCGCGGGCCAGGGAAAGACCGTCATGAGCTTCGATAAGGAGAGCGGTCAGATGATCAAGATGGTCGCCTCCTCCCCCGACGGAAAACCCGCCAGCACCATCACCTACAGCGACATCAAGGTGAACGACAAGATCGCCCCCGATCGCTTCGTCTTCCAGGCCCCGCCGGGCGTCGAGGTGCAAGACCTGTCGAAGTGATGCAGCGGGCGAGTAGTATGGTCCACGCGTAGCGGAGTCTTGTACACGAGCGCGGTTTCGACGCCCATGCCCGTGCGAAGATGCCACTGCGTGACGCCGGCGGGTCGTACGTGGAGGCGATCCCGCGACGGGCCTTTCCGCGACAACGGTCGTGCGCACGGGTCGGAAACCGACACTAGGCGTCGTCGTTCGCGCGGGGCGGTTGTCCGACCGGCGGTGGTGTCTTTGTGCGGCGTCGGACCACCCGGTGGGCGTGGCGGGATTGCTCTTGTCGAAGGCGCTCGGCCACCTTGTGTACGTCGCCGCCGCATTCTTCAACAAGTCTGGCCGCGTTTTGTCGAAGTTCGTCAACCACGGGATCCTCGTACATCGCTCGTAACTCCTTCAATCCGTCGGCTCGAGCGTCAGCTCTTCCGGAGAGCAGATGACCGGCGAGGGTAAATGCAGCCGACGGTTCAGTGTTTCCAAATGGGTCCGTTTGCTCGCGTTGGCCAGATGCGCGTAGTTCCAAGTCAGCAGATACTCGACTTCGTGGACGGACGCAAGCACCAAATGGAACGCATCACGCAGGGTCCGACTCGGCATGGCCAGGTGCTCGACATAGAACCGAGCCGCCTCTTCCACCTGTTTGTCGACGTCGAGCAGTGGGAAGTCCTGCACGAGCGCGAGGCGCTCGGCCGCTCGCTCCCGTTGTCCCCCGCCCAGTTCGTCGAGCACGATCTGGGAAACGAACACGTCAAAACGCGCGAGTTCGTCCGTCCACCAACGGCGCGTGACCAGGTGCCGCGCCGCGATGATGGGATCGTCGCGTTCCGGCTTAAGCCAGTAACTCGGCACGGATGAATCGAGGTAGAGCGCCGGCTTCATGCCGGCATTCTACAGGATCCGGCGCTGAATTCCTATGATGCCCTCGGTATTCGCAGGTGTGGAACGAGACGGCAGGCCGGCGTGCCCGGTCCGTCAAGGTCGGGCGTGTCGTGGTTTCGCGTTCGACCTTGGCGGCCTGAACCGACCATGCCGACGGACGGACCGCTCGCTGGCGCTCGCCGTTCTAATGCTGTCCTACTTGCCGGCGGGGGGCCAGTTGCGCGGGCCGACACTGGTCAGATGTCCGCCGCGGTCGATGGGGAAGGCGCCGAGGTAGTCACGGATGCTGTCCACGGAAACGGCGTCCACTTCGGCGAGGGTTTCATCCACGGTTCGCGGGCGACCGTGGTATTCCAGGTCGTCGATCAGCTGCGTGAGGCGGTAGTAGGGGGCTTCGGCTTCGATCGCCAAGGACGTTCGCCGCTTGTTCTTGACCCGATCGACCTCGCTCGCCGACACGCCTTCACGGCAGATTCGTCGGGCCTCGGCGCGCATGGCCTCCAGGACTTCCTCCGAGCGCTCCGGCTGTCCGGCCGCGAAGAGGATCATCACGCCGCAGTCGGTGTAATCAAGGTGATGAGCGCCGGCCCGCGGCGCCAGACCCTTCTGCACGATGTTCCAGAAAAACCGGGAGTTCTCTCCGCCCAAAATCACCGCCGCCGCCGAGGCCGTCTCGATCCGCGGATCGGTCGCCGCGATCGATGGAAACGTCAGCGCCAGGACTTGCTGCTTGAATTGCTCGACCTGAAGAACATCCGTCCCACCCTGAACCGCGGGGGGGACGCGACCGGACGACGACGCCGTGGGCGTCCAGGCGCCGCAATACTCCTCCGCGAAGCCGATGATCTGCTCGGGATCGACGCTGCCCGCGACGATCAGGGTGATGTTGTCCGGCGCGTAGCGCCGTTGGAAATAGTTCCACATCTGGTCGCGGGTCAGGGCCCGAACCGTTTCCTCATACCCCAACACCGGCCAGGCCAGCGGGTGTCCGGCGAACACCTTCTCCTGAAGAAAGTCGAACATCACGTGCTCGAGGTGATCCTTGGACATGGCGATTTCCTCGAGGATCACGTTCTTCTCCGTGGCGAACTCGCCCTCCGGCAGCGCGGAGCGGATCATGTCGGAGAGCAACTCGATCTGTTTGCCGATGTCCGCCTTTCGCACCCATCCGTAATAGAACGTTCGATCCTCGCTGGTGAAGGCGTTGTAGGTGCTGCCCATGCGGTCGAAGTCGATGTTGATCTCCCGGCAGGTCCGCTTGCCGGTGCCCTTGAACATCATGTGTTCGAGAAAGTGCGAGACCCCGGCCAATTCCGAAACTTCGTCGCGGGCCCCGGTGCGTACGAGAAAACCGGCCGCCGCGCTGCGCACGTCCGGCATTTCCTCGACGACCACGCGCAGACCGTTCTCCAACGTGTGCTGCGTATAGGGACCGTTGTGGTGCGTTGCCATCATCGTCAGGTTCCCCGGACCGATCCCAAAGCCTCGCCCGCAGCCGCCGCCGCCGCCAGCGGTCGCGGACCGAGGGTCATCACGCACAATCGGTCCCGCGGATGTTCGTGCAGATAGCGACGGACGTCGCCGATGGTCACGCGCTGCACTTTGCCGAGTTTTTCCTCGACGGGGACGGGACGGCCGAAGAAGAACAGATCGCCGGCCAACTCCCCGCACCGCGCCGTGGTGGAATCGCCGCGTGTTTCCTGGCCGGCGACGATGCCCGTGATGGCTCGTTCCAATTCGTCCTCGGTGAGGTCCTCGGCGAGTCGATCCACCTCGCGCAGGAGGGTTTCGTAGGTCTGATCGCAGCGCTCCGGAGTGGTCGAGGCCCCGAGGAAAATCATCCCCGCCCCGCGCGGAGTTTCCTGCCACGCGCCCACCCAATAGACCAAGGCCCGCTTCTCGCGAACCTCGGTGAAAAGCCGCCCGCTCATTCCGCCGGAAAGGATCCCGAGCGTCACTTGCTGCACGGGGAAATCATCGTGGGTCGCCTCCACTCCCGGAAAGCATAGGGCGATGTGCTCCTGCTCCAGTTGCTTGGGGTGATGCTTCGTCGCGGCGTGGAAGCGGATCGGGTGGGGTTCGCGACCGGCCCAAGACGCGGAACCGAAACCGCCGAAGTGTTTTTCCAGTAGACCCAGGGCACTCTTGCCGTCCACGGGTCCGGCGACCGTGGTGATCATCCGCCCGGCTTGAAAATGACCCCGCCAAAAAGATTCCAGATCGTTGCGGCCGATGCGCTCCAGCGTCGCCTTCTCGCCAAGGGGATGTCGCCCAAGCGTCGGACCGTACGCCTCGCGCGAAATCAACTTATCCATGACGGCCTGGGCGTCGTCCTCCAGGGCGATCAACTCTTGTTGGGTCAGTTCGACGCCGATGCGAACCATCTCCGCAGGGAACGTCGGTTGACGAAGAAGCTCGGCGTGCAGTTCGACGGCCCGCGTAAGGTGCTCGGGAAGGACCGTACACGTGAAGGTCATCGTCTCGCGGCCCGTGCCGCTCTGCCGACCGGCCCCGATCGCGTCGAAGGCGTCGGCGATCTCCTGCGCCGTTTTTGTCTGCGTACCCTTATCCAGGGTCTCTTCGACGAGTCGGGCCAGCCCCAACGCCTCGACCGGTTCGTCGGCCACACCGACCAAGACGCGAAATTGGAACGCGACCAAGTGACGGTCGGGCAACGGAAATATCCCGCATTCCATTCCGCACCCGAGTGTCTCGTGAATCACGTTGCGCATGCGTACCTTGCCACATCGGGCCGCCACCCAAGTCCCGCGCCCCACCGGCGAGGATAGCGTAGGGGACTTTGGGGCAGGTTTCAAGAAAGGTGGGTCCCGTGTGAACGGGGCCGTCACGCATGGGGCGGAGATTCCTGATTCTTGGAGGCCTTACGACTCCGCGGATGGGCAAAGCAGGGAGGACAGGTTCGACCGACCACGGTCCTTGCGTCCGGTCCTAACGGTAGGGTTGTGGTGTCACGCCCCGGGTCGATGGACGAGCATGGGCCCACCGGCCCTATTCAACCTCGTCGGACTCTTGTTCGTGCGCTTCCGCGTCGGGTTCGTCCGTCGTCGCCTCGGGGGTGGGCGTGCTCGCCGACCCCATGTCCGTCCCTTCCGCGGCCGAGTCGCCCCCGGGCGGTCGCTCGTCATCTTCCGGGGCGACCTTGGCCACCGCCACGACCTTGTCACCCTCGTCCAGTCGAATGAGCCGCACGCCTTGCGTGGCCCGGCCGATCTCGCGGACCGCGGTGAGGTCCGTCCGCAGCATCATTCCGTTGGCGGTGATGAGCATGAGTTCGTCCTGATCGACCACGGCCTTGATGGTGACCACCCCCCCGTTGCGGTCCGTGGTCTTGATGTTGATGACTCCCTTGCCGCCGCGGCGGGTCTTTCGGTACTCATCGATGTCCGTCCGCTTTCCGTAGCCGTTTTCGCACACGGTTAGCAAGGACATCCCCAGGTTGATGGCCACCATGGCCACCACCTGATCGTCCTGTTCGAGGGTCATCCCCTTGACACCGTGCGCCCCACGACCCATCGCCCGCACGTTGTTTTCATGGAAGCGCACGGCCATCCCGTCCCGGCTGCCCAGGACGATCTCGTTTTCGCCGCTGGTGCGTTCGACGTTGATGAGAGAGTCATCCGCATCGAGCGTGATGGCGATGATCCCGCTAGTCCGGGGCCGGCTGAACGCGGCCATGGGCGTCTTCTTCACCGTCCCCTTGGCCGTGGCGAAGAAGACAAACGACTCCTCGAATTGCTTGACGGGAAGCACCGCCCGGTGCGATTCGTTGGGCTGCATCTGCAAGAGGTTGGCGATCGACCGACCCCGAGCCGTCCGCGCCATGGACGGAAGATCGTACACCCGCGCCCAATAGACCCGCCCGCGGTCGGTGAAAAAGAGCAGGTAATCGTGCGTCGAGACCACGAACAGGTGTTCAAGGAAGTCTCCCTCCTTGGTGTCTCCGCCGCGGACGCCCTTGCCGCCGCGGCCTTGTTTGCGATAGGAGTCGACGTCCGTGCGCTTGATGTATCCTTCGCGGGAAATGGTGACCACGACCTGCTCGTCGGGGATGAGTTCTTCCATCCTGAACTCCCCGACGGCCTCGATGATCTCCGTCCGCCGCTTTTGCGTGAACGTGGCCTTGATCTCCAATAGATCCTTGCGCAGCACTTCGAGAACCAGACGCTCCTCGCGCAGCAACGCCTCGTAGCCGCAAATCTCCTCGACCAGCTTGGCGTAATCACCGGCCAGCTTTTCGATCTCCAACCCCGTAAGCCGTTGAAGCTGCATGTTCAAGATGGCGTTGGCCTGCACCGCGGTGAGGTGATGCTCGCCCTGCGAGAAGCGCTCCACGAACGCTTTGGGCAGGAGCTTCCGCAGGGTCGCATGTTCGAGCAATCGCAGCCCACGGCGCATCAGGCTCGCCTTGGCCGTGTTGGGGTCCGCCGATTTCTTGATGATCTCGATGATCGCGTCGATGTCCCCCACGGCGAGAATCAAGCCCTCCAGAAGATGCGCCCGCTGCTTGGCCCGCCGCAGCAAGAATTGGGTCCGCCGACGAACCACGTCCTTGCGGTGGTCGAGGTACAGCCCCAGCATCTGCCGCAGCGGCAGCGTCCGCGGCTGGCGATCCACCAGGGCGATGTTCATGATGTGGTAGCTCGACTGGAACGGCGTGTATTCGTACAAGCCGTTGATGATCACGTCCTCGTTGGCGTCGCGCTTCAGGTCGATCTCGATGCGCACTTCGCTCTTGCGGTCCGAGGCGTCGTTGACCGCCGACACGTCTTTGATCTGACCGCCCTTCACCGCCGCCGCGATCTTCTCCGTCACCGTTCCGCGCAACACGCCGTAGGGGACCTCGGTGATGACGATGGTCCGCCTGCCGCTCTTGCCTTCTTCGACGTGACACTTGCCGCGGACCACGATACTGCCCCGTCCGGTCGAATAGGCATCCACGATCCCCCGCCGCCCGCAGATATGCCCGCCGGTCGGAAAATCCGGGCCGGGCAGAAGCTCCATGAGTTTCGCCAAGGTAATGTCGGGATGGTCGAGGCAGGCCAAGAGCGCGTCGCACACCTCCCCGACGTTGTGCGGCGGCAGGTTGGTGGCCATTCCCACCGCGATGCCTTGCGAACCATTCACCAGCAGGTTGGGGAACTTGCCGGGCAGGACCGTGGGCTCCTCGCGGGAGTTGTCGTAGTTGGGGATGAAATCGACGGTCTCGTATTCGAGGTCTTCGAGCATCATCGAGGCCGCAGCGGTCATCCGCGCTTCGGTGTACCTCATGGCCGCCGGAGGATCGCCGTCGATCGAGCCGAAGTTCCCCTGCCCGTCGATGAGCGGCTGCCGCATGTTCCAATGTTGCGCGAGCCGAACCAACGTCGGGTAGATCACCGACTCGCCGTGGGGGTGATAGTTGCCGCTTGTGTCGCCGCTGATCTTGGCACACTTTTTGGTCTGCGCCCTTGGGCCAAGATTCAGGTCGTTCATGGCCACCAGAATCCGCCGCTGACTGGGCTTGAGCCCGTCGCGAACGTCGGGCAGGGCCCGAGCCATGATCACGCTCATCGAGTAGGTCAGGTACGAATCCTGCATCTCCTCGATCAGCCGATGATCGACGATCCTCTCCGGCCCGCCGGGAACCGCTGCGTCGTCTCTTACATCCGTCGGTGCGTCAGACATCCTTGGCCCTCATCGGGGGTCTCGATCAGAGCCGCAGGCGCAAGCCCGCGGACAAAGCCCATCGTCCTGCGAAGTTACCAGAAAGTGCGAGATTCCGAAAGGAGGTCCGGCGAACCATCCAACCTTGTCACCGGGCTTGCGCCCGGTGCTCTGACCGCCGAGCCACCGCCGGACACCGTCAGAGCCGAAGGCGCAAGCCTCGGACACCCCCGCCAAATACCTTCCCGCCCGTAGGCGCCGGCCCACGGACCGGATTCCATCGCGGAACTTGCGGCGAGCCCGCCAGCGCTTGCCTCCTTTCATGACCGGAGTAAACTGCGGCGCGTTCTGGGAGCCCGATCACTTAGGAGAAAAGACATGGTTTCGATGACAGAACTTTGGTTGCCGATCCTGCTTTCGGCGGTGTTCGTCTTCATCGCCAGCACCATCATTCACATGGCCACCCCTATGCACAAAGGCGATTTCAGAAAGATGCCCGGCGAAGAGAAAATCCTCGCGGAGATGCGGGCCCAAGGGGTCCGGCCGGGGAGTTACGGGTTTCCGTGTTGTGAATCCATGAAGGACATGGGCTCGCCGGAGATGATCGCCAAGTGCAACCTCGGCCCGGTGGGATTCATGACCGTGGTGCCCAATGGCCCGTGCAACATGGGCAAGAACCTCGGGATGTGGTTCGCGTACTCGATTTTGATCGGCGTGATCGTAGCCTGTGCCGCCGGCGCAAGTCTGCACCGCGGCACGGGGTTCGCGGCGGTTTTTCATCTGACCGGTCTTGCGGCGATTCTGGGCTACGCGATGGGCGCTCTTCCGGACTCGATCTGGAAGGGCCAGAAGTGGTCCATTACCCTCAAGTTTGCCTTTGACGGCGTGGTGTACGGTATCGTGACCGGGGCGACGTTCGGGTGGCTTTGGCCGGCGGGCGCATGAGCCCGGCCAGTGCCTTCTCCATCGCCCGAAGAATGATCGCGCTCGTCGGCTGGTGCGAGAATGCCTTCTCGCACCCTGAAGCATGGGAATCCTCTCCCATGTGCCATCGCGTGGCAACGGATTCGCGGGTTAGATGGGCCGAGATAGGAATATCGGCCCAGCGGCAGCGCCACCCACAAGGAGTAGCGCTACATCGACGCACCTAATGCGCTGACGGTTTCTCTGCGCAGCCGGCGCCGCCGAACTGTTCGTTCATCCGTTTGGCGCATTCTTCGGGGGAGACGTCTTCCTTGCGGGTAGCGATGGACCAGAGGTGTCCGAAGGGGTCTTTGATTTGGCCGTAGCGGTCGCCCCAGAACATGTCCGCAATGGGCATGGTCGCCGTCGCCCCGGCCTGGACGGCGCGGTTGAAGACCACGTCCACGTCGTCGACGTAGAGATGGACGACGAAGCCCGCACCGGGTTTGGTAAGCGGCGAGAAGCACTGCCAGTCCGGTGACTCATCGTTAAGCATGATCATGCTGTCGCCGATTTGCAGGGCGGCATGCATGATCGCCTTGCCGTCCGGCCCGACGTGACGGCCTTTCTCCTTGGCCCCAAACGCCTTGACGTAGAAGTCGATCGCTTGGGCGGCGTTCCGCACGGTCAGGTGCGGGGTCAGCGTGCGATACCCTTCCGGAATCGGTTTTGTTTTCATGGTCTCATCCTTTCCTTTCTTGCAGGATTCAGGGCCCGCCCCTGAGGGGGCCGGAGCGCGACGTCGGGCGGGGTCGAAACACTCTGGAAATCAGGACACCGGACGCTGCGGACGGCATGTCTCGCTGCCCTTCCGGCGAAACCGCCGCCCGATCGTCAACCCCAAAACGACGGTGATGACGGCCAATGCCAAGGAAGAGGTGGCCGGAACGTCGGACACCACGGTGCATCCGAGCTGGCTGCACTGCCCGCCCTCGGTCCATCGCCGACCCGGTCCGTCGCACTCCGTCTCCGCGACCCCGTCGTCGCAGTTGCCGGATCGAGTGTCGCAGCATACGCCTATGGGAGGCCTTACGATCGCGATCGTCGCCGGCAGCAGATTCTCCTCGAACACGTCGATCGGTCCGGCGTAGTAATCAAACTGCACAAACGTTGACTGACAACTGGACGTTTCACACGCCGAGGTATCCAGCACGCTGCACATGTCGATCGTGTATGCCCCGGCGGCCGCGGGAGGAACGTGCATGACCAACGTCCCCGCGTACGTCGATAACCCGTCGTCGATGAGGTCGTCGAGCCCTCCGGAGCCCCCTCCAAAGGCGTAGTTATGCGCAGGCGCGGAGATCACGGCAAAGCCGAACCCGTTGTTGGGGCCGCCGATCCAATCGGGACGAAGCTTATCAACCCAAGCCGGCACGCAGCAAAAGGAGTAGGGGCATCCTCGCATGTTCACATCGGATACACAGTGGGCACTTGCCAGAGGGCCGGAAAAAAAGTCCTGGCAACCACTGCCCGCCTGCGGAGTGGCGGCGGAGCACTCCTCCAACACGGGATGGAGATCGACGACTCCGGGCGGCTCCGCCTGGGCGCCCAGGAAGTCGCACGCGACAAGCCATGTTTGCCAAGCATTCAAGCGCGGGGAGCCGTCCCGGTCCGGATCCCAATTGCGGATGTGCAACTCCAGCCAAACCGAAATGCCGCCCTGCGGCAACGTGATGTCGCGGTCGACGATGGTTGTGCCGAGCGGGTACGGTGGAAAGCCGGGCGGCGGCTGTACGGGGATCATCAGGAATTCAACGGATGAGCCCGGCAACCCTGCAACGGATGGATGATTCTCGGCCAGCGCCATCGACGAGCCTAACACAAAGACGAGCGCACAGATGGGAGTCCGGCTTTGGGAATGGCGTGATACTCTTATGGGATTCATGGGCTTCTCTCCGCACCACACGGTGCCGCACTCTGCCCGGAAACAAATGGGTTCCGGAAGTGTACCGCGGCGGTGCTTGGGGCACAAGGGAAAAAAGGGTTGATTTGCTCGCCCCGGCGGCTTTGCCGTCCCCTAGACGCGGGCGGAGAACGCACCGGCCCCGCGGTGCGGTCTCAGACCTCAGATCGGGTGATCCGGGTTCCGATTCGGCCGGCGAGGGCGTCGGCGGCGCGGTCCAGGGGGCCGATGACGACGGACGCGGCCGGGTTGGTGCATGCATCCAGGAAGTGGATCGCACCTTCGATTTTGGGGCCCATGGAGCCCGGGGGGAACTGTCCTTCGGCGAGCCAGCGGCGGGCTTCGGCTAGGGTCATCCGTTCCACGGCGCGCTGATCGGGCTTGCCGTAGTTGAGGCACACGCGATCGACGGCGGTGAGGATCATCATCATGTCGGCCCGGAGTTCAGCGGCCAAGAGGGCGCTGGCCAGGTCCTTGTCGATCACCGCGGGAACACCGATCAGACCTCGCTGGGGATCGCGCAGGACGGGGATGCCGCCGCCGCCACATGCCACGATGATGTCACCCGCCTCGACGCTGCGGCGAATGGTCTCAATCTCCATGATATGGCGGGGCATGGGCGAGGGGACGACACGGCGGAAGCGTCCCGGGGAGATTTCCTTCATGATCCACTGTTCGGTCTTGGCGAACTTGGCGGCCTCGCCCTTGGCCATTTCGCGGCCCACGGGTTTGGTGGGATTGGTGAAGGCGGGATCGTCGGCATCGACGAGCACGGTGGTGACGATGGTCGTGGCGATCTCCGGCCGCCCGCTTGCGTGGAGTTCGTTGGTCAGGGTTTGGGCGATCATGAAACCCATTCCGCCTTGCACGTGGGCGACGGCGACCTCCATGGGGAGGGGATAGATGAGACCGGAGGCGGCCTCGTTGCGAAGAAGGAAGTTGCCGATCTGCGGACCGTTGCCGTGGGTGATGACAAGATGGTGACCCTGCTCGATCAACTCGACCATGGCTTTGGCCGTGGTGCGCGAGTTGGCGAACTGCTCGGCGACGTTGCCCTCTTGCTCGGGACGGGAAATGGCGTTCCCCCCCAAGGCGACGACGATCAACGAACCATGCGACACGCAGCGAACTCCCTGAAACACGCCTCTATTCGTGTGGGTCCCCACGCCAAGGCGAAGGGGCGCACGCATCCCCCGGTCGCCGGCGGTACCCAGCTATCGACCCGCCAGCGCGGCGCCATGCACTTGGATGGGGGGTTGATGGGGCGTGGTCCGGCGCTTGCCGGGGGAAAATAGGGACCAATGCGGGCGCTGGGATTATGCGGTGGTGCTTTTGATTATCCAGACACGCTTACAAGTGGCTTTGTTTCGTAAATTCGTTTTTTTTGCATTTGCGTGTTTTTCGCCTGGATGCCAGGCGGTGACACGAACGGAAACAGGGACACACAGAAACACAGAAACGGATTGCCGATTCCGCCTTCGGCGGATGTGCGCTGCCCTCCGACGCCCGTTTCCCATGGCCGATTACCCATGACCCATGACCGATGACCCGTTACCCGCGCCGAGTGACCTGAAATCCGATCTCCGCTTTCCGCGCTCTACTGTCGGCGATGGGCGGACAGCCGAGGGCGGTAAGGGCATTGGAATAACTCGCACGGTGATCGGCGGCGGAACCAGGGCCGAACGAGCGCCTGGATAGAACCCTAGAGGCGAGGGCGTAGTTTCGATGCGGGCGATTGGCTAGTCCCGCGGCTTCCCAGATTCAGTCGCATCAGTTACAGAGACACGCGATTTTTTGGCGACGATGCGAATTGTGGATCGCTTTGGGTTTGGAAAATGGAATCGTCGTGGATGGGGCATTGACAGGGAGCGCGGGGGGTTTATCCTTGCGGGTCTGCCGTCTTTTTTGGTGCGGACGGCAGAAGAGCGATGGATAGGACGGGTGACGACGAGTGAGCGCGCAAAACAAGATTCGTATTCGGATGGAAGCGTACGACCATCGGGCGTTGGATGCGTCGGCGAAAGAGATCGTCGAACATGCCAAGCGGACGAGTGCGAAGGTGCATGGTCCGATCCCGCTTCCGACGCGGATCGAGCGCTACACGGTGTTGCGGAGCCCTCACATCGACAAGAAGTCGCGCGAGCAATTCGAGATGCGCACGCATAAGCGGATCATCGACATTAGCGAGCCGACCTCTCGGACGGTCGAGGCGATCAATCGGATTCAGGTGCCCGCCGGCGTCTTCGTGAAGATCAAGGCGTAGGGCGAGAGATATAACGGAATTGGCGTCGGCTCGCCGCGGTGGCGGGCCGAGTTCGTCTCTCCGACTCGTGAAACGACAAACGGGCGTGTGAGCTTCATCGCACGCGGGACGGGCGGGAAAAATCGCCGCGACGAGGCGAGCGATTGTGGAAGGTGTCTATGGTGCCGGCGCTGCTGGGAACGAAGATCGGCATGACGCGAATCCTCGGCAAGGGGGGAGTGGCCGAGCCGGTGACCGTCGTGCGCGCCGGCCCCTGCGTGGTGCTGCAGGTGAAGCGCAAGGAAACGGACGGATACGACGCGGTGCAGCTGGGATTCGACGACGTAAAGCCGCATCGCTCGACGAAGGCGTTGATCGGTCACGCGGCCAAGGCGGGTACGGGACCCAAGCGCTTTAGCCGGGAGGTCCGGTTGTCCGAACCGACGTCGCTTGTCCCCGGCGAGGTGGTGACGGTGGAGCAGTTCACGGCCTCGAATGTGGGACACGTGGACGTCACCGGGACGACCAAGGGCAAGGGTTTTCAGGGTGTCATGAAGCGGCACGGGTTCGGGGGCATGCCCGCGTCGCACGGAACGGAACGCAAGCATCGCGGTCCGGGCGGCATCGGGGCGAGCGCCCCGCGCGGCACGGGCCGATCGGTGAAAAAGGGCAAGCGCATGGCCGGTCACATGGGTCACGTGCGTTGCACGGCCAGTTCCCTGCGGCTGCTCAAGGTGGATGCGGTCAACGACTTGTTGTTGATTCGAGGCAATGTTCCCGGCCCGCCGGGCGGATTGGTCTTCGTACGTCGGGCGGTCAAGAAGGGATAGTCGGCGATGCCTGCGGTGCCGGTTTTTAACATGGAGGGGAAGCGCCTCGGCGAGGTGGAGGTGGATCCGGCGCGGCTGGGCGGCACGGTCCGCGTCAAGCTGTTGAAGCAGGCGATCGTGTCCTACCTAGATCATCAGCGACAGGGCAGCGCTCGCACCAAGGGGAAGTCGGATACGGCGGGTTCCACGCGGAAGCTGTATCGCCAAAAAGGAACGGGCAATGCCCGCATGGGACAGATCCGCACGCCGATCCGCCGGGGCGGCGGTCGTGCGTTCGCCAAGCGCGTGCCTCCCTCGGTGAAGGAATTTCCGAAGAAGATGCGGCGGCTGGCGCGGGACAGCGCCATTTTGGCGAAGATCGAGGCGTTGGAAGTGATGATCGTCGATCCCTTGAAGTGTTCGCAGCCCAAGACGAAGGTGTTCGCTTCGATGTTGGAGAAGCTGGGCGTGCGTCGGGGGTGTCTGGTGGCCATGCACGAGCGGGATGACAACGCGTATAAGTCGGGGCGGAACATCGCCAACACGGATATTCGACTGGTGGACGAGATCACGGCCTACGACGTGCTGCGGCGGCGACAGGTGATCTTCACGAGAGCGGCGCTGGAGCGGGCGTTGCGGCCAGTGGCGGCGGCGAAGTAAGGGCGGATCGACGATGGATATCTATCACATCATCAAGCGCCCACTGGTGACCGAGAAGGGCACCCATCAGGCGACGCAGTCGCACGACGCGACGGGAAGCCGTCCGTCGCGCGGCGGGTCGTACGCCTTCGAGGTGCATCGCGGGGCCTCCAAGCCCATGATTCGGCAGGCGATCGAGAAGATTTACGGGGTGAAGGTGCAATCGGTTCGCACCTCGAACCGCAAGGGGAAGCCCCGTCGAGTGCGGTTCAAGACGTGTACGACGTCGGAATGGAAAAAGGCCGTGGTGGTGCTGAGAGCGGACCATCATATTGATTTGTTCTAGGAAGGGCGGTCGCGGGCGACGTTGCCCGGGGCGGTTGAGCGGATATGGGAGTTAGGACCTACAAACCGACGTCGGCGGGGCGACGTGTTTCGAGCGTCAACGACTTCGCGGAGTTGACCGTCCCCCACAAGCGCCCGGAAAAGTCGCTGTGCGAACGTCTTCGCAAACACGGCGGGCGGAACCATCAGGGGTTCATCACCAGCCGGCATCGCGGCGGTGGGGCGCGGCGCATCTATCGGCGCATCGACTTCAAGCGCGACCGTGACGGCGTGACGGGGACGATTCAGGCGGTGGAATACGACCCGAACCGTTCGTCGTTTATCGCCTTGGTGGAATATGGGGTGGGGGAGAAGCGGTACATCCTGGCCCCGACGGGACTGAAGGCGGGGGACACGGTGGCGAGCGGTCCGGGTGTGGAGCCCAAGGTCGGCAACGCCATGCCGCTGCGGAACATCCCGCCGGGTCTGGACGTTCACAACATCGAGATGAACGCCGGTCAGGGCGGGAAAATGGTGCGCAGCGCCGGTGGGGCGGCCAAGCTGCTTTCGCGGAATGAAAGCTGGGCGATTCTGGTTTTGCCCTCGGGTGAGATGCGCGAAGTGCGGGTGGAGTGCCGAGCGACGATCGGTCGGCTTGGCAATTTGGATCATCAAAGCATCCGCTGGGGCAAGGCGGGGCGCATTCGCAACAAGGGCCGTCGGCCCTACGTTCGCGGGACGGCGCAGAATCCCGTGGCCCACCCGTTGGGTGGTGGCGAAGGGCGCAGCGGCGGCGGTCGGCACCCGTGCAGCAAAACGGGACTCCTGTCCAAGGGCGGACGGACGCGCGGTCCGCGGAAGCCCTCGAATCAGCGGATCTTGAGGCGACGTTGGAGCCGGCGGTATGGACAGTTGCCCACGCCTAAGCATTGAAAGTGACCGACGAGGCGGGCGGTGAGCGGAAGAACGTGAAACGGGACGGCGAATGACGCGATCGGCAAAAAAAGGTCCGTATGTGGACGAGAAGCTGTTTCGGAAGGTGATGAACCAGAAGGCCAACGGTTCGACGTTGCCGATTCGGACCTGGGCCAGGCGATGCACGATCGTGCCCGAGTTCGTGGGTCGACGGTTCGAGGTGCATAACGGGAAAATCTTTCACGCGGTGTACGTCTCGGAGGACATGGTCGGGCACAAGCTGGGTGAGTTCAGCCCCACACGCATCTTCCGTGGACACAGCGGCACAAGAAAGAAGGCCGGCGAAGGGGCAGCGGCGCCGGCGAAGGGCTAGAGGAAAGCAGAAACACGGAAAAGCAGAAAACGGAAAACCGAAAGCGGACAGCGCTGGGGCGTCCGATGAGCGAATAGGGAATGGCGAAAGCGACGGAGACAATCGAGCAGCGGCTGTGGTCGGCGACGCACCGCTTTGCGCGGATCGGGCCGCGCAAGGTCAAACTGCTGGTGGATTTGATTCGCGGCCGGGCTTGCGCCGAGGCGTTGGATCAGTTGCGGTTCAACTCCAAGCGCGGGGCTCGGATGGTGCAGAACGTGTTGAAGTCGGCCATGGTGAACGCGGACGAGCAGGAGGCGGACATGCGCATCTTGTTCGTGAAGGACGCCCGCGTGGATGGCGGGCCGTTCTATAACCGTTGGCGTCCGAAAGACCGGGGTCGGGCGCATCCGATCCAGAAGCGAACCAGCCATATTCGCGTGGTGGTGGCCGAGAAAAAGTCACGGACGCGAAGTCAGGGAGCATAGGCGCGTGGGGCAAAAGGTCAATCCAATCGGGTTCCGCGTGGGCATCACGGAGGACTGGCGCTCGCGCTGGTTTGCGCCCAAGGCCGCGTACGCCGAGTTCCTGATCGAGGACCAGCGGATCCGCAATTACATCGAGGAAAAACTGAACCGCCAGCCGCCGTACGCGGCGGTGGCCAAAGTCGAGATCGAGCGGACCCGCGACGAAGTCAAGGTGCTCCTCTTCACGGCCCGACCGGGCTTGGTCATCGGTCCGCGGGGCGCGGAAGTGGAGAAGCTCAAGGAGGAGCTGGAGAACCTGATCGACCGCAAGATCAGCCTGAACATCTCGGAAATCAAGCAGCCCGACAGCAGCGCCAAGCTGATCGCGGAGGCCGTTTCCGAACAGCTCAAAAAGCGTGCGGGCTTTCGGCGGGTGATGAAACAGCGGATCGATTCGGCGATGGGCGCGGGGGCCAAGGGCGTCAAGATCATGCTCTCGGGCCGGCTGGGCGGGGCGGAGATGGCCCGGCGGGAGACGCAGCTGAAGGGTTCGATCCCCTTGCACACCCTGCAAGCGCACGTGGACTACGGCACGGCGACGTGTCGAACGAAGTACGGAGCGATCGGCATCAAGGTCTGGCTCTACAAAGGTCGGTACGGGGAAGAGGTGGTGATGACGGACGCTCCGCCGGAACGTAGCCGCGACGGTCGGCGGGGAAAGCGCGGATAACGTTCAGCGTTAGGTCGGCGTACGCAGTCAAGGTTGCAACATGGCATTGATGCCCAAAAGAGTGAAGTGGCGTAAGAGTCAACGCGGCAAGCTCCGCGGCGTGGCCAGCCAGGGAAACACGGTGTCGTTCGGCGACTACGGTCTGCAATGTTTGGGACTGGGATGGATCACGGGGCGGCAGATCGAGGCCGGTCGAGTCGCGGCGACCCACTACCTGCACCGCGAGGGCAAGGTGTACGTGCGAATCTTTCCGCACAAACCGGTGTCGGGAAAGCCGCTCGAGACTCGAATGGGCAAGGGCAAGGGCGAGCCGGAGTACTGGGTGGCGTGCGTTCGGCCGGGGCACGTGCTCTTTGAGGTGGGCGGGGTCGAGGAAAACGTGGCCCGCGACGCGCTCACGCGAGTGGCTCACAAACTGCCGTTTCGTTGTCGATTCGTTCGGCGGCGGCGCGGACTGTAGGCGTAGAGCGAGGTTGGGCAACGATGAAGGTCGCCGAGATTCGAGACATGAAAACGCCGGAGCTACACTCCGAACTGGACCGCATCCGGCGGCACCTGTTCGACCTTCGAGCGCAGGCGGTGACGGAAAAGCTGGAGAACCCGCATCAGTTGCAATGGGTGCGGAAAGACGTGGCCAGGATTTTGACGGTGCTCCGGGAGCGCGGCGAAACGGGGATCGAGGAGAAGCAGTACCACCTGGAGTCGATCGCCACGCATCGCCGAACGGGTTAGAGTGTTGATGCGGATCATGGGTGCGTAGGTGCGAGGGCGTAGATAGAGAGATGACAAGCGTGCAGCCCAGTTTGAGTTCCGATGCGGCGTCGAGCCGCGGGCGTCGTGACCGTCGCCTGGGGGTGGTGACCTCCGACAAGGGGGACAAGACCATCCACGTCAATTTCGAGTTCCGCACCAAGCATCCCAAGTACAACAAGTACTTCCGGCGCTCGACCACCCTGCACGCCCATGACGAAAAGAACGAGGCGCAGCGCGGCGACATTGTCGAAGTGACCGCCTGCCGGCGGTTGTCCAAGACGAAGTGCTGGCGGCTGACGCGAATCGTGCGCCGCGGGGCGGGGGCGGATGTGCCCGGCGCCGTGGCGGAAGCGACGCGGTCGTCTTGACGGGAATCGTGCCATGATCCAGATGTTTACACAGGTGGACGTATGCGACAACACCGGGGCCAAGGTGGCGATGGTGTTCAACGTATACAAAGGCAGCACGGCCCGGCCCGGGAAATACCGCCTAAAAACGGCGCGGATCGGCGACATCGTGATGGTGACGGTGAAAAAGGCCCTTCCCAACAGCGATTTTTCGGGCGGTGTGGACCGCAAGGACCGCTCCAAGCGGCGGAAGGTGAAGGCGGTGGTGGTCCGCACGCGCCTACCCATGCGCCGAGCGGACGGAAGCTACGTGCGGTTTGACAGCAACGCGGTGGTGCTGCTCGATGAGAAGATGGAACCGCGGGGCACGCGTATTTTCGGGGCGGTGGCCCGCGAGCTGCGGCTGAACTTCATGAAGATTATCTCCCTGGCGGAGGAGGTCGTGTAGTCGCGGGACGCGGCGCTGGTTGAGATTCATCATGGCAAGGCATGTACGAAAGAACGACGTCGTGGAGGTGATCTGCGGGGACCATCGCGGGGCCCGTGGAAAGGTTTTGCGCGTGGACCCTGAACGCGAATTGGTGGTCGTGGAAGGCGTGAACGTGGTCTATCGCCACGTGAAGCCCACGCGGCGGAATCCGCAGGGCGGGCGCATTCAGAAAGAGGCGGCGATCCATCTGTCGAACGTGTTGCCGTACGACTCGGCGGCGGGCAAGGCGCAGCGGGTGCATTTTACGACCGAGTATGACGCCCAGGGCAAGGTGACGCTCAAGCGGCGAGTGACTCGCAGTGGCACGACGGTTCATACGTTGACCCGCGGGGAGCGTGTGGAGAAGAAGGGATCGTAGCCGCCCGCGTGGGGCGAAGGCTTGTTTATGGCCAGACTGCTCGAAAAATACAGAACGGAGATCGTGCCGCAGTTGCAGGCGACGCTGGGCATCTCCAACCGCCTCGCGGTCCCGCACTTGCAGAAGGTGGTGGTGGCCATGGGGACCGGTTCGCCCGCGCAGGACAAGACCCGCCTGGCGACGGCGGTGGAGGACATGGCCAAGATCACCGGGCAAAAGGCCCAGATTCGGCGGGCGAGGGTGGCGGTGTCGAACTTCAAGACGCGCAAGGACATGGAGATCGGGTGCCGGGTGACGCTCCGCGGCAAGCGGATGTACGAGTTCGTGGACCGCTTGATCAACGCGGCCATTCCGCGTCTGCGCGACTTCCGCGGGCTCAACCCGCGAAGCTTCGACGGGCGGGGCAATTACAGCATGGGCGTTCCCGACCAGACGATCTTCTCGGAGATCGACATGACCAAGATGACGGGCAGTCAGGGGATGCACATTACGTTCGTGACCTCGGCGAAGACCGACGCGCAGGCTAAGGCGCTGCTCACCGGGCTGGGGCTTCCGCTGCGACGGACCGAAGAGCAGGAGCAGGGGACCTGATGGCTACCAAGGCGTGGATATACAAGGCGAACCTCAAGCCGAAGTTCTCGAGCCGGACGGTGCGGCGCTGCCAGTTGTGCGGACGTTCGCGGGCCGTATACCGAAAGTTCAAGGTTTGTCGGATCTGTTTTCGGAATCTGGCCCACGAGGGGTTGATCCCCGGAGTTCGAAAGGCGAGTTGGTGAGGCATGAGTGTGTGCAACAACCCCGCGCGGTTCTCTTGGGAAGGGGCCCGACGTGTTAACTGATCCGGTTGCCGACATGCTGACGCGGGTTCGCAACGCGGCGCGGGTGCGCCGACCGAAGGTGACCATTCCCTCCTCGCGCCTGAAGGTAGGCATCGCCAAGGTGCTGTTGGAGGAGGGATACATCAACGGTTTCGACGTGGTGGAAGACACCAAGCAGGGCTTGCTGCGGATCGATCTGAAATACGGGCCGCGGGGCGAAGACATCCTCCATAAGATCCGCCGCGAGTCGAAACCGGGGTGCCGGGTCTATCGAAAGTTCGACGCGCTTCCGCGGGTGCTGGACGGGCTGGGGATCTGCATCGTTTCGACTCCCCAGGGCGTGTTCAGCGATCGCAAGTGCCGCGAGATGCGGATGGGCGGAGAGTTGCTCTGCACGGTGCAGTAGAGGCGGGAACGCAGCGATGTCGAGAGTCGGAAAACAACCGGTAGATATCCCTTCAGGGGTGAGTTGCAAGGTCTCCGGACGGGAGATCAGCGTGACGGGTCCCAAGGGGACGTTGTCGCTGCGCTGGCCGTCCGCGGTGGAGGTGGCCTATGACGGGAGCGACAAATCCGTCCGCGTGACGCGGCAGGATGATACGAAGCAGGCGCGGGCCAACCACGGGCTGACACGGTCGTTGATCGCCAACATGGTCGAAGGGGTGGCCACGGGCTTCGAGAAGCGCCTGGAGATTTACGGGACGGGCTACAACTGCAAACTGGTAGGCCGGGCGCTGCACCTGAACATCGGGTTTTCGGGTCGCCGCCGCGGAGTGGGAGCCCAGTTCGAGGTGCCCATTCCCGAGGGCGTCGAGGTGGTGGTGGAAAAGGACGCGGCCCGCGGCGACACGGAACCGGCGCAGATGCTGATCCGTGGTTGCGATAAGCAAAGCGTGGGCGAGTTCGCGGCCGAGGTTCGGGCCCTGCGGAAGACGGAGCCCTACAAGGGCAAGGGAATCCGCTACCAAGGGGAGCACATAAAGCGGAAGCAGGGTAAGGCTTTGACGACCAGTTCCTAAGGCTGGGGCGGTCGCGTGACTAGGAAATCGGACGACGGCGAATGAAGGCGAGCCAGGTCAAAATAGCGCGGAGGGTGCGACGGAAGCATTCCATTCGCAAGCGCACGGTGGGGACGTCGGAGCGTCCTCGGCTGACGGTCTTCCGCAGCGTGAAGAACATCTACGCCCAGATCATCAACGATGAACAGGGTGTGACGCTGTGCGAGGCGAGCAGCCGCAGCAAGGATTTTCAGGGCAAGCTGGCCCACGGCGGGAACATCGCCGCGGCGAAGTTGGTGGGGGCGGCGCTCGCGGAGCGTGCCACGGCGAAAAGCATTACGGCGGTCTGCTTCGACCGCAATGGATATCGGTACCACGGGCGAGTGAAGGCTTTGGCGGACGCGGTGCGCGAAGGCGGCTTGAAGTTTTAGCGGGAAAGTATGGTCGGCGAACATCAATCACGCGGACGATCGCAGGGCGGACAACAAGGACGTGGACGACCCCGCGGCGACTCCCCTCTGAAGGTGCTGGGCGGGGAGTCGGGCGAGGGGGGGTTGGACGAGATCGTGGTGAAGATTTGCCGCTGCGCTACGGTGGTGAAGGGGGGTCGGCGGTTCAGCTTCGGGGCGCTGGTGGTGGTGGGCGATCGGCGGGGCAATGTGGGCGTGGGGTACGGGAAATCGGTGGAGGTCCCTGCGGCCGTCGAAAAGGGAAAAAAGATCGCCACGCGGAACGTGAAGCCGGTGAAGCTGGTGGCTGGGACGATTCCCCATCGCGTCATTGGTCATTTCGGGGCTAGCTACGTGATCATGATTCCGGCCAGTCCGGGGACGGGGGTCATCGCGGGGGCGAGCGTTCGTGCGGTGTTGGAACTGGCGGGCGTGAAGGACATGCTGACCAAGAGTTACGGTTCCAACAGTCCCAAGAATCTGGTTCGGGCGGCGCTGCAGGGTTTGGCGTCGCTGGTCACTCGTGAGGACGTGGAACGGTTGCGGGGCGTCAAGCTGGCGGGTTAACGGACTTATGGATATTGCACAACTGACAGCACTTGCCGGTCGGGATCGGCGCCCCAAGCGCGTGGGGCGCGGCGAAGGCTCGGGATGGGGCAAGACCTCCGGCCGCGGGAATAAAGGCGGCGGGCAACGCTCCGGTTGGAAGCAGCGAGGGTTGCAGGAGGGCGGTCAGATGCCGACCTTCCGCCGAATCCCCAAGCGTGGGTTTTCCAACGCCAAGTTCCGGGTTTGCTACTCGGTGGTCAACGTCGAAGGGCTGGAGGCGGCGTTTGCGGACAATGCCCACGTCAACGCCGTGGCCCTCCGGGAGGCGGGGTTGATCCGCTCTCTGACCCAGCCCATCAAGGTTCTGGGCGAGGGGAACTTGACCAAGAAACTCACGGTGGATGCCGCGAAATACAGCCGTTCGGCGATGGAGAAGATTCAGAAGGCGGGGGGCGAGGCCCGGGTGTTGGCCTAACGGTAACCAGCAATGTTCGGAACGTTTCTAAACATCTTCAAGATTCCCGAGCTGCGGAACAAGCTCCTGTTCACCATGGGGATGCTGGGCATTTATCGCCTGGGTTTTTGCGTAGCGGTGCCGGGGATCGATCAGGAGGCCATGGGCGCGGGAAGGCAGCAGGGGGGCGGCGGATGGGGCGATCTCATCAGCACCTTCGAGCTCTTTACGGGCGGCAATCTTTCGCAAAGCACGATCTTCGGTCTGGGGATCATGCCCTACATTTCCGCGTCGATCATCTTTCAGCTTCTGGTGACGGTGGTTCCGTCGCTGGAAAAGCTTCAGCATGAGGGCGAATCGGGGCGCAAGAAGATCAACGAATACACGCGCTACGGCACGGTGTTCCTTTGCATCATCAACTCGATGGTCTGGATGCGCTACCTGGCCGACCAAAACTTCATCTTTTCCCAGTTCACTGGAAGATGGATGGGAATGACCTTCACCTACATGATGATGTCGCTCACCATTCTTACCACGGGGACGCTGTTCCTGATGTGGGTGGGGGAGCAGATCGACGAATACGGGATCGGGAACGGCATTTCGCTCATCATCATGGCGGGGATCGTGGCCCGGATCCCGGACGCGGTGATCTACGTGGTTGGCAATCTCAGCCTCAAGGGCACGGCGGATCGCGGGGCCATGGACATGACCAAGCTGGTCTTCCTGGTGATCATGTTCGTCGGCGTCGTGGCGGGGGCGATTCTCATCACCCAGGGTCAGCGGCGCATCCCCATCCAACAGGCCAAGCAGACCCGTGGGCGGCGCGTCTATGGCGGACAGCGGCACTATCTTCCGCTTCGTGTGAACCACGGCGGCGTGATGCCCATTATCTTTGCGAGCTCGATGTTGATCTTTCCGGGCGTGATCTTCGGCTTTTTGCACGGCATCTGGCCCAATGCGTTCTTCGCGTTCCTGCGCGAGTCGTTCTATCGCGGGGATTACGTGTATACGCTGTGTGAAGTCGCGGCGATCTACTTTTTCGCCTATTTCTGGACGACCGTGCAGTTCCGGCCCAAGGAGATGGCCAACAATCTTCGGGACTACGGCAGCTTCATTCCGGGCCTGCGACCGGGTAAACGCACGGCCGACTATCTTGAAAAGGTGATGGGGCGAATTACGTACGTGGGGGCCGCCTTCCTGGCGGTGATCGCCATCATCCCCACGCTGGTGGCGCAGACCATGCAAATACCGCCGATGGTCTCGGCGTTTTTGGGCGGTACGGGTTTGTTGATTACGGTCAGCGTGACGCTGGATCTGGTGCAGCGGATCGAAGCCAACCTGATCATGCGGAACTATAAGGGCTTTTTGGGCGACGTGGGTCCGATCAAGGGTTCGCGGACGTAGCCGAGTTGGCGCGAGGTGCGCACCGGCGGTCGACACGGGAAGTCGATGTTGCGAGCGGTGTTGCGAGGAACGGATGCAGGAGTGGCACGGTCGGCGCCGGGTCGAGGGATCGTCCTCAAGAGTCGGCGCGAGATCGAGTTGATCCGCGAATCCGGCCGGGTGGTTCATCGAGTCCTTCGGCTGATGGAGGACATGGCCGCTCCGGGCGTGACGACGGCGGCGTTGAATGCCGCGGCGGAGAAGGTGATCGCCGAGGCCGGGGGGACGCCGCTTTTCAAGGGCGTCGAGAACCCGCAAGCGCGGTTTCCGTTTCCCGCGGCGCTGTGTACCAGCGTGAACGAGGAGCTGGTTCACGGGATTCCGTCGGAGCGTAAGCTCCGCGGGGGCGACATCGTCAGCGTGGACTGCGGCGTGCGGCTGGGCGGGTATTGCGGCGACTCGGCGACGACCATTCCCATCGGGGAGGTCTCGGCGGAGACGAAGCACCTGGTGGACGTTACGCGGCGGACCTTGGCCCTGGCGATCAAGACGATCAAGCCCGGGCTGATGTGGAGCGAAGTGGCTCGGGGGTTGCAGGAGTACGTGGAGGGCGAAGGGCTTTCGGTGGTGCGAGAGTTCGTGGGGCACGGCATCGGGCGGGAAATGCACGAGGAGCCGAAGGTCCCCAACTTTTGGAACGAAAGTCAGCGGCGGATGGATTTCAAGCTGCTGCCCAAGATGGTGCTGGCGGTGGAGCCGATGGTCAACCTCGGCGGGCACGCCGTGGAGTACGCCGGGAAGGACCGTTGGGTGGTGGTGACCAAAGATCGCAAGTACGCGGCTCACTTTGAGCACACGCTGGCGATCACGGAGACGGGTGCGGACGTGTTGACTGACGGACGCTGACCGGACTCCCCAGGGGACGAGGCGAGGCACGATGAAAGTCCGAACGAGCGTAAAGCGCATTTGCGAGAACTGTAAGGTCGTCAAGCGCCGCGGCGTGGTGCGGGTGATTTGCACCAACCCGCGGCATAAGCAGCGACAAGGGTAGGGAGGAACCGGGTGCCGCGTATTTCAGGAGTGGATATTCCGCCGAACAAACGGATCGAGTTCGCGCTGCCGTATATTTTCGGCATCGGTCGCAAGAACGCGATCGACGTGCTGGCCGAGGCGAAAATCCCCGTGGGCGGCAAGGCCAAGGACCTCACCGAGGAGGAGGTGGCCCGGATCGTCGCCATTCTGGACCGCGACTATCAGGTCGAGGGTCAGCTTCGTCGGACGATCCAGTCGAACATCGCTCGGTTGAAGGACATCAAGTGTTATCGCGGGATGCGGCACCGGTCCCATTTGCCGGTTCGCGGTCAACGGACGCGGACGAACGCCCGCACGCGGAAGGGTCCGCGCAAAACGGTCGCCGGGAAGAAGGGCGTGAAGGAGTTGACGCGTGGCTAAACGTGCAGGAAAAAAGGGCGTGCGTCGCAACGTGGCCAGGGGCATCGCCCACATCAAGGCCTCGTTCAACAACACGCTGGTGACCATTACAGACATGAACGGCGACGTGTTGATCCGCGCCTCCGCCGGCACGGTGGGCTTCAAGGGTACGCGGAAGAGCACGCCGTTCGCGGCGCAGCGGGCGGTGGAACAGGCCGCCCATGCGGCGCGTCGTTTTGGCGTTCAAGAAGTGGAAGTACGGGTGAAGGGACCGGGGACGGGTCGAGACTCGGCGATCACGGCGCTGCAGGGGGCCGGACTGCGAATCCACTCCATCGAAGACGTGACCCCCATCCCGCACAACGGCTGCCGACCGCCGAAGCGGCGGAGGGTATAGGCATATACCGCGCGGTCCGCCGTGCTTCGAGTTCGAAGCGCGGGCCGGCGAAGGAATTGAATCGAGCATCATGGGACGCTATCTAGGACCTGTTTGTCGGTTGTGTCGTCGCGAAGGGCTGAAGCTCATGCTGAAAGGTCCGCGCTGCGAGACGGCCAAATGCGCCATGGAGAAGAAGTGGCGGAACCAGCCGCCGGGGATGCACGCTTGGCGACGTCGAAAGACGAGCGACTACGGCGTGCGTTTGCGAGAGAAGCAGAAGGTCAAGCGTTATTACGGCGTGCTGGAACGGCAGTTCCGGGTCTATTTCTCCATGGCCCAACGCGGCAAGGGCAACACGGGCGCCTCGTTGCTGAGCCTGTTGGAGCGCCGTCTTGATAACGTGGTTTACAAATTGGGCTTGGCCCCGTCGCACCGCGCGGCGCGCCTGGCGATCACCCACGGCCACTTGCACGTGAATGGTCGTCGCCTGAACCGCCCGAGCTACTTGGTACACCAGGGCGATCGGATCAGCGTGAAGCTCGCGGAGCGCAGCCAAAAGTTCGTGAAGACGGCGCTGGGCGAGAGCCCGCCGCCGGTGCAAAACTGGCTGCAGTTGGACGCTCAACGCCTGGAGGGAACCGTGGTGGCGCTTCCGACCCGCGAGGACGTGCAGATCCCGGTGGAAGAGCAGTTGATCATCGAAATGTGTAGTCGATAGGCGCCGGGGTAGGGGCGGAGGCATGGCGCCGCCGTCCCCACGCCGATCCGCGAGGGACCTGTTGGGAGGTAATGCCGATGCGCATCCGATGGCGAGGATTGGAACTGCCCGCGCGGGTGGTTCGCGATGAGGCCGTCAGCACCCCGTCCTATGGGCGGTTCGTCATCGAACCGTTTGAGCAGGGGTTCGGAACGACCATCGGGAACTCTTTGCGCCGCGTTCTCCTGTCCAGCCTGGAGGGCGCCGCGGTCACCAACGTCAAGATCGCCGGGGTGACGCATGAGTTCCGCACCATCGAGGGCGTTCTGGAGGACGTGACCGACATTATCCTCAACATCAAGGGGATCGTGCTCATGCTCACCGGCGCCGAGACCAAGACCATGTCCGTCCGGCGGGACAAGGCCGGCGATATTTGCGCCGGCGACCTGGTCACCGACCCCGCGGTCACCATCGCCAATCCCGAGCACAAGATCGCCACTTTAACGGCGAACGTCTCGTTGCAGATGGAGATGACGGTCAAATCCGGGCGCGGATACGCCACGGTCAACGACAACCGCGGGCCCGAGCAAGAACTGGGCGTCATCCCCATCGACTCGATATTTTCGCCCGTTCTTCGCGTCCGCTACCGCACAGAGGACATGCGCGTCGGACAGCGCACCAACTATGACCGCCTCATCATGGAAATATGGACCAAGGGGACGATTCTTCCTGAAGATGCCCTGGTCGAGGCGGCGCTGGTTCTGCGAAAGCACCTCAGTCCGTTCGTGATGTATCACGAGCTCGGGCATGATCTGGTTTCGTCGGCCTTCGATGGCGGCGGCGGGGCGGAAGTGCAGCTCGGACCCGCGTCGGAGGAACTGCTGTCCAAGCCGTTAGCGGTGCTGAACCTCTCGGTGCGGGCCAAGAACTGCCTGGATGCGGCACGGGTGGTCACCCTTCGGGACCTGGTTTATAAGACCGAATCGGAGTTGCTTCGTTTTCGCAGCTTCGGGAAGACGTCGTTGCACGAGGTGCAGCGCAAGCTGTCCGACGTGGGTCTGTCCCTGGGGATGAAGTCCGGCGAGCAGGGCGGGGAAGCGGCGGAGGGCGGGTCGGGGGCCGGTTTTTCGGCAGGCGGGATGGCCGGGTTTTCGAGCGCGGGTCTCGCCGACTCCGGCGGCTTGGGCGGGGGAGTGGCGCGGACGACCTCCGGCGAGTTGGAAGTGTTCACCATGGGCGACTAGCGCCGGATCGCCGCCGACCGAGGGCGAGCCTGGAAGGGGCCATAAGGAAGTCATGAGACATCGAATTCACAATCGAAAGCTCAATCGCACGTCCGAGCACCGTCGTGCCCTGTGCCGCAACATGGCCCAGGACCTCGTCGAACACGGGGCCCTGACCACCACGTTGCCCAAAGCGAAGAACCTCCGCCCCTACATCGAACGGATCATCACCCTGGCGGTGCGGGCCCGGCGTCTGGGCCAGTCAGGCGATGTCGCGGGGGCGTTGTCGGCGCGTCGGCGAATTCATTCCTTGCTGGGAGATCGTGTGCTGATTCCTGAGGAGCATCGCCCCGCCTATGAATCGATGTCCGACGCCGCCCGCACTCAATCGACGCACATGTCGAGCGGACGTCGATACCGTACCGGTGAGCCCAAGGGTCGGCTTGCGTTCACGGCCGAGTCCATCACCCACCGCCTCATCGAAAAGATCGCTCCGCGTTTTTCGGATCGCCCGGGCGGGTATACGCGGATCATCCGGTTGGCCGGCTGGCGGGTGGGAGATAGTTCCCCGTTGGCCATGGTCCAACTCGTCGGCGAGGAGCAAGCGCCGGGCAGTCTGACCAAACCCGCGAAGTCCGCGCGGCGGCGACGCGCCGATGCACGTTACGCCTTCGCCGTGCAGACCTCCAAAGGGCGCGGCGGGGCGGCACGCTCCGGCGGTGGAGCGGCGAAGGAATCCGGCGCAGGCGAGAATGACGTCCCTGCGACCACGTAGCTTGTCGATTCCAGCGAACCCGGCGGTGGTGCTGTGATCCGCGATTCTAACTGCGTGTTCTGCAAGATCGTCGCCGCGGACATTCCCGCCTCGGTGGTCTATGAGGACGACGCGGTTCTCTCGTTTCTGGACGTCGGTCCCTTGGCCGAGGGGCATCTGCTCGTCGTTCCACGCGAACATTACGCCCGCCTGACGGAAGTTCCGCCCGATCTGTGCGCTCGCATCGCGTCGGTCCTGCCCATGCTGGGGCGGGCGTGCCAGCAAGTGACCCGCACCGAGGGCTTCAACCTGCTGCTCAACCAGGGCTTGGTCGCGGGTCAGGCCGTCGAGCACGTACATTTCCATATCATTCCAAGAAAGAGCGGCGATCAGCTCGGGTATCGGTGGAACGCGGGGAAGTATCCCGCCGGGCGCGACGCGGAACTGGCCTCAGCCTATCAGGACGCACTGTCGCACCACGGCTAAAGCAGCCCGACGTGGGTGAGTTGCCCATCCGCAGAGCCGTTTCAAGTTCCCACCGCGGTCGGGATCCTGGCGCCGGCCTGGCGATCGGCCTTCCATTCGCGGAGACGGACTTGATTTCCGTCCCCCCGGCCGGTAGTATGACGCCTCCAGGTGACTGTTTACTTGGCGTTGCGTTCCCACGGCCGCGGGTGCGTCTGCGCGACGGCTGGACGCGGAGGTCTTTTCGGAAGGAGCACACCCATGCACCATGCCCGTTCGACGGATCGTGTCGTAACCATCAGTTTGGCGATGATCCTCGCGGTGGGGGGTTGGATTGCCTCGCCTGTGAGGGGCGAAGGTTTGGCGGGCGGCGGAGGGCCGCAGGCCAACGGGCCTTGCATCTCCCAAGCGGAACACGCCCAGGCACGGTCGCAGATTGAGGCCTACAAGGCACGGTTCGGCGCGCTATCCGGAGGCACGGCGGGAGTCCCGCCCAAGTTCCCCTTTTATCCCATGGCCGGACGACTTTACCGTGATCTCTTCACCGTCAACTTCGTGGACCTCGACCCGTCGCCCGTCATCCTGGACTGGGATTGCACGGACTATTCCTATAACGGCCACGATGCCACGGATGTGGACTTGCGCACGTTTACCGAGCAGCAGATCGGCGTCCCCATTTTCGCGGCTCTGGACGGCGTGGTCGCCGCGACGAACGACGGCGAGGAGGACATGCACACCGCGTGTTCCGGCCAAGCCAATTACGTCATCGTCGATCACGGGGCCGGACGGTTTTGCTATTACTGGCACATGCGGAAGAACAGCGTGGCCGTCAGCGTCGGGCAGCCGGTCAAGGCCGGACACTCCCTGGGTATGACCGCCTCCAGCGGGTGCAGCACGGGACCGCACCTGCACTTTGCCACCTACGACGACGGCGTGCTCGTCGAGCCCTACACCGGTACCTGCAATCCCGGCGACAGTTGGTGGGAGAACCAGACGCCCATCGACCGCACCATGTACATCCGCGATCTCAATGTCACCAACGTGTCCCTCTCGGGCTGGACCGGACCGCCCACCGACCGACCGCGCCGGGGCAGTTTCGCCCTGGGTGTCCAGCCCGTCTATTTCTGGATCAACCTCATGAACATGACCGAGGACGGCAGTTGGCGGGTCCGCTATCGTCGTCCGGACCTCACCCTGGCCTTGGACTCGGGAACGAATTTCTTCGGAAACCCCTTCTATCGCTGGTCCTGGTGGTGGTGGGGCAACAACGTCAACCTCAACGTGACCGGGACGTGGCACCTGCTTCTCGACATCAACGGGGTGACCCTGGCCACGGCACCCATCGAGGTCGTCGCCTCCGCCGGCCTGATCGCCAATCGCCCGCCCAACCCCGTGGCCGTTTCGCTCGACCCGCCCTCCCCGACCAACGATGACACGATCTTCTGTCTCGTCGACTCGGATCTCATCCTCGACGACCCGGACTATGACGTGGTTCGTTACCGATACGTGTGGACGTACAACGGGCAGGTGCTGCGCGACGTGACAAGCGCGGGGCACTCGGACGCGATTCCCCATCACTTCGGATCGCCCGGTTCACGGGTGCAGTGCCAGGTCACGCCGTCGGACGGGATGGCCGATGGTCCGTCGGCGGCGGCATCGGCGCTTCTGCCGTGTCCGGCGCCTTGTCTTCCCTTCGCCCCGGTGCAGGGTCCCACCGAGAGCGACAAGAACCGTGCCGTTACGCTCACCGTCCTCCCTGTTCCGACCGCGACCGCCGGACCCAGCGCCACGACGGCGCTGCGTGTGACGATGTTGGAGTTGCAGAACCCCCAGCCGCCCAACGCGCCGCCATTCCCGCCGCCGGACTTTTCGGCCTACGAAGCGGGGGCGAGTTGCACCGATCCCGCGGGATGCCAACGGTGGGTCGGTCCGCCCGGCGTGTTCCTCGAATCGCAGGACAGCCCGCTGGTCGGCAACTTCAAGGCGGCGCGCCTGCAATGCACGGCATACTACCACGCTTGGGGCGAGGTGGGGTCCTTCCACATCGTCGGCGGGGAAGTCGATCCGAGTTCGACGTATCAGATCGAGAATCTAGACGTGAGTTGCGCCGGCGACGAGGCCGATTGCATCCTCGTTTCGCCGCCGTTGTTGGTGACCACGGCGCGCTATGGCGACGTCGCCGCTCCGTTCAACCCTCCGTCGATCTCCACCCAACCCGACGGGCTAGACGTGGCCGCGCTGGTCGCCAAGTTCAAGGGGTTGCCCGGCTCGCTCTCCAAGGCACAGACCCAGTTGCAACCCAACCTGCCCGACCTCAACGCGGACGTCAGCGCGCTGGACATCGTGGCCTGCGTGGAAGGTTTCAAGGGCTTGGCCTACTCGCAGTCGGGCCCCTGCCCCTGCCCCTCGCTCGAAATCTGCAACAGCAGGCCCTGTACCAGCGCCGCCCAGTGCGGCGGGGACACGTGCGTGCGGATCTGCGAGGGCGGCGGCGGCAACGATGGAATGCCCTGCATCAGCGACACGCATTGCCCGGGCGGTTCCTGCGGCGCGGGCGCCTGCCGCGACCGCTGCGGACGATGCACGCCCTGACCGAGCGTGTGGTCTACGGGCCGGGGAGGAGGAGGGAGAAGGCGGCGAAGTCGCGGAGGTCGGTGTCGGCGTCGGAATCGAAGTCGGCGAAGCGGCAGCCGGGACCGGCGTCGTTGGCCGGGCCGCCGTGGATACGGGGGCGATCGTTGGTGAGGCACTCGTGAAAGAAGTAGAAGTCATCGCTCGTGACCGCCTCGTCGCTGTCGTAATCCCCGCTGCCGTCGATCGGGATCACGCCGTAGCGGATGTAGTCCCAGGCGTTGTGGCAGGGGAGGTACCGGGAATCGCCCTGCCACGTAATGCGGGAGTTGTAAGCCGGAAATGGGCCCTCGGGCAGACCTTCGTCGAAGAGATGACCGTCGATGTAGAACCCGTACCGATCCGGATACAGCTCGATCCGATAGGTGTGCGGCACGCCCGCTTCGATCTCGATGAACCAGATCGGAAGGTCAACGTCCCTAAAAAACTGGATCAGGTCGCGAGCGACCGTCATGTGATACAGGACGCCCGCATTGTTGTGTATGGAGAGTACGGTGGGTACACCGTAAGGAATCCCCGACCTGTCGCCGTCCGTCCCGAGGCGGAACTCCGCGAAGAATGGCGCTGTACCGTTAAGCACCTGGAGCGAGCGCCGGTACACGTCGCGCCCCCCCTCAGGGCCCGGCGGACAGGCGTCCAGGTCAAGCTGTTGGTGATACCAGCCCGCTTCGTTCCAAGTCTCCGGCTCGCAGTATTGAAGGACCAGCGTCCAACCCTCGGAAACGGGATCGGAGAAGAACTCGGACGAGAAAACCTGGGCAAGCACGGGCACCGTCGCGGCGGCCAACAACAGGCAAGTTGCTATGAGGCGTATCCCGGCGCTCATCGGTGTCCCCACCGAGCTTCGGCGTGTCGAACAAACGCCAGCGGATTGTACCACGCGGGCAGGAATTCCTCCAATAAAGGGCTGGCGTGCCGTGAGAGCCGTTTGTCGGGGAGGGCGCGACAATGGAGAATGCCTCCATTCACGGTGTTTTTGCGGCCTTGCGTTCGAGAGTCGATTCGCCGATAATCCCAGCATTGTGGTTCTCGCCGGGACTGTGGCGGGGACGTGTGACATCCGCATACGGGGCTTGGGAGCGTGCATGGGCGCGATATTGGAAGAGCTACGCCGACTACAAGGCTTCGAACTCCAGCTTGCCAACATACGCCAGACACGCGAAGCGAAAGTCCGCCAGGTCGAGATTCACCGCCGCCAGGTTCGTCAGGTCGACGAAAAACTCCAGGCCAACCACCAAAAGGCCCGGGAGGCGCAGGTTCGGATCGACGCCCTTTCGTTGGAAGTGGCCGTCAAGGAGGAATCGGTCAACCGTCATCGCCAAGGACTCAACAAGGCCAAGACCAACAAGGAGTACGCCGCCGTCCTAACCGCCTTGAACACGGAGAAGGCGGACAACACCAAAGTCGAAGACGACGTCCTCAAATTGATGGAGGAACTTTCCACCATCAAGGCCGAAGGGGCGACTATCGAAGCGGAAATGGCCAAGGTTTCGCAGCACGCCGCAACCGCCGAAGCCGCGGTCCAAGCCTTCGACGAGCAATCGGAGGCGCATCGCAGCGGCCTGCAAGCCGAGCGCGACCGGGTCGCCGCGGGGATCAACGTCCAAACCGTGGACATCTTCAACCGCATCGCCCAGCACCACGACGGTGAGGCCATGGCCCCCGTCACCATGCCCCGACCCAAGCGCGAGGAGTATTCCTGCGGCGGGTGCAACATCCAGGTCACCCTCGACGTGGTCAACAGCCTCAAGACCCGCGACGAGGTTCTGACCTGCAAGGTCTGCGGCCGCATCCTCTACATGGACCTCCCCGCCGCCGAGCCCCGCCCCGTCCGCCGGTAATCCGACCACAGAGCCGCGGGCGCGAGCCCGAGGACAAGCGCCCCCCGCGGACAAGCGTCCCCCTGGCGACGGGCACGGGCTCCGCTCTGGCGGAGACACCACTTTGGGTGTACAAATTTCGGTCATGGCACGCACCGAGATCCGCGATGAAGAACGCGCTGAAGTCGCCAATTTCATCGAGCGACACTGGCGAAGTCAGATCAGCATGAGCCGGGGCAAAGTCTTTTATCCGCACCGCGAGCGAGGGTTCATCGAGCGCCGCGAGGGCGTCATCGTCGGATTGCTCACCTACCACATCGACGAGGAAGGCATGGAAGTTTTGACGCTCAACAGCACGTTGGAGGGCGAGGGGATCGGCTCGTCACTCATCTTGGATGCGATCGAGAAGGCTCGCAAGGAACGCTGCCATAAGGTGTTCCTCGCGACCACCAACGATCGCCTTCGGGCCATCGGTTTTTACCAGCGCCTCGGGTTTCGGATGACGGAGATTCACCTCGGGGCGGTGGACGAAGCCCGCAAGACCAAACCGCAGATTCCCCGCGTCGGCGAGCGCGGCGTGCCCATCCACGACGAGGTGATGATGGAGTTGAAGATCGAGCCGTATCTGGATTCGGCGGCTTGAGTCGCGGTTTTGCGGTTGGGATCGAGGACGGTCAAGCGCCGATCAACGCGGCCGGGAAAGGTGCCGATAATCCCCCGGCAGTCCGATTCGCACCCTAGGGAGATGGTTTCACAACGATGGAATACGGTCTGATTCCCGGCGAGGAGTCGTCACCCGATCGCGAGCCCGCGGAGGCGACGGCGGTCGCGTCGGTGGACACGTTGCGTCGCCAGCGGCGGGCGTCGGCCATCGAGAAGCTGCTTACGGAGTTCGCCCCGGGCGAGAACCACGACCTGATGGGACAGATGATCGTCACCATCTGCCGATTGGCGGCGGACGGCGCGGACCGCGGCGACTTGAAAATCCTTAACACCGCGCTGCGCGAGCTGCGCTACGCCTTCAAGACCTTCGCGCCGTTCACGGATGTTCCCAAGGTGACGATTTTCGGTTCGGCGCGCACGCCGGAGATGCACCCGCAATACGAGGAGGCCAAGAAGTTCGCGGACCTGATCCAAAACGAGGGATGGATGGTGATCACCGGAGCGGGGGACGGGATCATGCGCGCCGGTCATCACGGGGCGACCCGCCAGAGGAGCTTCGGCGTGGCCATCAGCCTGCCCTTCGAACAGGCCGCCAACAACATCATCCAAGGCGACCCCAAATTGGTGAACTTCAAATACTTCTTCACCCGCAAGTTGATGTTCATCAAGGAGGCGGAGGGGGTGGTGCTGTTCCCCGGCGGGTTCGGGACGCAGGACGAGTGCTTCGAGGCCCTGACCCTGGTGCAAACCGCCAAGGCGGCGCCGATTCCCATCGTCATGTGCGAAGCTCCCGGCGGGACCTACTGGCGGCGTTGGGTGGCGTATGTACACGGGGCCCTGCTGGACAACGGGATGATCGACGAATCGGACCTGGATTTGTTTCGGGTCTGCGATCGGGCGGAGGACGCGGTCGCGGAGCTGGTTCGCTTCTACCGCCGTTATCACTCGCTCCGCTACGTCGATGATCGACTGGTCATACGGCTGCGGTCGCCGGTATCCGAGGAAACCCTCTCGCAGCTCAACGCCGGGTTCGCCGATATTCTTACCGCGGGTCGGATCGAACAGGTTCCCGGCCCGATGGAGGAGGAGGAAGGATTGTATCCCGCGATGCCGCGTTTGGTGTTGGCGTTCGATCGCAGGAGTTCCGGACGATTGCGTCGGCTCATTGACGGCCTGAACGCGGCGCCGTGATTCGCGCGGCAAGGATGGCCCAAGGAGTATGGAATGTCGGTAGAAACAGAAGTCGGCGACGCCGGCGGGGCGCGGGACGACGTAGCGATCGTCGAGAAGCTCGTGAGTTCCTACGATCGCCTCCGCAGCCAGATCGCCCACACCATCGTCGGGCAAGAAGCGGTCATCGAGCAACTGCTCATCGCCCTGTTTTGCAACGGGCATTGCATTCTTGAGGGCGTTCCCGGGCTGGCAAAGACGTTGCTCATCAGCACGCTGGCCCGGCAGCTCTCCCTCAGCTTCTCGCGCATTCAGTTCACGCCCGACCTGATGCCCTCGGACATCACGGGGACGGAAGTCATCGAGGAGGATCGCGGTACGGGGGCGCGGTCGCTTCGCTTCGTGAAGGGGCCCGTGTTCGCCAACGTGGTGCTGGCGGACGAGATCAATCGCACTCCGCCCAAGACGCAGGCGGCGCTGTTGGAGGCCATGCAGGAGTATCAAGTCACCGCGGCGGGGTTTCCGCACAAGCTGCCGCGGCCCTTCTTCGTGCTGGCCACGCAGAACCCCATCGAACAGGAAGGGACCTATCCGCTTCCTGAGGCCCAGCTCGACCGCTTCATGTTCAAGGTCTTGGTGAGTTACCCGTCGGAGGAGGAGGAGTTTCAGATCGTCAAGATGACCACCTCGCCGCACGAGATCCCGGCCGATCGCACGCTGAACGCGCGGGAGGTCATGGAGCTTCAGGATATCGTGCGCCGCGTTCCGTGTGCCGATCACGTGATCCGCTACGCCATGCGCTTGGTCCGATCGACGCGGATCGACGAGGGGTCGGTGCCCAAGTTGGTGAAGGACTACGTAGCCTGGGGCGCCGGGCCGCGGGCGTCGCAGAGCCTGGTTCTGGCGGCCAAGGCCCGCGCCATCCTCAAGGGTCGCTACTACGCCTCCACCGAGGACATCCGCGCCGTCGCTCCGCCGGTCTTGCGTCACCGCATTCTGACCAACTTCAACGCCGAGGCCGATGGCGTGCAAAGCGACGACATCGTCCGCAAGCTCATCGAAACCCTGCCCCCCGACGCTTCGTCGGCGCTGGACGAATCCCTGGCCCGGCGCGTCTTCGCGACGGGGTAGGGCCGACGGAATCCCACTGGGCAGCGATCGTCGCCGCTTGCGCGGGGTCGAAGTCTTATTGGCGAGTTACGAGTTACCAATTACCAATTACCAATGACCAATGACAGGAGACGATAATGCGGAGCGCGTTGGGACTCGACGGATTGCCGCGTTAGGCCGCTGAATGGACCGTGACTCGTCCTGGTTTATTGGAGCGGCGTCCCTGGCGGATGACGATCTCGATGTTGCTGCCGAGGGCGGCCAGGAATCGGAAGAGTCGGTCGGTCGAAAACCCGGACAGCTTGCCCCGCACCAGTGCCGACACCTTCCCCTGGTCGACGCCGAGAACCTCGGCGGCCTCAACCTGCGTCAGCCCCCGTGAGCGAATGATCCGCCCCACCTGCCGGGCGAGTTCCGCCTTGGCCAAAGCGACCTCGGGCTCGGCCACACCGAGGTCGGCGAAGACGTTCGAGCCGCCCGCATGAACCTGAGTGCCGCGTCGCTTGCCGCTGATCGTCCTAGCCGTGGTCATCGATTCTGCTCCGCGTGATGGATGTAACGTCACCCCTCGTGGGTGACGAGGAACGGCGCCTGCGTCGCGTGCAACAGCCGAGCCTCGCCCCGTAGGGCGAGCCAATCATGCCAAAACTAGCATACTTGTCAAGGGCGCCAACGTTCCCATCTTGGGCGTCCCGGGCGGCATTTGCAACTTCATCCGCCCTGGACGGTTGCTGGCTGGCGCGATGTGGTACGTCGAGTCATGGCGGGAATCCTGGTACTACTCATCGTCGTATTCGCAATCTGGGAATGGGCGTGGATTAAGGGCTACGTGGGTTGATCGGAAGAGGCGGTGTCGCGGTGCTCGATTCGGCGTTGCCGATGGTGCCAGGACCCGTCGCTCGCGCTCCCGGCTCGGATTCTTGAGCACCCTCACCTCGGCCCTCTCCCTCATAGGGCGAGGGGGACGGGTCGGGTTCGTTTGGCGGCGATGGCTTGGGGGGCGGGGACTCGGACGGACCAGGCCAGCCCGGTGAGTTCAAGTAGGCGGATGAAGAGGAAGCTGAGGTCGAGCTGCCACCAGCGCAGGCCGTGGCGGGCGGAGAAGGGGAACGCATGGTGATTGTTGTGCCAGCCTTCGCCCAGGGCAAGAACGCCGCAGAGGAAGTTGTTGCGGCTTTCATCGTGACACTCGAAGGCTCGGTGGCCCCAGAGGTGACAGACGGAGTTGATGCTCCACGTAAGGTGATGGTTGAAGAAGATTCGCACCAGCCCGCCCCACAGGAAGCCCATGAAAGCGCCCGTCCAGGTTCCGGCGAGCCAACCGCCCAGGGCTGTGGGAAGCGCCAGTCCGAGCACGACCCATAGCGGGAAAAGGCGACTGACGGCGCGCAGGAACCTGTCATTGGACAGGTCGCGGACGTAGCGGATGAGGTCCGGCGGACCCGCTCTGAAGATCCACCCCATGTGGGCGTGCCAAAAGCCGGCCAGGACCCCGCGGGCCCCGCCGCCGTAGCGATGCGGAGAATGCGGGTCTTCGACTTCGTCGCTGTGCTGATGATGCCGGCGGTGGACGGCGGCCCAGGTAAGCAGGGGCCCCTGCACGCTCATGGAACCCAGGACGGCGAGGATCAGTTGGACGGGCTTCACCGTCTCGAACGATCGATGCACGAAGAGGCGGTGATAGCCGACGGTGACTCCGATTCCGGTCAGCGCGTACATCCCCACGAAGAGAGTCGGCTCGACCCAGGTGACTCCACGTCCCCACAAAAGAGTGATCGCGGCGACCAATCCGAGGAAGGGAACGATCACCCCCACGAGGGTCGTGACGCGCAACCGACGGGAGGACCGGGCCACAACGGGAGGACAGTGGTCAGGAGGATTCTCTGGCATCGAAATTAGATATCGGCCAAAATCGTCAGCGCTCCGCAGGCGAAGCGGACCGCATACAGAGCACAGAATCTTGGGGGAAACGATTACTCACCGGCCGCGGCGATTCGTGACCGGACCGAATCGTAACCTGCCGCCGGCAAAACCGGGAACGACGGGGCGACCCAAAAGCCAAGGGGTCGCCCGCGCGTTCCATCGCTTGTCGCGGACTGTGCGGAAGCTTGCAGCGGACCGGGGCGCACGCCACTCCCATGGGCTGTAGCCGCGCCGGCTTCAGCCCTCGACTCCGCGCGAGCCCTGGGGGGCTCCCCGTCCGCCTCTAGTAGCGGCGATTGGAGGAGCTGTATCCGCCGCGGCCACCACCACCACCGCCACCGCCACCGCCGCCGCCGTGCCCGCCGCCGCCGAAGCTGCGGGGCTCTTTGGGCTTGGCTTCGTTGACGGTGAGGGCTCGACCATCGTGCTCCTGACCGTTCAGGGCTGCGATGGCGGCCTGGGCCTCGCCGTTACCGCTCATTTCCACGAAACCGAAGCCCTTGCTCCGTCCCGTGCTGCGATCGGTGATCACCTCGGCGGATTCCACCTTACCGTGGACCCCGAACATGGTTTCCAGATCCGCACTTGTGACCCCGTACCCCAGATTTCCGACATACAACTTCTTGCCCATGAAGGTTCCTCCTATGCAAGGGCTATTCGACCCGCGATTTACTTTCCGGGTCAGAGTGAAAGAGGCCGAACACCCGGCCCAAAGGAAGGAACGGCGAAATCGACGAACAGGTAAGGAACGTAACCCAACCCTCGAAACGAACCGTCAGATCCAATCCGGCGGGCATTCTAGGGCATGGGGTCCAGAAAGCAACCCCCCAAAAATATTTTTTTGGAACTCGCCACCGCCATCAGCCGTTGCGAGGATGCGGTGGGTCCTGGCCTCGAAATGGGGCCTTTGAACGGTCGTGACCGCCCTTTACCATCGCTGGGAGGGAAGTCCGGCTGGGTCCAGGTTTGGAGGGGCGAGCCGTCTCGGACGCCGCCCGGTCCATGGATGACCCACCCGAGTTTGCGGGAGAGGGATGGGCGCTGAATGAAAGAAGACGAACGGATGATGCTCCTGGCCCTGGCGTTGGCCCGGCGGGGCGAGGGGCGGGTGGAGCCCAACCCGATGGTGGGGTGTGTGATCGTCCGTCGAGGCCGTGTGATCGGCGAAGGATATCACAGACGGTTCGGCGGTCGGCACGCCGAGATCGAGGCCCTTCGGTGGTGTGCGACAACCGCGCGCGGGGCGACCGTCTATGTGACGCTGGAACCTTGCTGCCATTTCGGAAAGACGCCGCCCTGTACGGACGCGCTGATTCAGGCTGGGGTGGCCGAGGTGGTGATACCGCTCGCCGACCCCGACCCGCTGGTCGGCGGAAAAGGGATTCGGCAGCTCCGGCGAGCGGGGATCCGCGTGCGCACCGGCGTTTGCCGCGGTGAGGCGGAGGAAGTTCTCGCGCCGTATCTCACGTGTACGCGGCTTGACCGTCCCTACGTCATCGCCAAGTGGGCGCAGGGTCTGGACGGGGGTTTGGTTACGGCGCCGGGGACGTCCAAGTGGATATCGTCGGAGGCCTCGCGCCGTCGAGTTCATCGGTTACGCGCCCGAGTGGACGCGGTTCTCGTCGGTGTGGGGACGGTGCAGGCCGATGATCCGCTGCTGAACGCCCGGGGTGTGCCGGTGCGGCGGTTGGCGGCGCGGGTGGTGCTCGATTCTCGCCTGCGAATCCCGGAATTCTGCCGGCTGGCGGCGACGGCGCGGGCGATTCCCCTATGGTTGGTAACCTCACCGCGAGCGGCGAGGACGGCGAAAGCTATGCGTCTGAAACGGCGGGGCGCCGAGATCATTGGGTGCGCGGGAAGGGACGGGCGCGTGTCGCTCAAACAAGTCCTGCGTGAACTTCACCATCGCGGAGTTACGAACCTAATCGTCGAGGGCGGGCCGACCGTGCTCACTTCGTTTCTGCAGGCACGCCTCGTGGATGAATGTCTTGGCTTTGTCGCCCCGCGGATCGTGGGGGACGCAAAGGCCAAGCGGGGTCTGGAAACGCGCCTCCAACCACGGGCCGTGACCGTCGAACGCTCTGGAGACGACGCCTTCTTTCGTTGCCGGCTCACCGAACCGCCGTGAAGCGCCTCTCCCCCAGCAGGAGCATCCATGTAGCGTCAGGGCTTGTCCCCGACGCATCGACCGGCGAATGACGACGGTTCCGGCGCTCAACACGAGCAGCGTCATCACCGCCATTCCCCAGGCGGAGACGGCCGGGATGCCCGCGGGACCGATGACCACGGCGATGGCCGCGTGGGGCTGCGGAGTGCCAAACGTATTCAGCCTGAAAGGCTGACAGATAGTAGCCGTGGGCAGAGCGCAGCGCCGGCCACGGAATCGACGCCCCCATCGTTCATTCGACCCCAAAGGGGTCGTCTACAGTAGCCGTGGGCAGAGCGCAGCGCCGCCCACGGATGCGACGCCCCCAACAATTCGTTCGACCCCGAAGGGGTCGTCTACGGTAGCCGTGGGCAGAGCGCAGCGCCGCCCATGGATGCGACGCCCCCAACAATTCGTTCGACCCCGAAGCGGTCGTCTACAGTAGCCGTGGGCAGAGCGCAGCGCCGCCCACGGATCCGACGCCCCCAATGATCCATTCGACCCCGAAGGGGTCGTCTAAACGATCGACGGTCCGACGGTTTGCCCGCTAGAATGTATCCGTGGCCCAAACGCTCACCCGAATCCTCCTGCACCTCGTGTTCTCGACGAAGGAACGCCGCAACCTGATTGCCTCCACGGTCGAACCCGAGTTGCACGCCTACCTCGGCGGAATCTGTGGCAATGCGGATTCGCCGGCGCTGACCGTTGGCGGAACGGAAAACCACGTGCATTTGCTTATCAGCCTGTCGAAGAACATTGCCCTCAGCGATTTCATGATGACCCTAAAGAAGGATTCCTCCAAGTGGATCAAAACGAAGGGAGACGCGTTCGCCGATTTCCATTGGCAGGACGGGTACGGAGCATTTTCAATCGGTGAATCCCAGGTCGCCGCGGTCACGGACTACATTCGCGGACAGAAGGAACGACACAAGACCATGACCTTCGAGGACGAACTGACGGCGCTGGCCAATCGGTACGGGGTGGCCTTTGATCCTCGGTATCTGTGGACGTGATTAACGATCTGCGACCCATTCAGGGTCGTGCTGTTCGATTCCCATCCGATCCGGTGGCGGCGCTTCGCTTGCCACCGGCTACCATAGGGCAGGCTTTCAGCCTGCATCGAGGCTAACCACCGTGCATCGAAGCTATTCAGCCTGAAAGGCTGATCGACAGTAGCCGTGGGCAGAGCGCAGCGCCGCCCACGGATCCGACGCCGCCAATGATCCATTCGACCCCGGAGGGGTCGTCGATAGTAGCCGTGGGCAGAGCGCAGCGCCGCCCACGGATCCGACGCCCCCAACAATTCGTTCGACCCCGGAGGGGTCGTCTACAGTAGCCGTGGGCAGGTCCGCCGCAGGCGGACGCCACCCACGGAAAACAGACAACCATCATTCATCCGACCCTGAAAGGGTCGCACAAAGCGCCGCCCGTTATGCAACCCTTACAGGGTTGTGATTTTCCAGCGCGCCTCAATCCGGTGGCGATGCCACCGGCTACTATAGGGCAGGCTTTCAGCCTGCGACGGCGTTTCGCAAACGCATCGCGCGACGAATAACAATCGTCCCCGCGCACAGCACCGGCAGCGTCATCACCGCCATCCCCCACGTGGAGACGGCCGGGATGCCCGCGGCACCGACGGCTCCCCGTTGCGCGAAGCACCAAGGGCAAGCTCGCGGACCGACAATCAGAGCCGCGCCCGTCAGGAAGCGCACCTGTAGCGCCGCCCTGACGAGGCAACCGAGGAGGGACCGCCGCCCCTGCGGCAACTCGACCCGATCGCTCTGCAATCACCCCTCCACCCTCATCTCGACTGTCTCCTTTCTACACTCCGCTTTCTAGATGATCGCCCCGCGGGCATCCTGCGACCGATCACCCCCCAAGTTATCTGAGTAGATGAGACACCCCCGCCATCCTACCTTGGACAGCCGTGCCGCTGAAGCTTTGCCCTTCCCCCGTTTCAGTCTTCACTCTTCCGTCTTCAGTCTTCATCACCATTCGGGAATCGACATTCCTCCGTCCCTCCGGTTTCAGGGTTTCTGCTTTCTGCGTTTCTACTTTCCCTCCGTGCCTCGAAATGAGAAAATGATTTCACTCAAACGAACCCAAAAACCCCGCTGGCCGGGTCAAGAACGCCGATCAATGGCTTCGATATGGCTTCGTTTCAGTCCCTTTTCGCCCGTTTTCGCGAAATCGAACCCATCTTCTTCGCCCCTCGATCGGCATTCGCTCTTCGCTATTCGCCATTCTGCATTCACCACCGCGCGCTCGCCCTTGGGGTTCGGGTTAGATCGACGCGGCGACACGGGTGGCGGACTTTGCGCTGCGGTCCGGTGGTCGTGGAGGAGGGGAAGCTTCCGTCAGGGTCTCGACTTGATCGCGTCCGAAGATGAACGGTTTGCGGATCAGTAGATAGGGACGATGCTGCGAGACGCTGATGAGCAGGGCCACGGCGACGAAGTTACAGATCAGGCTGCTGCCGCCGTAGGAGACGAAGGGGAGGGTCATGCCCGTGACGGGCAGCAATCCCATGGTCATGGCTACGCTGACAAGCGCTTGGCACGCAACGAGCGTGACCAGGCCTCCGGCGAGCAAACGAGCGAAGGGTTCGACGGTGACGGAGGCGGTACGGATGCCGGCTACGACGATCACGGCGAAACAGAGCAGCACGCCGAGGCAACCGACCAGGCCCCATTGATGGGCGATCACGGCGAAGATGAAGTCGTTGTGGCGATCGGGGAGCAGGGAGTTTTCGACGTAGATTCCGCGTCCCCATCCGTGCCCCCAGACGCCGCCGCTGCCGATGGCATTCTTCGACTGCACCAACTGATATCCAGAGCTGGCGGACCATTCGAGGGCTTGGCGCTTGGTGGCCAGGGCCTGATAGGCTTGCGGGTTCTCGATGACGTCCTGCCGCAGGCGGTCGGACTGGAGAACAACCGCCGTGATCCGCAATCGCTGATAGGGTTCGAGATGCGGCCAGGCGAGGGGAACGGCGGCAAGTCCGACCAGCACGATCGCAGCCAGGTGTCGGATTCTGGCACCGGCGAGAAACAGCATGGTGAACAAAACGGGAAGTAGGAGCATCGCGGTTCCGAGGTCGGGTTCGAGGAGGATGAGGGCGATGGGGATGGCCGAGACGAACATGGGCAGAAGGACTCCGCCGAAGGTCCGCACGCTGCGTCGATAGCGCAGATACCACGCCAGGGCCAGTACGAACGCGATCTTCATGAACTCGGAGGGTTGCAGGAGGAACCCGGGCAGCGTGATCCAGCGGTAGGCGCCGTTACGCGGCGTGGTCAGTCCGCCAAGCGATGAATGCAGCATCTTGGCCGCGATCAAGGGAGTGAGCAGCAAGATGCCGAGTACGGCCAGGGCGAAGGCGTGTTGTCCGAGGTTCTGGTATCCGATGCGAAGAATGATCCACGCCAGGGCGAGCCCCATGAGGATGCGGAGTGCCTGGCGAGCGGCATTGAGCGGTCCGTCGTGGCCGGTGGCGTAGTGCGTGTCAGTGACATAGATGCTGACCAGTCCCAGAGTGGTGAGACATGCCACGGCGGCGACGATCGTCCAGCCGGGATGAGTCAGGTCTAGTCTGCTTCGCCGCATGGCAACAACCCTTCGTCAGGGATGGAACGGTTCCCGGTTCTGGCCCAGGTCCGGGCCAAGGATTTCCAGCAAGGTCGTGGCGACGCGGGTGGCGAGCGGGCCGCTGGTCTGGCCGCCGCTCCCTCCGAATTCGACGAGAACCGCAAAGGCGACGGGGGCCTCTTTCGACCAATCGGGCTGCCCATCGGGGTGTAGCGGTTGTAGAAAACCGCCGAACCAGGCGTGCGAAAAGTTGTCGCCGTCGCTGGGGGAGTGTGGAGGCCAGCGGCGGGCGACCTCGACTTGCGGCTCGAGCACCGTGGCTTGCGGGTTCTCGGCGCGGAAGCGCTGGATGGCTTGCTCGCGCGAGGCCTCGCGCACGAGCGTCGCGGACTTCGTTCCTTGCGAGTCGACGAAGGGAACCCGATAGGCGGTGGGCCAGGGATGGGCCGTGGCGCTGCCGGTCTTACCGCAGAGGGCGAAGCGGTCGTTTGCAAAACTTACGTATTTGTGTGCCGTTCCCTGGGGATCGTTCACGACGCCGTAGATTCCGCGTCGAATGGCTTGCCACTGCTGGGGGGATGCGGGCAGCTTCCATTCCGGCGTGGGGCTCGCGGAGCGGATTAGCGTGACGGGTCGATATTTTCCGGCGGCGTAGGCAGCCATCATGTTGGCGACCTGCACCGGGGTCATGGCCAGTTCCCCTTGTCCGATGGCGTAGAGTCGCGCGGTTCCGGCGGTCACCGACGCCTGCTTGTGGGCGCTCAACCAACCGGGCGTGGGGTTGATGCCCGCGGCGTCTTCGCGCAATCCGATGCCCGATCCGCGCCCGATTCCCACCATATCAAAGACGCTGCAAAGGCGATCGACGCCCAGGCTCTCGCCGAGGCGATACATGAAGACGTTGCAACTGCCGGTGAGGGCCTCGACCACGTCGACCGAACCGTGGGCCATGCGCTGATTCGTGCCCTTGACCTCCCAGCACCGCCAACGCTCGCGCTGATCGGGGAAGAGGTAGCCCGTACACTCCTCCCGCGAATCGAGAGTGATTTTTCCGTTCATCAGTCCGGCCAGACAGACCATCGGTTTGATGGTCGAGCCGGGCGGATAGCGGCTGGCGACGGCGCGGAACGAGAGCGGCAGGCGGTCGGTGTCGTCGCGAAGGCTCGAAAACGTGTCATCGAAACGGTTGGGATCGAAGGACGGATAGGAGACGAGGGCGAGCGCCTCGCGCTTAGCGACATCGAGGACGACGATGGCTCCGCCGGAGGAATCGGGATGTTCGCGGACGGTCCCCTCTAAGAGTTCGTAGAGCCGCCGTTGCAAGGAGGCGTGGACCGTCAAGACTACATCGTGCCCGTGCTCGGCGTCGATCTGCTTGACGATGGTCCCGTCGCGGTCGGTGGTGAGTCGTCCGCGGCGACCGCGCAGGGTTCGTTCCGCGGCCAGCTCCACGCCCGCCACGCCTCGAAATTCGTCGGCTTGATAGCACGAAAAGGGATCCTCGGCGTCGGGGTCGGCGGCGACGGTGTCGGCATCGACCGGGCCCACGCGCCCCAGCAAATGGGCGAACGGTTCCATGTCGGGTGCGAAACGACGACGGGAGGAGGGCTCGACCTTCAGCCAGGGGTAACGCGACAGTCGCTCGCGGGCGGCGATTTGTCGGGCGGCGTCCAGACCCGAAAGAATAGCGTGCGGTTGGGACTCCTCGGCGACGGGGGCGTCGAACCCGCGTCGCTGGGCGACGGCTTTGCGTACCGCGAGGACCTTTTCGTAAATCTCCTTGGCACGCTCGGTTAGCTGCGACGAAGCAAGAGGCTTGAGTGAGCTTTGCGCGAACTCGGCGAGGTCGGTCCACATGGCTTGCAACTCGACGTGAAAGGCCTCGGCGACCTCTGCTTCCGAGGCGCCCGCCGCGAAGCGTCGCAGGCGCTTCCATCGCTTGATCTCGCGCGAAAACGTCGCCGTGTTGGGATCAAAGGCTGCGGCGAGGACGGGATAGTCCAGGAGCAAGTCCCACGACGGCTCATCGCGGACGAGCGGCTCCCCGGTTCGATCGAGGATCGCGCCGCGGATGAAGGGCAGGGGGGTGGGCTTGAGCAGCAGCGCTTGTTCGGCGAGCCGGCGGTAATGGGCGGCGTCAACGACTTGCAACTGCCCAAGCCGGGCGATCAGGACGAGGAGGATGATCCCGAGTCCGAACAGCACGATCCGCAGACGGCGTTCAAACACGGGCGTTGCTCCATTCCGTGCCTTCGCGCTGTTCCACGACAGAGCGAGGCAGGCCCACGGCGCGGGCGATGCGCAACAGCCCGCCTTGGATCGGTCCCGCCAGCGCCGCGGTGTAGGCCGCGCTCCCGATCGTCAGGGACAGGAGCTCGGATAGGACGCGAGCATCCGGATAGCGGAGCATGGAATAGAGCGCCCAGTTGCAACGCACGAGAACGCAGGCGATGAACGCGACCGCGACGCGGGTGAGGATATGGAACCGGAATAGATACTCCCGCGCCGACACCACGAGCAGTCCGATCAAACCGTAGGAGAGAGACATCAGCCCGAACCGTTCGATGGTCAGGCCGTCGGCGCAGAATCCGATCAACCAAGCGCCGATCACGGCTTGGTCGGCGGGAGCATAAAGAGCCAGAAACAGGGTGAGAATCAGCAAGAGGTCTGGGCGTGCGCCGAGGACCTCGACCTTTGGCGCGACCACGGATTGGAGCGGGAGGGCGATCACCAGGAGGAAAAAGAAGGGCATCCAGCGCATGGCCGTTCACCGTTTGCGTTTGTCCTTCGAAGAGGCAAAGGGTCCGCGCTCTCGACGCTTCGGATCGGCGATTTCCAAGATGGCCCACGCCGCGGAAACCTGCACCCTCGGGTCCGGGGATTTCTCCATGAGTTGTTCGAGTGCGGGAAGAGCCTGCGTGCGTCCGATCGCCCCCAGTGCCCCCGCGGCGAGCTGGCGAATTCGCAGGGCGGGTTCGTCGGCGGAGTCTGCGTTGGAGGCGGCGCTGGGCGGAGGTGATCGCAAGGCTTGCAAGGCAATCTTCAAGCCCGCGTCGTCACCCAGGAATCCAAGACCTCGCGCCGCAGCGAGACGTGTCTCCACGTGCGGCGCGTTCGCCAACTTGTAACGGAAGGTGTCGAGGAAGGCCGGATCGCGCGTCGCGGCGAGGGCGGTGAGGGCGAAGACTTCCTCCGAGCCGTGTCCCGCGTTGGTCATGAAGGCAAGTTCCTGCCGGGCTTCGGGGTTGCCGAGTCGGGCCATGGCCTCGAGGGCATGATCGCGCACGCCGCGATCGGGGTCTTTCATGGCCTTGGCGAGAATCTTGGTCGCGCTGCGCTCGTCCATCAAACCGAGAACTAGGGCCGCGTTGCGACGCACGGCGGCATCGGAGTGTTCCAGCAGATACCCTGCGATTTCGCCGGTCCGCTCCGTGTGACCGAGGCGATGGCGGGCGAAGAGCGCGGCCACACGGACACTCGCGTCCGGATCGTCGAGGCAGCGTTGGATTCCGGTCTGGGCGCCGGAGTCCGCGACTTGCCCAATGGCGAGACAGGCCGCGAATCGCACGGCGGGGTGATCGTCTAGAAGTGCGGATCGAATCCAGGGCAGTTCGTCGCGGCCGACGTGCTGCAAAGCCTCGACGGCTTCGACACGGACCGCGGGAGAGGGCGCGTATCGTATGGCGGCTTTGAGGCATTCCTCGGCGCGGCGCTGCAGGCGCGGGTTGTCGATGGGTCCCTGTCCCTGGCGCGCCGACGAACAACCAGCGACGACCAGCGCCGCCGCGAACCACCCACTCAAGGGGCGTAATCGGCAATCGGCAATCGGCAATCGGCAATTCCCTTGCACTCGGTTCTCACTCCTCGGCCAAGGCCCGCGCCCGGGCGATCCAATAATCCACGTAGATCAGCAGCCACGCGAGAGCACAACCCCAAGCAAACCAATCGCCGTACTTGGAGTAGAGAGTGTAGCGGGAATCGGTGGAGATGTTGGCCACGCGGAACCCCGACTCGCCCGGCCAGTTCTTGCCGGACTGTCCGGTGACGCGGTCGCGGATCAGTCCGGAGGGATCGATGAAGGCACTCACGCCGGTGGTGACGGCGCGAGCGATGCCGACGCGGTTCTCGACGGCGCGAAAAACGCAGATGGCCAGGTGCTGCGGTTGTTGTGACCCGCGTCCGTACCAGCCGTCGTTGCTGATGTTGAGCAGGAAATCGACACGCTTTTCGGAGGCGCCGCCGCTGACGAACTCGCGGCTGACGTAGGGCATGACGTCCTCGTAGCAAATGGGCGTGCCGAAGCGGTACGACTCTCCAGTCTGGGACTTGGGCTGCATGGCGAACGTGCGAAACTCTCGCCCTGCGAAGAGCGAATACTCGAGCCCGAACTCGGCCCCGCCGAAGGGCATCATGCGGTTGAGCCACAGATAGATGGGACGCAGCCTCCCGAAGCGGAAGGGGACGACCTCGCCGAAGTAAACGAGGTGGATTTTGTCGTAGCGGCCCGGCTCGGAGCCGTCGGGAGAAAAAACGGTGGCGGAGTTGTAGCGGCGTTCGGTGGCTAGAAGATCGTAGGGCGTCTGTTCCTGGGAGGCGCTGCCCGTGACCACGTAGGCTTTTTGGCGCGTGGCGTGGCGTTGAAGGTGGTTGAAGCTGGTGCGCGAGAGCGGGAAGATGTCGCGGGCTTCGGCATTCAGGAACATATACCACGGCGTTTCGGGAAGCAGAAACAGATCGGGTTTTTCCTTGGCCGCCTCGTCGAGCATGTCGAAATAGGTCCGCATCTTGTCGCGGTCCTCGGCGTCCGGACCGGCGACGGAAATGAAGTAGTCGCCTTGGAGAATGGCGACCTTGGGACCTTCCGACGTCGTTCCGCGACGGAGTTGAACCTGTCCATAGACGACGGTGGCGAGCAGGAGAGTTGCGGCAAAGATGATGCTGAACCGCGCAGCGCGCCAGGTGGGCGGCCGACCGAACGTCGTCCTGGCGCGGCGGGCCAGAATGACGTCGGCCAGCGCTCCATTGACCGCGGCGATAACGAAGCTGACGCCGTAAGCGCCGACCAAATCGCTCACCTGAATGAGCGTCAACGCGCTGTACAGGCTGTGGGAGAGGAAAAACCAGGGGAATCCCGTAATCACTACGGCGCGGAGCATCTCGCTGCCCGTCCAAATGAGCGGAAAGACGATCGCCAGAGGCCAATGTCGACGGCGGACCGCGTGTCGAACGGGGCAGGCGACCAGCGGGAAGTAGACCGCTTGGTACATGGCGAGCGTCGCATACCCGATGCCCGTGGCGGCGTAGAGCCAGCGCATGTTGATCAAGAACGAGGCCAAGCCGAGTAGGAAACTGTAGAAGTACACGCGCGGCGCTTGTGTCGTGGCCGCGGTCAGAAGCAGCCAAGGGACCATGCACACGAAGGCGAATGGCCACAGGGAGATCGGGGCGAAGATGAGGCCCTGCAAAATGGCGCTGCCGGCGGCGAGGATCAGCAGCGGCCCGTGGCGATCGATCACAAGGGCGATGCCCGCCGTGGTTCGCGTGGGTGGGCTGTCGCTGGGGGATGATGTTGGAGGGTTCAAGGGAAGGTCCATCCTTGGCCGATCGGGCGTTCGCTCCGCGTTTACCCGTCCCATCCCAGGAGAAACACCGACACGGCGTCGCCGAAATCCACGGCTGCGGATTGCGGCGGCCGCATAATCATGGCGTTCGCTCCGGCCATTCCCAACGAGTCGCCCGACCCATGCCAGGATAACGTATGCACCTCCCATTGACCACGGTCGTCGATCGCGGCTCGCGCGGGGTAGAAGCTGCGGCGGTTCGCGGTGGCGGGAAGCGTTCCGCGGAGCGTGGCCTGCATGGGTTGCGGTAGGGCGTCAGGTCGTCCCTGCAAGGCCGCAAGAGCCGGTCGGACCAGAAGCTCGAATCCCACGAAGGCGCTGACCGGGTTGCCGGGCAGGGCGAAGATGAGCTTGCCGTTTGGACTTGTTGCGAAGATCGTGGGTCGGCCAGGCTTGATGGCCATTTTGTGGACGTGAAACGACGCTCCGTGCTCACGCAGGATGTCGGGTACGAAGTCGAACGCCCCCACGGAGACCCCGCCGGTGATGCATAGAACGTCGCACGCGAGTCCCTCCGCGACTTTGCGGTGAAGGAGCGGGCGATCGTCGCCGACGGTGCCGAGCAGCACAGTTTGGGCGTGGGCGGAGTCGATCAGCGCCTCCAGGAGGTACTGATTGGAGTTGCGAATCTGCGCGGGGAGCGGCGTTTGGTCGACATCGACCAGTTCATCGCCGGTAGTCAGTACGGCGACGGTGGGTTGCCGGTAGACCCGGACCCGGGCGGCACCCGCGGTAGCGGCGACGCCCATGTGGACGGGGGTCAGGACGGTTCCAGGTTCCAGGATAGTCCGACCGGCCTTCGCGTAGGCGCCGCGGGGGGTGATGAATTGTCCGACGCTTGCGGCTTCCTTCACCACCACGCCAAGCCCGTCGTTGATTGTTTCCGTGACCTCGATACGAACGACGGCGTCGGCGCCGGTCGGCAGGGGAGCGCCGGTGTTGATCTGCACGGCCTCGCCAGAGCCAAGGAGACGCTCGCTTACGTGTCCCGCGGCGATCTGCCCTACGACGGTCAAGGTTACCGGGACGGCAGCGACGTCTGCCCCACGCACCGCGTGGCCGTCCATGACCGAGCGATCAAACGGCGGGTCGTCGAGATCACAATGGATTGCCGCCGCGAGCGTTCGATGGCCCGCGTCGCGCAAGGCAAGCTCTACCGTCGGAAGCGGTTGGATCCGCGCGAGGACAATCCGTTGTGCTTCCGATACGTCAAGCATGGGTGCATTGTAGCCTTCGCGGGTGGTTGTCCCAGCGAGGGCACTCCGACGGCCCAGGATCCAACTGTGGCGGGGTATGCGGGTTCGATCGGGTGTCGATTGTGGATCGGGCTTGACCGCGGGCTGCGCCGCCAAGATGCTTCGACAATGAAGGCTTTGGTCACCGGGGGCGGGGGGTTTCTGGGGAGTCGCATCTCGCGGATGTTGCGGGAGCGCGGCGACGAGGTCACCGTCCTGGGGCGTAGCGTCTATCCGCAACTTGAGACCGTGGGCATCAGAACGATCCGGGGCGACGTCCGGGACGCCGCGGTGGTGCGGGCAGCGTGCCAAAACGTTGACACCGTTTTCCATTGCGCAGCCAAGGCCGGAGTCTGGGGACCGCGGCGCGAGTACCTTTCGATCAACGTCGGCGGCACGCGGAACGTCCTCGACGCCTGCCGTGCGAACGGGGTTTCCAAGCTCGTCTATACCAGCACACCGAGCGTGGTGTTCGGAAAAGACGATCTGTGCGGGGTGGATGAAAGCCAACCGTACCCCGATGGTTACCTGGCTGCGTATCCCGAAACCAAAGCCGCGGCGGAACGGATGGTTCTGGCGGCGAACGGGCCGCATCTGGCGACCATCGCTTTGCGTCCGCACCTAATCTGGGGACCCGGGGACCCGCACCTGATTCCACGAGTTCTTGACCGAGCGCGTCGCGGGCGACTGGTCCGCGTTGGCGACGGACGCAATCTGGTAGACATCACCTACGTCGAGAACGCGGCCTTGGCGCATGTTCTCGCCGCCGACGTCCTTGGCCCCGGCGGGCGATGCGCTGGCAAAGCCTACTTCCTTAGCCAGGGTGAACCGGTTTGCCTGTGGTCCTGGATCGATACGATTCTAGCCGCCGCCGGTTTGCCACGGGTCACCCGTTCGGTTTCGTTTCGGACGGCGTACCTCGCGGGTGCCGCGATGGAAGTGCTTTACCGATCGTTGTGGTTGGCAACAGAGCCGCCGATGACTAGGTTCGTTGCGACGCAACTTGCCAAAGCTCACTATTTTAACATTTCTGCGGCTCGCGTGGATATCGGCGAGTTCGTCCGGGTTACCGCTGCGGTGGGGGTCGAACGCCTCAAGCGGTCATGGCACGAACAAGCCGAAGGTGGCCGCCAAGATGGCCGCGGGGCGACCGGTTCGCGCGGCGACCGAAGCTGCTAAGATGGGCTGGTTTGAACCCGCTGCGTTTGCGGCGGTCAGCCCCGCAGCGGTCGCGGGGATAGCGCGGACGCAATGATCCCAAAGGAACGTATCGTTATCACGGGTGTCGGTCTCACCGCACCGAACGGGGACAGTCTGTCCCAGTTTCGGCGGAATCTGTTAGGCGGGGTTTCGGGGATCACGACCATCGAGACGCGGTTCATGGGTCGCGTGTTGGCGGGCGTCTGCCGCTTCGAGGAAACCAAGTATCAATCAAAAAAGGATCGTCGTCGGGGGACGCGGGCGGGGGCGGTTTCGATTTATTGCGCGAACGAAGCCCTGCGCAGCGCCGGTTTGGACCTTTCGCGGATTGATCTTTCACGGGTGGGGACTTTCCTGGGAATTACCGAACATGGGACGGTCGAGACGGAGAACGAGATTGACGTGATCCGGCAATACGACTATGACACGAAGTATTGGTCGCATCACCACAACCCCCGGACGGTGGCGAACAACCCGGCTGGGGAGGTGACGGTGAACCTGGGGCTGCGAGGACCGCACTACACGATCGGTGCGGCCTGTGCCGCGGGAAACGCCGGGCTGATCCAGGGCGTGCAGATGCTCCGCCTGGGTGAGGTGGACCTGGCGCTGGCGGGCGGAGTTTCGGAGGCGATCCACTCCTTCGGGATTTTTGCGAGTTTTGCGGCGGAAAACGCACTGGCGTCGCACGAGGATCCGAGCAAGGCCTGCCGACCGTTCGATGCGGCGCGGAACGGCATCGTGGTGTCGGAGGGCGGGTGCGTGTTCGTGCTGGAGCGCCTTTCGGACGCCAAAAAGCGGCGGGCGACGATCGTCGCGGAGGTTGTCGGATACGCGATGAACTCCGACGCCAACGACCCGGTGCTTCCCGATCCCGAGCGTATTGCGGAGTGCATGACGCTGGCGATCGAGCGGGCGGGCATCAGGCCTCGGGACGTGGATATCGTCAGCACGCACGCGACGGCGACGGAGACGGGCGACATCCAGGAGGCGACGGCCCTGCGGCAGGTGTTCGGAGACTTTGACGGAGTGTACGTGAACAACACCAAGAGCTTCATCGGACATGCGATGGGCGCGGCGGGGGCCTTGGAATTGGCGGGGAACTTGGGTTCGTTCGAGGACGGCGTGGTTCATCCGACGATCAACGTGACGGAGCCGGATCCGCGGTGCGCGGTGCGGAACCTGGTGGTGAACGAGCCGCGGCAGGCGGGACCGGTGGATTACATCCTGAATAACTCCTTTGGAATGCTGGGGATTAACTCGGCGGTGGTGGTGAAACGGTGCATAAGCTAGTGAGCGACATTTCTGCTGCGGGCGTCAACGGTAAGTATGTCAAGGACATCGTCCTGGGCATCATCGCGGTGGTCGCGCCCGACGCCGACCTATCCGACGTGAAGAGCGACGTGCGCCTGCGCGATCAGCTGGACATGGACTCGATGGATTTTCTGGACATCGTGATGGAGCTTCGCAAGCGCTATAAGATCGAGGTTCCGAAAGAGGATTACCCCAGGCTGGCGACGCTCGACGGGTGCGTGGAGTATCTGAGTCCCAAGTTCGCGGCTGTCGTTGGAGCGTAAAACGCATCGGAACGGTCTTCGTGCCGGAAAAACCGCGCAACCTCGACCCGCTTGCCGAAAAAGTACTTGGCGGTCTCGCCGGCCGCGTGGAGGCAAGCGAGATCGTGTTGGGCGGCTACTTCGCGCTTCAGCATTACACCGACTATCGAACGACCCACGATATCGACGCGTGGTGGCGTTCCAAGCCATCCGCTATGGCGGAGCGCGCTATCGCCCAGGCCATGCGTGAGGTTTCCGGCCTGACCGGTCACGACCTGCGCGAGCGCCGATTCGGGGAGACGATTTCATTCGAGATGCATCGCGCCGGAAAGAAACGGTTCTCTTTCCAAATCGCGGTACGGTCGGTGGAGCTGGAGCCGCCGGGCCCAAGTCCGTGGCCGCCGATCGTGTTGGAGACTCTCCACGAGAACATCGGCGCCAAGATGAACGCGCTCGTGGAGCGTGGGGCGGCGCGGGATTTTCTTGACATCGCCCATTTGGCTCAGGCCAAACTCACGACGCCTGCGGAGTGCTGGACGTTATGGAGCCGTAAGAACCCCGGCGGCTCCCTTGATGCGGCCAAGAGCAAGGTTGCATTCCACCTGATGACCCTGGAGTCACGGCGGCCTCTGGATTCGATTCAGGATGCCGTGGAACGAGCGAAAGCCCAGCAAACACGGGAGTGGTTCCGGCGGGAGTTTCTGGACATGGGGCCATGATGTACCTCGACCATTCCGTTTATCCCGACTTTGACGAGCCGCCGGATACGCTGGATACGGACTACGACAAGGCCGACTACGTTCACAGGATCTGCACGGCGTGGGACTTCTATATCCTTCCCGAGCCGGAGACGTTCGACCTCTTTCGTGGATGGAAGGACATCTTCGACCGGTTTCCGGTTCCGACGTCGGTGGGGTACCACACGTTCCGGATGATCTTCGGCTGGGAAACCGTTACCAACCCGTTTCCCGGCTTCACGCCGCAGTGGGAAATCCTCGACCGCCTCGAAGGCCGCGAGCCGGACCCGTGCGCGAACATGATTTGAGAGCACGCCTTTCTCGGCAGGTTGGGTCGTTCACTCGCGGGCTTGTCGACGTCTTGTCCCGTTGGCGGGTTCGATCCGCACGACGTGGAACAGAGAGACGGGGGAGAACCCGCGCAGGCGACCGTTGCGCTTGTCGATGACCAGGACGGCGCTGGTTCCCGGGACGGCCGCGTCGGGGTGGTTCACGCTGACCCTTTCGCCGTTGGAAAGCTGCATGACGAACGGCTCGAACGGCTTGGCCTTCAGCCAGTGTTCTAGATTACGTACGTGCATAACATCCTCGGCTACATGCTGACGGGGGGCGGCTGCCTGGTCAAGGGAACGGTTCCTGACGGTTGCGGCTCGGAGCGGTAAACTCTTGGGTGATGCACTATGACGTGGTCATCATCGGGGCGGGGATGTCGGGGTTGGCGGCGGGGATACGGCTGGCCTACTTCGACAAGAAGGTGTGCATCGTCGAGAAGCACTACGCCTTCGGGGGGCTGAATTCGTACTATCGGCTCGAGGGGCGGGACTTTGACGTCGGGCTTCACGCGGTGACCAATTTCGTGGGGGTGGAGCGGCGGAACGCGCCGCTGAATCGACTTTTTCGACAGCTTCGGCTTTCCCGCGAGGAGTTCGATCTGCATCCCCAGCGTTACTCCGAGGTTCGATTTCCCGGCAAGAGGCTTCGTTTCAGCAACGACATCGGCTTGCTGACCGAGGAGGTGGCGAGGGAGTTTCCGGGGGAGACGGACGACTTTCGGCGGCTGGTGCGATTCATCGAGGAGTACGACGACGCTCGGCTGGACGCGCCGTATCAGCCCACGCGGCCGATTCTCCGCGAGCGGTTCGGCGACTCGATGCTGGTCGAGATGCTCTTGTGTCCGATCATGCTCTACGGCAGCGCCGAGGAGCATGACATGGACTTCACGTCGTTTGTGACCCTGTTCAAGAGTCTCTTGCTGGAGGGTTTTGCCCGGCCACGGGAAGGGGTGCGGACGATCATCAAGGCCCTGGTGCGGAAGTATCGGGGGTGCGGGGGGGAAATTCGGATGCGGTGCGGGGTCGAGGCCTTGCACGTCCGAGATGGACGTGTCAGCGAAGTGGCACTCGAATCCGGGGAGACGCTGACCGCGGACGTGATTCTGTCGTCGGCCGGGTACGCGGAGACGATGGCGCTGTGCGGCGAGGGCGCTCCCCGCGTGGAACCCACGGAGGCGGGGCGGGTTTCGTTCGTCGAGTCGGTTTGCGTTTTGGACGCCGCTCCGGCTGCGCTGGGGCACGAGGCGGCGATCGTCTTTTTCAACGACGCCCAGAAATTCACTTACGCGGTCCCATTGGAGCCGGTCGATCTACGCGGGGGGATTTTGTGCTGCCCGAACAACTACGAGGGGCATGAGGGGATGCCCGAGGGGATCGCCCGGTTGACGTGGCTGGCGAGTTACGATCGGTGGGCCACCCTGGACGACGCGACGTACGCCGCGACCAAGGAGGCGTATCGTCCGAGTATGGTGGAGCAGATGGGGCGGTTCATGCCCAACATCGCGGACCACATCGTGTACACGGACATGTTCACCCCGCGGACGATTCAGGAGTATACTGGTCACCGTAGCGGCGCGGTCTACGGCAGCCCGCGGAAACGGCGCGACGGGCGGACAGCGCTGTCGAACTTGTTCCTTTGCGGCACGGACCAGGGTTACCTGGGCATCGTGGGGGCGATGCTGAGCGGGGTGACGATGGCGAATATGCACGTGCTTTCGAAGGAAGACTGAAGTGAGAAGGCTGAAGACTGAATCGGAAGGGCCGTCGGCGTCTCGTGCCGACTTCCTTCAGTCTTCAGTCTTCAGTCTTCAGACCTTGTTGGCCCTATGTCCCACGACCGCCTAAGAAACCTCCAGCCTTCCTACGACGTCGTGGTCATCGGTTCCGGTCTGGCCGGTTTGACGGCGGCGAACTATTTGGGGAAGTGCGGGCGGTCGGTGCTGCTCCTCGAGCAACATTACAACTTCGGGGGGATGGCGACGTGGTTTCGGCGGAAGGGCGGGCACATCTTCGACATTTCGCTGCACGGGTTCCCGGTCGGGATGATCAAGAGCTGTCGGAAATATTGGACGAAAGAGATTGCCGACTCGATCGTACAGCTCAAGGGCATCCGCTTCGATAATCCGCAGTTCGCGTTGCAGACGACGTTCGATCGGACGGACTTCACGCGACTCCTGACGGAGCGGTTCGGGATCGCGGCGGAAACGGTGGAGGGATTCTTCGACGCGGCCCGGGCGATGGATTTTTACGACGACCAGACCGTCACCACGCGTGAGCTGTTCGAGCGGTTTTTCCCCGGCCGGACGGATGTTTGGCGGCTGTTGATGGAGCCGATCACCTACGCCAACGGTTCCACGCTCGACGACCCGGCGATCACCTACGGCATTGTCTTTTCCAACTTCATGAGCAAGGGGGTCTATATCTTCCGCGGCGGGACGGACAAGCTGATTCAGTTGATGAAGCAGGAACTCAAGCACAACGGCGTCGATCTGCGGCAGAGCGTTTTGGTGGAAAAGATATGCGTGGAAGACGGCGGCGTCCGCGGGGTGATCGCCAACGGGACGTTCATCCGCTGCGGGGCGGTGCTGTCGAATGCCAACCTCAAGACGACCATCGAGAAAATGGTGGGCTGCGAGCAGTTCGACCGTGCCTTTGTCGAAGAGGCCCAGGCCGTGCGGCTCAACAACAGCAGTTGCCAGGTGTACATGGGCGTGCGCCGCGGCGAGAAGCTCGATTACATCGGCGATTTGATCTTCACGTCGGTCGATCCGGAGTTCGACTCCGTACGTTTGTGCGCGAAAGAGGTGACCAGCCGGACGTTCTCGCTGTACTACCCGAACATTCGTCCGGGGTCGGACCGTTACGCGATCGTTTCCTCGACCAACGCCAACTGGGACGATTGGGCGCACCAGAGCGACGAGGAATACCGACGCGACAAGCAGCGACTGATCGAGACGACGCTGACCGCCCTGGAGAAGTACATTCCCGATGTGCGGGCGAAGCTGGATCACATCGAGGCCTCAACGCCGCGGACGTTTCATCATTTCACGCAACAGGCCATGGGGGCGACGTTCGGGACTAAGTTCGAGGGGCTGAAGGTGAGCATGGACCTGCCCAAACAGATCGGCGGGCTGTTCCACGCCGGGTCCGTGGGGATCATCATGTCGGGGTGGTTGGGGGCGATCAACTACGGACTCATCGTGGCGAACGAGGTAGAGAGTTTTCTCGCGGGTTCGTCGACGTCGTCACCGGCGCCGGCAGCGGCGCTGGCCGCGGGGTCTTGATGCGGCCTGCCCGCTCCACGAGACGGGGCTCGCTCGACAGCCTCGCGCTTTTGTGCTATGCTTACTCCGCCGAGGTGATGAACAAGCTCGGACGGATGCAGGGTCGGAGTGGCGTATGAGCTATCTTGGAATCGTTCGCAACGGGAAGGTCGAGCTGCCGCCCGGGACTGTGCTGCCGGAGGGCGCGACGGTTCGCGTCGAAGTTCCCGAGGAGCCCGACCCGATCGACCGGTTGGAGGAGTTCGCGGTCGATGGCGGGCCTCCGGATTGGGCTTCACGTCATGACTGGTATATCTACGGTATTCCCGATTCGGGTGACGACTAGGGATGCCCGCCGACCAAGTCTTTGTGGACACAACGGCCTTCATGGCGCTTACAAACCGCGCTGACCACCTTCATCCTCGCGCGGTGGCGCTGCATCGTGAGTTCAGGACGACGAGTACCCTCTTGGTGACCAGTGACTGGCTACTTGCGGAGTTTCTTTCAGCGGCGTCGCGCCCGCCGTTCCGCTCCAGCGCCATACGCATGGTTGCGACGTTGAAATCGTTGCCGCGGATGACGACCGTGGATGCGACCCATCGAGACTGGGATCGAGCGTTCGAGTTCTTCGGGCGGCATTCGGACAAGTCATGGTCTCTCGTCGATTGTTTATCCATGTTGATCTGCCAGGATCGTGGCATACGCCGCGTGTTCACCTACGACCGGCATTTTGGACAGTTTGGTCTGGAAGTTCTGCTTCGGCGCTAGGTAGGGAAGGTGGACGCCAACTTGAGTTCTTCACAACGGCCCATTTTGCGGAGCTTACTGGATGTGCTTCCGCACCGACCGCCGTTCTTGTTCGTGGACGAGGTCGTGGAGGTCGAACAGGCGCGGATCGTCACGAAGAGGTTCATCGACCCGGCGTCGGACTTTTTCCGCGGCCACTATCCCGGTCGCCCGATCATGCCGGGCGTTCTGCTTTGCGAGTGTTGCTTCCAAGCCGGCGCCCTACTGATGGCCCATCGCAAGGGCGGGTGGAGTTGGGCCGACGGGACGCCGGTGCTGACGCGCATTCACGACGCGCGGTTCAAGCGGCCGGTGCTGCCGGGTGAGACGGTGGTCTGCGAAGTTACCTTGGACGACGAGTTGGAGCGAGCCATCGTGATGACCGGCCGGGCGACGGTGGACGGACAGCTTGCGCTGCGCGTGGAGTTCACTTGCATGTTGGCGAGGTTGGAGGACCACGTCCAGTGAGCGGACGGGGATTGGATGGCAAAACGATCCTGGTTCTGGGGATCGCCAACAAGCGCAGCATCGCCTACCACGTCGCCCAGCGGGCGCGGGAGGACGGGGCGACCGTGGTTTGCAGCGTTCGCTCCGAGCTGCGCCGCGAGGCGGTCTCGAAATTGCTGCCCGGCGCGGACGTTTTCGTGTGCGATGTAGAGCACGACGATCAAATCGCGGCGCTGGCGGGTGCCGTGCGCAAGAGCCATCCGACCCTCCACGGCATCGTGCATTCCCTGGCCTATGCGAACTACGAGTCGTTTTCCGGAAAATTCCACGAGGTTTCGCGCCAGGACTTCTTGCAGTGCGTGTCGGTGAGCTGCTATTCGCTGATCGCCCTCGCCAAGGCGTTTCAAGAACAGCTCGTTCGGCGGGCGAGCGTGGTGACGATCTCGATCTCCACCACGCGAATGGCGGCGGAAAGTTACGGGTTCATGGCCCCGGCGAAGGCGGCGTTGGATTCGTCGCTGGTGTTCCTGGCGAAATCGTTCAGCCGGTTTTCCGAAGTGCGGTTCAACGCGGTTTGCGCCGGGTTGCTCAAGACCAACTCGTCGGCGGGGATTCCGGGGTACGCGGATAGCTACCTGTTCGCCGAGCAGGCCACGATGCGGAAGCGGGCGCTAACCACCGAGGAAGTCGCGGAGACGGCACTGTTCTTGCTCAGCGATCGATCCAGCGGGATCAACGCCCAGGGGATCGTGGTGGACGCGGGGATGGGGAGCAACTACTTCGACGGGGACATCGTGCGTCACGCGCTGGGCGGCATCTGGCCGGCAGAGGGGCGATGACGGTCCATGCGGTTCTCATCGCGATTCCCGACGACACCGATCTCGATCTGCCACGGCGGCGACGGCGGCAACGGGAGTATGCACGCCTGGCCCTTCGCCGCTGCGCGGAGTTGAGCGATGCACCACTTGAGGGCTGGCGGCAAGATGCCCAAGATGTCCCGCTGCCCAGCGCCGGGTTCCATTGGTCGATCTCGCACAAGCGTCGCTGGGCCTGTGCGGTCGTTGCCGACCACGCCATCGGCATCGACATCGAGTGCATCACGCCGCGCCGCGAGGGGTTGTTCTCGATGGTGGGGGGCGATGGCGAGTGGGATCGGCTCGGCGGACGAAGCTGGGAGAACTTCTACCGCCTGTTTACGGCCAAGGAGGCGACCCTCAAAGCCCACGGCTTGGGGATCGGATACTTGCGGGATTGCGTCTTGACCGAGGTCCAGGACGAACGGCACCTGACCATGCAACATGCGGGGCGGCGCTGCCCGATCGAGCACTTCCGCCACGATGGTCACATCGCGGCCGTCAGCGGCGCGGGCAGGTCGATTCAGTGGAACTTGCTCGAACGCAACTCCGACACGACGGCGTAAGTCCGTGCCTTTGGGTTTGTCGTTGCGAGCGGGGTGTAAACAGGTACGATAGGGCCCATCCTACGTCACGGGCGATGCCGCTCGTTGGAGTGTGATGTGACGGACGGGGGCAATCTGCAGTTACGCCAAGAGGTCCTGCGCGCAGCCTCGTCTGCTCGTCGTGGCCGGGCGCGTCCGGCGTTCACGTTGATCGAGTTGTTGGTGGTCATCGCGATCATCGCGCTGTTGATCGCCATTTTGATGCCGTCTCTGGAAAGCGCCCGTCGGCAGGCGAAGCAAACCACGTGCCTCGCCTACCTGCGAGGCATCGCTGCCGGCGGAGCTGATCTGCACCGGACAATCAGCCGTATACCCCGGGCGTCCCTCGTACGAGGACTGCGTGTATAGTGGGCAGCCCGGGGAATAGCATTCCCCCGCGGCGGGAAGCCACGGGTCGCTCCCTCCCAGTCGCGGTTCGGATGGCGGGCGATCGTTTTCGGGACGCTTTTGGATATGGACGGCGAACGGTTGCTTATCGTGGTCTTGATCGGGGTGATCGTGCTCTTGGGCACGTCGTTCCGCCGCCCGCCGAATCGATGCGCACGCTGCCGGGAGCTGAACCGCGAGCAGGCCCGGTTTTGCGCTCAATGCGGCACGCGCCTTGCCTCCCGGTGACCTCCTCGAAACTCCACGCCCGCGAGGATCGCTCCCTTCCCCTGCCGCTGCGCCGGTTTATCCGCCGACGGTTGCTCGCTTGGTATGACCGGAACCGCCGCGACTTGCCCTGGCGCTGGCGGGCCGATGATCCGTACGCCCAGTGGGTCGCGGAGATCATGTTGCAGCAGACGCAAGTGGAGACGGTGCGCGGTTACTACACGCGGTTTCTAAAACGGTTCCGGACGGTTCGGTCCCTCGCCCGCGCGGACTTTGACGAAGTCCTCAAACACTGGGAAGGGCTGGGTTACTACCGGCGAATCCTGCATTTGCATCGAGCGGCTCAGCAGGTGGTCGCGCGCGGTGGGCGCATTCCCGACACGGTCGAGGAGCTTCGCTCGCTCCCGGGCGTGGGCGACTACACGGCCGCGGCGATCGCCTCGATCGCCTTCGGGCGTCGAGAGGCAGCCGTGGACGGGAACGTCGTTCGCGTTCTCTCGCGGGTGTTGGGTGGTTGCGACGCCACGCCGGCGCTGTCGCGCGGGCGGATCCGCGACGCGGCGCAGGCATTGATCCCCCGCGCTCGCCCCGGGGAGTTCAATCAGGCGTGGATGGATCTGGGCAGCTTGATCTGCACGCCGCGGGCCCCGAAGTGTCCGCAGTGCCCACTGCAACCCGTGTGTGTCGCGGCGAACAACGGATCGGCGATACCCACCGGCCTGACGCCGCGCCGCCCGCCGCGAACCGTTACGCTTGCGGTTGGAATCTTCGTCAACCGGAACCGCCTGTGGGTTCGGCGTCGGCCGCTGGGCGGGCTGTGGTCGGGGCTTTGGGAGTTTCCGTCCGTCGAAATCCGGTTGTCCAAGGGCGGTGCGGAGGCCGTACGTCGTCTGGCGTCGGAGCTGGGGCTGATGTTGGCGGACGGGCCGGTCCACGTTGGCGAAGTGCGGCATCAACTGACCCATCGCTCGATGGTGTTTCACGTCTACACGGGTCGAGTGCGACCATCCGCGAAGGGAACCACGGGCGGCGGTTTTCATCGCTGGGTCACGCCTGCGGAATTACAAAGCTTGGCGGTATCGACGGCCCATCGGCGGGTTTTTGAGAAGTTCGAAGTTCGAAGTTCAAAGTTCGAAGAACTCGCCCAATAAACCGGCGTCGAGTTCCCGTTGCTCTCTGAACTTTGAACTTCGTGCATTTGCACCGTGGTCGCGGTTTCGGTGGGAGCGGTTACAATCCCCGGCGATGGCGAAACCTAAGGTGGATCATTCACCGTTGCTGGAAGTGACGGAGCTGGTCAAGCGTTACAACGGCCGAGCGGTCGTGGACCGGTTGAGCTTCCACGTCGGGCGCGGGGAGATCGTAGGGCTCCTGGGACGCAATGGGGCCGGAAAGACCACCACCTTCCGTATGACCGTGGGCATGATCGACCCCGATCACGGGTCGGTCAGCTTCGATCGCCAGGACGTGACCACGCTGCCCATGTACAAACGGGCCCAGCTTGGCATGGGCTACCTGTCGCAAGAACCGAGCGTTTTCCAACGCCTGACCGTGGAAGACAACCTGCTGGCGATTTTGGAGACGATGCGGAACCTCTCGCGGCGAGAGCGGCAGGAGAAGGCCTCGCATCTCATCGAACAATTCGGCTTGGTCGCCCAGCGGCGGCAACACGCGCGGACCCTGTCCGGCGGCGAGCGTCGCAAGCTGGAGATCGCTCGGGCCTTGGTGACGGAGCCCAAGCTCATCATGCTCGACGAACCGTTCAGCGGAGTGGACCCCAAGGCGGTCGAGGACTTGCAAAGGGAGATCCTTCACCTCAAGCGCGACCGAGGCATCGCCATTCTTCTGACCGACCACAACGTCCGCGAGACGCTGCGCGTGACGGACCGCAGCTACATCATCGACGAAGGGCACAAACTGGCCGAAGGAAGTCCGCGGGATATCGTCCGCAATCCGCAGGTTCGCGCGACCTACCTGGGCAGCAGCTTCCGCAGCGACGAGTTCGATCATGGCCCCTGAGGTGCGCGACGCGACAATGGAGTGGGTGGACGTCCGCGGGAAACGATGGGGCGTGGAACTGCCTTCGCAGCGCATCGTTCTGCGATGCGAGGCGGAGACCATCGAGATTTCCGCCGCACAGTGGCGACGGGACCTGTACATCGCCGCTCACGGAAGCGGGTTTATCGTCCGCGTGGAGCGCTTCGACTCGCCGCTGGGTTTTCTGCTCACGCGAGGGCAAACGGAACCGCTGCTGGCTCATCTCGGCGTCGTCGAGGCGGCGCCGGGCGAGGAGGCCCAGCCGGAGTCGAAAACCCCGGCCGCGCCACTCCTTTGGCCCAAGGTTTCACCGCTGGCGGTTTGGGCGTTGATTTGCTCGGCGCTGGCGTTCATTCCGTTGGTGGGGCTCTTGCCGGGTATGGCGACCGTGGCGCTTCTGGTCGTGCATCGCAAACGCGTACGGCGCAGCGCCGCGTATGCCCATTCGCGTGCCCTGTGCAGGGTGGCGTTTGTGTTTTTGGTCGCGGGGTCGGCGGTATCCGCACTGGCTACGGCGGGGGTCATGGGTTACGGCGGGGCGGCGTCAGGATCGAGCCTGTTCGGCGAGACCGTGGGCAAGGGTCACGATGCGCGGATGGCCGTGCTGGCGGTTGTTGTCGTACTGCTGTCGTTGTCCGTCCACGAGGCTGCCCATGCGATCACGGCCTGGTGGTTGGGGGACGGATTGGCCCGATCGCTAGGCCGCGTGACGCTCAATCCCCTGGCTCACATTGACCCGTTCGGCACGATTCTGTTGCCCGCCGTGCTTGCGTGGGCGGGTGCGCCGATGTTCGGTTATGCGCGTCCCGTTCCCGTGAACGTGGCCAACGTTCCGCGATGGCGGCGGGCGCACATTCTGATTTCGCTTGCGGGACCGGGGTCCAATCTGCTGCTCGCTTCGGCGTCGCTACTCTTGTTGCTGGCCATCGGTTGCGGGGCGCGGTTCTTCGTGGATGACGCGGCGATCACCCAGTTTGTGAACCGCGATGTGACGGCTCCGCTTTCCGCGACGGGGTTCGTTCTGGCGTGGGTGGTCGGACCGTTGTGCAACCTGCTCCATCTGAGTTTCATCGTCAACGTGGCGTTGGCGCTTTTCAACCTGGTCCCGATTCCTCCTTTGGACGGATCGTGGGTGCTGGAGCATCTCTTTCCCAATTCGATGGGACGCATCTACGCGGTCGTGCGGCCGTATGGTTTTGTGGTTTTCATCGCGGCCTTCTACGCGGGGATGTTCGAGTATCTGGGAGTTCCGCTGTCGATCGTGGTCTTCGCGGCGCGGTCGTTACTCGCCGCCGCGACCGGCATGTAAGGCGGTTTGCTTGGGCGTCAACACCAGCAGCGCGTGGGGGACGACCTCGATCAGGGCCGGGGTGCGGGCGATGCGCTCGCCGTCCGCCCAAAGGTCGATGAGTTCGTCCGTGTCGAGGGACAACCGCGTCGTGCGCAGGAATTGAACTTCGCTGCGATCGCCGTGCCGCCCCGCGAGCAGCGCGGGAAGCAAACGCAGGATCCGGAGCCGGGACATGGGATCGACGACGCAAACGTCGAGCCATCCGTCGGTGGGGACGGCATGGGGAGCAATGCGGATGGCCCCGCCGTAGGAGGCCGTGTTGGCGCTCGAGGCGAGCAGCAGGGGACGGTCGATGACACCGAAGTCGCCGGTCAGTCGCATCGACCAGGGGCGGTAACGCATCAGGACGCGGACGGCGCCATACAAATAGGCCGGGGTGCCACGCAGCGGCATGCGCATGCAATCGACGAAGTTGGTGACCTCGGCGTCGATGCCCGCGGTGGCTACGGTGCAGAAGAACCGCCCGTTCACTCGTCCGAGGTCAACGGGAGTCGCATCGCCGTCCAGCAATGTGCAGGTGATCGCGTCGAGGTCGGACGCAACGTGTAAGGCTCTCGCGAAGTCATTGCAGCGCCCCGCCGGGGCAAGTCCAAGACACGGCGGCGATGCCACAGCCATAAGCCCATTGACGACTTCCTGGACCGTGCCGTCTCCCCCGCACGCGACGACGACGGCGGGCCGATCCTGCGCCGCGGACGCCGCGTCGCGGGCGGCGCGTTCTGCATCACCGCGCCCGGTCGTGTGATGGACGGCGACGGGAATCCGGAGGTTTTTCATTTGCTCAGCAAGGCGCTGGGCCATTCGAGCCCCGCGGCCCCGTCCGGAAGTGGGGTTGACAAGGATCAAGAACGGACCACGGCTCGGCGACCTTGTCACTGTGGGAGCTTGCACATGATCATGGGCGGGCAATGGAAATAACACAGGCTCGCATTCTTCCCAACGAAGTCTTTGGCCATTTCGATCGCGGAACTCATGCTGGGGGCGGAATCGAACCCCAAACGCTGAACCGCACTCATACTTCGCGGGTTGACAACGATCATTTTCCCCAGATGGGCCATTCCGTGCGCCCCCCAATACCACATGTAGAACGGATGCACGCCGTGATAGGCGTACGAATGGCGGTAGAGGTCGATGTATCGCTCGTTCTGGGCATAACTCTTCTCAAACCGCTGTTCCAACTCCTTGGGATGGCGCGACTGCGGCAGCAACTCATGGTAGAAATCATAATACGACGGATGGTGGATTCGGTGGAACTGGTCGTCCAATGGGTGATCCACGATCATCACACCGCCCTTGCGCACCAGCGGTCGATTGCGATAGAAATTGAAGAAGTATCCGGCGGACATACAATAGGTAAGGATGGGGTTGAGAATGGAGTTCACATTGTAGGGACCGATGGACGGCAGTCCAAGGAGCACGACATCATACTGTTGCGGAACGTCTACCTCGGCCTGGCGGTCTACGTTCTTCAAGGTTTCCCGGTGTACGAGATCCGTCTTTCCCGCATGGACGCCGGTCAGCCCGTACGGCGCCGGCAGTGCATTGTACGCCTTGCGCCGCAGGGAGGAGGGCAGCAGCCGCAGGCCCGCGCGACTGCCGTGATAGTTGACCGAGTCCAGCACATTCCAGTCACACTCGCGCTTCTGTAAGAAACCAAGGAGATTGGAGAACAGGTTGCCGTTGAGCGTCGTTTCAATGGTGAAGATCTTCACCTTTTTGGCGACAATGTCGCCCATTCGCTCGCACGAGCGATGGAACGAACTGTTGGGAGGATCCATATAACTGGAGTCGTGTAAGAGCGTTTGGGCGTTATGATGATGACGCACACATGCGTAGGTCGCCAGGCCGACGGGGACGGACTTGTGCCCTCCGTCCATGGTCACAAGGTTGATATTCACATAGATGAGAAGGTCGGACTCCGCGGCGCGGCGATTGATTTCCACCACTTCCCCGGAGGATGTCGTCCCCAATCGCAGATTCCCTTTGGGGTCCTCGGCGTCGTGGTTGTAGAGTCGATCGGGGAAAAAGCGCTTAAACACCGTCGGACCCACGAAGTGTTTCAGTTCGGCGGGGGTGCAGCGGCGATGCAGACAGATGGCACAGATTAGTTCCACATCCGTCACGCCCGCCTTGTCCAGTCGTTCGAGCACGACTTCGATCACCGTCTGTCGGATGTCGGGCTTCTTCATTCGTGGCAGAGGCAGGGAAACATCGTCAAAGGCAATGGTGACCTTCATTCCGCGCCGCAGCTGGGCATCGAGCGGTTCATCACCCAAGGGATGATCAATTGCGTATTCGACGGCCGCGCGACGATCGAGAATGGGCTCCAGAGGAGCATTGGGAAGAATCACGGACGTGCCGACCGGCAGCCTATGCCGCGTGTAACCCTCGCCGCGGTGAAACAGGAATGGCGGGTCGGCGGAGGTAACGGTATGAATGTTCGGCGATCCGTTGCGGCGATTCATGTTTTGTCACGCATTGGGCAGTCCGAAAATGGTCTTGACCACTCCGCTTCGTCGGGTGTGAATGGCGGAGGCGAAGGCGGCGCGGTAGTCTCGAAGTTCATAGGGTTCCCCGACAAGCGGCTGCAACTTCGGACCGCATTCGCGCAGGAGATCGATCGCCCATTCGAATGTATCGCGCTGCCCACCGGCGATGCACTCCGTTCCATACGCATAGGCGGCATGAACGTTGAGTTCCTTGAACCACATCGGCGTCCAGTCCACGCCCCGAGGTACGCCCGGCATTCCCACCAAGACGAACGTCCCGCCGCTTCGGGTGAACCGTATCCCGTCGTTGATGGACTGTGACGAGGCCACACAGTCGAACGTAGCGGCCGCGCCGCCCAACACGGGTGGTTTACCCAGTTCGGGCCGGAGTACCTCCGCGTCCAGTTCCCGCGCCCAAACGGCATAACGCTCCGCGGTCGAGCCGCGCCCATCCAAGACTACGTCCGCTCCGAGGGCGAGAGCGTGCCGCCGCTGATGATCATACCGGGCGACGGCCACAATGCGAGAGCCGCAGCCGGTCGCACGCAGGGCGGCGATGGTGAGCAGCCCGATCGAACCGCACCCGATGACCAGGAGCGTGTCCCTCGGCTCCGCCGGAGCTCGTAGCGCACCGTGGAGGGCACAGGCAAAAGGTTCGATCAGGACGGCGGCACGGTCGGGGATTTCGTCGGGAACCACGTACACCTGCGACTCATGGGCGACGACGCTTTCCCCGAATCCGCCGCCGGTGTCGCGGCAATATCCGATCTGAATGCCGGGCGATACGTCCCCCCGTGTCACATTGCGGCACAACGCTTCTCGTCCGACGGCGCAGTTCTCACAGACAGGATCGATTCCACGTGCCCGACATCCCAGCGCCGGACGTATCGTGACGCGTTCTCCGATCCGAAAGCGCGTCACGTCCCGGCCGACCTCGGTGATCGTGCCGACTAGCTCGTGGCCCAAAATAAAGGGCATGGACGTGACCGGCGCCAGGTACGGACTCCCGGAGGCGCAGAGCGTGGCCACGTCGGACCCGCAAATCCCCGCCAGGCGTGGGCGAATGCGCAGCCATCGCGCGGTGGGAAGTTCGGGCTCGGGCACCTCTCGCAGCGCCAGCGGCGCGACGACGCTAGTGTAGAGCCACGGAAGGCGCGGGCCCAGGAGTTTGAGCGTCGCGTAGCGCGGTATGCTCTTGTAATACTGGAGGGCTCTCATTCCCCGCGATCCGCGCCTTGGGTTTCGACGCTCCAACGATGGATCGGCCAGCCGCGTTCTGTTGCAAGAGCCGACAATCGCCGATCGGGATTGACCACGTGCGGAAAGCCGACGGCCTCGAGCATGGGCAAATCGGCGCCGCTGTCCCCGTAGGCATGGGAATGTGCCAGGTCGAGACCGTGTTTTTCGGCGAAGACGCGCATCACGCGGGCCTTTTCCTCCCCTCCGATGGGAGGACCGATGAGCTCGCCGGTGAAACGCCCGTGAGCCTCGGAGAGTCCCGCCGCCAGCAGGTCATGGGCCCCGAGCCGCCCCCTCAACGGATCCACGATGAAGTCGAGTGAACCGGTGACCAGGACGATTCGCATCCCGGCGTTGCGGTGCTCGGCCACGCACGATTCCCCCTGCGGAAAGATGCGCGGCATGATCACGTCGTGAAAGCAGTCCGCGGCTTGGGAAGTGATCTCCGCGATCGGCAATCCCCGGTAATTGCGATAAAAAACGACGTTGAGGCGCTCACGGTCGAACTTGTCGAGCAACAGGTACAGACAACACTTCGCCAAAAACCAGGGATACCACAACCTCGCCACGAGCGGCGAAAGTCGCCGAAACATGAAATAGCGGAAGTAATGGGCGATGGTGGTGTCGCAGAGCGTTCCGTCGACGTCGAAGAACGCGGCGGTGTGGGTCGGCGCCGCCGGGGTCACCGGCGTTCTCCCTCGGCCAGCGTGGTCACCTCGGTCTGCACCTGGCGAGCGAGAGTCGAAAAGAGGGTCAGCAAGTTGTCGGCGTCCTTTACCGGGGGCGGTCGAACCGCGGGGCCGAACCCGACGCGGACGACGCCGGGTCGCAGGAAACGACTGCCTTTGGGAAGCAGCTCGTAGGCGCGGTCAATGTGAACGGGAATGATGGGTACGTCGTGCTCGACGGCCAGAACCGCGACGCCCACCTTGAACGGCTGCAACCGTCCGTCGAGCGAGCGCGTCCCCTCGGGAAAAAAGAGCAGCCCGTCGCCGCGGGAAAGGGCCTCGCCGCAGCGTCGCAAGCCCAACACCCCATCCGCCTGGCGGTCGAAGGGAATGGTGTCGAACAGCGTGCCGAACAGGAATCGCTTGAAAGCCGTGTCGAAGAAGTAATCTTCCGCACCGGCGACCCACACGCGGCGCTTGCCCCCGACCGCGGTGAGCACGGCCGGGGCATCGAGGTGCGAGGCGTGGTTGGGGGCCAAAATGAACGCGCCCTTGGCGGGAATGTTCTCTCGTCCGCGGACCTCGACGCGAACGTACGTGTTCATGAGCAGACTCAGCCCGCCGTGCGCCAGCCAACGCGCCGGAAGGACCGCGGCTGTGGGACGACCGTTGTTGGAGGCGGCTTCTCCGCCGCCGATCCATCGCCGCCAGGCGTCCGAACCGCGTCCGCTCGGGACGACCGGCGCCCGATCGCCGATCACGTGCAGCAAGTCGCCGACCCGGGCGATTTTCGCGGCGGAGGCGTCGTCGATGCGCATCCCGAACTGCGTTTCGACGGCCCCGATCAAGTCGATCTTGCCGATGCTATCGATTCCCAAGTCGAGCAGGAGGTGCATAGTCGGGTGAATGAGGTTCTCTGAGCGTTTGGTCTGGCGGGCGAGGATGCGTCTTACCACGGGGAATACGGGGCCCTCGGACAGCGTTGAAACGACATCCGGACGGATCGAGTTTTCAGCCCCGCCGGTCGGGGTTCGCGGCGTTCCGCCTTCGGCGCGGACCATGTCGCGAATCAGGCCGCGCTTCGGCTTGAGCGTCGAGGTCTTGGGCAATTCACGATCCCAAAAGTGCAGGGTACGGATTCGTTGGTGGGTAGGAAGAGTCTCGCCGATGGCGGCGACGACCTGGCGGATTTCGCGCTCGACGGAGGAAGGATCGAGCCCCGGCGCCGAGTCGAGGTCGGCCACGACCACCGCATGGACGTCATCTCCCAGCCCATCCGACGAGGGTACGCCGAAGACGCAAAACTCCTTGACCTGCGGCAAATCCGCGTAGCGCATCTCGACCTCGTCGGGATAGACGTTCTTCCCGGCGCCGGTGACGATGAGATCGCTGGATCGCCCGGTCAGAAAGAGATATCCGTCGGTGTCGCGTCGTCCCAGGTCGCCGGTGCGGAACCATCCCTCGTGCAGAACCTCCTGCGTCGCGGACTCGTTGTCTAGATAGCCCGACATGATGCTCGCACCCTTGGCCCAGATTTCGCCGATGCCTTCGAGGTTGGTGTTGCGGATGTCCAGCTCGACGTTGGGCAAGGCGGGACCGACCGAACTGGGACGGGAAGCACCGGGCGGATTCACGGTGAGTACCGGCGCGGTCTCCGTCAGCCCGTACCCTTCGTAGACCCCGAAACCCATTCGACGGAACGCGGAGTAGATGTGCGGATCGAGCCCCGACCCGCCGGATACGAACATCCGCAAGCGCCCGCCGAAGTTGCGATGCACGGGTGCAAACAAGCGTCGCGCCAGGGCATGACCCGTGCGATCCGACACCCACGAGGCGACCGCGAACGCCGATCGTCGCAGGACACCGCTGGAGGCGACGGTATGTTCGATGGAATCGAGGAACATGCGCAGCAGTCGCGGCACGACGAGCATGACGGTCGTGCCCGTCGCTTGCATCGCGGCCAGGATTTCCGCCCCCTTGAGCGGCTCGACGTAGGTGACCGTTGCCCCGCACATCATGGGGACCAGAAACCCGCCGGTGAATTCAAACACGTGATACATGGGAAGGACGGAGAGCATCTCGTCCGTGGCGCGAATGGTGTGGACGGTCAACAGGGCCCGGGCGTTGGCGAGGAAGTTGCGATGGGTCAGGGGGACGGCCTTGGGCGAAAACGTGGTGCCGGACGTAAAAAGAATCGAAGCCAGGGCATCCTCGCCCACCGCGACCGGCGCGGGGGCGGGATCCCGCGAGGCGCTGGGCGGCGGCGCCCAACCATCGGTCAGGGTGACCACTTCAGCGTCCGTGGGCAACCGAACACGGCGGATCGCCTCGTGCGTGGACCGGCCTGCACAAACCAGCTTGGCCCCGGCGAACCGTGCGGCGGACCAGAATTCATTCGCGGGAAGCTGAGGGTCGAGCGGCACGGCCGTCAGTCCCGCGCGCATGGCCGCCAAGTAGGTCAGACCCCATTCCGGGCCGTTCTCCCCGCATAGAACCACCCGATCCCCGACGCCCAGTCCTCGTTCCGTAAAGCGCCGCATGATCGTTCCCGTGGCGCGGAGTGCTTCGTCGTAGGTGTATCGAATCCAGCGCCCGTCTCGCCGGATTTGTAGCGCGGGTTTATCCGAGAAATGCAGCGCGGCGCGCTGAAAGGCGTCGAACAGATTCGCAGCCGGCGACGTCGGATCGAACGACTTGGCCGCCGCCTCCCCGGCGGGGCGCATCCCGGCGATCCGCGGTGACGGTTCTCCCGCCGTTCCCAGGACATACGCCCGCAAGCCCGGTACGTGACGGTTGATGAGATAGTCGTCCCAGTCCACGCTCTGCGGATCGAAGGGGAACTCCGCCCGGTCCTCAGTGTGCATCCGTTCCGCGAGCGCCCGCAAACCGTCATCCGCGAAACGGCAATCCAGATGGGTGTACGGCGAATAAATCTCGGCGAAGTAGATGACTTGCTCGATTTGCCGGGCCTGCGCGGTGAGCTTGCGAACGCGGCGTCCCGTGGAGCCCAGCCGCGTCAACCATCGTTGATAACGGGCGACGGTCCGCTGTTTCCGCTTCCATCTATGCAGGAACGTCCCCTGATCCAAGAAGCGCAGGGGGCGGGCACGGATGGGTTGTCCGTCGTCGCCGTTCATGGGACGGACGGCGAAGGCCCGCTCCAGCGATTGCTGCACACGCCGAAGGAAGAGCGGATGGCGCTCGCTGGATGCGCACTGATAGACGACGGCGCCATGCGCGTCGCCGGAGGGCTCGGGGAGTGCCGCGATCATGGCATTGGCCACGAAATCCACGGGAATCAGGTCCAGGACGATCTCCGGGCGACCGGGGAATTCGCGGAGTTTTCCGCGGCCGTAGGCGACGATGATGGGATCGGCCATGCGCAGCCCGTCGATCCATCCCGGGGCCGGCTCCTCGAAACTCCCCTCGATAATCGCCGGGCGAAACACCACCAGCGGCACGCTCCCGCGGTCCCGAACCAAAAGCTGTTCGCCGATCCACTTCGTGAAGGTGTACGTGTCGTTCCAACCGTGCGACCGCGCCCAGCGCATGCCCGCGTCGATGAGCGCCTTCCGCGCCCCCTCGCCGTCGCTGCCCTGGCGCTCGAGGATCCCCGCCGCGTCATTTCGCATGGTCCGCACCAGGGCATCAAGATCGAATTCGCCCGTGTCGTGTTTGCGAGGCAGCGACTCCCGCGCCGCCTCCGGGGCGCTGAAGTCCTCGACCACCACTCCCCGCCGCGCGCCGCAAACGTAGCAAGTGGAGACGTGCAGGAAGGGGATATCCCCCGCGTCCTTGGCGAATTGCAGCAAGCGCGTGGGTCCGAGGGTATTCAATTCCACGGCCTGATCGAGGCGCTCGTCAAAGGTTACCGTCGCGGCGCTGTTCACCACCAAGGTGATCCGCTCGGCCAGCGTCGCGTATTGGGTTTGGGAAAGCCCCAGTCGATCGACCGTCAGATCACCTTCCACGACGTGGATGCGTTCGTCGAACAGGCGAGTGAGCCGATCGCCCAGCGCCGCCCGCAACCGATCGAAGACCGAGGAGCGCAACACCTCTTGTCGAACGCGCTGCTCCGCGGAGGCGCCGTCGCCGCGCGGGCGGACCAGAAGGTGAAGGCCCCCGAGGGTGTCCACTTTGCGCAGGAGTTTTTCCACGAAGACCTTGGCCAGGAACCCGGTGGCCCCCGTGACCAACAGGTGCTCCCCCGCGAGGCGCTCACGAATGCGCCGTGGAGGGGGTGGCTGTGTTTCGGACATCAGACGCCCTCCGCCGCGGCCAGGGCCCTGCCGCCGACAGGGTGATCCTCGCACGATTGTCCGAGCTGCCGGGCGATCGTCGATTTTACGCGGTCATGGAGTTCATCGGTGGTCATCGCCCCGACCTCCTCCGCGGGGATGGCCTGGGCGAACACCAGACGGACCGGACCCGGATGGGCGGCGAAGTGATCCCGGTGATGCACCGCGATCGAACCGTCAATCGAAAACGGCACCACCGGCAAACCCGAACGCTGCGCGATCTTCATCGTGCCGCGTCGGAAGGTCAGCAGCTTTCCGTCCCGACTTCGGGTGCCCTCGGGAAAAACGGCCAGCGAGATCGGGTCGCGGCGAACACGCGCCAGCATTCGCTCCAGCGAGCGGAGCGTGGTGCGGGCGTTGGACCGGTCGATGGGGGCAAACCCGTATTGCCACAACACCCATCCGAAAAGGGGAATCCGAAAGAGCGTGTCCTTGGCCATGAAACGGGTGCGACCGCCAAGGGCCAGGATCAGGATCGGGATGTCCAGCGAACTCTGGTGATTGCCCATGTAGAACCGCGGCGTATCGTCGCTGACCTGCTCCCGCCCCTCGATGCGGAGAGAGACCCCGGCGAAAAAGAGGGTCACCCGCGCCCAGACCACCGATCCCCAGTTCGCCAACGCCCGCCAGGGATAGACCAGCCCGATGAGCAGGAGTGGGATGCTCAGCACGAGGACCACGAGCGACATCGCTAGAATGGTGATCGCGGCCCGCCACATGCGACCTGGCCCCCGTGCGGAATCGGTCCCGAGTCCTTTCCGTTTTCCCGATGCCGATGATAGTGTCCGAGAGGCCCAATCCTGTCAACCGCGAGCCGCACCAACGCCCACGCCGCGACTCGCGTGCATCGGTTTGGTTCGTTTGCGTGAATCTGTTAACCTTGTCGCACAGGGCCGGGCGGCGGACCTGCGGTCGGCGAAGCCGCGGTGACGTCCCAATGCCTAGCTGTCTGCCCAAAGGACGACTTGCCGCACCGCGACCGTGAGGGGCGGCTGTTCGCCCGGTTACTGGCTTTTTCGGCCTCGGGGGTTCAGAGGACGCCGCAGCGAAGGATGTCGTGAGCGATCCACTACCGGGGTTTCGGTTGACCAAACAGATCGGCGCCGGGGCCGCGTCCACCATCGTCCTGGGCGTGGAACTCAAGAGCGGCAAGACCTTCGCGGTCAAGCATGTGCAACGAAACTCGCCCGACGACGATCGGTTCCTCGAACAAGTCGAAAACGAATACGTGGTGAGCAGCAAGGTCGAGGACCCGCACCTCCGCCGCAGCTTTCACCTCCACCGCGTACGCCGAATGTTGCAAGTCCGCGAGCTCTATCTGGTGATGGAGTGGATCGACGGGTTAACCCTCGAAAAGGCCCGCCCCAACCGCTTGAACACGTTCCTCACTTTGTTCCAGAAAATCGCCCTGGGGCTGGACTCTTTGCACCGCGCGGGTTTCGTTCACGCGGACATCAAGCCCATCAACCTCATGCTGGCCCCCAAGGGGGTGGTGAAGATCATCGACTTCGGACAGGCCTGTCCGATTCGCCATCGCAAGGAACGCATCCAAGGCACGCCCGATTACATCGCTCCCGAACAAGTGCGGCGAATGCCCCTCGATCAACGCACCGACGTTTTCAATCTCGGGGCGACCATGTACTGGGTCCTGACCTCCGAGAAATACCCCACGGCCATCCGCGGCGCCGATTCCCGCGGGGGGATCAACCTCGTCACCGCCGACCGCCCCGTTGCCCCCATCGAACTCAACGATAAAATCCCCATCTCGTTGTCGAACCTGGTGATGGACTGTTGCCGGGATAACCCGGACGAGCGCCCGGCGGACATGAAACAAGTGGGGGGAAGGCTCAGCGTGGTGCAGAAGCTATGGCGGAAATATCGGGAGAACGCCCGGGCCCAGCGCCGCCCGCCGGCCAATGCCGACCCGGCGGCAGGCCGTCCGACGGTCCAAGTGAACGAGCAGACGGTGCGCACGACCCAGGAAGGGCCCTCATGACGGACGCCGCGCGGGCCGCCCAGACTCTCCTCGAAGCCGCCAGACTCAACCGCGAAGATCCGTTGCTCATTGGGTCGCTGCTTGTTTTTCCCAACTACGGGCAAGTGGTGATGACCGGCGATCTGCACGGCCATCGGCGGAACTTCGAGAGGCTCAGACAATTCTGCGACCTGGAACATTCCGGCCCCCGCCACGTCATGTTGCACGAGCTGATTCATGAGGATGTGCCCTCCCTCACCGCCCGGGACACTTCCTACGAACTCCTCCTTGAAGCCGCGCAGTGGAAATGCGAATTCCCCGACCAGGTTCACTTTCTGCTGAGCAACCACGAACTGGCCCAACTCACCCGACACGAGATCAGCAAGAACGGACGCGTGGTCACGGTCGCGTTTGAGGAGAGCGTACGCCTCGCCTACGCAGCGGGAGCCGATGACGTGCTCGCCGCCATCGACGCCTTGATCCGTTCCTACCCCCTGGCCGGGCGGACGCCGAATCGAGTCTTCCTGTCTCACTCGCTGCCGGGCATGAGGGAGCTGCCGGGTTTCGACGTCGGCGTTCTCTCGCGAACCGCGACCGAGGCCGACCTCACCGACGGCGGATCGATCCATGCTTTGGTGTGGGGGCGCTACCAGACGGAGGCTGTCATCGACGCACTTCGTGAACTCTTGGATGTCGATTATTTCGTCTGCGGCCATCAACCGCAGGACACCGGATACGACGTGCTCCACCAGCGCATGTTCATCCTTGCCAGCGACCATAACCACGGCGTCTTCATGACCCTGGAACTCGGCAAGCCGGTCACCATGGACGGACTGATCCGAAGCATCCGACCGTTCGCGGCCATAGCCTGACGCGGCCTGGGCCACAGCCAGAATCGCGCATGCCCTTCCCCCATTTCTTTGGGAGGGAACCTGAATGTCGATCCTTCGGACGTGGTTTTCGGTCGCGGAGATTGATCGTAAGTCATTGTATTTCAAGTGGTTACGTTGAAGTCCGTTGCTTGCGGAACCCCGCCGCTCGGTTTTTATCCGAATTCGTCATTTTTTTGTTGAAATGGGTTGCGGGGGCAGGTTATACTGCGGCTTGTTCGCGGTGTCCGATGGATGCTGCGGACCGAGGGGACGTATGGGATTGTCCAGGCATAGAACGTCAGCGCAGCTGGGCCGCATGCGGGGAATCGCCGCGCTTGTCGGCCCGCTTTGCGCCAGTGCCTATCTGATGTCCCTCGCCATCGCCTCGCCCGCTCACTGGTGGCTGGGGTGGGTGACGCTGATTCCGCTTTTCCATGCCATCCGTGTGTTGCGTCCAGGGCTGGCCGCAGCTGCGTGTTCCTTCTGGGGAGTGGTGCTTTTCGCATGTGCCGCGGGCGCGCCGGGATCCACGGTCAGCGCCTCGTTGGGTTCCTTTGCGCTGCTCGCCGCGATTCCCGCGGGGTACGGCTACCTTGGCGCCTGGCTCACGCGGCGCGTCGGCTTTAGCCCGTATCTCCTCGCGCTGTGCTGGGTGGGCGTCGAATTCGCGCTTCGCCCCGTCGGGTTCGACCACGGTCTCTTGGCCGGCACGCAGGGCGACGGCTTCGCCATTCGCATCATTGGCAGCTTCGCCGGATACGTGCTCGTTGCCTTCCTCGTTGCTTACGTCAACGCCGCACTACTCAATGTTCTCAGCGAGGTCCGATGGGCCTCGGCGCGTCGTCGTCCGATCTATGGCGGGCGCACGGTTCCGCGTCGCGTGGTTCCGTCGAGCGTGCCTCCCTTCTTGCGTGATTTCATCCGTGAACTCAAGCCTCGCGGTCCTCCTGCCCTTGTTCCCGCCGTTGCAGTTCGCCGCGACTAACCGCGACGGGCTGGTTCGGTACGAAGTGTCGTACTTCGATGTTGTCATGGGAACGTCGCGGCCGTGTGGGTCGTGACCGACAAGGAAAAGAAAAACAAAGCCGGAATACTCGCAGCGAGTGTTCCTTTTTGGAGGATTCAGAGATGGTACATCGTCGTTTTGTAGTCGGACTGTCGGTGCTGGCTCTCGGCGTGAGCGCCGTGTACGCCGCCCCGACCGGACCGGTCCAGCGCCTTCATCAGGAAACGCCAGGCCTCGTTACGGACCCCAGCGCCCATTCGCTGGCAAACAGCGGGGACATCAATAGCACCGGCTTCGAGGCCCCCGACGGCTGGGATCTGGGCTTCAGCATTTGCGGCGCCCCGTTCGGCTTCGGGGTCACCTGCTTCTATCCGGTGACCAACGTTTGCATTCCCAAGAACCACGTGGCCAGCCAGAACTGCTGCCCGGACGACCCCAACGAGGTCAACGGATGGTCGATGTCGCCCAGCGGTCGGCACTGCACCTATCCGCTCATCACGAACATCCACCCCAGCACGCTGAAGGGCCCAAGCATCCAGCACATGCGCTTCGAGTATGACCCGGCCGGTGGTGTCCCGCCGGGTTGCAACGGTTTCGGTTCGGCCTGCCGTCAGCGGGCCATCACATCCCAGGACAGCCCTCCCGGCTTGCCCGAAGTCTCCAAGAGCGTGTGGAAGTACGACATCGCCATCAGCGGTACGCTCGGTTCCAGCATGTTGCAGGTGAATGGTGAGGACACGGGTGCGGGCAGCATCAACCTGACCACGTACATCTACTGGTACTACCTGGGCGGTCTGTACATCTACGACTTCCAGGCCTCCGGGTTCGTCTTCGGCGGTTACTGGTCGGGCTTCAGCCCCGACTATGCCCAGTTCGAGATCATCTTCAACCCCTGCAACGACGAAATCACCTATCTGTACGGCGGGGTCGTGGTCCACGAAGAAGTGTACGGTTTCACCCACCCGTCCGGTGACCCGGGCGACCTGCGTCCGCCGACCACGGACACGGCCTTCTATACCACCGACCACTTCGGCGAGATCTTCGACATGGACAACCACTTCGTTACCGACACGCCCTGTCCGGATGCCTGCTGCGACGGCAACACCGGTCTGTGCGTCGAGGGCCTGACGTCGGATGAGTGCTTGGCCTCCAGCGATCAGGCCACGTACACTGAGAACGTCGCCTGCGCCAAGGCGCCCTGTGTACGGCACACCGGCGCTTGCTGCGACCACAACGGTGGCGCTGGCGGCCCCGGTCCCGATGGCGCTTGCACCAACGGGACCTACCCGGAGGATTGCGACGGCAATAACTTGACCTGGCACAAGGGTGAGTTGTGCGCCGACATCGTCTGTCTAGAAGCCCTCGGCTCGTGCTGCAACCTGCTGGACGGCACCTGCACCGGCGGCCGCGTCCAGGCTGAGTGCCTCAGCGAGAACCCCGCCCAGCGAGTTTGGGAAAAGGGCGGCGATTGCCTCACGATGGTGTGCAGCGCCGTTCTCGGTGCTTGCTGCGATGAGGACACCTTCGGGGGCTGCTCGCAGACCACCCAGGCCGGTTGCGCTGCTCTCAAGAAGGGCGTCTGGTACAAGCTCACGGATTGTGAGGACATCGAGTGCCTGCACAACGCCATTCCGACCGTGTCGGAGTGGGGCATCGTGGTCCTGACGCTTCTCCTGCTCACCGGCGCGAAGGTTTACTTCGGCCGTCGGCAAGCGATTGCCTAAGGTCCGCGTTAGGGCTCGAGTCGGATCACCGAATGTGATCTGAGTCGAAGCCCGAACATCAGTAGAAGTACCTGGGGGCGAGCCCGAAGCTGGGCTCGCCCCTTCTACTTGGCGTGGCGCCGCCTATCTCGCTTCCTGTAGCGCCGCCCCTTGTGGGCGGCGAGGAGAGTGGCTGGTGCGAGAACGGATTCTCGCAGGAGCGTCCCAAACGCTTTTTTCCAATCGACAACCTCAAATCTCAAATCGACAATTGGAATTTGGCAATCGGCAATCACCTCATCAGAGCCCGGAGCCGGCGCAGGTTGATCTGGTCGAGGTCCGCGCCGCGTCCGTCTGTTCCCTTGGGCGTTTCGAGGATCATCGGAACCCCCGCGAAACGCGGATCGTTGACGAAGCTGGCGAACCCCGTTTTGCCGATCTTTCCCTTGCCGATGTGCTCGTGGCGGTCGACGCGGGAGCCGAACTCGCGCTTCGAGTCGTTCATGTGAATGCAACGCACGCGTGCCACGCCTATGACACGTTCCAGATCGTCGACGACCGCCGCGTAAGTCTCCGGGGTGCGGACGTCATACCCCGCGGCGAACAGGTGACAGGTGTCCAGGCAAACGCCGAGGCGATCGGGCTCGCCCACACGGTCGAGAATGCCCCGCAAGTGCTCGAACCGCCATCCGATGCTCGTTCCCTGTCCGGCCGTCGTTTCCAGCAGCACCATCGACGTAAAACCGGCGCAGCGCCGATGCACCTCGTCGACCCCGCGGGCGATCTGAACGATGCCCGTCAGGATCGCGGACTCCTGATCCGCTCCCTCACGGTCGCGGCTCGGCTTTCGAACTTCGAACTTTGAACTTCGAGCTTCTCCCCCAAGATGCGCCCCCGGATGAAGAACGAGTCCCGCGACGCCCAGCGCTTCGCATCGCGTGAGTTCGTCGGCCAGCCCCTCGACGCTCATCCCCCGCGTGGACTCCGCCGGTGAGGCCAGGTTGATGAGGTAGCTCGCGTGGGCGATTGTCGGTGCCAAGCCTGAGGCACTAACTGCGGCGCGAAAGCGTCGCACTTGTTCGTCGCCCAGTGCCAAGCCCCGCCACTGGCGTTGGTTCTTGACGAACAGTTGAACGCAGTCGCACCCCAGGTCGATCCCACGGGTGACCGCGTTCTCCAAGCCCCCGGCGGTCGACACGTGGACGCCCAAGGGGGGTCGCGGTAGGACGAAAAGTTTTTTCGACAAGGCTGTAACCTTCGTGTTGACAGTCACTTACGGCGATTTCGCCGGCCTGCCGACGAGGCGTCGACTTTTTTCGCGAGATAAGGCGCTTGACGCCGCCAGGCGCTCTGATATGGTACGCGGTTCGCCCCCAGCCCGGCCAGTACTGGCGGATGGGATCACGGCGAGGCTCTTTGACAATTGAAGAAGTGGACGCAGGTTCGTCGTGGTTCGCAGTGCTGACGCCCTTCGGGGCCGAGGCGGTGCGAAAGGCGGCGAACCAAGGGATTGTGGAAATACAAGCCACTGGTTCAACGGATAGTGCCTCGGCCGAGTCGCTCCTTTGGGACAACGCCGAGCTCACGAATCCGAGGAATCTCAAGCGCTGGAAGTGAACTTGAACACAGAATTCGGAGCGACAGCTCCTCATGATTGTGGTCAAGCTATAAAGAGTGCATGGTGGATGCCTAGGCGTTAAGAGGCGATGAAGGACGTGGTAGGCTGCGATATGCCCCGGGGAGTTGTCAAACAAGCTTTGATCCGGGGATTTCCGAATCGGGAAACCGGGCGTCACTGGGCAACCAGATGGCGTCATCCACGAGTGAATGTATAGCTCGTGAGAAGCGAACCCAGGGAACTGAAACATCTCAGTACCTGGAGGAGAAGAAATCAACCGAGACTCCGTTAGTAGCGGCGAGCGAAGACGGATCTAGCCCAAACCGTGGTGCTTGCACCGCGGGGTTGCGGGTCCTCGAGGAGTTACAAAGGCGTCGTTAGCGGAACGGTCTGGAAAGGCCGGGCACAGCGGGTGACACCCCCGTACGCGAAAACGATAGCCCTCCGTTGAGAGGATACCCAGAGTAGCGCGGAGCTCGTGGAACTCCGCGTGAAGCAGGGGGGACCACCCTCCAAGGCTAAGTACTCCTTAACGACCGATAGTGAACAAGTAGGGCGACTGAACGGTGAAAAGAACCCCTTCCAGGGGAGTTAAAAGAACCTGAAACCATGCACTTACAAGCTGTGGGAGCACGATGTGTCGGCTTGCCGGCACCGTGTCACCGCGTGCCTTTTGCATAATGATCCGGCGAGTTATGGTCTACAGCAAGGTTAATCCGTTCCGCGGAGGAGCCGTAGCGAAAGCGAGTCTGAATAGGGCGACAAAGTTGTGGGCCATAGACCCGAAACCAGGTGATCTACCCATGGCCAGGATGAAGCGACCGTAAAAGGTCGCGGAGGTCCGAAGCCGTTAACGTTGAAAAGTTATGGCATGAGCTGTGGGGAGGAGTAAAAGTCTAATCAAACCTGGAGATATCTGGTTCTCCCCGAAATAGTTTTTGGGCTAGCCTTGGGGAACTACCTTGCGGGGGTAGAGCTACTGAATGAGACGAGGGTCCTACCCGGATACCTCCCTCAACCAAACTCCGAATACCGCAAGGACTACCCCGGGAGTCAGTCTGCGGGGGATAAGCTTCGTGGACAAAAGGGAAACAACCCGGACCGTCGGCTAAGGTCCCCAATCCGTGCTGAGTGCGTAAGGAAGTCCTTTCTCTATGACAGCGAGGATGTTGGCTTAGAAGCAGCCACCATTTAAAAAGTGCGTAATAGCTTACTCATCGAGAGATTGGGCGCCGATGATGAACGGGACTAAGCACGGTACCGAAGCCGCGGGTGCAGTGACAGCTTGCTGTCATTGCGCGGTAGGGGAGCGTTGATCGGTAGATACAGGCCATACCGTAAGGAGTGGTAGCGGACCGATCAAGTGATTCTGCCGGAATGAGTAACGATAAACAAGGTGAAAATCCTTGTCGCCGTAAGCCTAAGGTTTCCTGGGGAAGGGAAATCCGCCCAGGGTTAGGCGGGACCTAAGACGAGGCCGAAAGGCGTAGTCGATGGACAGCAGGTTAATATTCCTGCCCTCCGTGGTGCGAATACCCACGTCGTGCGTCTCCTTCAGCCGCAGCCCACGATAAGACGTGAGGGTTGCCGAAAGGCCGAGGCCGATTTGTTGCCGAAGTGCGGAGCGAGGGGACCGAGAAAAGCGGCGTGGGCAATCCGCGGATCCGTACTAAAACTGACACAGGTAGGCGAGGCGAGTAGCCTCAGGCGCTCGAGAGAACGGTCCTTAAGGAACTAGGCAATTTGACCCCGTAACTTCGGGAAAAGGGGTGCCGTCTCACTTCGGTGAGCGGCCGCAGATAATCGGCTCTGGCGACTGTTTATCAAAAACACAGGTCTCTGCTAACACCCACAGTGGACGTATAGAGACTGACGCCTGCTCGGTGCGGGAATGTTAAGGAAGGCGGTTAACTCCTTCGGGGGTGAAGCTGGCAACCGAAGCACCCGTAAACGGCGGCCCTAACTATGAGGGTCCTAAGGTAGCGAAATTCCTTGTCGGGTAAGTTCCGACGCGCATGAATGGCGTAACGACTGGAGCA
>CAZYEX010000046.1:0-9877 GCA_964646605.1 uncultured Phycisphaera sp. | reverse complement strand
CATGAGCGTCTATCGCACCCTCCGTCTCCGCGGACTCGATCCCACCAAGACCATCACCGCCGCCCTGCGAACCTGCTTCCAAACCGGAAACCTGCCCCCGTTACCCCACCAACCCCCTGCAGACGGCTGAAGAGTTACTTTTAGCCTACATATCCAACGAGCCGGGGCGTGCGCAGAACATAGAGGCGATGTTAGAGGAATGCCAAAAAGGGACGCTCGATATCAGTACATCTACGCTGACGATCGGCGAGGTCGCCTTTGCTGCATACGAGAAGATCGCTGGGCAGGTTGAGCCATCAACAGAGCAACGAATCGACAGCCTTTGGCTGCCTGCGACGAAGATCAATCTTGTCGAAGTGTCCGAGTTCGTAATCCGTGACGCTAGAGCGGGAATGCGGGCCGGACTTCCAAGCAATCTGAGACCAAAGCTGCCCGATGCGATTCATCTCGCAACCGCGAAGAGGGTCGGAGCGGACGAGTTCCACACTTACGATGATCTTGGGAAATACTCGTCACTGTTCGGGATTACTGTCAAGGAACCAATTCCGATTCAACTCCCGCTCCCGGATGCCGGTCCGATCGGGCTGCCCAAAGAACCGAATGAATTGCAAGCCGATTCTGATGTTAGTATTTCGCAGACTGCTGATGTCCAGGAAACAGAAACCGCCTCGGAAGTCGCGCGGCCCCAAGGCGAAGCGGTTGAAGATAAATCTGGATTGGGGGACGGCAGTCGGAACGGCGTCGAAGGTAAACCCGCCCCCGGAGCCGACCAAGCCAAAGCCTGAAAAGTAGCGGGGGAAGCCGCCTCGCGTCGCCGCGATCCGCTGTTGCGTCAAGTACACGCTTCCGCCTATTTTCTTCGCCCGATCGGTGTGAAGCCCTTCGCCGACCGATCACCCCCCAAGTTATTCTCTTGATGACTTCCCCCTCGTCAGCCCGGACGTGGCTTCCCCGGCGTGGCTCCCGGCCTCGGCATGGCTCCGTCGCTCGCGCAACGGGCTCGGACGCTCGTGTCGCTACTGCTTCACGCGCTGTCCATTCGACATCCGCCATCCCTCCGTCCCTTCGCGTCTTCAATCGGCAATTGGAAATCGGAAATCGGCAATTCCCTTCGTGCCGCGTCCCTCACGGGTTCTGCGTTTCTGCGTTTCCCCTGCGTGCCCGTGTCGCGAATTGGACCTCTCCCGACCCCGCGCAAACAAAAAAGATACGAAACGAAGCCATTCTCAACCTACGCTTTAAGCCGTTCCGACAGCGCCAGGGGAGTCGCCCCGTTACGAACGGAGCCGCGATCGACAGGCCCAAAAGCGACGCGCGGCAGTGGGCGTGGCCTCCGCGGTTCAGCGCAGACCGGTCCAAGCACGGGATCGCCGGCAGACGGGCACGTGAGATTCGGACGGGACGCGATGCCGTGCGTCCGCGCGGCGCGGAATCAACGAACGGCGGCGCGGGGAGGACGCTGCGTGATGCGTACGGCGAGCGGCTGCCTAGCGTTTGTCCTTTTTGCCGCCCTTGGCGGGTTTTTCTTTGCGCGGCGCCGCGGCTGCGGCGGGGGCCGCGACGGCGCCTGCCGCGGCGACGGGGGCGCCTTCGGCCTCGGTCTTCTTTTCGGCTTTGCTCTTCTTGCCGACCGAGACTTTGCGATGCGCAACCTTGGGCAGGCCGGTGGCACTGCGATCCTCGGACCACAGCCCGGTTTCGCGCAGAACCGAAATCCGCTCCGCTCGAGACAGGACATTGCGGTGGCGTTCTAAAGTGCTTTTCGAGCGTAACGATCGATCGATTGACATCCGTAAACTCCTGCCTACCACTGATCGCGCTTGAGTGTTTTGTGATACCCTTCCAGGCGATACCCGCCGCCGGCGGCGTAAAACTCACTGCCCAGAGCCCGAATCCGGCCAAGGAACTGATCGGACAGCTTTCGTTCGTTCGCGTCTCGATGGTCGAAGCCTTGGGTGGTGGTCAGTTGCACGGCCCCGTTGGGAAGCGATACCACGGCCGTGGGAATTCCGCGCTGTTCGAGAAACTGCTGGGCCAGGCGCGATTTTTCGGCTGCGCCCGTGGGAAACTCCTGCACCACGATGTAGGTGAAATCTCGCGTCCACCCTGCGGGACGGGCGGCGGTACCTACGACGTTCGGCGACGCGGACGTCGATCGCGGGACCGGATCGGCGCTGCTTTTGCGGCTTGCGGCGGGTTCCGTTCCGCGCGGGGCGTTGGCGAGCAGCGGGGCGATGACGTCCGTCGCCGGCGTTTGGGAGCGAGCGGCCAGAACCTCATCGGCCGCAGGGTCCACCGCGTTCCGCCCGGTTTGGTAGCCCCGTTGAAAGCCTGCACGATCGCCGGCGCGGCCTCCGATGACATACGCCCCGCCGACAAGCCCAAGTGCAAGGAAAACCACCACGGCGGCGCTCACACTGGTGAGCGAAATGTGTACACGGTCGCCTCGGAGATTCACGATTCCTTCGCCAGGTGGGCTGGCATCCGTGACGCCCGGCTTCGATTCCAGTGCCGGGGCTTGGGCGCGTGCGGCGCGGGACGCATGCCGATCGCCCGATCGCGTTCCGCCGGACCACCAGCGCGGCGTTTTCGCCGTCGTCAGAGTCTGCCCGCCCGCCTCACCGAGGAGTTCAAACAACGCCGGACCCCTTCTTGCCTTCGCCATTGCATCCGCCTCCGTGCCGTTCGATCGACGAACAACGTAGCATACCGGTTTGCGTTGAAAAGGCAACGGGTCGGGCATCGCCGCCAGGCTCTCCGGCGGGCCGGGAATGGTTGCCAAGCCGACGCGACGAGGGTATAGACACACACGGTTTTCTTAGAACGGGCGATTAGCTCAGTTGGCTAGAGCGTTCGGATCACACCCGAGAGGTCACAGGTTCGAGTCCTGTATCGCCCATGCGCTCGCCGAGGCGCTTCGCATTCCCCCCGTCACGGTCGCAGGCCTTCCCACAGATTCCGTTCGCACTTGAGGCTAGACCCGATTGATCGGCCCTTTCCGTTCAGGCTGACGCAAGTCTACTGAAACCTGAACCAGGGCGGGCGGTGACCCGTTTCCCGTGGACTCCTGCGGGCATCGCGGGCCTGGGTTCCTTCGAGGAAATGGATCGCTTGGCAGCGTTGAAAAAAAGGGGTTTGGAGCTTGCGTTGGGGTTACCCTTCGGATACACTACGGCAGGTTTACCGGACTTGGCTGCTGATGAACCTAGAAGTACCCCGCCAACAGCGACCAGTCTGCCAAGGGAAGAGTCCGTCACGCTGAGCTGCGGCTTGGTTGGAGGGTGAAGGGACTGAGGCGCGGCCACGGCGTCTTTGGCGCATTCCGGGGGGAACGCGTCGAAGGTGACAATTACTTGGCAGTAATACGGGGGGTCGCAGACCGCGTGAGGCGGTGTTTCTTGTTAGCGAAAACGGTTGAGCATTGATCCGCCCGGCGGGTGTCGGCGGGCGTGATTGTGGACAGGTAAAGGAATCCGGACTGGAGTTCGGGGGCATCCTCGGGGAGTTTTGGAGGTAAGGAACAATGAGACGGTTGAACAATGTAGTGGTGCAGCGTGGGTGGTTGTGCGCGGCGGCGCTGGGGACGTTGGCATACGGCCTGTCGCTGGCCTGGGCGTCCGACGCCCGACCGGCGATTTCGGCTTCGCGGACGCAGGACCGGCAGGGGTTGTCGATTCAATCGACCCGTGCAGGAAGTCATGGAGAGGCCTTGCCTTCGATCGGCAGTCCGGCGCGTGAGGCGGGCAGCCCCGTGCCGGCGTCGACGGTCGAAGACATTTCCCAGTCCACCGAGGGTTTCGCCGGCACCCTTGTGGAGCTGGGCAGCGTGAAACAGCACGTCGTCCCCGGTGAGGCGGCGACGGGCGAGTTCCCGCTGGTGTCGACGATGATTGTCGACTACCGCAACGATGAGATGAGCCGCGCTCGGGCCTCGGGACAGTTGGTCGGCCCCTGGCCGATGGCCACGGAACTGGGCGGAGTCGCCACAGGCGGCTGTTCGCAAAACATCCAATGCGACGACGCCAACCGCTGCACCGTCGATACCTGCAATCTTCCGTTGGGAGCGCCTCCCGGCACCGGCAAGTGTGAGCACAATCCGGTTTCAGCCGGCACGAGCTTGGCCGTGGGCGGGTGCGACGACGGGGTTTTCTGCACCGGTCTGGAGACCTGTGAGAACTTGGTTTGCCACCTGGGCATCAACAACCTCCTGCCGTGCGTTGCCAACAGCGGTTGTCCCGGGGGTTCATGCTACGGCGCCTGTATCGCCAACGCTCCGGACCCCTTGTGCTGCGAAGTCGTTGGGGAGGAAACCCTGTGCATGGAGGAGTTCGGGGTTTGCAACGTGGACAGTGACAACGCCGGCGAAGACTGCACGATCAACGCCGACTGCCGGGGCGGCAACGGCCGATGCGACCGCTGCAGGAAAAAGTGCGCCTCGAACGCGGATTGCGACGACCACCGCAGGTGCAACGGCACCGAGACCTGCAACACCGGAACGGGATTCTGCAATCGCGCGTTGAACCCCTGCGGGGCGAACGCGGCCTGTAACGAGGGATACTGCTTGAGCGGGGCGAATGACAACCTCCCTTGCAACGACGCGGCGGGTTGCCCGGGCGGCGAATGTGTGTTCAAGGAGTGTAGCAACGCGGGCATCAACGCCTGCAACGTGGACGGGGACTGCACGGCCGGTACCTGCGTCGCCATTCCGGCGGCCTGTTTTGAGGGCCGCTGCTGCAGCATTGCACCCGAACCCTTGTGCAGCAAGCGAACGTTGACCGCATGCATCGGGCTGGGCCAAAACTGGTATGCCGGCGATTCCGGGCGCCAGGACGCGGGACAGGGCAGTCTATGCGGGGGCGGCACCAACGACGGCACCGACGAATACAATTGCCCGAAATACAGTGTCGGTCTGACGCAGACCACCACCACCGGCTTCCCCTCCTACCCCATGACCGTGGGACCGATTTCCGATTCGGCTATTTGCATTCCCGCACCGGGCGGGCCGGGCGGCGGTTGCGCCGATCCCGACGGACCGGCGGGGGCTTTCAACCGCATCGGCGACGACTACCAACTCACCAACACCTCCCACATCGGCCTGGACATCATGCGCTGGGTCGGCGGTGCGTTGTTGGCTGGAGACCGGATTTTGGTGGAGTTCTACGACGACGCGACTCCCACCCCCAACTTCATAGAGGACATCGTGATGTCGCCGTTGCCGTCGATCAACATCGGCGTCAACCAGGTTCTTTTCCAACCCTCCTTGACGATTCCCTCCAAGGGATGGGTCGTGTGGCGGACGGCCAGCGCCTTCCAACCCAACAACCGCTTCGTGATTATGTCCACGACCGCACCAGCGGCCCTGGGCACCAACGACGCGAACAACATTTGGGTCAACGCAGGCCCGACCATCGGTGGCGTGGGCAACTTCCTGGGCACGGGCCTTGGTATCCTGGCCTTCGAACTGGTCGGCGACAAGGTCACGGGTCCGGTCGGGGCCTGCTGCAAGGGCAACGGAATCTGTAACGACCTAGTGGCGCCGTGGGTCTGCGAGGGCCTGGGCGACACGTTCCTGGGGCTTAATTCGAGATGCGCCAAGTGCAACGGCGGAACGCGAACGGGTCAGGAATGCCGCCGCTGCACCGTCGGCGACACGGCGTGCAACAAGGATTCCGACTGCGCCTCGGGCACATGCTCGCCGGACAGCACGGAATGCCCGGGTCCGCCCAACGTCTGTTCCGCGGGACAGGTGGGGCAGGCCTGCACGACTGGCACGAACTGCGACTTGGAGGGCATCTGCGACACGCAGACCGGGCAGTGTACGACGGGCGTCGATCCCTCGCCGCCTTGTACGCTGGACGCCGAGTGCAACGTCGCGGGCGTGTGCGTAGCGCCGACTTGTGTGGCCAACACCACCTGCGGAAACGGGGCGTGCTGCAATAACACGACCGGCATTTGCACCACCAAAGCCACGGCCTTGGATTGCACCAATTCCGGCGGCACGTGGAACGGGTATGGTTCGAACTGCAGTCCGGACTGCTGCGAGCGACCCAAGCTAAGCTGCACCACCGCGACGGGCACCGACAAGCTGTGCATGGGCGGGCCCTTCAACCTGAGTTGCTGCAAGGACGACGGCGACTGCCGCTTCTGCGTCGGCGGACCGTTCGCGACCAATGCGTGTACCCTGCATCAGAACTGCGCGCGCTGCCTGGGCGGCACCAACGCCAACAACCCGTGCGATACGGATGACGACTGTCCGGGCAGCCCACCGGGAACCTGTGAGGGACTTTGCCTGGGGCGTTGCGAGCAGCGCTACACGGGCGGCGACAATCCTCTGGATGCCCAGGTGATCAAGCTGACCGTGCCTTCGCCGGGCGGGAGCCCCATCGTCGACACCCTGTCGGGCGACAACACGCCGGCGACCAGCACCTTCGAAAACCCCGATCCGGCGTTCGGCGTGGTGGACAACCAGCAAACCGACGATCCGGGTTGGTGGCAGGCGATTGAGATCAACGACTCGTGTACGTTCCTGCGGATCGACTTCTGTTGCACGACCCCGGTACACGAGCCGCAGTGGGCGTTCATTTGCACGGATCCGGAGTGCAACGCATTCATCTCGCCCTCGCCGAACCCCTATCACTTCGGCGAGGAGGCGTTCTTCCGCAAGGAACCGTATTGCGACGAGGATAACCTCTGGCAGTCCTTCGGACCGCTGGGGCCGGGGACCTATTACTTGCCGGTCTACTCGGTTCTGGCCGGTCACCACGGACCGTACCAGATGCACTTTACCACCGAGGCCTGTCCGTTTGCGGCCTGCTGTCTGCCCACCGCCAACGCCTGCACGCACGGCATCAACCAGAGTCAGTGCGACGCCCTGAACGGCAACTTCCTGGCCCCGCCGCAGACCGCGGGGATTACGCAGTTCTGTCTGGCTGGGTCGTGCGTGAACGGTTCGTGCTGCACGGCGCCCGGCGTGTGCGAAGACCAGGACGTCAACGGCATCCGCCTTACCAAGTCCATCTGCGAGACACAGGGACAGGGCTTCGAGGGCACGTTTGTCCCCGGGCAGAGGTGCGGGGGCGGGACGTGCTCCCTTGGTCTTGGTCCCGAATCTTGCCACGAAACGACCGATTGCACCTCCGGGGTCTGCGTCGGCAGCGGCGCACAGCTTGCCCAGCCCAACCCCTGTCCGATCTGCGAGAACCTTACCGGACCGACGTGCCAGTTGAATATCGGCAACTGGATTCGCGTCGCCGATCAGACGTCGGCCACGCCGACGGAACTGATTGACGACGTGCTTCCTACCGCCACAGGCACGTTCAGAACGATTTGCGTTTCCGGTAGCTACGACGGCCCGGCCGACACCAACTGCTCGGAACTCAGCGGTGGCGTGACGGACCACTTTAGGGTGAGCCTCTACGCCCGCCTGGCGCATTGCGCGGGCGGCGCCAATCAGGGCGCGGTTTGTCATGTGAACGGCGATTGCCCAAGCAGCACTTGCGTGGATTCCCTCAAGTACTTGCCGGGCAAGAGGCTGGGCAGATGGGAAACGTCCCTGGCCTCGAGTCGTGGAAACCCGAGGACCACCCCCGTCTGGGGTACCGGGCGCGACATTTACGATTTCCAGGCGACGTTGATTCCTGACGGCACCAACCCGCTGGTGGTATTGCAAAACGGCGTGGTGTATTTTGTTGGGATCACCAACACCACGACGGGCGGCGACGAGGGCTGCTGGTTGTATCTGTTCGACGCGGCGGCCAATGAGGGCAACCACATCCATTATCAGGAACTGTGCGACGTCACCAACGAGGATGACATCGGACAGAACGTCACCGCCTACGGTGATCTGTCCATGTGCATCAACGTACCTTTCACGGCGCCGCCGCCGACGCGGGCGTGCTGCACGGGCATTACGCCCACGGACTGCCAGGAGATGATATTCGGGGCCTGCGACGATCTCGGCGGTGTGTGGCAGTTCGAAGATGAGCTTTGCTCGACGGTCAGTTGCTCGGGCAATCTGATGACCAACGACAACTGTCCCGCTGCCCAGGCCGTGGGTGAAGGCTCGTTCGCCTACTTCACGTTCGGCATGACGCAGGACGGGAGTCCGGATATCGACTGCGAAGCGGCCAACAACGCGCTGACGCTGGTGGACAACGACGTCTGGTACAAGTACCGGGCGACGGCGTCGGGTGCGGCTTACATCGGGGCGTGCAACTGCGAGTTCGCAGGTGACACCGTGGTAGCCGTGTACCATAACCCCAACAACCCCACCGTTTGTCCGTGTCCGGGCGAATTGGATTTTACGTTGCTCGAGTGTTTCGACGGCGTCCAGCCCAACCATATCGACCCCGAGGGCTGCTCCGCGTTCGGCGATCCCGGCGAAGTGGTCATTGGGAATAATGAGAATCCTGTGACCGCGGGGAACTGTTACACGGTCCGCGTATCGGAGTTCCAAGCCGAGGGGCGGGTCCGCGGAAGGCTGCGAATCGCGGTCGCCCCAGCCGTATGCGGCAACAACGTGGTGGAAGCAGCGGGCGGGGAGCAGTGCGACGGCAGCAGCGACGCCCTCTGCCCGGGTCGATGCGACGGGGACTGCCTGTGCCCGCCGCCGGTTTGCGGGAACAACGTTCTGCAGACGGCGTTGGGTGAGGAGTGCGACCCCACGGCCGTACCCAATGGTTGCGTGTCGCCCTCGACTTGCAACGCGGTCGGCTCGGCCAACGAGTGTACGTGCGTGGCCTTCTGCGGCAACAACAACATCGAAACGGGCGAAGTTTGCGACGGGCTGGACCTCGGTCCCTGCACGGCGTGCAACGCCCAGTGCCGCTGCAACACGGTGTGCGGCAACGGCGTCGCCGAGACCGGCGAACAGTGCGATCCGGATACGTTGGGCGGTCCGCCGGTGACGCCCGACGACGACTTGTGTCCCACCCGCTGCGCGGCGAATTGCACGTGCCCGCCGGCGCTGTGCGGGAACAATTTCGTCGAGCAACTGGCCAACCAAGAGGAGTGCGATGGAACGGACATCACCCTCGACGGCCTGTGCCCGCCGGCGGAATGTCGTCCTCCGGGTGACCCGGCCGGGGAGTGCAAGTGCGCCTGCAGCAACGTCGTTGCTCCGCGGGCCCTCGTCCATAATCCGGATGATGGCAAGACTCGGTACCTGTCCTTCTCGGTCAGCCCGCCCCCAGGTGGGTCGGTCAGTACGCCAGGCGGCAACGCCATCAAGATTACGGTGGTCGATTTGCACCACCCCAATCCCAGGAATGCGGAGCAGTTCACGGCGCCGGACTTCTCCACGTTCGACACGGTCCTCAGCGGCGTCTGCGCCGGGGCGGTGGCGGACCCGAACTACAACGGGCATTCTTGCCGCGTCGACTCGGACTGCCTCTGTAACACTGCGTCGTGCGCCCCGGGCGCGGGGCGCGATGGCACCTGTACGAATAAGGTGTTATGCACGGCCGTAGGTGAAACGAATGGTTGCGCCCGCTGGGTCGGACCGATCGCCGACTACCGCGAGGCCCAGGACAGTCCGGGCCTCGGCACCTTCATCGGGGCGCGGTTGCAATGTACGCCGTACTTCTACGACTGGCCGGCGGACGTCCAAATCCACGTCACCGGGGCCGAGGTTGCGGCGAGCTCGAGTTTCATCGCCAATGTCTACGGCGAAGACTGCAAGGCGGACCCAGGGGCTTGCGACAATTTCGGGCCCGATGTTCCCATGCTGACCCACCGCTGGGGCGACGTGTTCCCGGTGTTCAACCCGCCGTCGCCGACGACCCAGCCCGACGGTCTGGACGTCTCCGAATTGGTCAAGAAGTTTAAGAGCCTGCCCGGAGCGCGCCCGAAGGCCGAAATGCAGCTTCAACCGAACCTG
>CAZYEX010000045.1:0-25725 GCA_964646605.1 uncultured Phycisphaera sp. | reverse complement strand
CCAAGCGGGAGGCGCGGGAAGATCGCCGCATCGAGAAGCTCTCCGCCGAGGCTTCGCGGATGAAGAACGTGATCGTGGAAATCACCGCGGAGAATCTGGACCTAAAAAAAACGCTCTCGGACTGAGCGATCATGCCCAGCTTCCCGTGGCGTTGCAGGGCGAGGTGAGACGGTTGGTGGAGCAGACCAAAAAGCGAAGCGGCTGGCCGGTGCGAAGGACGCTGGCGGCGTTGGAGATCGCGCCGGGTACCTACTACCGATGGGGTCAGCCGAAGGCCTTGAGGGAGTCCGAACCGTTGAAGCGCGAGCTTCGTGGTCGCGGTTCGATGTACGAGGTGTTGGACTCGGAACGACGCACGATCGTCGAGTACGCGTTGACGCATCCCGAGGTCCGACATCGGGAATTGGCCTGGAAAATGTTGGATGACGGGGTGTGCGCGGTGTCTTCCTCGACGGTGTATCGCGTGCTGCGGGAGTCGAACTTGGTTTGCCGGTGGAAGCCCAAAGAAAGGCGCCAGGGGACGGGCCGACCTCCGCCGCCGACGAAGCCCGATCAGTTGTGGCAGACGGACATCCGTTACACGAAGGTCCAGGAGAGGAACTATTACTTGCTGAGCTTCGTCGATGCGTACTCGCGGTACGTCGTGCATCACGAGTTGTTGACGACGATGGACGGGCTGAGCGTGTCCGTCGCGGCCGCGGCGGCCATCGAGACGTTGCCCAAAGAGGTGCGGCCCACGATCCAAAGCGATCATGGTTCGGGGTTCATCGCCCGGGAGTTCGCCGGCACGTTGGCCGAGTCGGGCGTGGGACATACGCTGATCCGTCCGCACACCCCGACGGACAATGGGATCATCGAACGGTACCATCGCACGATCGGGGAGAAGATCGAGGAGCACGAACTGGAGGACTTCACCCAGGCCAAGGCGGTGATCGCGGGGATCAGCGACCACTACAACCATCGCCGGCTGCACTCGTCCTTGTCGTACCTGCGGCCGATGGACTACTATCGCGGAGACCCGACGACGCTCCTGGCCGAGCGTCGCCGGAAATTACAACAGGCCAGAGAACTGCGCAAGCAGGAGAACCTGAAACTGCGACAACGACTCATCCCCTGGCGGCAGGAGGAACACCTTTACTCGACGAGGCCGTTTGTCTCACTTTGATTGAAACAAATCATTAGTCGTTCTTTCAAAACGGCGGGGGCCCGGGTTGGCTTTGTGTTGATGTCCGTCGGGTTCAGCCCAGGGCCAGGGGTCGGTTGTCGTAGAATCCTCGATGGTCACGGGTTCGAGTCCCTCCCGGCGCGATCTATTCAGCGACGGATCGCCACCCCGTCGGGAAGCGCCCATTGCGGGCCGGCCACGCGGACGACGTTGTCCACGCATTCCGCGGCGCGGAGGCGGTGGGCAAGGGCGGTCACCGTCATTCCCCAAACCGGGTGCATCACGTCCGAGGCGATTTCGCAAAGCGGTTCCAAAACGAAACGTCGCTCGTCGAGCCGCGGATGGGGGACGATCAGCTCCGTCGAGTCGATCACGGCGTCGTCGAAGAAAAGCAGATCGAGGTCGATGACCCGCGGGCCCCAGGGCGTACCACGAATCCGCCCCAGCGAAGTCTCCACAGCCAGCAGGACACGCAGCAGCTCGAACGCATCAAGCTCGGTTCGCAGGCGCAGAGCCGAGTTAAGAAACATCGCTTGACCGGCCGGTCCGCCGATCGGACTCGTTTCGTACAGCGAGGACACGTCGGCGCTCGCGTCGAAACGCAAGGCCGGATGGCTCCCCAGCCTCTGCACGGCCCCGCACATCGCCGCGAGGCGGTCACCGAGGTTGGCGCCTAGCGCAAGGTAAGCGGTGTGCATGAAGACCCTCGTCAGCGTCCGTGCCCGGGCGATCGTTTCATCAATCCCGCGCTTCAAGTATACTCCGACGCCGGATGGAAACGACTCCCCCCAGGGCGTGCGCTGCGGGATCGTGTCGTAGACAAAAAAGGAATCTCCACGTGGGCTAAGGCCCTCGGCTCGGGATGGTTATGGTTGATCTTCGCCTCATACGCAACTTCAGCATCGTGGCCCACATCGACCACGGGAAAAGTACGCTCGCCGACCGCATTTTGGAGTATACCGGCGTGGTCTCCAAACGGGACATGCGCGAGCAGTACCTCGACGACATGGATCTCGAGCGGGAGATGGGCATCACCATCAAGGCCAACCGCGCCACCTGCCCCTACACTTACAAGGGCGAGACCTACATGCTCAACCTCATCGACACCCCCGGGCATGTGGACTTCCACTACGAAGTCTCGCGGGCGTTGGCGGCCTGCGAGGGGGTGCTCGTGCTGGTGGATGCGACCCAGGGCGTCCAGGCGCAAACGGTGGCCAACGCCTACGCGGCGGTCGAGGCAGGTTTGGAGCTGGTTCTGGTCATCAACAAGATCGACCTTCCCGCCGCCCGGCCCGAAGACATCGCCTTGGAGGCGGAGCAGGTGCTGGGGCTCGAAGCCGCCAATGCCGTCTTCACCAGCGGCAAGACCGGCGCGGGTTTGGAGGAACTGTTCCACGCCATCATCGAACGGATCCCAGCGCCCAACGGCAACCCCGAAGGAAAGCTGAAGGCCCTCATCTACGACGCCAAGTCCGATGTCCATCGCGGGGTCATCTGTCACACGCGCGTCTTCGACGGTTCGTTCAAACGCGGCGACAAAGTGGACCTTATGGGCGTGGGAAGGACCTACAACATCACCGAGGTCGGCAAGTTCACTCCCAAGCCCGGCGCCGTCGAGTCGCTCAGCGCCGGCGAGGTCGGATACTTCGTCGCCGGGATCAAAACTTTGGTCGACGTGAATATCGGCGATACGGTGACACTCACCGCGGACCCCACCCACGAGCGCATGCCGGGCTATCAGCCGCCCCAGCAGATGGTCTTCTGCGACTTCTATCCGGGCATGGGCACAACCACCGAACAGCTCCGCGAAGCCATGGAAAAACTCTGGCTCAACGACAGCTCATATACGTATCAAACCGTCGGCTCCGACGCCCTGGGAATCGGTTTTCGCTGCGGGTTCCTGGGTTTGCTGCACATGCGGATCATCCAGGAACGCTTGGAACGCGAGAACGCCGTCACCGTCGTGCAAACCGCGCCCACCGTCACCTACGAAATCAAACTGACCGACGGCACCGTCACGCGCATCGAGTCGCCCAGTGAATTGCCCGACATCGGCAAGGTCGAGGAAATCCGCGAGCCGTTCGTCCACGCCCAACTCATCATCCCCGCCGACTGCGTGGGCGTGGTCATGCAGTTGGCCAGGGAGCGCCGCGGGCGGCACGTGAAGACCGAGTACCTTTCGCAGACCCGCGTGATGATGACTTACGATCTGCCGCTCTGCGAAATCATCTACGACTTCTACGACAAGTTGAAAAGCTGCACCAAGGGCTACGGCACAGCCGACTACCACCTCCTCGGCTACGAAACCGGCGACATGGTCAAGATGGACGTCCTGGTCAACGGCGTGCCCGTCGACGCCTTGTCCGTGATCGTCCACCGCGATAAATCGCTATATCGCGGGCGGCGCTTGCTCGAACGGCTCAAGAAACAGATCGACCGCCACCAGTTCGAGATCCCCCTCCAGGCCGCCATCGGGGCCAAGATCATCGCCCGCGAGACCATCAAGGCCTTCCGCAAGGACGTCACCGCCAAGTGCTACGGCGGTGACATCACCCGCAAGCGAAAACTCCTCGAAAAGCAGAAAGAGGGCAAGAAACGCATGCGCACCGTCGGCAACGTTTCCATCCCCCAGGAAGCCTTCATGTCCATCCTTGATCCCGAAGATTAGCCCGCCGAAGACGATGGGATTGTCGATTGTCGATTCGCAATCAGAACCGGGAGCGCAAGCGACCGATTGTTCAGAACCGGGAGCGCAAGCGACCGGTGTTGGCAGAGCGAAACGACCGATTGTCGATCGACGATGGAGGAATGGCGAGGACGTCGCGCAAACCCTCACATGCGTCGCGCGGTCCCGTCGCCCTTTATGGGCGGCGCTTCGTCCCGTCAGGGACGACCGAACTCAGCCCAGGACCTTCAGTTCGCCGCGCCCCCACAAACTCCCCCTCTCCCTACCAGGGAGAGGGCCGGGTTAAGGGTCATCCACCCTCCCGCCTGCCCACGGGGACAAAGCGCGACCCATCCACACGGGATGAATTTCCGGTGCGCCGGGAACCCGCGCGCTGTGACGACGTCGACACGAACACCCTCCCAAGCTGAGCGGCGCGGCGATGTGGACTGCGCTAACGGAAACCGCTACCCTTCAAACGCCCTCGAAGTAATCGCTGTCCAGTTTTTTCACCACATAAGCCTTGTGGTCGGCAACGCCTACGCCATGGTCGATCATCAACTCGACGAGTTGCTCCCCGTCGATCAGCACCACCTTGGCATTCGCCCGCTCGGCTGCTTGACGCGCCCCGCTGGTGTATGCGCCGCTTGTGATGAACACACCCTTATGAGCCTTTTGCTCGCCCAGGGAGCCGACAAATTTGCGGATTTCGTCGGGACCGACCGCATTCTCCCATTTCTTCGCTTGCAAATAGACCATGTCAAGGCCGAGCCGATCTTCCGGGATCACGCCGTCGATGCCGCCATCGCCGCTTTTTCCCACAACCTGCGCCGTGGATGCGTGAGGGCCGCCGTATCCCATGGCGACCAGGAGATCGACCACCAGATGTTCGAAAAACTTGGGCGAGGACGAGCGCACGCGGTCCAAGAGATCGTCCGCGAGGGTCTCGCGCAGTTCCTTGTACGCTGCGTCGAGACGCTCATCGGGCGTGACGTCCGCCTCCGCCACCTCCGTGTTTTCGGCTGTGTCGCCCTTGCCACTCGGCACGTCCTTGCTCTTCCTGGTCTTAAATGCGCGGAACTCGTCGAACTGCTCAACAAAAGCATTGTCAATACGCCCCGGATTCTTAGTGAGGACTTCGAGCCCGCGCGGGGCGACCTTGAAGCGACCCCGACCGACTTTCTCCACGAGCCGGCTCTTGTAGAGGTATGTAACCGCCCAGATCACGCGGTTATAGAACCGCGTCTGTTTGCCGCTTGGAAGCAAAATGTCCCGGTCAGCCTCCGAGATCTGCAATTGCCGGGCGAGCGTTTCCATGGCCTCGGAAACCGTATGCTCCCGGCTGTCGCCGGCGAGCTTGAGAATCGGAAGCATGAACTCTTGGTAGCCGGGTACGGGCATGGCGGTCTCCTTGGCGACAACCGTATCACAAGGACGCCTGCCGATCCAATGCCAACGGGGACATTCTGATTCTTGTGTCGCGGCCCGCGTCCCGCCCCCACTTGCCCTGCTTGCCGCTGTGTCGCTTCGTCGCTCCCGTGCTCGGCACCCCCATTCCCTCTTCGCTATTCGCCATTCACCATTCCGCGTGATCGCTCGAGTACGCGGCCCCCGCCGATCACCCCGCAAGTTATTCCCTCGGAGAACTGCCCATGCCGCGCATCGCCTTGCTGTTCCGTTGCCTCTTTGCCTTTCCCCCGTTTCAGACTTCACTCTTCCGTCTTCAGTCTTCGTCACCATTCGGCAATCGGCAATCCCCTACCCGCCCATGTCGCCGCATGGCACTCCTCCGAACCCGCGCAGACAAAAAAATACCAAACGAACCCATCTTCAACCCACGCTTCAAGCGGTTCCAAGGGCGCCAGTGGCGATCGCCGAAAAATTGGGCAATCCAGGCCGGATGAGCGAAGCGCCGCCCGTGGCCCGGCGCGTCGCCAAGCGCGACGCATTGGGAACGACGCCCCCTCCGCCCTCCGCTCCCTTTTCGGTCGCGTCGTCGGTCGCGGCTCGGAATTGTCGTGTCGCCTCCGCTCCACGCTCGGATGGCCGCTCCCGGCTCGGATTGTCGGTCGGATGGCGGTTGCGGTTCGGAGCGGCCGTGTGGCGCGCGGCGGGCGACAAGGCTAGAGGTTCTCGCCGAAGAAGAAGGCGGCGGCCATGCGGTCGGCCATGGGTTGGTTTTGGAAGATCAGCGGAAGAAGGAAGCGGATGTCGGTGTGCGGGGAGCGGAGGTGGTCGGCCATCTGGGTGCGCCAGAGTTGGTCGAAGTTCATGAGCTGGTCCTGGGTGACCTCGCTTTGCAAGGCGGCGTCGATCGCCTTGCAGGCCAGCTTCGCCGACCACATCGAGGGGAAGATGCCCTCGTTGCTGGCCGCGGAGACGAAACCTCCCGCGTCGCCGATCAGCAACGTGTGCTTGCCCACATGGGAGTCCATGTCCAGGGCCGCGGCGGCGGGACTACGTTCCGCGGGGGCCTTGGCGACCTGCGGCGATAGATCGACGGGCACAGCCCCCTTTTGCCACGCGGTCTTGCAAAGTCCGGCGAGCATGGGCAACGTCTGGCGCGGATCGCCGGCCCAGTTGACGTTGACCAGGGTGCGTTTCGGTCCGACGCAATAAAAGGCGAAACTGCCGCCGCCGTCCAGCCCCAGCACGACGCCCACGCGCGGTTCCGCGCCAGCCAATGTTCCGTCCAGGTCCGCCTCGACCTGCGCCGTCCACAGCGGAGTTGCGCCCGGTTGTCGGGGGAATCCGAGGCGATCGACGAGTTCCGATCCGCGTCCGGGGGAGAGCAGGAGAAGTCGGCTGACAACTTTTCGCCGGTCGGAAAGCGTGATGGCGACCGACGACTCGTTCAACTTGAGATCGGTCACGCTCAAACCGTGAAGGAGCGTGACGCCGTGCTGCGTGGCGCAGCGCACCAGGAGGTCGTCGAACTCGGTGCGGTCCACGAGATACCCGACGCTGGTTTCGGAGCGCGGTTTGGCTGTTTTGGTGAAGTCGGCGTTGTGGAAGGTCACGTCGCGGAAGGGATGTTGCAGGACCGAAGCCGGGGGGATTCCCAGTTCACCCAGAAGGGGTTCCACCTTGGCGCTGAGCCAACCGGCGCAGGTCACGCGGCGGGGGAAGGTGGCTTTGTCGATGAGGGCGACGGAGTATCCCTTGCGGCCGAGGAGGATGGCCGCGGTGGCGCCGGCGGGACCGGCCCCGATGATCGCCACGTCAAATCGTTCGTCGGGCATGGATCGGGTTTTCTCGCGCCGGACCGTTCGTTTCGCCGTTGGGTCCCTGCGGTGCGCCTACTGTACACCAACGACGCCCGGTAAGACAAGCTGATCGCAAGTCGAGGAAGCTTGATGGACTTCCGCAGGGCGGATAGAAGGCGGTGGGCGGCGCGCTTCCTTCGCCGCCAAGTGGGGTGAACCCGATCCGCGCATGGCCAGCGTGACCCTCGAACATGTCTCCTGCACGTTCGGCGACCGGCGGCGCCCGGTTCAGGCCGTGGAGGACCTCCATCTCCACGCCGCGGACGGCGAGTTTACGGTACTGGTGGGACCGTCGGGGTGCGGGAAGACCACCACGCTTCGTTTGATCGCGGGTTTGGAGGTGCCCGGTTCGGGCACGATTCGCATCGGGGACCGCGTGGTGAACCGGGTCGCCCCCAAGGACCGCGACGTGGCGATGGTTTTCCAGAACTACGCCTTGTACCCGCACATGACCGTTTTCAAGAACCTGGCGTTCGGGCTGAAGATGCGCCGGGTGCCCAAGGTCGAAATCCGGCGGAAGGTCGAGGAGACGGCGGTCAAGTTGGGGATTGCGCATTTGTTGGATCGCCGTCCGGGGACGCTGTCGGGGGGTGAAAAGCAGCGTGTGGCCCTTGGGCGGGCGATCGTGCGTACCCCGCAGGTCTTTCTCTTTGATGAACCGCTATCCAATCTGGACGCGTCGTTGCGTCTTCAGATGCGCGGCGAACTGAAGGCCCTGCACCGCGATTTGCAGGCCACGGTCATCCACGTCACCCACGATCAAGAGGAGGCCATGACCCTCGGCGACCGGATCGCCGTGCTCAAGGACGGAGCCGTACAGCAATTCGGCACGCCCCTGGAAGTCTATCAGCGCCCGGCGAACCGGTTCGTGGCGGGCTTCATCGGGGCGCCGCCTATGAACTTCGTATCGGGGACTTGGGGGAGGGACGCGGGGAGCACCTTCTTCACGACGGATGCCGGACGTGTGGCACTTCCGGATTCGATGAGCGTGGGTGAGGGAAACCACGGCCCAGGCGTGGTGCTTGGGATTCGTCCGCAACACCTGCGACTTGTAGGGAAGCCCGTGCCCGAGGCGCCGCCGAGCGCGAAATTCGTTTCGCTTGGCGAATGCGTGGTTCGTTTCCTGGAACTGCTGGGCGATTCCTGCAATATGCATGTGTCCAGCCCCGTGGTCGGCGACTGGGTCGTGCGAAGCGCCTCGATGGTGAGCGTCGCCGCGGGCGAGCGCCTGACCCTGGGGTTCGATCCAGCCCACGCCCATTTCTTCGCCGCCGACCCGGACGGTCGGCGGTTGGGTAACTCGTAATGACATATGTTCGGAAAAGGCACCTCCCAAGGAGTCGGGGCACCGTAATGCGCCTCGCCAACCGGGTGCGAGTTTGCTAGACTGCGCGTTCTGTATCGGGGATCGAGTTCGGCCGACCGGACGGGGAAATGACGACGCTGAATCCGTTTACGATTGCCCAACATCAGTTTGACGAGGCCGCCAAGCGGTTGAATTTGGACGCGGCGACGCATGAGCTGTTGCGCTGGCCGATGCGCGAGTTTCATTTCACTCTGCCGGTTAAGATGGACAACGGATCGACGCGGATTTTTCAGGCTTTTCGGGTGCAACACAACAACGCCCGCGGTCCGTGCAAGGGGGGCATTCGCTGGCACGCGAAGGAAACCATCGACGCGGTTCGGGCGTTGGCCTTCTGGATGACCTGGAAAACGGCGGTGGTGAACCTTCCGTTGGGGGGGGGCAAGGGGGGGATCGTTTGCAACCCGAAAGAGCTCTCCATCGGCGAGAAAGAGCGTCTGGCGAGAGCCTACATCCGGGCCGTGGGGCGGGAGCTGGGCGTGGACCGCGACGTGCCCGCGCCCGACGTAAACACCACTCCGCAGATCATGGCCTGGTCGTTGGATGAGTTCGAGACCTTGGCCGGGGAGCACCATCCGGGAATGATTACGGGCAAGCCCCTGGCACTGGGCGGAAGCCTGGGACGCCACGATGCGACTTCGTACGGCGGTCTGTGCGTCATCCGCGAGGTGGACGCCATGCTCGGGGTCCGCTTCGAACGAGCGCGCTATGCGATTCAGGGATTCGGGAATGTCGGGGGCGGCGTGGCGCGGCTGCTGCACGAACGAGCGGGGCACGTGGTGGCGATCAGCGCCGAGGACGGCGCGTTTTATGATGAGAAGGGGATCGACGTTCCGGCGGCGCTGGACTACTACGAGAGTCATCATGGCCACTTGGCCGGGTTCGGCGGCGGACGGGCGATCACCAACGACGAACTGTTGACCTGCGACTGCGACATTCTGATTCCGGCTGCGGTGGAGCACGTGCTGACCGAGCGGAACGCGGGCCAGGTGCGTGCCAAGGTGGTGATCGAACTTGCCAACGGTCCCACGACGCCCGACGCGGATCGCATTCTGCTGGACCGGGGCATCGTCGTGGTGCCGGATATTCTGGCCAACGCCGGCGGAGTGACGGTATCGTACTTCGAGCAAGTGCAGAACATATACAACTACTATTGGTCGCTGGAAGAGGTCCATAGCGGGCTCGAGCGGCGAATGTCGGAGGCCTTCGCGTCCGTTCACGAGATGTCGCAACAGCAGGGGGTGGACCACCGGACGGCGGCGTACATGCTGGCGATTTCGCGGGTGGCCAAGGCGTGTGCGATTCGCGGATGGGTATAGGCAGAATCCAGAATGGCGAATTCTGACTGGCGAATGGACGGGTCCGGGGGCGGAGACGGGTGGGTCGTTACGCGGACGAGACGGTTTCCAGGGGCTCCCAGGGCAGGGGGAACGGGCGGGGACTTGACTCGGGAGGACCGGTAAGCGATACTCTCGGAAGATGCGCTCCCGTGAAGCGTGGGTCCGTGTAGCCGGAAGCAGCGTTTGTTTCAAACGGACCTAAGGCGGGGGCGTAAGGAAGTAGAGGTAGTAGGTCATGCCGGATGGTACGGTGAAGTGGTTCAATGATGCCAAGGGTTTCGGGTTTATCCAGTCGGATGATGGCGGCGACGTATTCGTCCACCATTCCGAAATTCAGGCGGACGGGTACCGGAGTTTGGGCGAAGGCGCGCGGGTAACTTTCGAGTTGACCCAAGGTCAGAAGGGTCCCAAGGCGGCCAAGGTGCGCATCATCGAGTAGGCGAACCGACGCTCAATCGGTTTGTGCCAACCACGGGGCGCCGGCGAAAAAAAGCCGGCGCCCTTTTTGTTGGATGTACAGGTCCAGTCGGAATCCTATGATCGAAGCGAGGGCCGCAATCCGTGATGAATCGAGCTTGCGCCGATGCTTCCGGCGATGGCTCGGGCCTTTGCTTCTGGTCGTACTCGTGGCCGCGGCGTACGGCAACAGTTTCGCGGGGGCGTTTCTCTTCGATGATGTGTATCACATCGTGGAGAACGATCGGATTCGGCGCCTTTGGCCGATCACGCCCCTACTCTTGGTGGAACGGCCTGTAGTCGAGGTCTCGCTGGCACTGAACTTCGCGCTGGGCGGGCTCGATCCGTGGGGATATCACGTTTTCAATGTGGGCGTGCATCTCCTTTCGACGCTGACGCTCTTCGGGCTTGCACGGCGGACGGCGCGGCGGGTTCAGGGCGAGGATCGGACGGCGAGCCGCGGCGAAATCATGGCGTGGTGGATCGCGGCGCTGTGGTGCGTACACCCGCTATGCACGCAGAGCGTGACCTACGTGATTCAGCGCGGCGAGTCGATGATGGGGCTGTGCTACTTGCTCACGGTGTATTGCTCGGTGCGGGCGGCGGAGTCTCGGCGGTGGGGTTGGTGGTCGGCGGCGGCGGTGTTGGCTTGTGCGTTGGGGATGGCGTGCAAGGCCGTCATGGTGACGGCGCCGGTCATGGTGATGATGTATGATCGCGTGTTCTTGCGATCGAAAGGCTCGCTCCCTGACCGTCGCGGTTCTGAATCGCGCCGGGTCAGGCGATGGATGCTGTACGGCGGGTTATTGGCGACGTGGGGGATACTGTGGGCGTGCGGGATCGCGGGCAGCGTGCTGGATCCCGATGCGGCGGGTGTGAACGTCGGGTTTGGATACTCGAAAGTCTCGGCGTTTTCTTATGCCCTCACGCAAACGGAGGTGATCCTCCGGTACCTGAGTTTGTCGTTCTGGCCGGTGGGGTTGTGTCTGGATTACGATTGGCGCTTCGTTTCCGACATTCGCGAGGTGATCCTTCCAGGGACGATGGTGGTCGGGTCGCTCGTGGTGACCGCGGTCGGGCTGTGGCGGCGGCGATGGTGGGGATTCTGCGGATTTTGGTTCTTCGGCGTCTTGGCCCCGAGCTCGAGTTTCGTACCTATCGAGGACGCCATGTTCGAGCATCGGATGTACTTGTCACTGGCGGGCGTGATCGCGGTGGTGGTGACGACCGTTGGTTGGGGCGTGGAGCGGCTCACAAGGTCGACGCCCGCCAAGGCGCGAATCCCACGGACGGTGCAAACGGCGGGCGTGGCGGTCATGGTGCTGCTGGCGTATGGCACACACCATCGCAATCGCGCGTACGCGAGCGATCTGACGATGTGGACGGACGTGACGACCAAGCGTCCGCAAAACACGCGGGCCTGGGTGGCGCTGGGGAACGCCCACTTGTCACGGGATCAAGTGGACGAGGCGGTCGCTTCGTACCAGCGGTCGCTGCAACTCCAACCGGACTATGCCGACGGACACACGGCGCTGGGCATGGGGTTGGCGCGGCGGGGGTCGACGACGGAAGCGATCGCCTGTTATCGCGAAGCGATCCGCCTCAACGGGCGGCACGCCAAGGCCTACTACAACCTGGGAAACGCCCTGAATCGGGAAGGGAACTACGCGGAGGCGGTGGAAGCGTTCCGTGAGAGCTTGGCCATCCGACCGAGCTTCGCGGATGCTCACTGCAACTTGGGCAACGCCCTGTCACGAATGGGACGGTGGGAGGAGGCGATTCGGGCGTACCACGACGCGATCCACGCGGACCCCGGGCACAGCAAAGCGCACAACAACCTCGGCGACGCACTTCGGCAACAAGGGCGGACGGATCAGGCCGTCGCGGCGTTCTTGGAGGCGGTCACCATCGACCCGAGTTACGCGAACGCGCATGCCAATTTGGCTTTGGCGTATCTCGAACTTCGCCAGCATGAAGCCGCCGTTCGCCACGCGCGAAGGGCGTTGGAGCTTGACGCCAACCATGCCACGGCACGGGACGCGCTGGAGCGGGCCTCGCGCGCGGCGCGACCCCGGGACTGAGCGAGCCGCAGGCATTAGCCTGCGCGGACGTCCGCGCGAGCTGAAGCTCGCGCCTCGCCACGGTCAGGGGCTAGCCGGGTTCGTTTCCAAGAAATGTTGGACGGCGTCGGCGACGACTTCGTGACCGGGGGGCGTCCAGTGCTGGTCGTAGGTGTAGTAGACCTGCGTTGCGGCGAGGGCGGCTTCGCGCAAGGCCCCCGTCAGGCTTAGGAAAGGGACGGACTGCGCTGCGCACCATTCGCCGACGACTTCTTCCTTGGCGTCGAGGTTGGCGCGAAGTTCGCGCAGAAACTCGGCGGGTTGGGGCAGTTCATATTTGTAGGCCATGGCCGTGAAGCCGCGGACTTTTTGGGGGTCGAGCCGGTCGGCGACGAGCGGGAACGTGACGTGGGCCTTGGTCGGTGCGTAGATGACCACGAAACGCGCTCCGGCTGCGCGGCACAGCTCGTTCATTTCGCGAAGCTGTCGCCGAGGGTTGAGCCAATGGGGGTCCTCGGAGAACTCGTCGCGGGAGATGTAATGATCGCGGAGCTGTTTGGGCTCGAAGGCATAGTGTTTCGCGGCGGACCCGAGGGGGATCGCCAGAGGCATCCAGTCGATGCAGGCGGCGTCGGCGAGGGGCGCGTCGGCGCGGATCGGGCCGAAAGTGTCAATGAGAGTTTGATCGAGCGCCCGCAGGATCGGCGAACGGTCGACGTAGGCCTCGAGGCGTTTGGACCAAGGGGGGTTCTTGCGCTTGTCGTCGCCGCCCACGACTCGAAAGTCATTGCCTTCGTAGATCAGACACAGGACCACGCGGGGGCGGAGTGACAGACCCGTGTCCTTCAGCGATTCGAGATAATGAAGGGGGTCGTAGCTCGACATGGACAAATTGTAGACCGTTTTTCCGGCGCGTTCGGCGAGCCGCGCGGGCCAGGCGTGCTCGTCCGAGACGTGGGACCCTTCGGCGAACGAATCGCCAAGAACCACGATTTCCGCGGATTCGAGCGTGGCGCGGTTTCGGTAACCGCGCCCGTCGGTGGTTAACACGGCGCGGATGGGCGCCCAACCCGTTGGTGCTTGGGGATAGCTGCGGTGCGGTTCGGGGCGATCGACGTAAGTTTCTTCGAAGCGGGCGCTCGGCGGGCGGCGGAAGGCGATGCGGTCGCGGACGAAATGCTCGACCACCGGTGAGCGCAACAGAAAGTCGCCCAGGACCAGGGACGGGAGTAAGAACATCAGTGTGGCGACGGTCTGGAACCACCTGCGTTTGTAAGTCGGCCCGGTGGACCAGTCGATATAAAAACTGATGAGCGAGATGACGGCGACGGCCACGATCCAGGCGAAGTGGGTTCGGGAGTACCGACCGAGCATGACGTGTCGCTGACGGGCCACCTCTTCGACCACGTTGCTGGGGATCATCCACAGCACAAAGTTGGCGAGGAGAACGATCGCCAGCCAGATTCGTTGCCGTGCGATGAGTTTCATGGGGTCGGTCGCCGATTTTCCGCGCCAGGGGCGGTGAACATAGCGGAGTTTGTGCAGCGGCGGTAGGCGCGCCGACGGGTGTTCCGAACGGCGCAGTTATCGGGCCAATGGGTGGCTACGCCGAGGGACGTGAAATCTGGGGTTTGGGCTAGGAATGGGCGCGCCAAATCGGTATACTGACCTGGCTCCGTAGGCGACGGGTCGCAGTAGGCCGACTAAGGAGGCGAGGGGTTGATGGGATTGAAAGAATTCACAACGTCGGTTGGTATCGTCGCAGTCTTGCTCTCCTGCGCGTCAACGGCCAGCGCCATCGAACTGGTGGTGGATCCGACTTTCGGGTCCACGGGCGACACGGGCGCGACGGCGGCGCTGAGCTTGGAATTCGGCGATCACGGCGACGACGACATTCTCACCCTGATGATTGCCAACACCACGTCGCCGAAAATCGGCTCGAAGTTGACGGCGGTGGGGTTGGAGATGCCGGATTTCCTGATCCATCCGCCGACACTGGTTCCCTCGATGACCACGGCGTACTTTGACACGCTCACGTTCAACGATTCGATGTCGCCGGCTACGCTGGACGCTCCGGGCGGGTACGACCTGGTGATCAGCAGCGACGGGAACTTTCTGGGGGGTCCTCCCACGGGCGCTCCCTCGGCCGGGGCGCGGGAGTCGGTCATGCTGAACCTCGGTGACACGGGGATGTCATCGGCGGACCTGGCGATCGCCTTCGAACAGTTCTACGCTTCGTTCCGGGGTCGTTTCGTGGTCGGCCGGTTTCAAGTCGTGGGGGCGGGCGGCGAGGGGTCGGACAAAGTGGGCGGGGGACTGATCCCCGAACCGGCGACGTTGGTTCTACTGGCGATGGGCGGATTGGCCGTCCTCCGCCGACGCTTCCATCGTTGATCGCCCCTTCTTCGCCACACATTTCACAGGGTGGAACCGAACGTAAGCTCGTGTGGCTTCGAGGGATGCGCGCTCTTGTGCGTTGTGGTGATTCGCGGGGTGAGCGCGTGTCCACTTTTTCCTTGCGGACCCGCAATCGGCTTCTACAATGCGTTCGCCCGCGTCGATGGCTCTTTAGCGACGTCGCGGCGCAGGTGTTGGGAAGGATCGCGCACCTCGAAGCTCATGGCATGAACTTGACCCCGGCGGGGCATGGAGGACCGCTGGCGGGACCACGGATCGACTCCCTGCCGTCACCGCACGACGGCGGAAGGAGAGAGCTCATGCTGCTTTGGGAGGCGCTCACCGTTCCCCGCGACGCCGAGGGGGACGGATCGGCCAAGGACGCGGCGATCCTCTGTCCGAAGCGCCTGCCGTATGATCGGCGTTGCGCGACGATTACGAAATCGGGGAAGCGTTGTCGCGGCCGGATCCGCTCGGGCGGCGAGTACTGCCCGTTGCACGATCCCGCCCGATCGACGCTGCGTGTGCGTCGGGCGCTAACACCGGTGGATCGCGCCCGCCGTCGTCTGTCGCACCTTCCCGACGGGTACCTCCGCAAGTTGAGTAACCGCCGGGCGGTAGGGGCAGCCATGGATCGGCTATATCGCGAGCTGCGGTTGGGGCTGGTCACCACCGAGATGGGCGGCGTGCTGTTCGGCATCCTTACCCGCCTGTTGGACTCGGGGTTGGTCGATGCCGGGAAAGTGGCCGCCCCAAGCCGAGGTCGTTCGCGGTCCGAGCGTTTGCGACCCAAGCTGACGGAAATACTCACCCGCCGGGAGCGCGCCGAATGGCGACGAGCGGTCGACAACGCGCCGTCCAGCGTCTTACAATCGGTCTATCCTTTGGCGGGCGGGACGCTTCGTGTGAACGGGGCGGTCCGTGGCGACCTGTCGGAATCGGTTCCGCAGCGGGCCTTGCCGGTCGCGTCGTAGATCGAGAGAAAAGGCGCCCGGATGGGGCGGAACCGGCGGAAACCAAAATACTCAAGGATGGGTGCCGATGTACAACTTCAACCTCGAACGATCGTCGGGGTCCACCGGCGGCGGTTCCGGGGTTCTTTCAACCGGGGCAGGAAAGTGAGGCCGTGCGCTGCGCGTCGGACCTCGCCCAGGGATGGAAGTCGACTCCGGGCGCGGTCGCGTGGCTCAAGAACATGAATGGCGGCCGGACACGCCGCTGATCCTGGGCGACGTGCCCCGCTCTCATCTTCCCGTTCGACTAGGCTTCCGCGTCGATCACCGGACTTACGCCGCGAAGGTCGTTGTACATCGCCAGGAACTTTTCGTAGGCCCGACCGTTGCCGTTGGGCGGCGACGGGTCCGGCAGCGCGGAGGCCGACTCCAGGGACTGCAAGAACTCATCGAGTGCCTGCTGGAAGGCGGTGGTGAGGGATTCAATCGCTTCCTCGAGCGTCGGCGCGGCGCTTCCGTCGTCCGGGGCCGGCTCGGCGGGGGGGAGAGGCTCGGCGCCTGGTGCGATCGGAGTGACACCATCGGTCACTGGCGTGATCGCTGTCACGTCGTCGGTCTTGCCGCCCGTGCGATCCGTCGATCCGTCGGCGAGGGCGGGCGGCGCCTCCTCGACCGGAGCGGCCAGGGCATCGCGGAGGCTTCCTACAAGAGCGTCAAAGGAATCGCGAAGGGCCGCGGCGAGCGCGTCTGGATCCAGCGAGGTTGTCGTTGGTTGGGCGGCCGCGGTCACGGCCTGTTCGAACTGCGCCACGGCGGCGTCGAGTTGCTGCTGGGCGGCGTCGGTCGCCAACGGGGCGATGAGTTCCTCGATCTTGGACGTCAGCGTATTCCGAAGCGCGACGGCTTCTCCCTCGATCGTCGCTGCGGCGCGATCCGCGGCTCGGGCGGAGAGTTCCTCGAAAAAGTTGATGCGCAAACGGACGTCGGCGACACCCCGAAAATGCCCTTCCTCCAACAGGCGAATCACGCCGCGGGTCTTGGCCGGGTTGTCGCCGCCGTCCACCGCCGCTGGATCAAGCGAGGGAAGTTCGCCGACTGGACTCGGGGCTTCTGGTGCGTCGACGGGCAGCGGAGAGGGTGCGCCGACGATGGGCTGCGGCCCGGCGGTCAGCAAGGCCGGTTCCAAGACAGCGCCCGCCGCCTGCGGCCTCGAGGAATGGATCAGCTTCGCATGGACCGGGGCGACATTGGTCGCGGCGATGGGTTCGATTCGCATAGTTACGACACTCGCAGAGGCGCCGCCGGCCCGCACCATCGGGGACGGTCGAAACACCCCTGCCATTATCGGTTAATGCGAATGGCGGGTTCGACCACGCGGCGGCGCAGTTCCTGCGCGAGGTTGCATGGATGAAACGACGACGGGACACGCACCGAACCGGCGCGTGTCCCGTCGCAGGTGTCACACATCGTTACCGGGGTGTGCTCCCGCGGCGCGCGACTACGGCGCCGTGGGGGTCATCACCGCATTGACGTTTTCGGTCGTCGCGCCGGCGGACACGACCACGTCTTCGACCACGGCGTCGTTATGCCCCGCCAGCGAAAACTCCACGCGATACTCGCCGGTGACCAATCCACCGAGGAGGTACGTTCCGTCCGCGGCCGTGGCTGTGGAAGTCACTTCCTCGTCGTCCAGATACGCGGTGGCGGCGACTCCCGCCAAAGGCGTGCTCGTATCGCCGCTGCCGGTCGTCACCAAGCCCGAGATCCCGCCGGCTTCGAGCAGGTCGATCAGGCGCAGCGCCACCGACGGAGTGAAGTGGAAGCTGCGAATCGTGCTGGGGTCGTCGATGTGTCCGGCGGGGATGGGACGGAAGGCACGGCTCATGTCCACGTCGAGAAGCAACTGCGTTTCCTCGCCGGCATCGACATCGAAGCTGAAATGAAGTTTGATCCCCGTCTGCGCCCCGCTGGGCACTTTCAAGGGGAACACGCGACCGTCGGTGAGGGTGATCTGTCCCTCGGTGACGATCAAGCGCATCAGCGAATACATGCCCGCGGGCACTTCGGCGTCGGCGAGCAGATCGGTCTGGCCGTTCTGAAGGTCGAGCAGGTTGAAGACCTTCTGGCCCTCGAAGATCACGATGAACGGGCTGTTCCCGTCGTCATCATCGTCGCCATCACCATCGTCGTCCCCGTCCCCGTCGTCATCATCGCCGTCATCGTCACCGCCGTCGTCATCTTCGCAGAGGTCTTCGTCCTCCTCGCACTCCTGTTCAGCCGAGCAGGGGGCGGTTCCGGCGACGCAGGCCCCTGCGACGCAAGTTTCCGCGCCGTTGCAGAACAGACCATCGTCGCACTGGGCGTTTTGTGTGCAGACGGCGCTGCAGGAATTGCCCTCCTCGTCGCAGAACATCCCGGCGGTGCAGGGCGCGGCCCCGGCGGCGCAGTGACCGTCGACGCACGCCTCCTCGCCGTTGCAGTGAGCGCCGTCGGTGCAGTCGAGGGCCTCGTCGCATATCTTGAGACAGGAATCGGTGTCCTCGCTGCAATCGAATCCCGCGGCGCAAGGGGCGATGCCCACGCGACACTCCCCGTCCACGCAGGACTCGGCTCCGTTGCAAAATACGCCGTCGTCGCATTCGGTCTCGCAGGAGTCCTCGCCGGCGAGGCGGACTTCCACGCGGGTGATGGTGACCAACGCCTCCGCGATGAGGTCAAAAGGATACGGCTTGTCGGTGATGAGAATCTTGAGCGTTCCCGTGCCGCCCCCGGTACTCGGTGTGCGGTCGCAACGGAGGGTGCTCAGGCAAACGCCCGCCCCGACGAAAACAGCCAACCAACGAAGACGATTCGAGTGTGCGTTTCGATCCATTGTTTTTGCGCTCCTGTTCGTGGAACCGGGGTGCCGAGTACGTCCGCGCGTGATCGGACCCTGCCCCGAAGGTTTTCCGGCGGGGAGATGATCTACACGGCAACGATATGATATCGGCACAGCATGGCCTCGCCTTCGCAATGCCATCGTTCCACTTCGCCACTTTCGCGGCACGTTCGATAAAATCCCGTCGCTCGGCGCGATCGTGCTGCGCGGGGGTTGGATCGCGCGGAAATCCGTCACAAAGCACTCGCCCGCGACCGATCTGAATCGCAGTGTTCGTAGAGTGGCGCTGCGCCGCACCCACGGCAACGACCGAAAACTCCTAGGATCCGTGATGACCCTTCAACGACTCTGCCTCCGGAATGGCGCCTCAATCCTCGCTGCGCTTTTCTTAGGCGGTTGCGGATTCCAGAGTCCGACACCTCCTACGGGGCCGGCGGACGACGCCGTTTCCGTCGCCGAGTTTACCTTCGCTGCGGACTCCGATCCAGCCGTCGCGGCGCTGCCCTTCGTGGAGGACGAATTGCTCGTCCAACCCTTCCCCGGGGCCGACGCGAAGGCGCTCGCCGACCTGTACAAGCATGCCGAGGCGACCGTCGTCGAACAACTGCCGGAAATCGACGTCGCGGTCTTGCGGGTGAGCGCGGAATCTCTCCCTGCCGCAGCGGCAACCTTGGCCGCCAGCGGGCTGATCGAAACTCTGCAAAAGAACTACATCTTCACACCCGAGGCCGCTCCCAACGATCCCCTGTTCACCCGGCAGGAACACCTGACGCAGATCGGGGCGGCGGCGGCGTGGGACATCAGCGTCGGGGCGAGCACCATTCCCATCGCCATCGTGGACACGGGCGTGGACGGCCTGCACGCCGACCTTGCCGCGAGGATCATCGACGGGTGGAACCTCTACAACGGCAACGCCGACTTCGCGGACGTGATGGGCCACGGAACGCAGGTGGCCGGCGTCGCGGCGGCGGCTTCGAATAACGGAGTGGGCGTGGCGGGCGTCACGTGGGATTGTCCGGTGATCGCCGTGCGCGTCGGTGATTCCCAGGGGCTTTCGACGGCGCGGCACATTGCCGGCGGTATTCTTTGGGCCGCGTCGCACGGGGCGAAAGTAATCAACGTCAGCTTCGCACCGCTATGGTCGGACCAAGTGGTTCGCTCCGCCGCGCAACAAGCCTTCAGCCGTGGGGCACTTGTGGTTATCAGCGCCGGCAACGGGGGCGGCACGCAAACAGCGATCGGGTACGACGAGGGGTTGTTCGTGGCGGCCGTGAACCCCCTAGACGAGATCGCGTCGTTCTCCGATCGCGGACCGTTCGTGGATATTTCAGCGCCCGGAACCGGCGTTCGCACCACGACGCGCGGCGGGGATTACGGGATGGCGAACGGAACCTCCTTCGCAGCCCCCATCGTGTCCGGCGTGGCGGCACTGGTCTGGTCGGTGCAGCCCGACGCCCGACCCGTGTGGGTGCAGCAGGTTCTTCTCACCACGGCGCGGGACTTGGGTGTGTCGGGCGATGACGCCGTGTACGGCGTGGGGTTGGTCGATGCGGCAGCCGCAGTCGCCAAGGCCGCCCAGACTCCGGTGACGCCGGACACGACTCCGCCGAGCCTGCGACTCACCCGTCCTTCGAGCAGCGAGGTCCTGACCTCACGATACACAGTGGCGGCCGAAGCCGGTGATGCCTCCGGCGTTGCCGACGTCGTCCTCTCCGTGGACGGCGTCCCCTACGCAACCGACACCCGCGCGCCATATCAGCTTGTGATCGACCCCCGCGCGTTCTCGACCGGCAATCACACGCTCGCGCTCGTCGCAACCGATGTGGAGGGCAACGCTTCGGCAGTAAGGAGCGTTTCCGTTCGGTTCAATCCGACGTCGATCACGTCAACCTCGAGCTCAACCGGGCGCATCCAGTTTCGTTCGCCCGCGGCGGGCGCGACGGTGAGCGGCGACGTTTCGATCCAGGCTACGGTTTCCGATTCCGACGGATTGGCCGTGGTCGAGTGGTTCGTGGACGGCCAGTCCGTTCTGGTCTCCCTCGCAAGCGGCACATCTACGGGCGTGAGCTACCTCTGGCGCGCAACGGGGGTTCCGGTCGGAAGCCACACCGTCACCGTGGCCATTACCGACAGCGGCGGGGGACGCACCCTGGGCTCCCTGACCTTGGTACGCCGCTAAGTCGGGTGCTCCCGCGAGCAGCGCAAAAAAAACCGCCGAACCGGGAAGGGTTCGGCGGTTGGAAATACGCTACGAAAACCGGGCGACTAGGCTCGCCGACGGTTGATCCAGCCGACCAGTCCCAGACCCAACGCACCCAAGGCCGCGGCGCCGGGCGCCGGGACGACCGTCGTCGTGGTGGGGGTGGCGAGATCCGAGTCCTGCTGGACGAGGGGATCCGTAATTCCCTGGAAGCGGACCGCGAAGCTGTAACCGGTACCGCTATCGTTCGAGGAGAGCGCCCCGAAGATCGCCTGCTCCATCGCCGAATCGCCGGTGTTTAGTCCCAAGCCAGTGATGTTGAGGATGAACTCGGTCGAGTCATTGGCATTGTCGGCGTTGTTGATCCTGGGACCGCTGCCCACGCCGTCGGTGATGAACTTGTTGGCGTTGGCCCCGTCGTTGAGCACGCCGTAATCAAAATCGCCCGCGTTGTTGGGCGTCTTGATGTCGTTGGACTGCCAGAGCGAGAACCATCCGGTTTCATTAAAACTCGAGGCCTGGTTTTCCGGCGTGACCTGTGAGGGGAGCGGACCCATGGCCACGATGCCCGAGCCGTCGGTGTTGCCGCCGATACTGCCGATGCTCGTTCCGCCGCCCAGCGAGGGCACGTTGAAGGCAAAGGCGCTGATACGCCCGCCGACGGCCGTGGTGTTCTCGATCACGAACGTGAGCGTCCCCGTCGTAGCCGACGTGCTCACGTACGTCAGGGCAACATCCGCCGTGACGCCGGTGCCCGCCAGCCCCCCAACACCGAAGTTGATGGTCGCCTGTGCGACCGGCGCCGCCGCAAGAATTCCGGCGAGTGCCACTAGTTGTCTTCCGAACCTACGCATCATTGGACTCCCCCTCGATTTCGTTCCACGTTTCCGATCGGCTCCGGCCCGACCTTCCCCCAAAAAACTCGAACACACGTTGTATTCTAACCTCGCTCCTCGCAACCTTCAACCCCATGACCTCAAGAGATTATGCGTTTCGCGTTATGGGAGCAAGCATCACAAAGTCCGCAAACTGTCTGCCGCCGGGAGGATCGCGCGGCGCAGCGCGTGTTGCGAGTTTGCCGCCCAAGCAGAGCGTCGAATCGGGTCGATAATCCAGTGTCAAGATGTTCGTCAGCCCGACTACGCTTCACAACATCGCCCATCCCCCAAACATGCCCCTGGGATTCCGAACCAGGTCAACCCGTCTTCCTGAGATCACCTCAGTTTCGGCTTCTTTTGTATATCTGGGTGGAACCGATGGTTGCTATGGCGATTTCGGTGACGAACTACTCGCAGTGTCGGGACCGTTGGGGGTAGTGGGCGGCTGAGGTTCTGGATCGGGCCGTGGAGATGGGGAAAATAGCGTCCCTTCAAAACTGGGTAGCCAGGCAAAACCCAACCTCGTTCAACAGATTTGAGTGGGTTTCCGAAATACCGTAAGCTCTGCGATGGGGTGTGGTGATGACAAGTCTCGACAAATTGTTGGTCCCTGGCCGAATGGACCCGCCCCAGAACGACGCGATGCCGCTCTCGCCGGAGGGGAGCGTGGGGGTAGGTGCAGGGCTTTCGCCGGTGGACGCGTTCCTAGGCCGATGGTTCGTGCTTCACACCAAAGCGCGGAACGAGAAGGCCGTCGCCGAGGACCTCGAAAAGTTACACATTCAACACTTTCTGCCGCTGGTTCGCTATCGAAGGACTTGGGGGGGCAAGGTCCGCAGCGTGAGCGTTCCATTGTTTCCTGGATACGTTTTCCTTTGCGGGCGAGACGAGGACCGGTTGACGGCGCTGAAGACTCGTCGGGTTGCCAACGTCCTGCTGGTTGCCAATCAAGAACAGCTCCGGTCGGACCTGCGACAGATCCACCGAGTCGTGGAGAGTGAGGAGCCGGTGGACCTCTATCCGAAGCTACGTTGCGGGGCGCGGTGCCGGGTCATCCGCGGGTCGCTGGCTGGATTGGAGGGCGTGGTCATCCGCCGCAAGGGGCCGTGGCGAGTCTATGTCGGGGTGGCCTTCCTCGGTCAATCCGCGGAGCTGGAGATCGATCCGTCGGAGCTGATGCTCCTCGACGATTCGCGCTAGAGGATGTCCGGGGAGTTTTGATTTGCCGCCGGCAGGGGCCGTCGCTGGGGGGCCCAATCCGCCGAGACCATTGCCCAATACGATCAACCCGGTCGCCGTAATACTGTTGGCCGTGGAGACGTCCACGTTTCCGCCCCCGTTGACGTCGCCCGCAGTCACAGCGCCCGTAGGGGCGTACGATCCTGAAGAAAAACCAAACTGTTGGAACGAGCCGGGCTCCCAGTCAACGAGACCCGTAGAGATCAAGCCGCCGATGGGGCATTGCGACCGCTTGAGACGTCGCATGTCGTCGCCTGAACTCGATTCCGCCGCCGCAAAGGCGGTTTTCGATACAGTTGCAATTCAAGATGGGTTCGTGTGGTATCCTTTTTTTCGCGGCGTATGGGGTTGGAATCGTGGCGGAGGGCGAATGTGTCGGACATGAATTGGATTTGCGGCGCGTGCGTTCAATCCAACCCCTTTCGAACCCGTCGCCGCGCCCGGGCGTCGAACGACCCCCGGCCAGCCTATGGTTCGGTTCATGTTAGGTTGACGGGTTCGGCGAGTCAAGGCGGGTTCCCGGGGCGGGATTCGGGGAGCGGTGGTGCGCCTTGTGATCCACGCTTGACCCGGAGAGGGTCCGCGCGAAATGGCCGCGGTGGGCAGAGATCCTCATGTCGGGGGAGGGCAAAGATCCTCTTTGCCCCGAAGTGGGCAGATTCTCATCCACGCCGCTCACCCGACGACCGCTTCGTGATCCTCGGGAATCCAATGCCGAGAATCACCGCCGCTCGCGGATAATCCGCTCCGACAGCGGTTCGCCCGTGATGGTGCCGATGGGGAACTTGATGTCGGTGCGGCGCTCGGTCCGCACAGGCGTCTGCGGCAGCGGGTCGCCAGCAAGGCCCGCGCGAACGAGTGGATGCTCGCGGTTGAGGCACGGGAGAAGTAGCGGGCGGTTGTAGTTCGCCGGGTTGGGGGCCGTCGACGTGGAATCGATCCCGTCATGATGATTCCTCCGCAACACCTCGGCCACCCCCGCCGCGGTGATGTCCGTCCGCGCTATCGCCTCAACGATCTCCTCAAGCGTGTCACGACCGTCCTGCTGCCGCTGAAGCGCGTCGAGTTCATGAACGAAGTACCGGGTGGCATTATCAATCGCTGATTCTTGCATAGGCTTCCTTCGGCTTCGTGGCCGCACGGAGTTCAAGCGACTCGGTCGCTGCCCGCGCCTGCTCACCGTTCGTGAACCGCGAGGGGGCGGGTTCGGTCGCGGCGGCGGGATTCGATGACGAGGCGGTCCTGGTCGTCCTCCGTCAAGACGCCGGAATCCAGCAGGCCGCGGACGAGGTCCCGGCGGTCCTTGCGACTGAGGCCACGGACAATGGTCAGAACGTCTTCCACCAGTCTGGTCATGTGGGATTCTGCTGCTTGCATTCTCGCGGCATAGGCGTTTCTGGACAAAGGCCTTCGACGAAGATCAACCAAGAAAGGCAACGCCCGGCGGATCGTCGGATCCGCCCCGCGCAGGCCTTACCCGATGCGCAGCCGTACGCGGCCAGGTTCGAGAATCGCGAGACGACCGGAAAGCTTCGCAAGCAACTCAGTTTTTTGAAGGAATCCTTCGATGATGGCGACGACCAGCTTGGCAGGCGCGTTGCCGGACACACGCACGACGACAATTCCGGCGTACTCGGCGGGTGGATAGTTACGCACGTCCCCGAAATCCGTATCGCGGGTCAGCAGCGTCATGCCTTCGCGTTTGGCAACCGCCGCGATCAACGCGTCGTCGGCATGCCGTAGCCCGATGTCACGAACGTCGGTCGCCTCGTGGCCCAAACTGCGGATCCGATCGGCCAAACTCCGGGGCAGGCTCGCGTCGATGAGAAAGTGCATCGCACCCTACCGGGGCAATGGGTGATACTCGTCGCGCTCGACCAGGGTATTGGCGAAGTCGAGGGCGGCGCGGATGTCGTCGGGGGTGAGGTCGTATTCGCGGGCAATCTCCTCCGCCGTCATCCCGCCCGCAAGACTGCCCACGACGATGCTGACGGGGACACGGGTGCCCTTGATGATGGGCTTGCCGTGGCAAACGGCTGGGTCGATGACGATTCGGTCGTTCATTTGTCGCACCTCCAGCGTCAAGAAAAGCGCCCGGCGAGTGGATACGCGCCGGGCGGTTGGGTATCAAAGAAAACAGGTTTGTCGCCGGGGCCGGCTTTCGCCGGCCGCGTCCGCCTTTCGGCGGACCGATCGTGTGCTGACTTTAGAAACCAAAGGCCGAGTCAGAGCACCGGGCGCGAGCCCGGTGACCTGTCCGCGGGCTTGCGCCCGCGGTTCGGATTCTGGTTTTCTAGATAATCCTCTAGAAAGGAGGTGATCCAGCCGCAGGTTCCCCTACGGCTACCTTGTTACGACTTAGTCCCAGTCATCGGGCTTACCGTCGGCCGCCGCGTCCTTTCGGTTCGCTAAGCGGACTTCGGGTACTCCCAACTCCCATGACTTGACGGGCGGTGTGTACAAGGCTCAGGAACACATTCACCGCGGCGTGGCTGATCCGCGATTACTAGCGATTCCAACTTCACGGAGTCGGGTTGCAGACTCCGATCTGAACTGGGGACGCGTTTGTGCGATTTGCTCCACCTCACGGTCTCGCGTCGCTCTGTCGCGCCCATTGTAGTACGTGTGACGCCCTAGGCATAAAGGCCATGATGACTTGACGTCATCCCCGCCTTCCTCCGGCTTGACGCCGGCGGTCTCGCTAGAGTTCCCGGCATGACCCGATGGCAACTAACGATAGGGGTTTCGCTCGTTAAGGGACTTAACCCGACACTTCACAGCACGAGCTGACGACAGCCATGCAGCACCTGTGCAAGTTTCACCCGAAGGCAGCTTACTCCTGTTTCCAGAAGGGCATCCAAGCAT
>CAZYEX010000044.1:0-1511 GCA_964646605.1 uncultured Phycisphaera sp. | reverse complement strand
CGACCATCGCAAACACCGCCGCAACAGCCGCACCCGCTCGGAACGGTGCCGCGATACAGGAAACACCCGACTACCACGTCGAGGATGTGTATCCGGAGTATTGTAACTTCTAAAAACTCAGCCGGTCGGCCTCCAAGCTGGCCGGCTTTTCACATCGACCGACTCCGACGAAACCCATACCAGACACCCAGGTTGCCGACGCCCTTCCCGCACAGTTCGGCCAGTCGTCAACAGCCGATTTCTCGGTGCATGTACCGCCCCCATGCGTGACCCCATATCACCCCGACAAGAAGGTCATGCAAGAGTGCTCCATGGATGTAATAAAGCACCATTTTTCAAGGTTTTTCGCGTCCCAGCGCCGCCGCCCTACACCCTTTTGAGGCGGGGTTTGGATAACGCGGCACGTAGCGGGATTTACACCCCACCCCCGTCCCGCTATCATCCCGCTCCGTTGACGGCCAGAGACCGCGAAATCCTCGTTGCCTTGACGCTCAAGACCCGGCTCTTGTCCCTGGACCAAATTGCCCGGACTTGGTGGAAGCCGACCGATTCCGGTCGCAATGAGGCACGCAAACGGATGACCGAACTCGCCGCACACGGTTTGGTCGAACGACGCCGGATGAACATCCATCCTGAGCTTCCACTCGGCAATCCCTTGCTCGCCTGGGAGCCCGGAGACGAGGACCCCAATTTCGGGGCCATCGCCTATCGCTTGAAGGTTCGTTGGAAGGAATCGCTTCGCCTGACTCCGTTCTTCACCGCCTCCAAACACGGTGTGAAACACTTCGGCGGTTCGCGGTCCGCCGGGGGTCGTCTCAAGCGGCCGCACCAGGTCACGCACGACCTGCACGTTGCCGCCCTCTACCTCCGCTTCCTTCAAGCCGACCCCACGGCGGCCAACGCCTGGACGTTAGACCACCACCTGACCACCGAACGAAAAAACCAGAAACTTCCCGACGCCGTGATTAAGAACCCGGACGGAAGCGACGGCAGGGTTATCGAATTCGGCGGGGCGTATCCCGCCCGCCGGGTTGAGGCGTTTCACGAGGACTGTCTCCGTCGCTCGCTTCCCTATGAGTTATGGTGAATGCAATGGCCGTCCAACTCACCCAACGCGACCGAAGCATCCTCGACCACGTCAAACGCTACCGCATCACCACCAACGAGGCGTTGCTCACCCGCTTTTTTCAGCCCGACGGCCTCAATGCCTTGAAGACTGTTCGCAAACGACTCGTTGGGCCGTATCTTCAATCAAGGCCTTTGGGAATTGCTCGCCGCCACTACTATCAGCTTACGCCGGCGACCGCTCGCATGGTCGGAGAACCCGAGGAGGTCGCGGCTCCGCTGGGAATGCAGGCCCTTCCGCGGGCTTTCGCGGTTCTTGCGTTTTGTTGCCTGTCCGGGAGGCCGCATGAACGCTTGCACCGCGACGAACTCCGCGAAGAGTATCCGGAAATCGCGGCGGCGAGCTTCGCCGCCCACGCGGATTTCTGCATCGACGAGTGGGCGGG
>CAZYEX010000043.1:0-53908 GCA_964646605.1 uncultured Phycisphaera sp. | reverse complement strand
GATTACTGCCGGATTACCCGTACCTCCGGGATTACGCCGGATTACGTGTCCCCGGATTACGCCCCGGATTACGCAAGTCCATCCCTATGGCGGTGGGGCGGTCATCGTGCATCGCGGATCGCCGCAATTCGTGAACTGCCTGTTTCACGACAACATCGCGGGCGAGGGCGGAGTGGTGCTGGCGGCCTTCGGCACGCCGACGTTCATCAACTGCACGTTGTATGAGAATCGCGCGGCCATCGGATATGGCGGGACCTTCTTCGATCCCGACGGACGGATGACGTTCCGCAACTGCATTGTCTGGGGGAACATCACCACGCGCGGAATCGGCTACGCCGAGCAAGGATACAGCGGCTCGGGCGGAACCTCGCGGATGACGTACAGCACCGTGCAAGGCGGGTGGACGGGCGTGGGGAACCTCAGCACCGACCCGCTGTTCGTGAACGCCGCGGCCAAGGACTTCAAACTGCAATCCACCTCGCCGTGCAAGAACGCGGGCGAGAACGCGGCCCTACCCTCGGACGTAGGGAACCTCGATTGGGACATGGACACGGACGAAAAGATTCCGCTGGACCTGATCCGTTTCGTCCGCAAGTCCGGCCCCACGGTGGACATCGGCGCCTACGAAGTCCAACCCTCCGGTCCCGGCGGCGACGGCGATCCGTGATCGCGTTTCCGATGAAGGTCTGCGGGCAAACACTGGACAAGTTCGACGAAGTGTCGGCCGCGGTGGGTGAAATTGTCGTATTGGTCGAAGCTGGGTGCGCCGGGGGAGAAAAGGACGACTTCGCCCGGTCGGGCCAGTTCGGCGGCGCGGGAGACGGCCTCCGCGGCGTTGCGCACGACGTAAACGTCCACGCGCCGTGGATGCCCAGGGCGTGACGCGGGCTGGGACGGCTCGGGGGGGCGGAGGGCGTGGGCGAAGTCGGGTCCGGACTGCCCCGTGGCGATGACCAGGCGGCACCAGTGTGACATAGCTTTGGCACACTCGGTGAGATCGACCTCTTTTTTTTGTCCGCCGACGATGGCGATGGTGGGTCGGCGCAGAGCCTCCAGCGCGACCACGGTTGCGGCGGGGGCGGTGGATTTTGAATCATTGATGTAATCCACGCCGTTGAGGGTACGCACGAACTCCAGGCGGTGCGGCAGGCCTGGGAAGGAGCCCAACGCCTGTCGAACGAGGGTCTCGTCCAACCCCATGACGTGGGCCACGGTCAGGACGCAGGCGGCGTTGGCCTGGTTGTGGCGGCCGGGGATGCGCAGCTCGACCGGCGGGTCGGCGGGTTCAATGCCGACACGACGGTGGGACCCGAAGTGCTCGTTCAACGCCGCTTCGAGCAGGGGCTCGGCCTGGGGGTGCAACTCTCCAACCACGACGGGGGTCGCTCGGCCGGGGTTGTGGACGATGTTGAGTTTCGCCTGCACGTACTCCTCGAACGAGTTGTAGCGATCCAGATGATGAGGGAAGAGATTGGTGATGACGGCCAAGTCCGGCGCCCACTGAATTCGCGGGAGGTCCTCGAGCTGGGCGTTGGACATTTCCAGAACGACCAAGTCGCTTTCGTGGATGTCTTGCAGTTCGGTGAGCAAGGAGCGTCCGATGTTTCCGCCCAGATGCACGGCGCGGAATCCCAGCCGATGCGCGGTCCGCGCCGCCTCGAAGACTTCGGCCAGCATGGCGCAGGTGGTGCTCTTGCCGTAACTGCCGGTGACTCCGACGACGGCAGCCGGGCAACGCTCGCAAAAGAGGTTCATCTCCGTGGTCCAGGGAACCTGACGGCGGACCACCTCGGCGAAAAAGGAGGAAGTCCGCTTGGGGACGGCCGGGTTGACCACCACCAGTTCGGCGACATCCAGGTCGCGCTGGTCATGCCCCCCGAGCCGCCAGGAGACCTCGAAGTCCTCCAGGGCGGCAATGGACTCTCGTAAGGATTCGGGGTCGGCTTGGTCGGTGACCGTGACGATTGCGCCTTCGCTCACGAGCCATCGCGTAACGCCCACGCCTCCGCCGAAACGCCCCAGCCCCATCACTAGCACCCGTTTCCCGGTTAAGCGCGGGGGTTGGGCTCGTCGTTGGGGCGGGAGAAGGCCGGGGATTGCGTGGGGCGAATGGTCCATACGGTAAGATGGGACGTGACCCTATCCTCTTTCGCCCCGAACGGCAAATGGTTGGGGAGGGCATGTCCAGGCAGCGACGGGTGGGGTCGGTTTCGTTGGGATCGGTTTGACAGGTCGCTTGGTGGACCCGTATAACTCGGCGACCGCTTCCGGCGTGCGTCGGGCGGCGTCCCACGGCCCGAATACGCGACCGAGAAGGGCGCGGATTCCCCAGCGTGGGCTGTTTTGGACCGGCGGTGTTCATGCCTACGGGCCTGCGACCGGCTTGGTCTTCCACGCCTTGTTAGAATCGGAGCGTAAAGGCGATGAGTTTTCGGTTTGCGCGACTTGGCTCGGGCTCAGCACAGCGCTGGGCGGCGATTGTGTCGTTGGCGGGGATCGCGGTATTCACTGGCGGGTGCCCGAGCCTCTTCCCCGGCGGCAACCCGCCGGACAACACCAATACCAACACCAACGACAACACCGGCGGAACGGACGAGGCAGTCATTATCAGCCCGACGACCAGCTTCGGTCTCTCGTCGGTCGATCCGCCGGTGTCAGTGCTGTACAGCGTGCCGGCGGAGGCGACGGGGGTGACGGGGTTCTTCGTCCCCGTGGGCGATTCCAGCCCAAACAGTCCGGCGATCGGCGACCGCGTCGTGGCGGCCCTGAGCCTGCCCGCGGGAGAGCGCAAGGCGTTTAGTTTCGACCCGCAGGAGGCGGGGGTGGGTTTCTTCCGCGTGGGCGTCATTTTCACGTTGGACGGCGTGGTGGACGACGTGGAGAGCCGGGCGGTCATCCAGGTGCAAGGATCGCCCAACCCGGTCTTTTTCGCCCCGGTCGAGTCGATCACGGAATTAGAAATCGGTACTCCGGTGCAGGTGACTTACGACTGCCAGGATCCGGAGGGCGTGGTGCAATGGCGGCTGTTCCTGTTGGCGGCGACGGATTCACGGGCGAATCCGCCGGACCAGCTGGGGACACAACTTGCCTTGGGATCGGGGAACGTAGGGACGGTGACCGTGGACACCTCGGACCTGGTGGTGGGCGATTATCAACTGGGCCTCTCGGCCACGGACAGCGGATCGTCGATCGCCGTCACTGTGGCGAACGGGGAAGTGGACCGGATCATCACGATTCCCAATGACACCAGGGGTGCGCCGGTTCTGCGGATGTTGGATCCGTCGCAGACGCTGCCGCCGACGATCGCCATCACCGCTCCCGGTGCGACCGACATCGGATTGTACAAGGCGGATACGTTCACCATCCGTTTTGCGGGCCAAGTGCGCGAGGCGGACGCGGTGGGAACGATCGATGTGTTCTACGATCAGGACTCGAATCCGGGGACGGGCTTTACGCTCATCGCCGCGGATTTGCCGGTGACGGCGACGAGCATCGCCTTTCCGAGCGGACTAACCGAGGGCGCGTACTACGTCGGGGCGACGATCCGCGACGGGATCAACGAGCCGCAGACGGTGTACGCGACGGGCCGCATTCTGGTGGTGCAGACGGTGACGCTGAGTGTCACCTCTCCGTCCAGTTCGTTGCCCATCACCCTGGGTTCGTCGGCGCGGGTGGCGTGGACCACCAACGCTCCGGCGGGTTCGGGCACGGTCGAAGTTTTCGCCCAGACGGTGGATGCGGGGGGCAATCCCTTCGGGGCGGAAATCGGGATTCTCAGCGACGGAGTGATTACGACCACGTCGGCCTTGTTCACCCGAACGACGCCGGGCTTGTTCGAGGTCACGGTGCGCTTGACGCTGAAGGACAACGTGACCGTGCAGGCTGCGGCGCCGGCGCGGGTACGGTTCTCGTCGCTGCCCGCGATTCTTTGGGCGGGGTCATTGGCCGACGCGGACTCGGGGGTGGACGGGGCGGTGTTCGGAGGGGTGAACTTCGAGGATAACGCGGGCACGTCGTTCACTCCGGTAGGCGATCTGAACGGAGACGGGCTGGGTGAGCTGGTCATCGCGGCGCGCTACGGCAAGCCGTTCTTCACGAATCCCACGGGCGTGGGACCGGGCGAGGCGTATCTGGTTTATGGGGCCTCGGGGGCTCGTCGTCTCCGCGGCGAGTTCAACCTGAATACAGCGAGTTCGGCCGACTTTCGCATGGTGACTTTCGCCGGCATTCGGACGCCGCAGTCGAGTAACGAAACCGACGGGATGAGCTCGGTGTCGCGGATTCCCGACGTGGACGGCGACAGTCGCGATGAGCTGGTCTTCGGTTTCCCGGATACCGAGTCGCGCGGGCACAACATCAGCCCCGTGCAGGATGGAGTCGTCGATCCGCGATCCCTTGCCACGTTGGAACGCGAGGACCAGTTCCTTCGCGGCGGAATCGTATTTGTAAGCAGTCGGAACAGCCTCTTGCGGACTCCGGGGGTAGGATCGCCTTCGATTACGCTTGATCTGGTTGGGCAAGACTTCCTCAGGACGTGTGTCGACCCCGAGCCGGACACCGACGACGGCGACTTCTACGTCGACGCCTTCAATGAGATCACGGATACCCCGCCTTGCGAAGGATCCTGCGCCGACCCGAACGGGGGCGGGGGTATCGACGCTACCACATACATTGATTTTGGATTCGTGTCCGCCCTGGCCCGGGACTACTTCTGGACCTATGCGTACAGTTTCAACGTCTTCCGGGGGACGAAGTTCTGTGCTTCGGTGGAACCCTTCTTGGACAACGCGTGTCTAGCGCTTCGTCCGCTTGAATTCTGCGCTCCTTTTGTGGCCTCGTGCGCGCCGTTTTCCCCCGGATTGCATGCCAATGCCCCCGACCCGGATGGGGACCTCACCTCCACGAGGCACTCCGGATTCTACCTGCATCAATTCGCGGTTGAAGGGGTTCCCGATCCATTTCGGAACACTCCAGCGGAGCCTTTGGGTGCGCGCGTGATCGGCGTCGGGCTCGGAGATCATTTCGGCACCTCGCTCACATTGAGTAACGCGTCGTCAACCGGCCCGGGCGACATCGTCGTGACCGCGCCGGCGCGAACGGCGCGGGGCATCCTACTGGGGCCAGGCGGCGGTCCAGAAGGCGGTGGCGAGATCGACGGCCTGGAAAGCGGTGGAACGGGCAAGACGAACAATGACGCAGGCGTTGCATACGTTTTTGACCTTCGCAGTCTTTGGACGGACGACGAATCCGGACGCGTGCCACCCAAACCGCACCAGTATGTCGTTGGCGAGGCGAGCCACTGTGGTGGACCCGCGGCACTGATTCCCAACATCGACGCGGTTCGCATCGCCGGTCTGCCTGACGATCGGATTGCGAATATCGTGGGGATTTCCGACTTCAACCGCGATCGGGTGAACGATCTTGCCATCGGGGCGCCCAACGCCAACGGTGGTCAGGGGCGGGTGTACATCGGCTATCGTCGGAGCGTATTGGAAGGGGATTACGTCTTGGAGAAGCTGGCCCTGGATCCTGCGGATCCGGAGCGGTTGAACGGCTTGTTGGTGGTCACCAACGCCTTGGACGCCTTCGGAGCGAGCTTGGCGAGCGGGTTCGATTTCAACAAGGACGAGATTCCCGATCTGGTGATCGGCAGTCCGACGGCTGCGGGCGGGGCGGGTGAAGTGGTGATTCTGTTCGGCGGGACGGGGATCGGGAGTCCGTTGGACGGGATCACCGTGGACACCCTGCTCACCTCGACGCGAACGGCGACGGGGGCCCCGGTGGCGGCGCGGATTCGCGGCAACCCGTTGGATACCAACGGGCAGTTCGGATTCAACGTGGCCAACGCCGGGGATCTGGACGGCGACAAGCTGGACGACCTGGTGATCGCCGCTCCGAACGCCTCGCCGCGCTTCGATGCGAACCCCAACGACGGGATCGACGCCCTGACCACGGCGGGGATCGACCTGGATTTCGACGGCGTGCGCGACTTGGTTCCCGGAGCGGACGAGTTGACCGAGGCCGGACTGGTCTACGTGATCTTCGGGAACAACCGCTTCGATCAGATCAAGACCTGCCAGAACACGGACATTTCGTGCAGCACGAGCGCGGATTGTGCCACGGGCGTGTCGTGCGTGGCCGGCAACTTCACGATCAACGTGAGTCAGTTGGGCAAGGCCCAGCTTCGCGGTCTGATGATCGCCGGTCGCCACGCGGGGGACCACTTGGGCGGAGGCGACGCGGGGGACACGACGCAGGGCGGGATCGCGGGAAAAACCGGTCGCGGGCGCTCGCAGGGGCTGCGTTCCGCGGGCGACGTGGACGGCGACGGACTGAAGGATTTGTTGATCGGCTCCATCCTGGCGGATCCACGGCGCGACGCGAATACCAACGTGGGCCTGCAAAACGGCGGCGAGGCGTACCTGATTTACGGTTCGACGATCCCATAACCGTACGGGGCTCGGCGGGATCCGCGACGGTCGGGTGCAACGGGTGGACGGTGCAGGCCGGAGTTGAACCCGATAACGCGGTTTTGGGGTACGCGGCAGGCGTGTCGCGGACGGTTCTCGGTTGACAGACACCTGGAAAACGCGATAGGATCAGCGGTCGGGATAGGGCTTCGACCGCCAAGTGCCCACCGCGCCGCCGCTGGTTTCGGCGCCGGGCGGATGGGCGCCGCAGAACTTGCGGAGCATCCGGCGGGCGAAGTCGCTTCCTTGTTCGGTCGCGACTTCCCTCCCGCCCATGAGAAGAACCGCTTGCCCGCTATCCCGCTTGCCGACCTGTTTCGATCGGGGACTTGCGGAATGAGGCGTTACGGCGTGCAAGTGGTTTGGCGAGGTCGCGTGCGCGATGGCGGAAGCTCCCGCGTCGGGCGTCTATTGGGGAGTTGGGATGGCTATGAAATCGCGTCAGGACGGCATGGGTCGAGTACGGCTGTGGATGCGTAGTCTGTTCGTGCCGACGGCCGTCGCGCTTTGCGCCGCGTCGGTCGCTACGGCTGCGGAACGGCAGTTCCTGGTTACGCTGGCCCACCCGCCCAAGGAAAGCCGGTTCCTTTGCGTGGACGACGACGATTGCCGGGATCGAGGCACCGGGTTCGTGTGTGGCACCGCTAACGTGGGCCGGCCGGTCTGTGTGGTGCCATGCACAACGGACGAAGATTGCGGCACTTTCGGGCCGATTGTTTCCTGTAATCCCACGCTTCGTATTTGCGATTTTCCCAGACCGAATCCGGAGTTGGTTCGCCGCCAATACTTCGATAGGGACGATCCGGGCATTGGGTCGTTTGCGGAGTACTGGAAGGAGATTAGCTACGGGGACGTGACGGTGGCTGGAAGGGTGACGGATTGGATCTTGTTGCCTTGGCCGATCACGGCTCCTTTCGTCTTCACAGACCTTAACGGGGACTTTTTTTTATCCTACGGGGCGGGCGAGAACTTCACCTCCCCGCCCATCCTGCGAGAGCAGACAATGGTGGGCGTCGACATCGGCGGTGAGATCACGGATCCGACGTATGCCCGCGGCGCCGAGCAGGTCACGACCACCGGGGTGCCGGTCTGGACTCCGGGCGAGCGCTTCATGGACATGAACGGGGACGGCGTCTGGAACGGCTTCGACGAAGCCACGAACACCATGGATTGGCGCAAAAATGGATTTCCGTTGCGCCCGGCAGACGACCTGCCGGACTTGCGCGGTCCCTGGATCGACCTGAACGGAAACGGGATACCGGACAACGAGTCCAACTGCGTGTTCCTGGCCGACTCGGACAACGACGGCGTGCTGGATCTTGACGAAGACCAACGGCCGGATGACAAGCCGGACTGTTGTCCCAATGGTCGGGGACTGCCCGGCTGCCAAGGTCTTGTCACGCCCGGTCCCGATGAGTCCGACGAGGCGTGCCCGGCCAGCACGTGGACCCTCCCCGGGGGGAACACCATCACGGACTGCAATGGCAACTTGATCGACGATGCGATTGATCTTGAGAACCCCAATCTGGACAGGTTGCCTTTCGCGGTCGGAGCAAGTAACCGTTGTGAGTTAGCCCCCGACGGCATCCTCGATGCGTGCCAATTCGAAGAACTGGGGGGCGGGTATCCGAGCACGCCGTGTTCCGGTTCCGCTCCGGCCTGTACCGACCCCGACAATCTCGATCCGTGCTGCAGTGTCGCCCCAATCGCCTGCACGATCGCCCCCCGCGTGCCGCGTCCGCGTTGCGAGTTCCACGACGCCAACGGGAACGGTGAACTGGATACCGTCGAGCCCTTCGAGAATTACTTCGCGGGCATTCCCGGAGGCGCCGGCTACGTTCGGCACAATTTTCCTGGCAGCAACCCGAACGCCGTGATCGCGCGAAGCGGCACTCGATCGATTGGCGCGCCTCACGACCCGCTCGGTAAACTGACCTCCAGCCGGGATCGTGTCTGCGCCGATGGATTGCCCTATCGGACGATCGGGTCGCAAACCGCCGTATGCCCCGCCGGTACGCATGCGGAATACAATCCACCGGACGCGTGGATCGACCTGACCCCCCTCGATCCCCCTGTCGCCCCTGCGCCTCTCCTCGTCGGGTCGTCGAAAATGCTCGTCAGGGGCGGCGCGACGACACCTGAGCCCGAGTGGTATAAGCAGGCGTGGCGCGAACGGTACAACAACGCAGTCCCCCCCCCCTGGGACATCAGCGTAGGGGTTTCTCTTCTGGAGCCCCGATCTCCGGCCAGCGGCAACGAGTTCCTTCCGAACCGCGGCGGATTGAACGGCGACGGCACGGGATGGCCCACAGATCCTCCCGATGAGGTATTCGTACTTCCGGATCAGTTGCTTCAAGCCATTTCCGACGAGGCGCCCTTGATGTTCTACGACGGTCCTACGGAGTACGATGACCTGCCGTCGTCAAAGTACCATCGCGCGGGCGATCAGTTCGTGGGTGAGATCACGTCGCCGTTCAGCTACTCCATTGCCGGCGATGACCGCGGGACCAACAATCCTTCCGTTCCCGGAGTTCCGGACGGCGTCATCCCTGCAGCGGGACCGTACGCGACACGGCTCCACGGACAGAACGGTCGGGACGGCGGCAATCAACTGAACATCGAGGTGCTGACGTGGCGAACCGCGCCGCCGACCAACGACGGCAGGGCTTGGGAAGGGAATTACGGGTTTCACCCCTACGCCGGTTCGTCGAACCAGAACTTCGGTTTTCGCGATTACAACTTGGACGGTCGTCTGGATCTGGGCGAAGCCCGAACGTTCGACTCGATCAGCTACACGTCCCAGGGAGGAGGGGGGCGCGACCGGATCATCGAGGACTGCATCGAAATCCTGGACGAGACCTTGGATTTCGACAGTTACGTCGACCCCGTCGCCCTGGAGGCCGTTGCCTGCCATCACCCCGGCGTCTTGACGGTCGACCTGCCCCCACCGTACGAAGCCGATGGATCCATCCCCGTTGCGGGTCTGGCGTCCGGAATTGTCCTTCTGCCGCCCGGAACCCCGTCGTTTGGGTTTCCGACGACACCCGACTTTCTCCCCATTCACAACGAGGACGGATTTGGCGATTCGGTATTCCTTGCCTCCAATTTTCCCAAACCGCCGGCGACGTCGCGCCTGAGTTGGAACATTCGCTTTCACAATCTGGTTCAAACCCTGGGCTCCGCCGATTTCAATACTGCGTTTGCCGCGGAAAACTACGGACAGGCGTGGCAGAATTGGCCCGACCTCGAGGATTATGACAGCCGGGACGGCAGCGGAATCGTCAACTGTCCGATCGGCGCCTGGGACATCATGACCGACGAAGGCGGATTGGTTCACCCCATCGCGCCTCTCAAGGAGGGCCCGTGTACGGAGTGGATCAAGACCGTAGATTTGACGGCCGTCCTGACTCCCGGCGTGGACAAGTCCCTGACTTTCCCCGCCGCGGAATTCGTGCGCGATGACAGCTATTACGTACTCGAGAATGAGGACAGGCCGCGGGAAAAGCTATACTTCTGGTCGGCGGGGAGCGGATTTGACGAGCGCATGCCCGGCGGAGGCTTGTTGATCGTCCACGCGGACCCGGCGGAGTCAAATATCGAGGCGATTGCCTTGCAGCAGCGTAGCGGACTGCGCCCCGCGTACCGGATTATCCAGGCGGACGGGCTTCGCGAATTGGAGGGAGGCCCCGGCGTGGACTTGGTTTGCGGCGATGCCGGCGACCCGTTCCCCGGTGCCACCGACCAAACGAGTTTCGGTTGTTCGACGCTTCCCGCCAGCCAGTGGTACACGGACGATGCTTGCACGGGGTTGGAGATTCTCGAAGTCCTCCCCGATGGCGCGGGCGCCACGAGGGTCACGTTCAATTGGACGCCCACGAGTATTCCCAGCCTGCGTTTCGTGGATCCGCCGGGCGGAGTCACGGTGGGAACCTTGTACCAGATTCGGACGGAGGCGAACGACGTCTACGGAGGCACGTCGATCCGGTTCTATTACAAGAAACAGGACCTTGGAACGCCGGATTTTTCCGGCTCGACGTTCATCGCGCCCCAGAAACGAAAAACGACTTCGGGACCCAACGACCTGAGCATCAGTTGGGACGTTTCCGGACTCCCCGATGGGCGGTATTTTATTTTCGCGGATCTGATACCGGGTCAAGGTTCGGACGGAACGGAAGCGAAGCTGACCCGGCCTCGCGCGGGACGCAACAACCAGGGCGCCGCAAAGCTCGAAGTCGGCGACGTGGTGGTCAACGTGACGACGGTCTCGAACGGCACGGTCACCTCGCAGGGGAAGGCGCGTTCCGAAACGTGGGTGGCGGAGTGCGTCGATGCAAGTGCCGGAAAGTGGTTCGTCAGCAGTTCGCTGACCCAGTCGCCCCCTGCGGAGGAACCGAGCGCGGCGCTATGCACGGCCACCCCCGCCCGCTGCGCGACCACGGGAGCCCAATACACGTCGCTCAGCGACGCGGTGAAGTTCACCATCCGAGCGGGAACCGGTCCGTCGCCGAAGGGCGCGCTGGGCGATACCTTCACGTTCACCACCACGGGCATCACGGCCCCGAGTGAGGCGGTCACGATCCGCAACGGTCAAATTCGCGAAGACCCCACCGCGGTGATCGACGCGACGCCGCTTTCGGGACTGCCGCCGCTCACCGTTCGCTTCGACGCTCGTGGATCGGTGGACCCCAACGGTCAGCCTTTGCAGTTCCGTTGGACTTTCGGCGACGTCCCCGAACAAGCGACGGGCGCCCAGGTCCAACATACCTACGCCGTAGCCGGTACGTTCACCGTGACCCTTCGAGCGACCAACCCGAGCAATGCCCGGTTCGGCGAGGCATCCGTGGACATCCAGGTCATCAACAACTCGCCCAGTGCCGTCATCCGTGCGACGCCCAGCAGCGGCCCTGCCCCGTTGGCGGTTCGCTTCAGCGGCGGTCAATCGAGCGACGCCGAGACGACGCCCGAACGTCTCGTTTATCAATGGATTTTCGGAGACGGCGGGTCGGCCAATGACGAGGGTCGCCTGGGCGTTCTTCGCGAAGTCGATCACACGTATTCGCGGAAGGCGGACGGAACCTTGTGTACCACGGCGGCCCCCTGCGAGTTCAAGGCCAAGCTCACGGTTACCGACGAGGGTGGGAAAACGGACGCCGAGGAACTCACCATCCGCGTGGGCAACTCCAACCCCGTGGCCAACATTTCCACCACGTCGCTGACCGGCGGGACGCCCTTGACCGTGACGTTCAACGCCAAGAACTCCACGGACGCGGAGAACGACAAGCTGGAGGTCGAGTGGCAATGGGGCGACGGGTCGGCGAACGAGACGTTCGCGGCGAAGACCGGTAAATCCCCGTCCACCACGGGCGAGGTTCCGCATACGTTCACGCTGCCGGCGAACACGGCCAGCAAGACGTATACGGTCAAGGCGATCGTCCGCGATCTGAACGCCAGCGGAGCTCGAAAAGGCGGCGAAACGACGTGGCCTGGGGTGACGGTCACGGTGACCCAGGCGTCGGCCGGCGAGTCCGATCCGCGGGCGATCTTCTGCTTCGTGTCCGGCGCGGAGTGCGTCAACACATCGCCGAGTCTCATCGAGGGGCAGAGCTTCACGGCGGACGGCAGCCGATCGTTTGATGTACCGTCCGGCGGCCGCATCAGCGCTTACAGTTGGGAGTGGGGCGATGCGACGGCTTTGGGCTCCGGTGCGGTGGCGACTCATGCCTACGCAGCCGGTGGTCGCTATACGATTACGCTGACGGTCTCCGATGGGGACACGCCGGCGCATACCGGGCGCACCCAGAAAACGGTGGTGGTGACGCGCGAGGGTGGCGAGCCGCCGCCCGTCTCCAATCGTCCCCCCGTACCCGCGTTTGAAATCACGCCGCCCGACGGTTTCGTCGACGCTGTGTTCAGCTTTGACGCGCGGGGCTCGACCGATCCGGACGGGGACGACTTGAGTTTCCGCTGGTCGTTCGGTGACGGGGCGTCCACGCAGTTCGGCACGAATCCGCGGACGACGCACAAGTACTCCCAAACGGGGATGTTTGTGGTGCGGCTGAGCGTTCGTGATGAGCACAACGCCACCGTGGATTCGACGCACACCGTCCGCGTGCTTCTGGAGGGCACCAACCGCTCGCCGGTGGCGGTGATCGGGACCGGACCTCGTTCGGGTGCGGCGCCGCTGACGCTGACTTTCGACGGGCGTCTGTCGTCCGACCCTGACGCGGACACGCTGACCTACGTTTGGGAGTTCCGCGTGGGCGAGGAACTGATCGCCACGCTGGCCGGCGGGGTGGTCACCCGCGTATTCGCGGACCCCGGTAGCTACACCGTCACGCTCGTGGTTTCCGACGGCGTAGGCGGAGAGACCCGCTCGCAGGCCCAGAACATTCTGGTCACCGAGCCCGGCGAGGCGCCGCCCGAGCCTCCCACGCCGCGTCCGGGGCCGACCGAACCCCCGGACAGTTCCTCGCAACGTCCCACACCGCGAGTCTGCGGGATGGGCATGCTGACGGCGCTGTTCGGGTCCTTGGTGGGGTTGGTGGGGACGGTCGTCATGCGCCGCCGCATGGACGTGAGGTAGCGGCGGGTTCCATCGAAAAAAACAAAGAACCCGGTCGGTCCGACAAGCGGACCGACCGGGTTTTGTATTCAGGGCTCTCGGCTCGATCCGTAAAGCGCTCGCTTAGCGGACGAGGTAGACCGGTGCGTAGATAAACGAGCTTCCGCCGGCGCCCTCGCCGGTGACGACGGAGTCATCGACCACGAATGTAGGTTGGATGATCACTCTCTTGGAACTCATGGCTCCGGTCAGCTTTAGGTCCATGATCTGAATCCCCGCAAAACCCACCACCGTGAAGACGGAGTTGTTTCCCGGTCCGGCGACGGAACTGAAGATGGGAATCGCCCGGGGAAGTCCGATGATGGAGGCCAAGTCATCGCCGATCGCGGCGCTCAGGCCCGTTTCTCCGGTGAGGGGGAGGGTGCCGTCGGCCCCGAGCACGAGCTCGCCGCCGAAGACGGCAAGGTCGTCGGCGCTGACCCCGTTGCGAATCTGACGAGAGAGGTCGGCGGTGCTGTTGTCGGCCGGTCCGATGTCCACGGTTCCGAAGTTTCCGGGCGGGAGCTGACCCGCGCCGCCGCCGGGATAGAGATTGAGTTCGGGAATTCCGTCGGGACCGGCAGTGACGGCGCCGGTGTCGGGGTTGTAGGTCCAGTTGTCCCCGGAATTGAAACCGCCGGTGATCAGGTCCTCCCAGGCATCTCGGTGCAGCGCCAAAGGAAGCAGGTCGGCGTTGCCGGTTCCGTCGTTGGGTCGATATCCGACGACCCCGTCCTTGAAGGTGGCCCAGGCTTCGGCGGCAACGTCGGCCGTTAGGTGCCCAAAGATCCCCGCAAAGAACAGGTCGATAGGACCGTTGCGGACCTCGTCGCGGTGGACGCGGACCTGCACGGTGTTGTATTGCGCGGGGTTGGCGAAGGTCATCGGGGCGCCGGGGTCGTTGGGATTGTTCAGATACCCAATGACCACGTCGCCGGCTCCGTCGTTGCTGGAATTGCCGTCCACGGAGACGCTGTGGTTGACGATGACGTTCCGTGCGGCGATTTGGGCCGCGATGGCGCGAGCGGTGGACATTTCCTCGGTCATGTCGTCGGCGCCGGACAGTTTCTCCCTGTCCAGCAACTGCCACGCGCCGGCCATGGCCGAGGCATCCGCGGCCGCCTGGGCTTCGGCCCGCGCTCGGTACATCATCCCCACGTCCACGGTCAGCGAAGCCATGCCCAACATGACGACGAGGCTGACCGAAACCATCGCAAAAGAGACGCCGCGGCGGCGATGCCCGGCGCTCCTATGTGTGTTGATCCAGTTCATGGCCGTCCTCCTCACGAATCCGCCGAAACGCCGTCGGAGCGGCGGGTGACGCAGCTCCGACGGAACCGGACGGACCTGTGGCTTCCTAGTTCCCTCCGGCACTTTCGCTCAACTGAAAGACCACCCGCGGGGTGGCGTCGACCCAAAGCAGGCCGCTCGCCCCGTAGTATCGAACCTGGGTGATCATCATGGAGTTGACCCTGTTCGACCCGTAGGTGACGCACGATTCACTGGCCGACGTGTCGGGACTGTACTCGCCCAGCGAGGCAAGCCCGGCATCTTCGTCGATGCGCATGTCTTTTCCGAACGATCCCCAAGTGGTGGATTGCCCGTCGACGACCTCAAAGGAAAGGATGGCGCCGTCGGTCTGGAGGCGCTGGGTCCAGGTGATGGTCTCGGCCGAGGAACTCAACTGGCCGTATTCCATGCTACGCCGACGGATCAGCGTTTCGCCGTTGTAGCTCTGGAGCTGGACTCCGCCCGGCGTGAAATCCGGAGTCTCACGGTAGTTCCAGAGTACTTGGGCGAAGATCGAACTCATTCCCGCGTACGGCGACATGGCCGTATGGAATTGCGGCGAGTCGACGTTGCCGTCCGGCTCGTTGAGAACGAGCTGCCAGTCTTCCTCGACCTGGATGACGGGCTCGGCAAGGAGTCCGGCAACCTGACCCGCGGAACGCGGGACGGGCGCCAGGGCCACCAGACCGAGGGCCGATCCAGCGACCGCCAAGGCGCGGAAACGGCGAAGACCATGACCGAATAGAGTCGACATGAAACCCCTCCTGATTCTGTTAGACGTGCATCGAGCTTGGGGCACTCGATCCTGGAGCGCCGACGCTCTAACTGCCTCACTCGCCTCGAACGGTACCCCCATGCGGCACCGGCGAGTAGACGCACGATGGGAAGGTACGATATGCGCCCCGTGCCGGGCAAACGCCTGACCGGATCGGAGCTGGTCCCAGTGGACCGGGATTATGGACCCGCCGGGTCCGCGGGCGCGAGGTCCGTTTCCAGAAGCCGGCGGTGGAGTCGGTCGGCAAGCGGCGCGCAGGCTGAAGACCTGCAGCGCGTCCGAAAAAGGTCGAGGAAAACCCGGGCGGCGTCGCGGTTGCCATCGGCGATGAGAAGCTCGGCGGCCAGACCCAGCGTCCAGGGGATTGTCGGGCTTCGTTCATCGAAGCGTTCCAAAGCGGCAAGCAGAAGTCCGCGTGCGTCCTTCGCTCCGTGGGTTTGGAGGGCGGCGAGCCGTTGGACGATCAGCACGGCTTCCTCGTATCGCGCCTCGGACAAGGCGAGCAGGGCGCGCGCCGCGTCGACCGCCGGGTGTCGTGCAGTCTTGTGGCGCAAGGCATCGCTGGCGCCGGCCAGGGGTCGCAGATCGCTTCCGAGGAGGAGTTGGGCAAGGTTCAAGGATGCCGTCGGCTCGCGGGGATGATCGCGCAGGACTTGCACGTAGGCCTCCGCAGCCTCCTGGGGACGGCCCAAAGCGTATCGTACGACGCCCAGGTTGATGCGCGCGGGGAGGTCGTCGGGGACATCGCCAAGCAGGTTGACCAAGCGCTGTTCGGCGCGGAGGTTCGCTTCTCGGGTCGCGGTTTGGATATCCAGTTCGACCAAACCCATCACCGCCGGGACTTCGTAGGGGTTGTTGGCGAGTGCCTGTTCGTACAGTCTGCGGGCGTCGTCGGGGCGTGCGAGCTTGCGATAGGCGTTGGCAAGTCGTTGGAGCGTGGGGTTGTGCGAAGGGGCGGCTTGGGCGGCCTTTTCGTACCACGGGACGGCTTCGTCCAGGTGTCCCAACTCGTCATACGCGACGGCTAGCCGATAGACCGCCATGCCGTCGTCGGGATCGGTCTCCACGGCCTGGTGCAACAGCGGAAGGCCCTCGTCGACGCGGCCCAACTTGAGCAGCGACGTCCCCATCAGTTGATAAGCGCCGCTGAGGATGTTGGGTTTCTCGAAGCGAAGCTCCTTGCGGGCGCACTCGATGGCCTTGCCGTACTGCCCGGCCTGATGGTACGACCAGCCGGCCTTTTCCCAGACCCGCGGTTCGTCGGGAAAACATTGGGCAACGCGCAGGGTCTTTTGCAGCGGGGTGTTGTACCACTGGGCCGTGTACCAGCTCGTCCCGATGAGAGCGGGGATGATCACGGCGGCGGCACCCATCGCCAACCGGCGCGGGGCCGCGGACGACGACCTTGCCGCCCAGTGGGTATAAGCACCAACAAGTGCCACAGAGAGGCACCAAAAAATCCCGACCATGGGGAGGTACACGTAACGGTCGGCGGCGAGGATGTTTCGGGCCGGGAAGAAGGGCAGCGTGTCGGCGATGGCGATGAAAAACCACGCCGCCCCCCATCGGCAAAGGGGATTGCGCCAAGCCAGCCCGCCGAGAACCAGCAAGGCCGCGGCGTTGACGAGAATGGCGCGGAACGTCGCGGGGTCGGTCCACGCCACCATCGGCGCCGTCGGATAATAGCTGGTCAGCCCCGTCGGCCAGAGGAGGTGCTGAAAATAGAACGCCAGGGCCAGGATGATACGGACCAGGCGAGGTCCGCGCAGGTGCTCGGCGCCTTCGGCAAAGAGATCGGCCTGGGCGGTGGCGCCGATGTTCACCCAAACGAAGAGCCCGGTTACGGAACAGACGGCGATCCACACCGGCCAGAAGCGACGACCGTATCGCTGACGGGCAATCATCGGAATCATCGCCAGCAAGAGCGGCAGCGGCGCTCGTACCTTGCTGACGGCGGACAACAACGCGAACAGCACGACCCATGCGGCGAGCCGCATCCGCCCCTCGGCGAGCCATCGGTGAAACGCCAACATCGCGGCCAGTGCAAGACAGGTGGAAAGAAGCATCATCCGACCGTTGACCCAGGCTACGGGTTCGACGGCGAAAGGGTGGATGGCGAAAAGCAGCGAGGCGACTGTCGCCACATGCACCGGCGCGGAATCGTTGCCGGCGGCGCAAACCCCGCGGACGCCGGCATGAAGGGTGCGGATGAGCATCCAAACCAAGATGGTGTTGAGAGCATGGAGGAGAACGTTGGTCAAATGGAACAACCATGCGCCGGCCTCGACGCCGGAGTCGAAAAGTCCGAACAGCTTGGCGACCCAAAACTCGCCGGAGAAGGTCAGCAGCGGCAAGGGTTGATAAAGGTCGCGGTGGACGATGGAGAAGAGTTCCAGGGCGTGGTCGAGCGAGGGACGGCTTACCAGGACGTGGTTCAAGACGAGCCGATGATCGTCGCCGCCCACAAACCCGCCGCGGAGGGTGGGCAACCCCATCACCACGGCCGCGAGGGCCACGCTTCCGATCGCAAGACCCGCGCGACGGCGAGTCACCTTTCCCAGGTCGACCGGGAAGTCTCCTGTCGTTTTTTGTCGGCGTTCTGTCCGGATCGGCGTCACTGTCGGGGATTCTAGCCTTACGGGCAGCCGGACGGCAGGACGGAGTGAACCTGTTGCCGCGAGCGCCCGCCTCGGGGACAATGACGGTCCAAGCGACGGGTTAAGAAGCGGCTAGCCCTCGTGGGAAGGTGGGCCGCAACGACGCGAAGGGGGTCTATCATGGCGACTGTCAAAGATGTGTTGTTGGAGCAGCTCCGATCGGGCGAATACTTCGTCGAGAAGTTCACCGCCGACCTGTCGGACGCGGAGTACTTCAGCCCTCCCGTGGGGGGCGGAAACCATGCGGCCTGGATTCTCGGGCATATTGCATGTTCCGAGGACTCCATCACCGGGCAGATCACCGGGAAGGGAAAGCGAATCCCGGATGCGACCCACGAGCTGTTCAAGGGCGGCTCGGTCTGCATACCGGATTCGTCCAAGTACCCGTCTCGCAAGCAGATTGACGAGCTTTTCCGATCGAGCCGGGCTCGAACCATCGAGGAGCTTGCCCTGTTTGAGGGGAAGAAATGGCAGGACCCGTCGCCCCCCGGGTGGGAGAAGAGCCCGTTTGCGACCATCGGGGGGATGTGGGGTTTGCAGGGAACCCACCAGTTCTGGCACCTTGGGCAACTCACGGTATGCCGCCAGGCGATGAAGAAAAAGCGTGTCTTAATGTAGTGGGTCCAAGCGGCGCTTGGCGAGGTCATTTGAATCCGGCGCGGGTCTGGGATATATTTCAACTGTCCGGCGGGCGGCGAGGTCCCGTGGGGGTCGCGGCGGGCCGTGGGGCAGGGTGTACGTCGAGTCGAACGTTCCGTTTCCGTCGCAGCTATGCCACAGAACGTCAAACTCATCATGTTCCGAGAGGACGGATCCCAGCGGGAGTTCGTCCTCCTACCGGGGGCGACGACCATCGGGCGGAAGGAGGATTGCACCATCCGCATTCCGCTGGCGGTGATCTCTCGCCGACACGCGGAAGTGTTCGTCGATGACGACGGAACGATTATCCGGGATCTGGGCGCCGCCAATGGGACCTTCCTGAACAACCGCCGCGTGACGGAAGAGGATGTCGAACCCGGCGATCAGATCGTCATCGGTCCGGTGGTCTTCACGGTGCAGATCAACGGGGAACCTCCGGATCACGAGATCATCAAGATTCGATCCAAGGTTTCGGCCGTGAAGGGCGGCAAGGGACCGGCGCGGGTGGGTACTTCGGAACACGTGTATATGTCGGATGACGAACTGGACCCCATCTCCGCTCTGGAAGCCTTGGCCTCCAGTGCCGACCAGACCTCGATCAACCCCGAAGACGATGAATAGATGACACGCGGGCCCACGAGCACGCGCCCGGGCGGATCCTTGCTGCGGTCGGCAGCGATGCTGATCCTGGCGGGGCTGGGACTTTTTCTGTTCATTTGCGGATTGGGCGACGCCCGCCGCAAGGCCTTCGCCGTGGAACAGGTCCGTCGGTACGCCTCGGCCTTGCAGAATCGAGTGAGCGCGGGCGGGGTATTACCGTTGAATCTGGAACCGGAGCCGCCGCGCGAAGGGGCGGACAAGCTGATTCCGCTGGAGTGGTTGGACCGCGAGTCGGCGGTAGCGGCGCGGGACCGCGAGCAGCGGATTCCAGTAGCCCGAACGGCGCCGGTTTCGCAATGGCTGGGGCGTGACGGTCGGGTGGTGGTGTACTTCGAGAAGGGCAAGTTCGATGTCGGCTGGGTGCGTTTGGGACGCTCCGATGCGCCGCTCGCGTCCCCGCGCGATCGGGTCCGGTTCGAGGACGTCCAACCCTGATCCTCGACCCATGTTTCCCGTCCAGGTTTCGAGGGATGATCCTGCGTGCGCGCCATTGTACTAGACGGAAAGCTTTCGTACCGAGACACGCATCCCGAGCCGCAACCGGGGGACGGTGAATGCGTCGTGTCCGTGCGGATGGCGGGCATCTGCGCCACCGATTTTCAGCTCATCGATGGGTACATGAACTTTCGCGGCGTGCTGGGCCACGAGATGGTCGGGACCGTGACGAAAGGGTCACGGCAGTGGCACGGGCGGCGGGTGGTCTGCGAGATCAACTGCGTGTGCCGCCGTTGCGACATGTGCCAGTCGGGCTTGTCGAACCACTGTCGCAAGCGGACGGTGATGGGGATCGCGGGGCGGGACGGTTGTTTCGCGGACCAGGTGGTGATTCCCGAGGCCAATCTCCACGCCGTTCCGGACACGGTATCCGACGAAGAGGCGGTGTTCGTCGAACCGCTGGCGGCGGCCTATCAGGTGCTCGCACAGTGCCCCATCGACTCGCGGATGCACGTGAGCGTAGTGGGGTCGGGCCGATTGGGGCTTCTCGTGGCTCAGGTTCTGGCGGCGACGGGCTGCCGCTTGAGCGTGGTGGGGCGGAATCCGGAGAAACTTCTTTTTTGTGAAAAGCGCGGGATTCAGACCCTCCACGTGGATGAGTTGGCGCTGCGGCAGGATCGGGACGTGGTGGTCGAGTGCAGCGGCTCACCGAAAGGGATGGAGTTGGCGATGGGTCTGGTTCGCCCGCGGGGGACCATCGTGCTGAAGAGTACGTGCGCTGGTGGGCCGCCGCTGAACCTCGCCCCGGTGGTGGTCAACGAAGTGCGCGTGCTGGGAAGCCGGTGCGGACCGTTCGGGGAGGCGATCCACGCCCTCGCCCGCAAGGCGGTGGAAGTCCGTCCCATGATCTCCCGCACCTTTCCGCTCGAACAAGCGTTGGCGGCCTTCGAGGCGGTCCGCCGACCGGAGACGATCAAGGTGTTACTTCGGGTCGGCGGCAATCCGTAATCCAATCCCCACGCAAGTCGCTATCATATCCGCATGGCCTTGGTAGTTTTTCAGAGAGTCTGCAAGCAATTCGGGACGCAGGTCGTGCTCGACGACGTGTCGTTGGAGTTCCACGCCGGGCAGACGGTGGGGCTGGTGGGGGTCAACGGAGCGGGGAAGACCACCGTTTTTCGGCTGGTGACCGGGGAGTGCCGACCGGACACGGGGACCGTCACCGTGGCCGGGGGGGTGCCCATCGGGTACCTGCGGCAGGAACCCGAGATGGAGGGCGACGCGACGCTCCACGATTTCGTGGGCAGCGTCTTCGACGAACTCCTGGCGATGGAGCGGCGAATGCAGACGCTCTCCGAGGAGATCGCCGCCCGGCACGAAGATCCGTCGCTGCCCCATCTGATGGCCCAATATGATCGCCTCCACTCCCAGTTTCTCACCGCGGGCGGGGAGACTTTTGAGAACCGCCTGGATGAAATCCTTCACGGTCTGGGTTTCACGAAAGAGGAGTACGTCCGCCCGATGTCCTTGCTGTCCGGCGGGCAGCGATGCCGGGCGGCGCTGGCAAAGCTGCTGCTGTCGGACAGTTCGCTTCTGCTGCTCGACGAACCGACCAATCATTTGGACATCGACGCGGTGCGCTGGTTGGAGAAGTTTCTGGCTGCTCATCGGGGCGGAGCGGTGGTCATTTCGCACGACCGTTATCTGCTGGATCGCGTCTGCCAGCGGATCGTGGAGATGGCGGGGCGGCAGGTCCACAGTTATCCCGGCAATTACAGCAACTACGTGGAGAGCAAGGCCCGGGCCGACCTGACGCGGGGGCGGGAGTTGGAGAAACACTCCGAGTTCATCGCCAAGGAACGGGCCTACATCGCCAAGCACCTCGCCGGTCAACGCAGTCAACAGGCCAAGGGGCGGCGCACGCGCTTGGAACGGCAACTGCGCGACGGCAAGTTGGTGACCGAGGGCCCGCGCTCCACCCGTCGGGCATTGATCGCCTTCCGTGGCCGCGAGCAGGGCGACGCCGAGGTGCTGCGCTGCGAGGACCTCTCGATGGGCTTCGGCGAGGTGATCCTCTTTCGAGGTCTTGGTTTTCGCGTGCGCAAGGGACAGCGTTTCGGGATCACCGGTCCCAACGGAACGGGCAAGACGACGCTGCTGCGGGGTCTGGCCGGGGAGCTTTCGCCGCTTGAGGGACGCATCGAGTTCGAGCGCAACCTCCGCATCGGGTACTACGCCCAGGATGCCGGGGGGCTGACCGCCGAACGTACGGTCGTGGACGAGATCCGCAGCGAGCGGTCGGATTGGAGTGAACGGGACGCGCGTTCCTACCTGGCCCGATTTCTTTTTCGGGGAGACGAGGTTTTCAAGCCCGTCGGGGCGCTCTCCGGCGGGGAGCAGTCGCGGGTGCGATTGGCCAAGCTCATTCTCAGTCAGCCGGACATTTTGATCCTCGACGAGCCGACGAATCACCTGGACATCCCCTCCCGCGAAGCCTTGGAGGAATCGCTGACGGAATTCGGCGGCACGGTGATCGCTGTCAGTCACGACCGCTACTTCCTGGATCGGATTGTCGATCATCTGCTTGTCCTTCGACGCGAGGGTCATGCGCTCTACGAGGGGTCTTATTCCGACTACCTCGAACAACTCGAACGCGAGGCCTCTGTCCAGAACCGTCCGCCGAAGGCGGATAAGGGCGCGGCGCAGCGGAGCGGGGGACCCAAGAAGCCCAGTCGCACAGGGGCGCCGCCGCGACCGAAAAGTACGACGAGTGCGTACGATCGACTGTCCATCGAGCAGTTGGAGAAGATGGTGATGGAGCGCGAGGTGCAATTGGCGGCGCTGCACGAACGGTTCGGCAATGCGGAGGTCTACAAGGATCCGGAGGGGCGGGCGGAGTTGGAGGAAGAGATGGAGGGGTTGTCGGCGGAGCTGGCGGCCTTGGATGCCGCGTGGCGGGAACGCGTGGATTCGCAGGGATGAGCCTGACGCGGATGGAACTTCGGGACGGTTGGTCCGCGCAGGTCGCCGCCGACGTTTGCACGTTGCCGATCTGGCGAGCCTTTCTGGACGCCCTCACCGAAGATCCCCGGCGGTTGCCGAGCTATTGCGTTCTCAAGCACTCGAAAGATCGGCAAGTCTTGCGGGCGGCGCTGGAGAACAACGAGGGATATCGGCCGTTGGTGGAGATCGTTTGCCGGCATGTTCGCACGCGAAGCGCCATGAGATGGTTGAACTCGATTCGCGGCTCGTCCGCGAGACGCGACTTTCATCGCGCGTCGGCGCTTCTGGGGAGCGGCATTGGGACCGCGCGCCCGTTGGCCTATCTGGAGCGATCACGACCGACGTGCGAGTCGTGGCTCATCGGCGATTTCTTTCCCGAGGCAATGGACTTGGATCGCATCGCCCTGACGCTGCTGCCGCAACTGAGTTTTGACAAAACCCTTCGCGTCAAGGCGCGGTTGATCGAGGCGGTCGCAGGGTTGCTGGTTTCGCTGGAGCGGGCCGGGTGGCGGCACCGCGACCTGAAGGCATCCAACGTGTTGATTCTGGATTGGTCAGGTCGCATGTCCGCGCCGAGCGCCGTCGTCGTCGATCTCGAGGGTTTGCGCAAACGGCGAGTGTGGTCGATGGGAGGTAAGCGGCAAGCGCTCATTCGGCTAGCCGCGAGTCTGCTCGACAGCCCGTCGGTTACGAGAACGGACCATGCAAGGTTGCTCCGTTCGTACCTGGACCGCACCGGACAAGGAGATCGCAACTGGCGGCGGTTGTTCCGCCAACTGTCCCGGCGGGCCGTTGAGTATGCCCGCCGCGCTGGGCGGCGTAAGACACACAAGCTGGACGGGTACAGCGGCGGGTAGCATGATCGTATCGCCGGAAGCTGCGCAAACGCTGCGCCTTCGCCGGGCCGGGTCCTTGCACTACAATCGTCGTCGTCGATGGATCTAACCGTTTTGCACGTCGTGGAGTCGGCCAGGCCCGATCCGGGAGCGCTGATCCTGTCGCTTTCCGGGCTGGTCGAGAGCTTGGCGAAGAGGGGCATTCGAGCGCTGGTTGTCGCGGGAGACGACGGGCATGGACCGCGGGGTTGGGAGCGTTCGTTTCAAGAGGCGAACGTGGTCCATGTACACGGTTGGGCGTATTCGCTGGCACGTTCGGTCGCGCGGGCGGCCCTTCGCTCCGGTCGGCCTTATGTGATCTCGCCGCTCGGTGCCTTGTCGACTGAGTCCGCGAATCGAGCGAACCCCTGGGATCGCTGGAAACGAAAATGGCGCGAGCGTGGGTTGATCGCCGGGGCGACAGTGGTGGCGGCGCTGAACGAGCATGAATCCCGCGAACTCGGCGATGCGGCGACCCATGCCAACGTTCGCGAGATTCCGTACGGAATCGATTTTTCCGGGTATTCGCCGCCCGAGAGTCCCTCCGGGGTGGAAGGGGCCTCGCCGTTCATTTTGGTGCTGGGCCCGTTGCACCCCCGCGGGGGATGCGTGGCGTTGCTCAAGGCACTGGCGGAACTGGGGCCGATCGCGGAAGCGTGGAGCGTCGTGTTCGCGGGGCGGGATTCGGGCGAATGGCGACCGATGCTCGAAGCCGCCGTGCAGCGCAAGGGCGGCGAGGGTCGAGTGCGTTTTGTCTCCGCGCCGGACCTCGCGGCGCAACGCGAGCTTCTATCCCGCGCCTCACTTGTGGCAGCTCCGGTTTTGGGCGTCGATTCGCCCGTTCCGGTCTTGCAGGCCTTGGCGAGCGGCGTTCCGGCGATCGCCACGATCTGTGTAGCGCCAGTCGGGCTGAACGGCGTCATCCGTGTTTGCCAACCGCGACGCGACGATCTGCGCGATGCTCTGCGGTCGATGCTCACTCTTTCGGAGCCGCAGCGTCGGGACATGGGCGCGCGGGCGCGGGCGGTCGGGCGGGAGTTGCTGGACTGGTCGGTCACTGCGGAGCGGTTCGCGACGCTGTATACAGACGTCGTCGCACGGCCTGCGGTTGCGGGGTGCGTCACCCACGAGGGGTGACGCTACGCTGAGAAGGACGCTCAATACGCACGATGGATGCAGTGCTCATCACCGCCGACGACCGCCACCGGGCTCCCAAGTCGGGGTTCAAAACCAGGGATTTCTGGCGGCTGGTCGCCTTTACGCGGCCCTACCGAGCCAGACTCGCCGCCGGACTCCTCTGCACCTTTGCGTTCGCGGCCTTGCACACCGTGGGAATCGGCGGGGCGTTTCCCGTTTTCCAAGTGTTGTTGGAGGAGGAGGGGTTGCAGGGTTGGATTCATCGCAAGGTGGCCGGCGACCGCCTCGATGTCGAATTCGCCACGCCCGCCGATGCCGAGTCGATTCGGCTGGTGCGTGTTTCGAGGGCGGGTGTGGGTCACGCCGCGGGACTGCGCCCGGGGGACGAACTGCGCGATCCGCAAACGAGACCCATCAAAGACTGGCTTGCCGATGTAGCCTCCGCTCAGGCGGGCGGAGAGATTCCCGCTCTCGTCGTGTCGTTGGAAGGACGACGAACGGTGCAGCTTTCTGGGCACGAAACGAAGAGCACCGGTTTGTCGATCCTGCGCGCCGTCGGTGAGCGCCTGCCGCCCGACACGGACGAGGCCAGGCTGCGCACTCTCGTCTACATTCTGTGCGTGTTGGTCGCCGTGGGAATCCTCTCCAACGGGTTCCGCTACGTGGGCGAGACGTTGATCGCCCGGGCCATTCTGCAGACGTTGTTTGACCTTCGTGACCTGCTCTATGAGCGCATTCTGCACTTGCCCATGACCTATTTCTCCACGGCTCAGACGGCCGACCTGGTGACCCGCTTCGTGCAGGACGTGCAGGAAGTGCAGCGCGGGCTCATCACGCTGTTCGGCAAGTTCGTACGCGAGCCGATGCGGGCGATCTTACTGATCGGATTGGCGCTCACCCTTGATTGGCGGATCACGTTGACCATGGCCGCGATCGTCCCCGCGGCGCTGGCGATCTTCTGGGCCGTGGGACGCAGCGTGAAAAAGGCCAATCGCAAGCTGCTCTTCGCGTACGGGGCCATGATCGGGGCGCTCACCGCGAGCCTGCAAAGCCTTCGCGTGGTCAAGACCTACACAGCCGAAGAGCACGAGCGCTCGCGCCTGGACGACGTGGACCGCCGCATGTTCGGCCAACAGTTGAAGCTCGCCCAACTCGACGCCTTCCTCAGTCCCATGATGGAAGTGCTGGCGGTGCTGACCGGGAGTATGCTCACCGTTTGGCTGGCGAGCAAGGTCCTCGACCACACTCTCGAGGTCGCCAAGTTCGCCGCCTTGGGCGTCACCCTTTCCATGATCTTCGACCCCTTGCGCAAAATGACCGACGTATACGTCCGCATTCAGCGGGCCTCGGCGGGGGCGGAACGAATCTTTCAAGTTCTTGACCATCCGCCGGAGACGGATGCCTCGCAGCCGGGCGTCGAAGTCGGCCCTCTGCAGGGTTCGCTGGAATGGGCGGATGTCACCTTTACCTATCCTGGCGCCAATGCTGCGGCACTCAACGGCGTGTCGCTCACCGTTCGCCGCGGCGAGACCGTGGCCCTGGTGGGTCCCAACGGGTGCGGCAAGACCACTCTCGTCAGTTTGCTTCCGCGGCTGTTCGTGCCCCAGCAAGGCGAAGTTCGTTACGACGGCGTCGACGTGCGGACCGTGAACTTGAAAACGCTCCGGCAGCAATTCGGGTTCGTGCCCCAAGAAGCCGTCATTTTCGAAGGGACGCCGGTGGAGAACATCGCCTACGGCGGCACGCCGGCGGATCGCGCCCGCGTGGTGGAGGCCGCGAGACGGGCCTTCGCCGACGAATTCATCCAGAATCTTCCGGGTGCATACGACTCCGTGCTCGGCGAGCGCGGTTCGACCCTCTCCGGCGGCCAGAGACAACGGCTGGCCATCGCCCGTGCCATCTACCGCAACGCGCCGATCCTTATTTTCGACGAAGCCACCAGCCAGATCGACTCCGAATCGGAACTGAAAATCCAATCCGCCCTCCGTGAATTCGCCAAGGGCCGCACCACCCTCATCATCGCCCACCGCCTGAGCACCATCCAGTTCGCCCACCGCATCGTGGTCATGGACGCGGGGCGAATCCTCGACTCCGGCACGCACAAAGAACTCTTCGAGCGCTGCCCGCTCTATCGCACGCTGTGCGAGACGCAGTTCATGAACGGGAATGCGTAGGGTCCGCTGTGCGGACCGCTTTCCTGGGTGCCACTGGCGGCTCGTCCGCCATTGGGATGAAACGGTTAGTCGTTTTGCAATCGTGTCGTGTTGGCCAAGCCCGTGAAGCGGCGGGAGCCAAGGGAGGCCTGGGGCAAACCCTCGGGCCAAATGCTCACCTACACGCCGAAGTCGTCCTCGGCTTGGTCCAGCTCGAAGGACAAGGCCCCGAACCAACGCGGGAACTTGCGGACCAGGGCGATGGTGAAATCGAGCGTCTCGCCGCGGTCGAGGTCGAAAAGCTCGCGCAAGGCCAGGGTGTGCTTCTCCGTCATGCGGTAATTGAGGTCAAAGCCCAGGAGATTCGATTCCTTCTCGTCGATGAAGCGATAAGCGAGCAAATAGCTCAATCGCGGGGTCCGCTCCACGGCCGAGGAGACGTTCAGCACGTCGATCGTACCGTCGTTGAGGTCGTAGTTGGTCTCGCTGAGCAGCGCCGTGCGGTTGGCAGGGTTCAGACATGGCCGTTGTGTAATATCGGGCGTTCCATCTCCGAAACCGCGATACACGCACTGATCGCGCCCCGCCATCATTGAATGACCAAGGGAATCTACTTAAGTAAATCTACCTAAGGAATAGGTCGATGATCCTTGCTGCGCTTTGGCGGGAACGCTCGATGAGTCCTCAAACGACAGACAGCAACTCCTGGCACCCGTATCCTTTTGCATTCGCGCTCATTGGGGGACTCACCAACCTCCTTGCATGCACCAGTTTCTCGCCGAACGATGTCCCACCGAACGACCTGACTTCGAGCGAATTGGTTCTGCTTGCTGTCGTCTCGACATCGCCGCCCGAGGACGCCACGGAGGTCGAGGCACGTACTCTGATCACCGTAACCTTCAACGAGGAACTGGATCCGGACAGTATCGTCAATCCGCAGACCAACACCTCCACGAACGCGATGATCCTGAAGGATGGCGACGGCACCGACGTTAGCGGAACCGTAACCTACAACCCGTCCACGTTCACAGTGACGTTTGTTCCTTCGACCGACCTACCTCCGAGCCTCTACAGTGTCATCGTTCGAGACGTGCGAACCCTCCATGGAGTTGGATTGCTTGAACCGTTTGAGTGGTCCTTCGAGACCATTAGGGCAGAGGATCCGGATCCGCTCAGCGTGGTCTCCACGAACCCGGAGCCCTCCGCGACCAACGCGGAGAGAAGCGTTGTGATCAGCGTTTCATTCAACGAAGCGCTTGACGCAACAAGCATCGTCAATCCGGCGACAAATTCGTCCACGGGGGCGATGTTACTGAAGAGCCAGTCGGGCGCCAACGTGGCGGGCACAGTAACCTACAACCCAGCCACGTTCAGCGTGTTGTTCGTTCCCACGAGCTTCCTGTCCGCCAACGTCACCTATCGCGTGACCGTGAAGGACGTGCGGAACGTCAGCGGTTATGCGCTGGAGGAACCCTACGCATGGACCTTTACGACGGGTTTCGATCCCAGTGAGCCTCCCGTGATTCTAAGCACAACACCGCCGGCTGATGCCATCGATGTCCCTCGAGACACGGCCATTAGCGCCGTTTTCAACGAACCGGTTACAGGAATTTCGACAACGACGTTCTTCGTCCGCGACACTCTGACCAACGCCACGGTCACGGCGCGATCCACGGTGTTTGACAACACCATCCTGACGGCCACGCAGAGGCCGACGACCCTGCTCAATCCGAACACGACCTACATCGTTAGCGCCCAGGACGTGGTCGGTTTGGTCGGGATTACGATGCCCAAGTACACTTGGTCCTTCACCACCGGCGAAACCCCGGATACCACCCCGGTGGTGATTTCGACCACCCCGGCGACGAACGCCGTCAACGTGCCAAGGAACACGCGCGTGGAAGTCGTATTCGACCGGGCGGTCACCAGCGCATCAGTCACGGCGGGGTTCACCCTTCGGAACACCCTGACAAACACCTTGGTCGCCGACGAAACCATTTCGTTCTCCAACGAAAGTCTAACCGCGGACTTTATCCCGAGTTCATTTCTCGCGGCCGGCACGCGCCACACCGCAAGCCTTTGGCGCATAGCGGGTGTCGACGGCGTCCTCATGCCCGACGTGTCCTGGGACTTCACCACCAGCGGTATCCCCGACAATGTTATCCCGACGATCACGGCGGCAGGGCTTGCGGCGAGGGCAAACTGTTCAAGTGAAGTGACTTTGACCTGGCCTGCGGCGTCGGATGACGTAACGTCGCAGGCCGGCATGACCTATCAGATCTTTTGGTCAGAGACAAGCGGCGGGTACGATCTGAACATTCCGGCTTACACAGCCCCCGCGGGGGCCACGACGTTCAGGATCACCGGGCTCATCCGCGCGAGAACCTACTACTTTACGGTTCGGGCGGTCGACGGCTCATCCAATCGGAGCACGAGCTTCACGGAACGTTCGGCAACGACCTCCTCCCATCTCCGCTGTCCAACCGTCGTATCGGTGACCGGCGGGCCGACGGCCGTCACTGCGGCCGACTTCAACGCAGATGCCAAGCTCGATCTCGCCGTCGCCTGCTTGAACGCGAATACCGTTGTGATCCTGCTGGGAAACAACAATGGAACCTTCTCTCCCGCCACCCCGCCAAGCTTCGCCGTCGGCAGCCAACCGGTTGACGTCAAGGCGGCGGACTTCACAAGCGACGGACGACTGGACCTGGTCGTAGCGAATCGAAACGCCGGCACGGTTTCGATCCTGCCCGGCAATGGCAATGGTACCTTCGGTGCGGCGGTGAATACCACGCTCGCCGGACCGTTATCCCTGGCGACCGGCGAATTCAACAATCCCGTGAATGCAAACCTGGACCTCGCGGTTGGCACAGGCGACGACGTGTCGATTCTGTCAGGCAACGGCGACGGCACCTTCAGCGGAACCATCACTCGTCTAACCGTGGCGGCTACTGCGGATGCGCGGTCCGTCGTAACCGGCGATTTCGACGGCGATGCACTCACCGACGTCGGAGCCTGCTACGCGGGAACGGACAACGTCGGCGTCTTCCTGAATAGCACTCCGGCAGCGGGCGCCCTCGCATTCACGGCTCCCACGACCGCCACGAACCGACTCTACACGGTGCAAAACGCGCCAACGGCGCTCTCCGCCGCGGATATCGACAGGGACGGCAGGCCGGACCTCGCGGCAATGAACATGGCGACGCCCAGCGCAACCATACGGCTGTCCAGCGCTCAGTCCGCCAACCTGTTCCCCGCGGGGGACAACACAACCCTCCCGACGGGGTCGAGTCCAACGGCGGTCGCCGCGGGTGATATTGACTCGGACGGCCTTCCCGACTTGGTGACCGCGAACCGTGGATCGGGGACCGTATCCGTTCTGATTAATCTAGGTGGGACCGGCATTTTTGCCGTCGATACCCAGGACGCAGGAAATCTCCCCATGGGAGTTGCACTCGGCGATTTCAATGGGGACGGCAAGCTAGATGTGGCCGTGGCCAACTTGGAGGACAACACGGTCTCGATCCTGCTCAATGCCCGTTAGATTCGTGGAAATCGGTTCCACGATTCTTACCCTGCTTCAGCGAGCTCGGAGGGAAGGCTCGGTTAGGCAAGAGAGCCGGAAATACCCCAATGTGACCGCCGATCGGTCCTCATGGGAAGGCATCGAAGCGAATCCTTCCGTCACGTCTTTCCCGAGTATGTGCATAACTCCGAGCCGCGCTAGTCGTTGCGCAGGCGTGTGGTGTTGGCCAAGCCCGTGAAGCGGCGGGAGCCAAGGGCGGCCTGGGGCAGACCTTCGGGCCAGATGCTCACGGACACGCCGAAATCATCCTCGGCTTGGTCCAACTCGAAGGACAGGGCCCCGAACCATCGCGGGAACTTGCGGACCAGGGCGATGGTGAAGTCGAGGGTCTCGCCGCGGTCGAGGTCGAAAAGCTCGCGCAAGGCCAGGGTGTGCTTCTCCGTCATGCGGTAGTTGAGGTCGAAGCCCAGCAAGTTCGATTCCGTCTCGTCGATGAAGCGGTACCCGAGCAAGTAGCTCAGCCGCGGGGTCCGCTCCACGGCCAGGGAAACGTTCAGCACGTCGACCGTACCGTCGTTGAGGTCGTAGTTGGTTTCGCTGAGCAGCGCCGTGCGGTCGTTGATCCGCCAGATGGTCGAGGAATTGACGTAGTTGTGCGAGATGCTGTTTTCCGGTCGGCTGAACGAGGTGTATCCGTTGGTGATCTCGTCGCTCTCGCCATCGTTGAAGGCGGCGATTTCGATGTCGTGGGTGAAGACATCGACGATGCGCCGGGCGTCGGCCGGGCCGCGCTTGGTCTGCCAGCGTTGCCGAACGCCGACGGCGATCCCGTCCGTCGCTGCGATCTCCTCGACCGTTTCGTCGAAGGGGAAAAGTTCGTCCTTGTCGCGGTTGGCCTCGCTGGTCCATGCGGTGAGCGTCGGCTTGACGATGTGCCGGATTCCGTCGAGGTCCAGCAGTGTCGAACGGACATCGGGATAGACCCGCCACAGATACATGCTTCCACGGACGCCGGCCGCGGCAAACCCGCGACCGACTCCGCCGTCATGGGGAGAGTCATTCCACGACGACCCGCGCCCCACGACAAACGGCACGAACCGCGCGTCGCCGACATCGACCGCCGCGTCGATCTCCTGGCGAGTGTCGCCGCGGGCCGTGGTGCCGGAACTGATCGTCGGACCGTTGCGCAAGAACTCGCGGAAACTCTGATCGGCCTCCCGATAGCGCACCAAACCGGCGCGGTTCTCGCTGAACCAGGTGGCCTTGTCGCCCAGGGACTCGCCGGCCAGGTGAAGGGCGAAGTCGGGATAGCGCTCGGTCTGCGTCGTGAAATCCAGAAGCCGCGCCTGCATGGCCGCGGTGAAGGCCCAGTTGTCGCGCTGCTTCTTCAGATACAGAAGCGTTTCCTGTTCCTTGCCCGTGTCGAACTCGGTTTCGAAGAACTCCTCGAGAAACGTACGATCGGTGATGTAGGACAGCTCCAAGGACACCTGCCAATCGTCCTCGAGGTACTGACGATGTCGCAGCAGGAATCGCCCGCGGAAGTCGTGCTCCGAGGGTTGTTCGCGGTCGCGCCCGAGGTCGTCCTCGCCCCCGTCGGCGAGCAGATAACTCCGCAATTGTCCGAAGTACCGCTCGCGCTCATAGTCGGCGTCCACGCCGACGGCCGGGCCGCGTTCGGTGAAGTAGTCCAAGCTCAACGTGGAATCGACGCCCTCCGGGGTCTGCAAACCCAGCAGGTTAAAAAAGTGCCAGCGGGTCTCGAGTTCCAGTCCGAAGTGGTCGCTGAACCCCGTGCGGACGCTCTTGATCGCCGTCTCGCTGGTGTCGACGTTGCCGCGGATATGAGGCCAGTAGGCGACCGGTTGCCCGGCGAGGTTCAGCGTCGCGCCGTCGATGCGAAAACTCCCCGCGCGGATGCCGCTTGCTCGACCGTCGGGCTGGGGCGGCGTGCGGTTGATGAGCTCGATCCGCCGCGCTCCTACGTGATAGTGCGGAGTGTGGAATTCACTCGTGGTCAATATGGCGTCGTGGGCGGTGAATTCGTTGGCCGAAAGCTGGCGGATTTCGGAGGCGCGAATGTACAGGGGAATCCCGCGATCCACCAAGGTCGAGCGAACCACGGCGTCGAGGATCACGGCCCGGTCGCGGAGGAGGTCGTAATAGAGCTTGGAGGCGCGAATCGCGTTGGGTCCTTGTGACAGTTGAACGTCACCTTCCAGGTAGGCCGACTCGACCTCCACGTCGCCGAATCCCGTGGCCATGAGCTGCCGGTCCCCTTGGTTCTCCGGCGCACTACGGGCCTTGTCGGCGCTGGGTCGCGGGGTTTCGCCGCCCAGTCCTGCGGGCTGGACCCCATCCGCCTTGGGAAGCGCCGCCCCCGCGGATAGGAAGACCACCACCGAATCGGCTTGGATTTCCAGAAACTCGCCCGACCCGGGAATCCCCCTGGACAGGTACACGCCCCCGGTCATGGTGATGACCTGGCGTCCGTCGTCCATGGCGCGTAGCGCGGTCTCGCCGCGGGCTTGAAAGTGGATCACAGGCCTCGCGGCCGGTTTCGCCGCCGTCACCCCAATTCCGGCGGGATCGAAAAGGCGCAAGGCCACCGCCGAATCTTCCGCACGGAAGCGGGGCTGGCCGAAGGCCTTGCGGATGGTGTTCCCGTCGCGGTAGGCCTGGGTGTCAACGGAAGGTTGCATGGCCACGTCATCGGCCCCCGTCGTGACCTCCCCAAAGGTACTCAGGGAGACAAAGAGCGCCGGTCCGGTGGTCAGGGTGCCCCCCAGCTCATCGACCTCCGCGTCCCGCCAGAGCATGATCTGCAAGTGTCGATAGGGTCGGCCCTCGTGCTGGCGGTTCTCCAGCCATACCACGGCCTCACGGCTTCGAAGCGTTTGGCCGTCCCGGCCGCCGAGCGCGAGGACAAAGTCGCCGATGAAGTGCAACGCGTCCGTCCCGTCCTCATCCTTGAAAACGGCCACCAGCTCGGCCGTAAGGGCAATGGCCGATTCGGAAATCCCGCTCGGTAGCAAGGCCTGTTCCACGCGGTCGGCGATGGGGGTGGGCTGTTGGGCGAATAAAGTAGCTGTGAACAGGTGAAGCCCGGCGAAGGCGGTAAGGCCCGTGATGCCGGCGTTCAATGGCGACTTCGACATTCGGAATCGGACCCGTTGGAAAGGGTCTATTTGGCGGTCCGACTCGAAGGTTCCGCGCCCTCCTTCCGAGGCCGGCCGCTATCGGGTCGGCAGTATAGGTAACGCCTTGCGGGTGTCAATTCAACCGATTTCCGCCCCTCAAGTCCGCATTACACAACCCGGCGCGGCCTACGTTGCAGGGCGTGGTCCCCGATCCTTTAGGGATTCCAGCCGGACGGGTCCGGGTAGGCCCGAAAAAAGTTCGCGGTAAAGCTTTGACGGGGACCGCGTGCGTGGTACAATGGACGATGGCCGACGTTTCTCCGCGTGCTTCTCGGGTTTGCGACGAGAACCTGCGGCGCGTCGGCTCTGGCGTTCGATTAACTCGCCGTCCAATCCCCCATTGGACGGTTCCCTAAGGCCCGGTGCACCCCACCGGGCCGCTTTTTTACGCCGCACCGGCGCTCAACGACGCGCCGAACCGCGTACTTCGGGTGCCATCACTGAGGGACTGAGCTATTGCGGTTTCAATGCCGGACCCGGAGGCGCACGCAGATGCGTCACGTTCTGCCGCACGGCCTCGGGCGAGAAGCTGATGATCAGGAATCGGTCGGTTACGGCGAGGGAGGGGCCGTCGAGTCCGATCCGCAGGCACCACACCCCGTCAGGATCGTGGCGCAACTGCATGGCGCCGCGTTGTTGCAATTTCACCTGAGCCGTTTCCAAGAGGCGGTCGAGTTTTTCACGGAGGGCACCGGCGTCGCCGCGGATGGGGAAGGCCCTCGTCCAGGCGAAGGGAAGATCGAGGGCGTGTCGAGGGAAGTTGTAGACGATGAGGGGGGCGTGGAGTCGGCTGAGGATTTCGTCCTCGATGCCCACGCCGGACTCGGCTTGCAGGGTCGTCCAAAACTCGCTGATTTTCCCGCGTTTTTCAGGGCTTCGGGCGGCGAGATAGCCCTGGGAAACAGCCCGGATGACGACCTTGGGATCGAGGTCGATCACCGCGTGCCAGCGAGTTCCCTCCGGGACCACCGTTTCGACGAGGTCTTTGTAGGCCGTTTCGGAAGTGATGCGGTGCAGTTCGTCTCGCCCTCCGCGGCGCACGATGCCTCGAGCGACCATCGCGTCGCCGCGCCGACCGAGCGTCCATAGCCCGCGTTCCACCGTTTGCAGCTCCAATTCCTTGAGAACATTGTCGACTTTCTCGACGAAGCCTGGATCGCCCGCCTCCCGCAAGCGATCCACACGAAGGTGTACGGCGAAGGAGGCGTGATTCGCGTCCAATCCCTCCCAGGCGTCGGCGAACCATTTCTGGGCCCCTAGGTTGGGACGTGGTCCGACGATCGTTCCGACGACCGCGTCGGCAGCGCCAGCGCCGAACGCGACGAGGTAATAATCGCCGATGCGCCCCCAACTGAGTTCCGCCCACTCCGGCAGCCGGCGGTCGCGAAGCTGGTAGAGGTTGACGTCGTGGAGCGATCGCGGCGTGAGCGTGGTGTCCTCGGTGTTGGTGTAGGCCTTGAGAAAGTGCTGGATGCGGTGTTCGATTTTCTCGTTGTCGCCGCGGGTGTGAAGGACGATCGCGGTTTGGAGATGCCCCAGGCGATGACTTCCGCCCGGCCGCGCCGCGGCCTCCACGTTCTGCAAAACGACGGTGTGCGGATGCGCAACGACAAGCGGAAGCGTAGCCAGCAGGTCGAGCGTCGTGCGTGTGGAAGGGTCGAGCTTGGCCAGCAGGCCGAACTCCTGGGCTTGGTCGATCAAGTAGGCGGCGAGAGCGAAGGAACTCTGCGAGGCACCGGTTTGCACTGGGTCGCGGCGGAGATCGACGACGTACGCGGCCAGAGCGTCGGCAGGGATGGTCTTCACCACGTCGTCAAGCGCGGACCGTGCCACATCCGTGACGCTCAGCGAGAGGATGAGCCCGGCGACAAACGGTCTCGCCCGGCAACCCACGCCCGGATGGATCCTCGACCCCATGCACCCCATTCTAACGGCTTTCGACGCCTGATTCGCATGGCCACCCAGTCGAAGGGTCCACGGTTTGTCGAAATCGGTGTACACTAGGGGCATGTCAGGTCGGAGCCGGTTTCGGATGCCGCTTGCCCGTAAGATCAGCCTTCTTTTCGGAACCGCGGTTCTGGCCATTATCGCCGCGACCCTGCTCTTTCCTTGGCTGCACATGACGGCGCTGAACGAACAGGCCCTGCTTTGGGAGGCGCGGCGCGTGGCGGCGATCGCCTACATGACCGTCGATTTGCGGCAGCCCGACTGGTCCGGGGCGACGGAACAGCTCGACCGCGAGTGGCCCCGACTGGTCCGTGAACTTGCCCTGCGTTGGGACCGCAGCCCAATACCGGTGCCCGTAGGTGGGGTAGGCCCCGGTTTCCAACTCGACGCCGTCGAGCGCCTGGCGCGCAACCCCGGGCAACAATACTACTGGCGAATTCAGGATGACGGGGCGATCTTTCGATTCGCCATGGCCGTCCGCGGGACGGACCTCGAACGTTACGGCGATTCGCTTCGCGGGATCCTCGACGTGACCCTGCCCATCCCCCGTCACGAAGGGGTGTGGAACTCAGCCGTGACCATGCTCGCCGGGGCCAGCGGGGCGGTCCTGGCCATCCTGGCCTTCTACATGATTACTCAGCGCCTGGTGTTGTCACCGGTGACGACCCTGCGGCGCGCCGCCGAGCAGGTGGCCACCGGGGACACGACGGTCCGCGCCGTCATTCACACGGGCGATGAGTTCCAAAGCCTCTCCGCGGCCTTCAACAACATGCTCGCCCACCTCAACGCGGCGCAAGAGGAGCAAAGCCGCATCAATCGTTCGTTGGACGTCAAGCTCGGGGAACTGGCCGAGACCAACGTCGCCCTCTTCGAGTCCAACCGCCTGAAGAGCGAGTTCCTGGCCAACGTCTCGCACGAGCTTCGCACCCCGTTGGTCTCGATCATCGGATTCGCGGAGCTGTTGCGCGACGGGGCCGGAAACCCGGAAGTCGATGGCAAGCGGCTGCACCGCTACGCCGAGAATATCCTCTCCAGCGGGCGGAGTTTGCTGGATCTAATCAACGACCTGCTGGACTTGGCCAAGGTCGAGGCCGGGAAAATCGAACTGCACATCTCCGAGTTCTCGATGGAGGAGCTTTGCACCGACCTGATCGACTTCGTGCGTCCCCTCGCCGACAAGCGCCGCCAGACCCTCGAAGCACGGATCGCCCTCCACCTTCCGCGATGCCGCAGTGACTCGGGTCGCATCAAACAAATCCTCTACAACTTGCTGAGCAACGCCGTCAAATTTACGCCGGAGGGCGGCGAGATTTCGATTTCCGTGGAACACGATGGCGATCAACGATTACGACTGAGCATTTCGGATACGGGACCGGGCATCGCCGCGGATCAGCGGGAGGCGATCTTCGAGAAGTTCCGGCAGCTCGATTCATCCACCACGCGGGAGCACGCGGGAACGGGATTGGGGCTGGCCATCACTAGGGAGTTGGTCGAGCTCTTGGGTGGGAAGATCGAACTCCAAAGCGACCCCGGTCATGGCTCGACGTTCATGGTTTCGTTGCCCATCCACACCGAACGGGTGGCGGTTAGACCGCCGATCCGCCTGAACTACTAAACCCAACGTGGGCAACACCATCCTCGGTCATAGGTCGTATCCCCAATGCCGCGCGGTCTGGGAACACCCTTCCGTGATGATCCGGTGCAGACGCTGGGGAAGTTGACGGCGGCGGCCGACGGAACGGTTGGAGATCGGTCGGGGCGGGCGAGTCATCACTCCGGGGTCGCCGATGCCGCCGAAGGGCCCGCGGGGGTGTTGCGGATCGAGCATCCGGGCGTCGAACGCGAGCCCGCAGTTGGCGCAGAGGCCAGCGAGGGTTTCGTGCGGACGGGTGACCAAGTCCTCGTAACGCAGCACGACGGGGCGATGGCTTTCGCACCATTGAAGGAAGTGATTCCAAGAATCCGCGACGTAGCGCACGATGTCGGAGTCGCCGTGGAAGAGCGGGACGTCGGGCACCACGACTCTGACCATCGGTCCGACCACTCCTCGCCACAACCGAAACATCCGCAGGGTGGAGACGGCGCAGTCCACGGGGTGTCGAATAAGGGCCACGAGGGGGTCACCGGTCGCCGCGAATCGGTCCACCTGCTCGACGTTGGCCCACTCGCGGTGTGACCGGAAGGTCTCCTTGATGACCAGGGTGGATAACCCGTTGAGCGCGGCCGTTCGGCGGAGGTGGTCCAAGAGCATGTCGTCGCCCATGCACCGGCGTGGCGGCGCCAAGGAGAGGCTGAAGGCCCGGTTCAGTTTTCGGAACGTCCACCAAAGACCCAGGCGCGGGAAAACCTGGTGCAGACGGAACGGTTCGCTCAGGGAAAGAACGTCGGCCCCGCCTGCGAGCAGATGGGTCAAGAGCGTGGTACCCGAACGCGGGGGGCCGACGATGAAAACAGCCCTAGCGCTCGTGGGTACTGACTCGGCAGTCACCAAACTCGTTTCACAAGTCCCGCGGCCACCTACGGGCGGTTCCCGGGGGACGGTTTCCTGGGCGCAGCCCGGTGACGCCATAGGTGATTCTCCCGGGGCGCATTCTCGAAGGCGCTCCCCGGTTCCGCAAACGAGCCCACGGGCTTAACGCATCCGCACCCACTGCCGCCGGGACCGGTTCAACCGTGGAGCTGGAATGTAACAAGCCTCGTCTCGATGGGTCGGGCGTCCGATATACAGGCGTCCGGGGGGAAACTCCATAGCCAACCCGCATTTCGGGTACGCGCAGCGGGTTGACACGGGGACGACTTGGACGAATGATAGCGGCGGTCCGGCGCGAGGTTATGAGTCCTGAGCGGTCGGGAACGCACTGGGGAAAGGTGCCGGACAACTTTCGAGTCGGGAATTTTGGTAAGTCCGATAAGTGTCGGACTTTGTAGACTCTACCAAGGGAGGTTCGCCGATCAGTCAATCGCTTGAAAAAACGAGACGTTGGGTCGTCCTGGGTGGCATCGTCTTTTTCGTTGGGCTGGGTGCCACTGCGTACGGGTGGCTTGTCTCCAGCAGGCCCATTCCAGGCAAACGGGTGCAGGCGGATCGCGGTCTGGAGGTCGCGGTCGTCGAAGTCGCGGCACAGACCGAGCGCAGCCCGGTGATCGGCCACGGGTCGGTCCGGCCCAAGCACCAAGTCAACATCGTTCCGCAGGTTAGCGGTCGACTTGTCCAAGTGCATCCTGACCTCGCCCAGGGGAAGGTCATCCCCAAGGGCGAGCTTTTGTTTGAGATCGACCCGACGGTCTATACGGCGCGGGTTCGGCAGGCGGAGGCCGAGGTCCGGGCGTTGGAGGCGGCCGGGCAGCGGCACGATCAGGAGCTGGCCAACCTCGAGGCCCGCGTCGCCAACGCCGAGGCCATGCTGGCCATCGACGAGGAAGATTTCCGCACAGTCAAGCAGCTTTACGAGGGCGAGAAGGTCGGCACGCAGCGCGACGTGGACCTTACCCAACAGAAGTATCTGCGACAAAAGGGCGCGGTCGTCGAGCTCACCAGTCAGCGGTCGATGGTCCCGCACCTGCGCGAGGAGACGCAAGCCCAACTGGAGGCGGCCCGGGCGCGACAGTCGCTGGCCCAGCATGATCTGGAGAACTCCAAAATCCGCTGCCCCTTCGAGGCCCGCGTGGAGTCGGTGCAGGCGTACAAGGCGCAGGTCGTCACGGCGCACTTCTCGATCGCCACGTTGACGGACATGGAGGCCTTCGAGATTTCCGTGGGGATCGATCCGCGCGAGCTTCGTTGGCTGGCGGAGGCCATCCGTCCCGAGGCGCTGAACGGCTTGGATCACGCAGATTCGCCGGATGTCACGGTGAAATGGTCGGTTCACGGGCAGGACTTGAGCTGGACGGGTCGGGTGACTCGGTTCGAGCGGGTGGACGAGGCCACGCGGACGGCGCGGATGGTGGTCGAGGTCCGGCAAATCGACATGGTGGCGACGGCCTCGACCGAGGGCAGTGCAAGCGAGGCCGCCCGTTCGAGCTTGTCCATCGGGATGTATTGCAGAACAGAACTGCCCGCGAAGTTGTTGGACGAAGCGCTTCTGGTTCCGCGGCACGCGATCCACGAGAACCGCTGGGTGTATGTGTTCGAGCCCGATCCGCAGTCGGCGGAACCAGGTGCCGGCCGGTTGGCACGGCGGGACGTGCCCATTCTTCGCACCGTCGGCGACCGCGTGCTGGTCAACTACAAGGGCCGCGACGACGGGCAGGTTTGCGAACTCGGCCCCGGAGAGCGGGTGATCGTCTCGCCGCTGACCAAGCCGGTGGTGGGAATGAAACTACGCCTGCGCGAGGACGTGCGTGTCACCTCGGCACGTTCACTCACGCCGTCGCCGGCCTCCGCAGATCCTCCCGCTTCGAGGTTCGTCCCCATCCTCGCCGTCGGCACGCTCGGCGACACGCAGGCTGTGCAAGCCCGCGAAGTTCCCGTTTTTGCTTCATTCGCCTGGTAAGCCGCGAAATCCTCTACCTCAGGAACGGGGAGGGCAAAGACTCTCTTTGCCGCGTCGGGGAGTGCAAAGATCCTCTTTGCACCCCAAGAATACGCCCCTCCCCGCGGCAAGCCCCCGACTGCGCTGTGAGCCATGGAACACTTCACACCCTTGATTCCGCAACCGTTTCCATACACCGCGCCCAACGGGCCTGGCGGGCCCTCGCGTGACCGGTCACGCCCCCGTACAATCGGGCGCTGACGGGTGACGGAATCACGACCCATGGTCGCTGAAAACATCCTTCCCGAAGCCACACGTTCGGTGCCGATCCTCCTCAAGAACGGGGAGTGCAAAGATTCTCTTTGCCGTGGTGGGGAGTGCAAAGATTCTCTTTGCCTCCCAACACCCGCGCCTGCAATTCCTCTGCGAAAAACCGAAACCCCACATCCTGGCCCGCGCAACCATTCACCCTCTGCGACTCCGCGGGCTCACTCGCCAGGAGGCAGGAATCGGATGGAGGCGCGCGGATGAATGAGCGGGGAAAGTGTCGTCTCTGCAATGCTTACGAACGACTCGTCGAAGGACACCTCATTCCGTCGTTCGTCTACAAGCGGACGCTAGCAGACCAGAAAACGGGTGGGAGTTTCGTCGATCTCCCAAGCAGTCGATTGACCAACCGTCAGTTGAAATATCGATGGTTTTGTGCCCAATGCGATAACCAAACCCTCGGGGGCCTTGAGCGGCAGGGCGCCTTGTTTTACGACCTCTGCCGGGAAGACTCTGGTCACGGGACGGTTCCGTATGATGATCGCGTTCACCGTTTCGTCACGTCGTACTCCTGGCGCGTCGCGATGTCCCAGTTGGAGAACGTAGCCACGAAACCCGATAGCGACGTCCTACGGCGAGCCTCGCGCGTGTGGAAACAGTACTTGAAGGGTTACGGCTCCGACATCCGCCCATATTCCCAACACATGTTTCTTGTGCGTTCCAAGCCATGGGACATGGCCGCCGGACATGAATTCGTCGCCAAGCACCGGTCCCTTTTTTCCCAGCTGGGACCCATGTTCATCGTCGCGCTGCTGGACCGTTCCGTCTATACTTTGCACGACATCAAGGTCTGGGAGAAGAGCGAGTTGAGGCCCCGTGGCGGGGGGATTACACCTCTTTCGGCGTGGCGCGTGGGCGACGACATCCCTCACGCGTCATTTGAACATTTTCGCCTTCACGTGAGTCGTTCGATCCAGAGTGCGGGGGTCGTTCGGCTCTAGTCAAGTCGCGTCACACCGATGTACTTGGACTCCGCGAGGCGAGGTCGAACTGACAGTGTGTGCTGTTGTTCCGTGAACAGTGCTCCCGTTCAGCCGCTTCGGGTGGGGTTGCGCAAACCGGTCCGCGAGGGGTCCGCTGAGGCCACGACGATCGGTTGAAAACCGGCGCCCGGGTTGCGTCCCGGTCCGAACAGCGGACCTTACCGACTTTCCCCTCCCCCCAATCGACAATTGGCACTGCGATCGTCTCGCTCGCGCCTTGGGCTTCGCCCGTCACGCTGCCGCGGCTTCGAGGCGTGGGGAGGGAGGGGAAACGGAGGGGCCGACGAAGACGAGGATGGCGTCGATGACCATGAGGACGGCCAGGACGACGAGGATCATGGCGACCCAGGGGATGGGGCTCGCGCCCAGGCCGTGGGTGGCGATATCCACGCGGATGATTCGCACCAACGCCCACAGGCTCATCACGTACATGAAGACGGTGGGCAGTCCCAAGACATAAAAGACCCACACCGCCCGCCGCGTTCGCCACAACCAGACGGTCAGCCCGATCAACGTCAAGGCGGCGAGGAGTTGGTTGCTGGCCCCGAACAAATCCCAGAAGACCCGCCAGACGGGGACGGGCTTGCCCGCGGCGTCCACGGAGCGTTGCAGAAGGAAGGGGATGGGGACGCCGACGGTGACCAGGGCCGCGAAGATTTTTCCGAAACGTCCGCGCCAGCCGGTGAGCTCTTGGACGATGTAGCGGCCCAGGCGCGTACACACGTCGAGAGTGTCGTAGACGAAGGTCGTAAAGGCCATCAATCCGAAGGAAACCCCCAGCGCCGCGGGAATGCCCAAAACGCCGAGGAAGCTGCCGATTCCCTGGGCGTAGAGGAAGTTGGGCTTGGGACCGCCGGTAAGAAGCGGGGAGTCGGGTGTCAGGCGCATGACACAACTGAGGGAGACGAAGGCGACCATGGCCTCCATGAGCATGGCCCCGTAACCAATGACCTTCGCGTCCGTCTCGCGGCGCAACTGTTTCGAGGTGGTGCCGGAGGCCACCACGGCGTGAAAACCCGAACACGCCCCGCAGGCGATGGTGATGAACAGGAGCGGAAACAAAGGTTGGCCCTGGGGCGTGGACCAGTCGGTGAAGGCGGGAAACTGAGCCTTTTCGCCGCTGAGGACCAAGCCTAGCGTTCCGCCCACCAAGGCCACGAACAGAAAGTATCCGCCCAGGTGTCCGCGAGGTTGCAACAAACACCACATCGGAACCAGCGACGCGAGAAGACAATACCCGAGAATGGCGAGGTTCCAGATCTTGTGCGCGGTCCAGGGTTCGACACCCACGACTTGGGCGAGATCGAAGGGGATGGACTGTCCGATCCAGATGGAAAGTCCGACCAAGGGAAGGAAAATCAGCGTCGCGGTAGTCAGAGACAGTCTGGTGAATCGCAGCAGCAGTCCCATGACGACGGGGAGGAGCAGATAGAGGAAGGACGACGTAGCGATGCCCCCGCCGGAAACGCTCTGACCGTTTTCGAGTTCCAAGACCCCGATGAAGGAGGACGCGGTGATGTCGGTGAAGGCGACGATGATGTAGTCCAGGGCCAGCCAGACGAAAAGCAGGAAAAGGACGTAAGAGCGGCGGCTCATGTGTTCGCGGACGACTTCGGCGATGGATCGGGCCTTGTGGCGGACGGAGGCGATGAGGGCGGCGATGTCGTGGACGCCGCCGATGAAAATGGCGCCGAGGATGATCCACAGCAGAGCGGGGAGCCAGCCGAACATGACCCCGGCGAGAATGGGTCCGACGATGGGCCCCGCGGCGGCGATGGCGGAGAAATGTTGGTTGAGCAGCGACGACGGCTGCAAAGGGTGGTAGTCCACGTCGTCGCGAAGACTGACGGCTGGCGTAGGGGCGTGGGGGTCAAGTCGAAGCAGGCGGGCGAGGAGCGTCCCGTAGGTGAAATAGGCTGCGATCAGACAGAGCGCCGAGATGACCGCAACCGCCAGCAGGCTCACGGGGAGCGGCTCCCTTCAGCCGAAGGTTGAGATTCCGTCAGGTCCGGCCATAGGGCGCGGATGAGGGATTCGGCCATCGCCGACGAACCGACCACTCGATGGGCCTGGGCGATGGCAAGCACGGTCTCCGCCAAGTGTCGATCTTCACGGATGTTTGCGAAAAGCTCACGCCAATCCGGAAGGTCTCCATACTCCAATGCTGAATCTACGGCCGCACGTGACCAGGTCGTCGCGTTCAGATGACGATGTTGCATGTGCTTCAGCCTTCCAGGACCAGGCGACGACTCAGGGACCCGGCAAGCTTGCGGCAGGTCGCGGCGATCATCTCCCAGGACCGCCATGGCGGTGCGAGGCCCTTGTAATCGTGGAGATCGATGTCGTCGAGGTCGTAGGGGGCAGGATCGCTCAGGCGTTTGGCAATCTCCAACGCGACAGACGTGGTCTGCAAGTGTCCATAGCGCTGGTCGGACTTGAGCAGCGCCTCAAGAACCGCGGGCTCATCGGTGCAGTGCGTAAGGGCCGCGAAGTCCAAGTAATCGCGAAGCGCGTTTCGTGCATAGGCAAGGTAACCCTTCATTCCAATCAGCTCGTCCAGCGTAGGCACGACGAGGGGTCCGTACTCGGTTTGGAGGGTTCGTGTGGCGATGGGGTCGAGGCGTCGCGATTGGCGAAATCCGACGGGGACTCCGTCGATGCTTCCGAGAATGAGCACCGGGGACTCGACCCGGGCGGTTCGCCAATGGGGGGAAAGTTCGAGCGTCGCCCGGACGTGGTCGAACTGGGTCCGAAGCGAGGGGAGAAGGTGATCCGTGTCCTGGGACACCCGGTGGTGCGCGTAGAGCGCGGCCGCAGTGCCCCCCACGGCAACCGCGTCGGGGACCAAGCGCTGCGCCTTCACCCCTGCGGCAAGGACTGCGGGCCACGAGTTGTCACACTGGCCGGTCATGCAAGAATCCGTTTCGTTTTGGGCCTCGGGCACCGTGGCCTCCATTGGACCCCATGCCGAATTGTAGCACGATCCGCCGGGCGACGAAGGAAAATCGGTCAGGCGAAAGGCCAAATGAAGGGGATCATCACCACGCATACGACGCCGAGCAGGAGATCCAACGGAGCGCCGATCCGGACGAAGTCGGAGAAGCGGTATCCGCCGGGGCCATAGACCATCAGGTGCGTTTGGTATCCCAGCGGCGTGGCGAAGCCGAGCGACGCGGCGTACATGATGGCCAGGACGAAGGGCATGTAGTCGACTTGCAGGCTCAGTGCCGTCGCTACTCCGATGGGAAACATCAGGACGGCGGCGGCGTTGTTGCTCATCAGTTCTGTACAGAGAACAGTGAGCCCATAGATCACGGCCAAGGCGATCCAGGGGTCGTCGCCGGCGAGTTGGAGCATGGACTGGGCGATCTCTCGGGCGGCGCCCGTGGTTTCCATGGCCTTGCCCAGCCCGAAGGACGCCGCGATGGCTACGAGCACCTGCCAATCGACGCTGTTCCGCGCTACAGACGAGTTGCAACAGCGGGTGAGGATCATCAGTCCCGCGGCGAGCATGGCGGCGTGGAGCATGTCGAGGAGTCCGGTGCCCGCGGCGAGGATCATACCTAGGAAAATGAGGCCCGCGGCCGTGGCCCGTTCGTGGCGGGGAGTGCTGAAGCCCTCGATGCGGCTGACGAGATAGAAATCCCGCGAGTTGCGGTGTTGCTCGATGAAGTTGGGGTGGGCTTCGATAAGGAGGGTGTCGCCGGCGTGGAGCTCGATGTCGCCGATCTTGGCGTGAATGCGCTCGCCGTTGCGATGGACGGCGATGATGGCCGCGTTGTAGAGGGTTCGGAAGCGGCCCTCGCGGACGGTTTTTCCCACCAGCGGGCAGGAGTTGGAAACGACGGCCTCGATCAGCGATCGGCGGACGCGCGGCGAGTCGAGCTTGAAGACCTGGTTGGTGGCGGGTTTCAGACCGCGGGTGCGTTGCAGCTCGACGACGGATTCCACGACCCCGACGAAGACGAGGCGATCATTGGCATGCAGTCGTTCCTGCGGACTGACCGCGGGGATGACCGAGCCGTCGCGGTCGATCTCCATGAGGTACATGTTGGGCAGGCTGCGGAGCCCAGCCTCCTCGATGGTCTTGCCGACCAGGGGGCTGCCCGGTTCGACGAGCATTTCGACGGTGTATTCCTTGGGATCGTCGAAGGCCCGGGCGGCGGCGCGGCGATCGGGAAGGAGCCAGCGGCTGACAAGAAGAATGTATCCCACGCCGATCACGGCCACGGGAACGCCGACCCAAGCGAGGTCGAAAAGCTTGAGCGGGTTTTTCAGGTTGGGACTGTCGGAGAGCATCCCGGAGACGATGAGGTTCGTGCTCGTGCCGATGAGGGTGCAGACGCCGCCGAGGATCGCCGCGTAACTCAAGGGCAGCATGAGTTTCGAGGGTGAGATTTGGTGGCGTTTGGACCAATCGTCGATGACCGGCAGGCACATGGAGACGATGGGCGTGTTGTTCACGAAGGCGCTCATGGCGGCGACGGGGGCCATCATTCGGAACTGGGCGTGACATACGGATCGCGGACGACCGAGGAGTTGCTGGGCGACCCAAGACATCGCGCCGGTCTCACGGAGCCCGGCGGCGACGATGAACAGTACGCCGACGGTGATGACGCCTTCGTTGGCCAAACCGGAGAGTGCGTCCTTGGGGGAGAGGATGCCGGCGGTCATCAGTAGGGTGACGGCCCCGACGAAGATCAGGTCGGGGGAGGCCTTGGTGACGGCAAGCAGGGTGAGCACCAGGACGACGGCCCCGATTGTCGCCCATGCGTCCCAACCCATGTCGCACGCTCGCTGGAGTCACCGACCGGAGGTGCCGCCGGGGCGACTACGTTCGGCTTGAATCTTGATCACCGTTTGGACCTTTTTACCGCCCTTCTTCTCGACGCGGACTTCGCCGCGAACGTGCTCGCCCTCGCGGAGGTCCTTCAGAGTAGCTGCGGCGCCGTCGATCATGATCTCCGTTTCCGGCGTGACCTGCCCGGTTCCGGAGACCTCTTGTTGGTGCCTTTCGCTGTAGTAGACCACGGTCAGGCGACCGGTGGTGTCGGTGGTCCGCTCGATCTTCTCGACCTTGCCTTCGAGGGAAATGACTTCCGGCGGGGATTCCTTCTCGCCGCAGCCGGGGAGGACAAGGCAACCCAACGCGACGATACGGAGGACGCTCATTCGATAAAGGCGACTTTGGTCTCTCTGCATGGAAGCAACTCTCTTCAACCTAGCACACTTTACCGTCGGTTGGACGAATCCGCAACTCCCATGACACGGAGCCACGGTGAGGGTTGGAAGGAGTGGACGATGATCGGTCGATCCCGCGGGACTGATTGCAGCGCCGTGGGCAGGTCATCCGAATCCAAGGGGGCCCTGGGGGCCTGCTCGTGGGACACCCGAACGGCATGAACACGATGTCCAAGGGTGGTCACCCAATCGGCAGGGGAGCCCAGGGCCGCGATCTTGCCGAGGTCGAGGCAGGCGCCGATGGCCGAGGAGTTGGCGGTGTCGATGACCTCACGCAGCTCCACGGGGGACAGCAAGCAGCCGCAAGACGGGGCGTCCAGAGCCAGCGCCACGCCCATCGCTTCGGCCTCCAGACGTAGCCGGTGAAGGAGTTCGTAGGCGAGGTTGAGGCCGTCCTGGTACGTCGTCACGCCGGCGATGGGCGGGAGTTGCACGCTCAGGAGAGTTCCACCCCTCGCGGCGATCCAATGAAGCGCGGTTTCGACATGCGAAATCGACGCCTCCATAGGCTCGTGCGGCAAGAGAACCGCCGCGGCGCGGACGGACGGGAGCAGCGGGCTCTCCCCTATCTCCCGCGACAGTACCCACTCCACGCCGTCGAAGCGCGTATCGATGTCGCAAACTTGGGACGCATCGCTTACGCGGAGGAGCATGGGTCGTCGCATACGGCTATTTGCCGACTCCGCGGGCCGGTCGTCAAGTCACAGCCCGTGGTTCCCTCACGGGCGCCCGATCTTTGCGACCACGCGGCGAGCCCTTTATACTTCGCGTGGACGGTCGCCCGTGCGCGGTTTTTGGGTGCCGCCGGTCGATCGCATGGCTATGACTGCTCCCTGCCGCATTCGCATTCTGCCCGACCTTCTGGTCAACAAGATCGCCGCCGGCGAGGTGGTGGAGCGCCCCGCCAGCGTGGTCAAGGAGTTGGTCGAAAACTCGATCGACGCTTCACCGACGAGGATTTCGGTGACCGTCGAGGAGGGCGGGCGGCAACTCATTCGCGTCACGGACGACGGGTCCGGGATGTCGCCGGAGGAATTGCGTCTGGCGGTCACTCCCCATGCGACCAGCAAGGTGCTCGAGGAAGAGGACCTCTACTCGATCCGCACGATGGGGTTTCGCGGCGAGGCGTTGGCGAGCATCGCGGCGGTATCGAAATTGCGGATCGTTTCGCGGCCAATCGGGCAAACGGAGGGTCACGAGATCCGCGTGGCGGGCGATGCGGTGGAGACGAGTCAAGCGGTCGGTTGCGCCGAAGGCACGTCGGCGGAGGTCCGCGATTTGTTTTTCAACGTGCCGGCGCGGCGGAAGTTCCTTCGGACGGCGTCGACGGAGCTTGGACACATCACGGAAGTTTTCGCCCGGGCGGCCTTGGCCTTGCCGCAGATGGGGTTCGAGTTGACGGTGAATCGCCGCGTCGTTCACCAACTTCCACCGAACACGGATCGACGACAGCGGATCGGCGCTTTCTATGGTGCGGAGCTGGCTGCGGCGGTTCTGGCCGTGTCGCGGAACGAACGTGGGGTGGGGTTGGAGGCGTACGCCGCGCCGCCCTCCTACTCGCGGGCCACGAGCCAGTGGCAATACCTCTTCGTCAACGGACGGTGCATCCGCGACCGCTTCATCCAGCACGCCGTCAAGGAGGCCTACCGCGGTCTCATGGAGCCCAACCGCCACGGCGTGGTGTTCCTGTTTCTGACGGTCGATCCGCGCACCGTGGACGTAAACGTTCACCCCACCAAGATCGAAGTTCGTTGGGCGGACTCGGGCCTGATCCACTCGCAGGTGCTCAGCGCCCTTCGCGAGACGTTCCAGCGCGCCGAACTGACCCCGCGTCTGCGGACCGGGCCGAACGCGGAACCTCTCAGCGAGTCGCAGCAGGATCGGGTTCGGCAGGAACTGGCCGACTTGCTCAAATCGACTCCGCCTATGCACGGTCCGGTCCCCTCGGCGGCGGCGCATGCCGGCTCCGCCGGGGGCTTACGAGCGGGCTTCTTGCCGGGCTCGGGAGGATCGGATCCGCTCGGCGCTTGGCAGTCCCTTTATGGGCGACCGGACGCCACGCCGCTTGACCCCTCTGCCGCGGTGGACGCGGGTTTTCCGCGCGGGGAAACGGATCCATCGAGGTTGCCCGACTCCGCAATGCGTCCGCGGGCGGTGCAAATGCACAACCTCTACCTCGTCGCGGAGACCGAGGAGGGCATCGTCATCGTCGATCAACACGCCTTGCACGAGCGGATCATGTATGAGCAACTGTGTGCGCGGATCGCCACGGGTCCGCTCGAAGCGCAGCGTCTTCTGCTTCCCGAGACGATGCGGGTGACGCCCGAGCAGATGTCGCTCCTCGAGGGGCACGCGGATTTGTTCGAGCGGCTGGGGATCGAGATCACGCCGTTCGGGCGGGACTCCGTGGCCGTGCAGTCGTTCCCGGCCCTGATGAAGGACACGGACGTGACACCGTTTCTGCACGACTTGCTGGATCGTCTGGCCCAACAACCGGCGGGCACCACGACGGAGGTGGTGATTCACAAAGTGCTGGACCTGATGGCTTGCAAGGCGGCGGTCAAGGCGGGCGACGTGCTGACCGATTCGGAGATCGAGGCCCTCATGCGGCAACGCCACCTGGTCGAGAAATCGAGCAGTTGCCCCCACGGCCGGCCGACCATGCTCCGCCTCACCAAGGCCGACCTCAATCGGCAGTTCAAACGCACGTAACCAACTCAGGCGGCGGTTCGCAGTCCGCGGCGGGCGAAGGCGACTTTCGCTGTAATCATCAGCAGCAAGGCCAGCACCGCAAGCCCCCAGGCCGACGTGGTGGGAATCGGGCTTACGGGGCAGTCAATCTCCTCGCACCTGCGCAGCTTGTACCACGTGCAGGTCGGACATTCGCAATCGGCCAGAACGGAGGCGTCGGTGCAGGCGCGGAACGGGTCGTGATCGCAACAAGCGCCGGTGTCGGCGCTGCACTCGACCTCGCCGCACGGCACGCCCGAGGTCCAGACGGCATGACTGCCCCCGCAATCCGCTTGTAGAACAGGGTCTTGGCATGTGCCGTTCATGGTGTCACAACAGGCCCCGAAGTAACTCTCACAGTCCGGGCCGGCGGGCGAGCAACTTGCGTCGGGAACGAACAGGACGGGATCGGGCTCATCGTCGCCGCACTCCGCGCGCAGCACGCCCTCGACGCATCCGGCGTCGGGCGTGAACAGTCCGAAGCAGCACTGCCCGCCAAGGATATTGACCGTGAAGCCGCGCTCGACCGCCACAGGGATGTCCCTGGGCGGCGCCGTCTGACTCGCAAGGAAGGTGATATTGGTCTGGAGGTTAACCGTGTAGCGGCCGAAGGCGTCGACGGGGATGTCCAGGACCAGCGTACCGACGTAGTCGGTTGTGTGGTCATCGATTCGGGGAATGTAGGTGTTGGCAAAACACCGGTGACCGGATCCCCCCTGGGTATCGCAGCCGGTCTGGTCGCATACGGGCCCGGAAACGGGATCACGACAGAACGAACGCGGATTCAAGTAGCCTTTGTGGTCGTCGTACGAGGGCTTACAAAACCCAAATTCGCACTCGGCCCAAAACTCGCCGAAGGCGGCGGCGCAGGCGTCGTCGTGAGAACTTGAACAGGCGATTCCGGCGGCGGGCACAAGATCGGGCTGGTCACCGTCATCCGCGGGATCCGTGCCTGGGTCCGAGGTGTCGGCGTCGAAGAACCCCGTGCGGTCAAACCCAATTTGGACGAATATCGGGTTCGTGGGAACCGTGCCGTCGCCCTCCGGGTCCCAGTTGGAAGCGCGGTATTCGAACCACGCTCGGAAGCCCCCCTCATATGCCGACAGCTCATTGCCCACGATCTTCGTCCCCGGTGGATAGACCGCGACCGGCGGGCAGTCGTCGCCCGAGGCGCAGGCCGCACGGACCGTGGACCCGTTCAGACAGACGTTCCAACCGCAGAGCCCGCCCGGTGGATGGACCGGAACGATCTCGAGAATCGCGGTGGGACCGGTCCCGGCGACGACCGACGGGAGTCCCGCCGGTGATCCTGTGACCAGTTGTGCGGTGTGCGATTCGGGTTGCCCCCAGGCCGCGCCCGACGACGCAAGCCCAAGAGCCAACGCCGAGAGTATGACCAGCACGAGCGCAACGCCGCGCGCAGCCAGAGTCACGCGCGCTCCATCGCGATTGGTCATAGCGTACCCCTCTCCGTGAGACTCGCGGCTCGGGAGGCGACGCGGGACGACTACTGCCCGTTGAACATCTCTTGCACGGTGGCGAAGTCGGCCAGGGTGATGTCGCCGTCGTTGTCGAAGTCGAAGCAGCTGCAGCCGGGCGGCAGCGGTCCGCCGCCGGGACCGCTCAGGCACGGTTCGAAATCGTTGTAGTCGATGAGGTTGACCACGCCGTCCTCGTTGCAGTCGCTCGCGACGACCTCGAACCAGAAACCGCCGGTCAGGTCGAAGTTGCCCCCGCTCATGCGACCGGCGTCGTGTTGGCCGATGGTGCCGGACAGCTCAAAGTCGCCGCCCGTGCTGTTCATGACGCCGCCGCCGTCGATGGTGAACCAGGAGAGATCGAAGTCCGGCGCGCCCGCCGTCCCTCCCGTACCCGCGCCGACCACGGCCGCGCCCAACAACCCCGCCACGACCACCCCCACCACCGCGAACTGTCGCTTCATAGCCTTCTCCCCAAAAGTATGGCAACCAGTCCCGGTATCTTACTCGTTCGTCCCCTGTGTATCTAGGGGGGGTGGTCGGAATCTGGGCTTTACCAGCCCGTGTCCTCTCGCCCAAGACGCAGTGAGCCTCCGACGCCCTACGGCGGATAATAACCGCGTTCCGGCCCGCTTTTCCAGCGGCTGATTGCCGCATCGCGTTCCACGCGGCGGCGGACTTGATGCCAAGCTCGAAAACGGCCCGGAGGTGGCTTTCTTCGGTCCCGCGCGAAAGCGGGGCTCTCCGCCCTTCGGGACCCGCACCGGCACGCCCCCCTACGACTCCGGCAAGAGGAGCGTTTGACCGACCTGCAATTGCGTTGGGTCGTTGTGGACCAGGGTCTTGTTGAGGGCCAGCAATTCCTTCCACCGGTTGGCATTGCCCAGTTGGTCGCGGGCGATTCGATAGAAGCTGTCGCCCGCCTGGACCTTGTAGGTTCGGCGACCGGAGGCGTTGGCTGTGGCCGTGCTCGCGGTTTTGGTCGGGCCGGCGATCCGCATGTCCACGTCGGACGGGAGCGGCGGAATCTTGATGGTGACGCCGAGGGCCAAACGAGCGGGGTCCGCGACCTGGGTATTGGAATCGGCCAGGAACTTGGCGTACTTGGCGTTGCCGTAGTAGGCCTGGGAAAGACTAGCGAGCGAATCGCCGGGCTGGACCTTGTGCGTGTCGGCGGCCGCCGCACGGAAGTCGCCCTTCTTGGAGGCGGAGTCCGGCGGCGTCGAGGTTGCCGTCGGCAGATTCTTGGACACCATCGCGGTCAGGGAATCGGTCGAGGCCGGCGAAGCGGCGGGCGACGACGGCGCGCGGTTCAGGTTCGACGGATCCGTGGAGGCGACCGGATCGCTACCCGGCGCGGGGGTGCTCAGACCGGTGGAGCTTGGCGACGCGGTGTCGGCGCGGTTCTCCGCGGGATTCGTCAAGGTGTGCGACGCGGGCTGAGGGTCGACGCGCCGTTCGACGGTCGGTTTCGTGAGAGTCCCCGGCAGCGCGGAGACGACTCGGTCAGGGACGGGGGGAGATGAGGAGGGCGACACCGGCGGGGAGGCCGGCTTGCTCGCCACGGGGGCATCGCGCCCGGCCGGTGCGACCGGGAGGCTCGTCCGAGGCGCGGCGTCCTTGGAGGAATTCACCTGCCGCGACCGATTGTTGGGCGCAGCGGCGGGTTTGGCCGCGCCGGGTTTGGCCGCGGGGTCCGTCGCGGTCGCCGCGCGATCGCCGACCGGGATGGGCGGTTCACTGGGGCCGCTGAATAGGAAGTAACCCCCGACCGTCAGAACGACCACCATGGAGATCACGACGCCAAGTTTTACATCCGTGCGCACATTGCACTCCCTTCCTGAATCCGTTCGGTAATGAATCGACCAGACCGTTGCGACATGGGTCGCATCCTTGCCCGACAAGCACCATCCGTGCGATCCGCCGACGAACCCCAGGGACATCCCGCGCGAGCCGTCGCGAACCGGGGCTAAGCGTAACCCACCCGCGAGCCGGAGTCAAGACGCGAATCGAGTCCTCGCGGAGAGAATTCCGGACTCATGTTGTACGCGGCTGCGGAAGGGTATACTTGCGGGGACGCTGCCGGGCGAGTCACGCGCCGGCGCGGAAGATCGAACGTCGAATCGAGATGATCGTACATTGCCCTTCCATGATCCGGCTTCGGGGGAATCGGTGAAAAAAGACCTTCGCCAGCGGCTGCGAAAGGTGTTGGCGGGGTTTACGCCCGAGCAATTGGCTGAGAAGTCACACCTCGCCTGCCAACGGTTGCTCGACGAGCCGGAATTCACCAAGGCCGAGGTCATCATGATCTTCCTCGCCCTGCCCATGGAGGTGGACACCTTGCCGATTGTCCTGCGGGCATGGCAGGAGCGCAAGCGCGTTCTGGCCCCCAAGGTGAGTTGGAGCCAGCGGCGGATGTTGCCGGTGGAAGTCCGATCGCTCACCGACGACCTGATCATATCCTCGATGGGCATTCGCGAGCCGGTCTCGGGTCTCCCCTTCCCCATCCCGTTGATTGACCTGGTGATCGTGCCGGGTCTGGGGTTCGATGAATACGGGAACCGTCTGGGGCGGGGTCGAGGCTTCTACGATCGCTTTTTGGCCCACCCGGACTTCCAGGGGGTGGCCTGTGCATTGGCCTTTGAGGAACAGATCACGCCGACCGTGCCCGTGGGCCCGCTCGACCGCCCTATGCACATGGTAGTCACCGACGAGAAGGTTCGGCGCTTCCGTCGGTAGGGCGATTCTGCCGCAGTACGGTCCGGGAAGCATGATGAACCAGGAACTCGCGGGTATCCCGGTCGAACGCATTGAGAAGGCGATCCTGCTGATTCGCGGGCAGAAAGTCATGCTCGATTCCGACTTGGCGAAGCTCTATGGGACCTCGACCAAGCGGTTGAACGAGCAGGTCCGGCGGAATCGCGGCCGCTTCCCGGACGACTTAATGTTCCAACTGACCAAGGAAGAATGGGATTGTTTGAGGTCGCAGATTGCGACCTCAAAAACAGGACGAGGCGGCCGTCGCGTCCCGCCCTACGCTTTCACCGAACACGGCGCCACTGCTGTGTCAGCAGTGGTCTTCCATGCGGATCGCGAGTAGTGTACTACTTCGTGAGCAGTGCGCTCGCTCCTCGCCCGAAGGGCGCACGACGGTTGCCAGGGACTTCAAGTCTTGCTGTTACCCACATCTCTTGACGCGCGGTGGATGGTTGGTTGAGCTAGAGGGGCTGGCGTATAGGGCAAGGATGCCCGGGGTCGGCTTTTACGGAGGTACGGGATGCCATGGATGGCGCATGGGCGTTGGCGGAT
>CAZYEX010000042.1:0-36792 GCA_964646605.1 uncultured Phycisphaera sp. | reverse complement strand
CGCACGGTCCAGGAACCGGTTTGATTCACGGCGATGTTGTCGAGTCGGAAGTTGCCGCACCTTGCGTCGGTCAAGGCCGTGGTTCCGTCGGGACGGATGAGGTCCAGACGGGCGAAGTGGTCGGGATAGCCGCCGGCGACCACGGGGGTGAAGTAGTCCACGGTGACGAACGATCCGGCGGTGGCGTTGAAGGAGTAGAGGTCCACCTCGGCCAGTTGCGCGATGGCGGCGTTGAGCGGGGTGTTGAAGGCGATGGGGACGGCGTCGTCGAGTTCGGTGAGGCCGACGCCGAAAGCGCCCACGGCGCTGTCGTTCAGGGCCTCGGCGGAGAGACGGTAGGTGCCGTTGGAGAGAAGCACTTCATCGAAGATTCCCACGGTGAGGCCCGATCCGCTGACGCCGATCTCGGCGCCGGCGGGATCGAACATGCGGATGCGCCGCGTCGTCGTCGGACCGGCGTACATGGCCGAGACCACGTCCCCCGCGCTCCCGGTGAAGGAGAAGTTCACGATCTGACAATCCGACGCGAAGGAGTTCAAGGTCGTCTGACCGTAAGCGATGGGAATCGCGGGGGCGTTCGAAAGGCAGACCGTGAGCGTGTACAGCCCGGTTCGAAGGGCCTCGATCGCGCCGTACCCGCAGTTGGCCCACGCTGCGTTCTCTCGAACGCGTACGGACCAGGTTCCGGTCGCGTCGACGGGGATCGTGTCCAGTCGGGTGTTACCGCACACCGACGTGGTTGCCGCCTGAGAGGTGTTGGGGCGGAGCAGGTCGATGCGAGGGAAAAGATCGGGATAGCCGCCGGCCACCACTGGCGTGAAGTAATCGACGGTGACGAACGCGCCTTGCGACGCGAAGAAGGTGAAGACGTCGGTGTCGTTGATGGGGGCAATTTCGCCGACCATCTCGGCGCCGGGTTGGATGGGGGAGGTCGAGAGGGTTTGGTAGCTTCGCTGAAGAAGCGCGAAGTCGCGCAGATCGACATGTCCGTCGGGGTGGAAGTCGGAGGTCGAGCAACCTGCCGCGACGGGAGGGCGTGGGCCGTCAAGGCAGTCGTAGAAAGCCGGGTAGTCGAGTGTGGTACTCGCGCCAGCCACAACGTCATCGTTCGCTAGAGCCCGCGATGCGAAGGCGACCAAGCCGGCTACCGAACAAACGAACGCCACGGACGACCATCGTCTCAAAAACATCTCGCACCTCTCGATCAACCCAGACTTCCGCGCCAAGCCGTCACACCTTGTCCCGAGGCCCTCCCTGAGATGGACACGCAAAACGATCGCACGCCCCTCAACGAAGGGTTCCGGAAAGGCCCTCGATTCCCAGCTGAACCGGACGGTGGCGACCGCGTCCATGGCTAGACGCGGTTCACGAATTGGTCGCCCGATCCGGTGCGGAACTAGGTTGCCCTCCCCTCCGTTCACGGATTGTGACGGATCTCGCGGCGGTTCGCAAGGAAAATCCGACGCCGCATGATGGTTCTGCCGCTTGGGAGGGCCGGACCCCTCGTGGTAAGCGGGGGTGGGAGGCTTGCCAGATGGCGCCGTTCGTGCAGAATCGTCGCCGTCGTGCGTCAGCCTGGAACGCGGGTGCATGATAAGGGGGAGGCTCGGCCAACGTCGAAAAGGACAGGTGAATGCGCCCGTGGGCGGTGAACGGAGGGGTCGCAGATGGACTTAACGGCCAGGGATGCGGCCAAGTTGTTGAAGGTTCCGGAGGATACGATCTACAAGTGGATTCGCAACGGCACGATTCCGAGCTACCGAGTTCAAGACAAGTACCGCCTGAACCGCGTTGAGTTGCTGGAGTGGGCGACGGCACGGAACCTCACGATCTCCCCGGAGATCTTCCGCGAGAACGGCGTCAAGCCTCCGGAGCTCCTTTTGGCGAACGCCCTACGCCGCGGGGGCGTGCTGTATGACCTGGACTGCAGGGACAAAGCCACGGCGCTTCGCGCCGTGTGCAACCTCTTGCCGTTGCCGCCGAACGTAGATCGCGAGGAGTTGTACAGCGTGCTCGTGGCTCGCGAGGCGCTGTGTTCGACCGGCATCGGCAACGGCGTCGCGATCCCTCACCCCCGTGGGCCCATTATCCTGGGGATCCCTGAACCGCAGGTCACCCTGGCCTTCCTTCGAGGGCCCATCGACTTTGGGGCGCTCGACGGAAAGCGAGTCAGCATCTTGTTCGTCATCGTGAGTACGACGATTCGCGTACACCTTCTCCTGCTGAGTCATCTGATGTACGGATTGCAGGATCAGGAATTCAGGCGGCTGCTCGACGTGCGGGCGGTGCAGGATCAAATCCTGGCGAAGATCGAAACCATCGAGGCCCGGGTTGCGAAAAAGGATAAAGAGCGAGGTGCTGCGTCGTGACCTGGGTGGTCCTCGCCCTCGCCGTGCTCGCGTTCGGAGCGACCGCGTCCGTGCTGACCGCAGGGAGCCGGGCGGGTGCATTGCGGATCGGCTTGGCAGCCGCGGGCCTGGCAAGCGCGTTTTGTGTCATCGGCAGCTGGGACGCCTTGGGTCACAGCACACCAGCGCGCATGAGCGTCGAATGGCTTCTGCCGCTGGGGTTCGCCCGACTTTTCGTCGATGGGCTTTCGGCGTGGTTTCTGCTGGTCATCGGCCTGGTCGGCATCGGGGTGTCGATCTATTCGTGGGGCTACTTCACCCACCCCCGAACACACAGGTTGGCCGGTGTATACGCGGCGCTGCTCTGCACCATGATTGCCGCCATGGTGTTGGTTGTTTGTGCAGCCGACGTGGTGTTGTTCCTGGTCGGTTGGGAGTTGATGAGCCTTTCCGCGTTCTTCCTCATTGGATGGCACGACCAAGATGTGGAGGCGCGGCGCGGAGCCTGGACGTATCTTGTCGCCACGCACTTGGGGACGGCGCTGGGCGTGTTGCCGGTGTTTGCGGCCTTCGTGGCTCGAACCGGAAGCACGGACATGGACGGATTCACGGGCGCGTTCGGCGTTCCCGAAGTGAATTCGTGCGTCGTGATTTTTTCGCTTGGCGTGGTCGGGTTCGGCACGAAGGCCGGGTTCATGCCCTTTCACGTTTGGCTGCCCGTCGCCCACCCGGCGGCTCCGAGTCCCATTTCAGCGTTGATGTCCGGGGTGGTGATTAAGACAGGCATTTACGGCTTGTTGCGTCTGCTCTCGTGGCTGCCCGATCTTCCCGTCGGGTGTGCGATGGGTTTGATGGCGATCTCGCTGCTGACCGGCGTCATGGGAATCCTGTATGCGCTGGGACAACAACAGATCAAGCGCATGCTGGCGTATTCCAGTGTCGAGAACATGGGGATCATCGGTCTGGCGATTTCGGTCGCACTGCTAGGACGGTCGTTGCAAGAGCCCGCGCTGGTTGCACTCGGCCTGGGGGGTGCGTTGCTCCATGTCCTGAACCATGCGCTGTTCAAGGGACTCCTGTTCCTGTCGGCCGGGGCCGTGTTGCATGACACGAACACCGGTCAAATGGAACGGTTGGGAGGGCTGGCTCGGCGTACGCCGGTGAACGCGCTGGCGTTCCTCATCGGGTCGGTCGCCATTTGCGCGTTGCCGCCTCTGAACGGTTTTGTCAGCGAGTTCGTCATCTACACGGGCATTCTTCAAGGCGTGGTGACCTTGCCGAGTTCGTACGCGGCGGTGCTGGCGTTCTGTGCCGCTGCTTTGGCACTGATCGGCGGATTCGCGCTGGTGGCATTCTCCAAGACGTTTTCGGTGGTGTTCCTCGGCGCGCAGCGCGATCCCAGCGTCCGCGTCCACGCGACTCCGACGAGCATGAACGCGGGCATGGCGTTCTTGGCGCTGAGCTGTGTTGCGGCATCGGTCGGCTCGGGAGCGCTCGCCCCGGCGGTATCCGCGGCCTTGGCGCCCTTCGCATTCGACGCGCCGGGGCAAGCGGCGACGTTCCGCGAATCGCTGGGTCCGGTTTCGCGCATTCTGCCCTCGATCGGGGTCTTGAGCGTCGTCGCCATCGGGCTGTTCGTGGTTCGACGACGGCTGCCGGGGGCCGCGGCCGTCGGCAGCGCGGGCGGCACGTGGGGATGCGGCTTTGCGTTTCCGAAACCAACGATGCAGTACACGGGGTCGTCCTATGCGTGGAAAACCATCCACAGTTTCCGGCAGGTTCTTCGGCCGAGGCGATTGGATCCGGTTATCGTGGGGTGTTTCCCATTGCCGGGTCGGCTGGTCACGGTTACGACGGATGTGGCGCAGGAGAGAATCTACAAGCCGGTGTTTGCCGGATTGGCCCGGACCTTCGAGCGTCTCTGGCCGCTTCAGCACGGGCGCATTCAGTTGTACCTGGTCTACATGGTTGCGACCGTATTGATTGTTTTTCTCGTCGAGGGATGGTCGGCACCGTCTCATACACGCGGCCATGACGGCGCCACGAAGCCGGCGGCCGAGTTGCCGATGCATGACGGTCAAATCGAGTCGGCGGCTGCCCGCAGGAGCAATCGCGACTCATGACCCTGGTGCTCACGAGCCTGGCGCTTCTTGCCCTGGGGACGGTGATATCGTTGTTGCTCATGCGCGTGCCGCGTTTGGCGCTCCACCTGGCCATGCTACTTGCGCTTGTCGCTGCGGCGCTTGTGGTGATTGCGGCGGGAGCGGTGTTGCTGGGTTACTCATCGCCCGGTCCGTACGAGGCGGCATGGCCGCTCGCTTTGGGCACGGCTTCGCTCTGCCTTGACGGCTTGTCGGCATGGTTCCTGTTGACGATCGGAGTCTTGGCCGCTTGTGTGGCCGTGTATTCCGTACCCTACATGAGTTCGACCCCGAGCGCCGAGCCCACGCCCGTGTTTTGTGCGCTCTTCTGTGGGCTTCTGGCTTCCCTCATTCTGCTTGTGTGTGCCGCCGACGCGGTGCTGTTTTTGATTAGTTGGGAAGTCATGACTCTGACCGCGTTCTTTCTCGTGTCTTTTCATCATGACCGCCCCGAGGTGCGACGCGGCGCGTGGATGTACCTCATCGCTACACACCTGGGAACCGGTTTGTTCCTGTTGCCGCTATTCGGAATTCTGTTCGCTCGATCCGGGACGACCGCGTTTTCTTCCTTTCCCAGCGCGGTGGGCCCGGATGAGCCCATGACCTTGGTCACGCTTTTTGGTCTGGGTCTGGCGGGATTTGGCACCAAGGCCGGCTTGATGCCCATGCATGTGTGGCTTCCCGCTGCCCATCCGGTGGCGCCGACGCCCGTGTCGGCGCTTCTGTCCGGCGTCGTGGTGAAGACCGGCATCTACGGTCTGCTGCGGCTTCTTTCCTGGTTGCCGCCGCTTCCGTTGATCTGCGGTGAACTCTTGCTGCTTGTGGGCGTCGTGAGCGGTGTGATGGGAGTTCTCTATGCATTGGCGCAACACGACTTGAAGCGCCTGCTCGCGTATCACACGGTTGAGAACATCGGCATCATTGCACTCGGCATCGGCGTTGGAATGCTCGGCGAGACCAAGGGCGAACCCACGCTGGCCGTACTCGGGTACGCGGGGGCGCTTCTGCACGTAACCAACCACGCCCTGTTCAAAGGTCTGCTTTTTTTGTCCGCCGGCGCAGTGTCCCACGGCAGCGGGACCGGCGAGATCGAGCGTCTAGGCGGGCTCGCTCGGCGGACGCCCGCCAACGCCATGATGTTTCTGATTGGCGCTGTCGCGATTTGCGGGCTGCCGCCGTTGAATGGTTTTCTGAGTGAATGGGTGATTTTCGGCTCGCTCCTTGAGGGCCTGATCCGAGGAACGGGTTCCTCCGGCGGATTGCAGGCCGTGGGCGTGGCGGCGTTGGCGTTGATGGGCGGACTGGCCCTGGCCTGTTTTGCGAAAGTGTTCGGCGTCGTATTCCTTGGCGAACCGCGAGAGCCAAGCCTGCGGACACGCCGGACACCCGCGGGCATGACGACAGCGATGGCGGTCTTGAGCCTTCTTTGCATTCTGATCGGGGTGCTGCCCAGCGTGTGGGTTCCCCTTGTGCGACCGGCGACCAGTGTGCTTGCCAACATGCCCGTGGACGAAATCAGCATACGGGTCGGGAGCGTTCTTGCACCGGCGATACGACTATCGTGGATGACGTTGCTGTTCGTTGTCGTCGTGGGCGGCCTGCTCGTCGTGCGTCGATGGGCGCTGACACGCGCCGCACGTCGCGATGCAGGCGTGGCGGCGACGGTGACGACTTGGGGATGCGGATACACGCAACCCACGCCGCGGATGCAGTACACGGCTTGGTCGTTTGCGTCCTTTCTCGTAACCACTTTTCGAAGTCTACTGTGGCCGGAGCGGACGTTCGCCGCGCCCGCGGGCTCCTTCCCGACCGCGGCTCGCGTGGAAACGCACACGCCGGACATGGCCGAGCACGAGTTGTTCCAGCCGGCGTTCCACGGCGTGTCCCGGTTGTTCGCCATGGTGCGGACCGTCTCCTTGCCGGGAGTGCAAGAGTCGCCGGAGGCTGTGCATTCCACAGGGAAGCATCGTCGCGGCCCGCTCAGAACCTTGGTCGGCCGGATGGTTGCGGCGCTTCGCCGCGGGAGCATTCAGGTCCGTCTTCTGTTCGTCGTGCTGACCCTGGTCGTCTTATTCCTGTTTGAGGCGATCTCGTCCAGGGGGCGGGTGCAAACGACGACCCGGCCGGATCATCCGCCTGCGGTGAACATCGGAGTTGAGCGATGACCTTCGTTCGAGCCATCCTGTTTGTTCCGGAGTTGCTGGTCGCCTTGACCCTTCCGCCGTTGCTCCTGAGCGTCATCGCCAAGACCAAGGCGTGGTTTGGAGGGCGTGTGGGGCCGCCGTGGTTGCAGCCCTATTTCGATCTGCACAAGCTCATCCAAAAAAATGCGGTCTACAGCAAGTCGACGACCTGGATTTTTCGCGCCGGGCCGATTATCCATCTGGCGGCCTTGTTGACGGCGACCACGCTGATCCCCGTACTTTCCAACGACTCGTTGCTTGGGTTTTCCGGGGACGTAATCCTGGTGGCGTACCTTTTCGCGCTGGGTCGCATGTTCACCGTTCTCGCCGCGATGGATACGGGGAGCAGTTTCGAGGGGATGGGGGCCTCGCGCGAAGTGACGTTCGGTGCCATGTCGGAACCTGCTCTCTTCCTCGCGTTCGTGGTCATGGCCGTGGCCACGAAGAGCCTGCGGCTGAGCGAAATGATCGGACCGAGCCTTTTGCCCGAGTGGCAAATTGCGGGCCCGGCGATGATCCTCGTCGTCGGAGCGCTATTGGTCGTGCTGCTCACCGAAGCCTGCCGCGTTCCCGTGGACGATCCCGGGACGCACCTGGAACTCACCATGATCCATGAGGTCATGGTTCTCGATCACAGCGGGCCGGAATTTGCATACATCACCTATGGCGCCGCCTTGAAGTTCACCTTGTTGGGTTCGATCCTGGTTCATGCGGCGATTCCACATCCGGCCGGACTGAGCGTCTGGAGCCCTCTGCTTCGAGTGGTCGAACTCGGCGGGTTGGCCCTCATCGTGGGCGTCATTGAGTCCGCGACGGCGCGAATGCGCTTGAATCGAATCCCGATGCTTCTCGCCGGCGCCACGGTCCTGTCCGCGATCGCCGTCGTGCTCGTTCTCATGCGGAGGACCGCGTGATGCTCCAGGCCGCCATCGATTCCATTCTCGTTCTTGCGGTCCTGCTGAACCTTGCCATGCTGGCGACGAGCCGCATGGCCGCGTGCATCCGGACCCTCGCGCTGCAAAGTCTGTTGCTCTCCGTCCTACCGCTCGCCATTGGAATGCGCCACGAGACGATGCCCGGAGCGCATACGCTCATCATCACAGCGGGGGCGGTCGGACTCAAGGTCGTCCTCATTCCCTGGGTCCTGTTGCGCGTGCTGAGGACGGGCGAGATTCATCGGGAAATCGAGCCGTTCATCGGCTTCACCGCCTCCGTCATCGTCGGCGCCCTGATGATCGTGACCAGTTTCGCCTTTGCGAAAGGCATGCCGTTGCCGACCGAGGCGCCGTCGGATCTGCTGCTTCCGGTGTCCTTGGCGACGGTGTTCAACGGTCTGCTCGTGCTCGTCAGCCGGCTGAAGGCCATCACGCAGGTGCTCGGTTACCTCGTCCTCGAGAACGGAATTTTCGTCTTCGGTTTGCTGCTGCTCGAACAAACACCGGTGCTGGTCGAGCTGGGCATCTTGCTGGACCTGTTCGTGGGTGTGTTCATCATGGGGATCGTGGTCTACCACATTCGCCGCGAGTTCGACCACATGGATACGCACCTGCTCGATGCGTTGAGGGAGTCCTAGCGTGCATGTGCATCTGATCCTTGTTCCCATAGCCTTCGCCGCGGTATGCCTCGTGTTGCCGGGTCCGCGCTTGCGTCTGGCGAGCCTGGTCGCGGGAACCTTGGCCCATCTGGCGGTGACGATCTGGAGTTGGTCTTCAAGCTTCGTACACGAGGCGGATTCTTTTTTTGCGATCGAGCCGCTGGGACACCTCTTTGTCAGTCTGGTGAGCGTGCTGTTCGCGGCGACATCGGTTTACTTCGTGGGATACCATCGCAAAGCCCTGATCTCCCAACGGGTCTTCCTGGCGTGCATGTTGGGTCTGGAGGCGGCGCTGAGCGCCGTGTGCATCAGCCGACATCTGGGCGTGCTGTGGGTCGCCATCGAGGCGGCGTCGTTGGCGGCGACTCCGCTCATCTACTTTCGTCTCAGTGCCCGGGCCCTGGAGGCCACGTGGAAGTTTCTCTTGATGAACTCCGTGGGCATCGCCCTTGCGCTGCTTGGAGTGTTCTGCATCGCCGTGGCGGCGATGAAGTCGGCGCACCCGGTCTCGCTGGTGTATGACGATCTGATCCTGCGCGCCAAGGAGTTGGACACTCAGTGGCTACGTGCCGGATTCTTGCTTGCGCTGGTCGGCTTCGGCGCCAAAATGGGTCTTTCGCCACTTCACAGTTGGAAGCCGGACGCGTACGGCGAGGCCCCTCCGCCCGTGGCGGCGCTCCTTTCCGGCGGCATGACGCTGGGGGCGTTCATGGGGATTCTCCGCGTCTACCAAGTCTGCAGCGCCGCGGGATTGGCGGAGTTCGCGGGCGGTTGGTTGATCGCGTTCGGGTTGCTCTCCATTGCCACCGCGGCGGTCTTCGTGGTGGGCAACAACGACTATCGCCGCATTTTCGCCTACACCAGCGTCGAGCACATGGGCGTGATGGTGGTGGGCGTCGGGCTTGGGCTCGGAGGGTCGTATGCGGCCATGCTCCACGCCATGCACAACACGCTGAACAAGGGCGTCCTGTTCTTCCTGGCCGGCTTTTTCTGGCGAATCTACCAAAGCAACCGTGTGAGTGACGTGCGCGGGGCCATTCACCACCACCCCGCCGCCGGGATACTGTTTCTCGGCGGATTGTGCGCCACCTGCGGATTGCCACCCTTCGGAATGTTCTTCAGCGAACTCGGCATTCTGTTCGCCGCGGCGCAGAGGGGGCAGTGGTGGGTTCTGGGGTTGTTCACGCTCACACTCGCCATCGTGTTTGTCGGGGTGATGACCGCGATGTTGCCCATGGTCTTCGGGACGCCCGGCGAACCACGGACTTTGGTCCGCGCGGACTCCGCGCGGGCTGAAGCCCGCGGCTCAGGAGACGAAGGACGCTGGCGGAATGTCACGATGCTGGCACCCGCCACCGTCTTGTTGCTTGTCGCGTTCGCAACGGGCGCCTATCAGCCCGCGTTTGTAAGGCAGGCTCTTTCCGAGGCCGCCGCAACACTCGAACCATCGAGGATGGTGTCGGGCGCGGGCGTGGCATCCGGAATGGAGGGTGTTCCTTGACCGCTCCAGGGGAAGGTCGTGATTGGATCACCATGCGCCAGGGCGAGTGTGTGGACATCGCGTCGATTCCACGGGTCGAATCGGACGACCTCTCCGATCACCTACAGGAGGGTCGCAGTCGCGGCCTGCGCTTGGCACAGCTATTCGGCCGACGCGAACCGGATGGCGGGGTGACGTTGTATGCCTACCTGGCCAATGACCGGGAGGGCACGGTGGAGGTCTGTTGCTCCCAACCGCCGCGATCCGACGTCGGACCGCTGCGCTATCCCTCGATTACATCCCACTGGCCCGCGGCACAGGCGTTTGAGCGAGAAATCGCCGAGCAATATGGTGTTCACCCCGTCGGGCATCCCTGGCTGAAGCCTCTTCGTTATCACGCCACGGACGACGGTTCGTCGGCGCCTTGGGGTCCGTTCGATCCGGACAAACCGATCCCCGGCGATTACCCGTTCTATCGCGTGGAAGGCGATGAAGTTCACGAAGTCGCGGTCGGCCCCGTTCATGCCGGGGTGATCGAGCCCGGCCACTTTCGCTTCCAATGCCACGGCGAAGAAGTGCTGCATCTAGAAATCGCGTTGGGCTACCAGCACCGTGGGGCCGAGCCGCTCCTTCTGCATCGAAATGCAACCCGTTCTGCGATTGTGGCGGAGACGATCGCGGGGGACGCTTCGATCGGTCATGCCCTGGCCTATTGCACGGCGCTGGAGGCTCTGGCGGGCGCGAAAGTGAGCGTTCGCGCCCATGCGATTCGCGGCATCGCGTTGGAATTAGAGCGACTGGCCAACCATGTCGGCGATCTCGGAGCGCTCTGCAACGACGTCGCATTCTTGCCGGGCGCCTCCTACCTCGGACGCCTCCGCGGCGAGTTCCTGAACTTGACCTTGGACATCTGCGGAAACCGCTTCGGGCGGAACCTCCTGCGCCCGGGCGGGGTGGTCTTTGATATTCCCACGGACCTTGCCGACAAACTTCACCGACGGTTGGAGGAACTCCAGCCGGAGGTGCTTCAAGTTTTGGATATGATGTTCGAACAATCTTCCGTGCTGGCGCGATTCGAGGGCACGGGTACGCTGCCCCGGGAACAGGCGGACCAGATCGGACTGGTCGGTCCGGCGGCGCGGGCCTCGGGCTGTATGCGCGACGTACGCCACGATCACGCCTACGGCGTCTTTCAGTTCAGCCACATACCCGTGGCCATGGAAACGACCGGCGACGTGTACGCCCGCGCCGCGGTTCGATGGCTCGAGGTGCAGCGCTCGCTCGAATTCCTCCTCGAGCTGCTGGGAAACAAGCCCGCGGGCAAGACGTTCGAAACGACGGGTCCGCTGCGTGCCAACTCCATGGCTTTCGGATTGAGTGAGACGTGGCGGGGGGAAGCGATGCACGTGGCGTTCACGGATGACGCGGGCAAGCTCGCGTTTGTAAAAGTGAAGGATCCGTCGATTCACAACTGGTTGGGGCTGGCCCTGGCCCTGCGCGGCGCGCAGATTTCGGATTTCCCGCTGTGCAACAAGAGTTTCAACCTGAGCTATGCGGGGCATGATCTGTGAGAATTTTTTCGTGGGCTCCGTCCGGCCTGCCATGGCGGGGAGAGTGAACAAGGTATGCTAAAGATCCTGAGAACCAGACTCGCCCAAGGGCACAGGACGACGAAGTTCCCCCTCGAACTACCGGTGCTACCGGACCGGTTCCGAGGCCGGCCGAAGATCGACGGCTCGAAATGCCCGGACGACTGCAAAGTGTGCGAGGACGCGTGCCCTACACAAGCCATTTCCGCGGCGGGCCCACTGTCGCTCGATCTTGGTAAGTGCCTGTTTTGTACGGCCTGTGTGGACGCGTGCCCGGAAGGCGCCATCCGATACACCACGGACTACCGACTCGCAACCAGCCAGAGAACGGACCTCGTTCTTTCGGATGGCGATGTGAGACTTGCCGAACGGATGGGCGAGGATTTGTTTCGAATCCTCGGACGGGCACTGCGCCTGCGCGAAGTGTGCGCCGGAAGTTGCCATGCGTGCGATCTCGATACCAACGTCCTGAACACGGTGGGGTGGGATTTGTCGCGTTTCGGCATTCAGTTCGTCGCGTCGCCCCGCCACGCCGACGGTCTGCTCGTGACTGGGGCGATCCCGCGCAACATGCACCACGCCCTGATGGAGACGTACGAGGCCGTCCCCAAGCCGAAGGTAGTCATCGCACTCGGTGCGTGTGCAATCAGCGGCGGACCGTTCGCCGGCAGTCCCGATGTTCACAACGGAGTCGATGGGATGCTGCCCGTGGACCTTTACATCCCCGGTTGCCCGCCGCACCCGCTGACGATTCTGGATGGACTGCTTCGGTTCATCGGGCGCATGCCCCGACCTGTGGACGGACCGTGAGAAACGGAGGCACACGCGGCGAAACCCTCGCTCGCCCGTCGCCGACCGAACGCGGTCAGCCCGCCGGGACGCGAAATTGCAGAAGCACCAATTCGATCGTCAGCCCCGGTCCGAAAGCCAGGGCGACGGCCCGGCCGACAGGCGTAGAATCGAACAATTCCCGCATGATAAAGAAGATCGTCGGCGACGACATGTTGCCATAGCGTTTGAAAATCGAACGCGAGGCGTGGAGCGCGTCCTTTCCCAGGCCCAAGGACCGTTCGACGTTGTCGAGAATCTGCGGCCCGCCGGGATGAACAAGCCAATGGTCCACATCGGGCATCGACATCCCCTGACCACGCAGGAATCCCTCGACGATATGCGGCAGACAATCCGCGAGCGTATCGGGTAAGTCTTGCGACAGTCGTAACTGAAGTCCGTGGTCGCCCCCAAACCAAACCATCTGTTCCGCCGATGCGGGCAACGTAACGCAAGCGCAATCGATCACCTGGACCGGCGAAGGCTCGGCGGAGAGAAGGATCGCGCCGGCGCCGTCGGCGAATAGCAGATTGGCCGTCATCTGGTCGAGTTGATCCGTATACTGGAAGTGCAATGACGACACCTCACACGCCACGACGAGCGATGCGTTACCGACGGCGGCCATCTGATGGACCAGGCGCATCGCCGCCAAGCCTGCCGAACAGCCCATGAAGCCGAGATTCCATCGATGGGCGGACGCGGGGACGGGGCTGTGGGTCAGGATGGGCCGCTCCAGCCCCGGCGCAGAGGCGTGCGTACAACTCGCGGTTACCAGAGTGCCGACGCGGGCGAGATTCTCATCCGAAAATGCGCTCAAGGCGCGGGTAACCAGCGGACCGGCGGCTTTCTCGAACAGGGCGTTCCGTGCCCCCATTCCCGGTCCCAGGGGTTGCTCGCCCGCGGGCCGATAGAGCATCGCGTCCCCATCCCCTTGATCCACGTAATCCAGCGCGGCCAAATGGCGCTTTTCGATTCCGGTCAGGGGCGCGATCCTCTGGAGCAGCCGGGCGCTGCGCGGGGTTAGGCAGGTTTGGCTCAGAAGCCGTGCGCTTTGCTCGGAATTCAACCACCGCTCGGGCACGGCCGTGCCGACGCCTTGGATGTAGTACGGCGCGGTGCTTCGGTCCGTCATACGTTCCCTCGAATATGGATCCGCTCCACGCAGCGTGACAGCAGCCAGTCTACCATCGGCGGTGCCTCGAATGACGGGAGGAACTTGGCGACCTGGTTCAAGACGGAGCTAACCATCCGGGTGCGCCGGTATCGCCGGAAGTGCGGGCGCATGAGCGCGGCGTATTGCGTTTGGACGTCTCCGCCGTCCAGGACGGCCCGGGCGGCGCACCGCGCACTCTCGATCGCCTGGGCGATGCCCGCGCCCGAGAAGGGCTCCGGATAACCGGACGCGTCGCCGATCAAAAGAACGTTGGCCACGCCCAGCCGTTCTGGAATCCACGGGAAGCCGGCCGTTCCCTTGGCGCCGTACTGCCGTGGCGCATCCGACGGCAGCATGTTCCAAATGGATGCGCGAGGGTTGAGCTTACGCAGTCCCTCGTAGGGACTGCGTCCCGCAACCATCGCCGCGTTGGCGGCCAAGGCCACGACGCATCGACCTGTCTCCGGAGTCGCCAGTCCGACGTATCCACCACGGAGCCAGTGCAATTCCACGGCACCCAGTGGCGGCAACGGCGGTTCTGCGGGCTGAACCCACTGTTGGGCCAGCATGGGCCTTAGAACGCTCCGCCCGGGAATCCCGACTTGGCGACAGAGTCCGCCCAAACCCGACGCGATGAGAATGGTTGTCGCCTGAATCCGATCCTGTCCGAGGAGGACTTCCCATCCGGCGTCCCCGCGGACCAACGTTGCCGCTTCGCCAAACCGCACGGACGCACCCGCCGCGGATGCCGTCTCACAGAGGTAGGCGTCGAGCTGGGCACGAGGGGACATCCAAGTTCGTCCCTGGGGATGGCAGGTCGAACGAAGATCCCCGAGGACGAATGTGATCCGGTTTCCCGCCACGCCGGGCAGTTTGCGAACCGTCCCGAGCAGGGCCCCCAGCGCGACGACGGTGGGTCCGGACAGACATCCGCCGCACACCTTCTCCCGCGGAAATCGTTGCTTCTCGACCATCAGTACGCAGCGACCGGCGCGAGCCAAAGCGATCGCCGCCGACGAACCCGCCGGACCGGCGCCGACAATCGCCACATCAACCTGCACGTCAGGGCGACCCACTGGATGCCTCTCGCTTCTTCCAAATCAGAATGAGGCGGAACGGAAAGCGGCGTTCCACGCGCACGCCCTCCAACCCGGCGCCTCGGGCGAGATCGGCCAGCTCCGCCGATCGAAAGGCGGCACGAACCGATCGCGGCCCGTCCACGTGGAAAATCCACGACCGGCTCACCATGCGCGTCACGAGCCAGGTAAGCCCCCACGCCGGCCACGATCTTGCCAGATCGGCGACGAGAATCCCACGCCGCGCGACCCTGGCGGCTTCGCGGAAGATGACCGCCGCGTCCTCGGCGTCGAAGTGATGCAGAAACAGGGAGCAGGTCACGACGTCGATGCTGTCGTTGGCGAAGGGGATACGCCGCGCATCGGAGGCGACGTAATGCACGCCGTCCATGTGCCACGATCCGGCAACTCGCAAAGCGAATACGGAGCGGTCGAGCCCGACCCGCAGCGCCGGGCGAATGGATTCCGGCTGGCGGGCGACATCCGCGAGGAAGCCACCGCCCCCGCAACCCAAATCGAGAACGGACATGTCCACCGCGCCGAATCTCCTCAGAAACTGACACTGCCGCCGATTCATGCCCAACAGCCGGTTCACGTAGTTGAGACTTCGCAGGGCGTGCGCATGGGCCGAGGCGTCGATCGTCGGACGATCCATCACTTCCGGAACTCGTCGCCGTTTCATGGGTTTGGCCCATGCACTCGGACTCTGTCGGCGAGGCCGGCCGCTGCTTCGTCGACGTGCCATTCCGTGCGACCAGCGCACTGCACCATCGCGGCCGGCCAGCCGGGATCGCCAAGACCGGCGAGCAGCGGGCGAATGACGCGGGATTTGTTTCCTCCACTGACGAGAAACATCACCCGCCGTGCCGCGTTGATTACCGGCAGCGTGAGAGTGATGCGGTCGCGAGGCTCGACACCCCCCGGGGCCTGTGTGTGCATGGCCCAACGTCGTTCTTCCGTGAGGGCCTGGCTGCCGGGAAAAAGTGACGCGGTATGGGCATCCTCGCCGACGCCCAGCAGGACCAGGTCAAACGTGCATGCCGTCGGCGGTCCTGCTTCCGTTGCGCCAAAGAAGGTCCGCAACATTGACTCGTAACGTTCGGCCGCACGTTCGGGAGGCTGCAACTCGCCCTCGATCCGGTGAACTCGACGCTGCTCCAGTTCGATCCGATCGAGCAAACCTCGACGGGTCGTTGCATAGTTGCTGCTCGGGTGGTCCGGCGGGACGCAGCGCTCGTCACCGAAGAACACATGGACGCGCTTCCAATCCAGCGCCCGTCCTCGTGCCGCGGCCAGAATCTCGTACATCCGAGCCGGAGTCGCGCCGCCGGCCAGGGCGACGCAGAACCGTCCACGCTCATCGATCGCACCCTGCCCGATCTCCACGAAGCGCGCGGCGGCGGCGAGCGCCGCCGTCTCTGCATCGCCATGCACATGGGCATCGCCATTCACGGGTTGTGCCATCCTGTTCCACACGCGGCGGCCAGGTTCTGCGCCTCCGTGGGACCCCAGGTACCCGCTGCATACGGGCGCACCGGCGGCGGAGCCGCCATCAGCGGCTCGAAGACGCTCCACGCCGCCTCCACCTCGTCGGCGCGGACGAAGTGCATGCGCTCGCCGCGGACGACGTCCAGGAGCAGCCTCTGGTAGGCCTCGGGCAGGGGCCCGAGGGTTTCGCCGTAGCGGAAGCGCATCCGCTGGGTCTGAAGCGCAAAGTCCGGTCCGGGGCTCTTGATCTCAAAGGAGAGGCTGTAGCCTTCGTCCGGCTGGAGTGCGACCTCGAGGCGATTGGGCGTCAGGCGTTCGGGCTGGTGGGGGCGGAACACCGCCACGGGCGGCGCGTCAAAGGTCACGGTGATCCGCGACACTTTTCGCGGCAGGCGCTTGCCGGTGCGCAGCAGGAACGGCACGCCGTGCCACCGCCAGTTCACCACGCGCATGCAAATGGCCACGAACGTCTCCGTCGACGAATCCGCCGCGACTCCCGGCTCGGCGCGATAGCCCGAAACGCCGGCGCCGCCGATCACGCCGGGGCCGTATTGCCCGAAGACCGCGTCGCAGGACGCGACCGGCTCCACCGCCCGGAGCACCTTGATCTTCTCGTTCCCGATGGCCTCGGCGTCTGCCGCGGCCGGCGGCTCCATCGCCACCAAGGTAAGAAGCTGCATCAAGTGGTTTTGGGCAATGTCGCACAGAGCCCCAGCTCGGTCATACGAGCTTCCGCGGCCTTCCATGCCCAAGTCCTCGGCGACCGTGATCTCGACCCGCGTCACCCGCTCCCGATTCCACAAGGGTTCGAAGAGGGCGTTGGCGAATCGGAAGACGAGGAGATTTTGCACCGTCTCCTTCCCCAGAAAATGGTCCAGTCGGTACACGGATGATTCCGGGAAGAACTCTTGCACGGCGCGGTTGAGTGCAACGGCCGAGGCCAGGTCGTGCCCGAAAGGCTTCTCCACCACCAGCCGCGCCCAGCCCTTCGACCGTCCGAGCCCGGTTCGCCCGAGCCCCTCGACTGCGGGGGCCAGGGTATCCAGCGGAAGCGCGAGATAGATGATCCGATTGCCCGGCAACCGCCGTTCGCGCTCCAACTTCGACGCCGCTTCGGCCAGCCGTGCGAACCCGGCCTCATCCGCCGCGCCCAGGCTCTGGAAGAACAGCGTCTTTTCGCACCATGCATGGGCGTCGGCTTCCGCGACACCGGTTGCCGCCAGTGACGCGGCGGCCTTAGCCCGGAACGCCGCGGAGTCGAGCGGCGCACGCGACGCACCCAACACCGTCAGCTCCTGCCGCAAACAGCCCTCGTGGGAAAGTTTGAACAATGCGGGGAGAAGCTTGCGCTGCGTCAAGTCGCCGGTAGCGCCGAGAATGATGATCAGGTGCGGTTCCAACGGACACTCGGGCATGGCTCAATCCTCCCGCCGCACGGGGTGGGCGCCGAACTGCTCGCGGAGCACCGCCAGCAATCGGTCGCCGAAGGCACGCTGGTCACGCGAGCGCAAGCGGGCCTGCAGGGCAAGAGTGATGACCGGTGCGGCCACATCAAGGTCGATGGCCTCGGCGACCGTCCAACGTCCCTCGCCGGAGTCGTCCACGTGCGGTGCAATCTTCGAAAGATCACCATTGGATCGCAGGGCCGCTGCCGTCAACTCCAGCAGCCACGAACGAACCACGCTCCCCGCGCCCCAGATCTCAGCAATCTTTGCCAGGTCCAACTCGAAGTCGGCCTTGCGTTCCATGATGGCGAAACCCTCGGCATAGGCTTGCATGAGGCCGTACTCGATGCCGTTGTGTACCATCTTGACGAAGTGACCCGCGCCGGTCGGTCCGACTCTAGACCACCCTTGGTCGGGAGCCGGCGCAAGCGATTCGAACAGCGGCTGCAAGCGAGACACCACCGCTTCATCGCCGCCCACCGTGAGGCAATATCCGTTCTCTCGCCCCCAGACGCCGCCGCTTGTTCCTACGTCCACGAAGTTCACACCGTATCGCCTGGCCTCCTCGGCGCGGACGAGCGTGTGTTTGTAGTAGGAGTTGCCCCCGTCGATGAGTGTGTCGCCGTTGCTCATCGCGGGGAGCACGGCGTTCATCATGTCGTCGGTGGGGCGTCCCGAAGGCACCATGATCCACACGGCCCGCGGCGGCGACAGGGCGGCGACCAACTCCTGCGGCGTGTTGGCCGCGACGGCCCCTTGCGAAGCCATCTCCTTCCTCGGACCGGGGCTTCGGTTGTTCACGAAGACGCGATGGCCTTTCGTCATCAGGCGCAATGCCATGTTCCTACCCATCCGCCCCAGCCCGATGATCCCGATCTCCATAGGGTCGCTCCCTGCGGCGGCCTAAGCGAAACGCGCCGCGCGCGTTGCGCCGTCGCCGCGGCCAAGGGATTATACCGTCGGGGGGCGCGAACGCCTCGGACACTTGGCAGGGGAGCGGGATTCCGGCTGACCGTGTACCAGCCGCGCTTGACGGCGACGCATTCGCCGACTGGTTGGAACGGCTTGGAGGGTTCGTTACCGTAGGGTTGGAGGTCCGGCGCCTGCTGAGTTCCCTCCAGTGAGCAGCTTCGCCTCCGCAACGACTGCCTTGAAAGCACGCTGGTAGCGCATGATGAGGACGACATACGCCAAGCCGACGATGAGCGAGCCGACTCCGAACACGCAGCCCGCGAGAATGAGAAGCCCTCCGCTGGTACCGAACCCAGGGTTCGCCGCGGGAGGCCCCCGCATGCCAAACATCCCCAACCCTGCGCCAATGCCGCCCGCCAGCCCGGCCACGCCATAGACGATCACAAAGCCCCACATGACCGTGCCCGTGGTTTTCTCCAGCTTCGGGTCGGGGATCCGACGCGCGAAGCGTCGCAGGTAGACGAACTCACCCATGGCCGCGACCAAGCCGACAAGCGAAAGGATCGCGGCAAGGATCACCAACCAATACAACCCGCCCGCAATCGAGGCGACGTTCGGCGCTTGACCGCCGACCAGACCCAGTACCGCGCAAAGCCGGATCACCTTGCGCAGCGCGATCGGATCTTCCTCGACGCCGATGGTTGGTTCGGGCGAGGTAATCAACCAGACGGCCGAAAGTCCCAGGAGTCCCGCCACCATTCCCAGGAACACGGCGACGGAAAGCGGAGCGCCCAGCGCGATCGCCGCCGCCGCTCCGCCTCCCAACAGGACGGTGCTGAACAACACGTTCCAGAGTTTTAGCCTCACGCCGAGATGAAGTCTCTTGACCCAATCGAGGTCGGCGAAACGCAGAAGATTGCCGTGCAGAGATCGCTCCACCGGCGCTCCGCACTCCGGACAACGGGCGTCAGTGGTCAGCCCGCGCAGGTTGTATTGGCACTTGGCACACGACAGGTCGGTGCGTATCTCTCTGGGAATCGAATCGGCGGGCAGAACGGTCTCGGGCACGTCCGGCATCCTGTTCCATCTAGGTGTGACCGGGCATCACGCCCACGTCAACGGCCGTGCGATTCGCCGAACACGGGCATCGGTTTCCCATGATCGTCCACGGCCACGAAGACGACCTCCGCCTCCGTCACGTTCACCGACTTGTCGGGATCAGTTCGTCGATTCGCCGAAACGCGAACGTGAATGGTTAGCGAGGTACGGCCCACGGCCGTCGCGTTGGCATAGAGGCTGAGCACATCGCCCACGAACACCGGCTCGTGGAACTCGACCTCGCGCATGGCCACGGTCACGTAGTGTACGTGCGACTGCCGGATGGCCTCCACGTACGCCGCCTGGTCGATCAAGGCCAGGATCACGCCGCCGAAGATGGTGCCTTCGGCGTTGGTGTCCCGCGGCATCATCACCACGCGGATCGAGGGTTCGTTACTGGCCGGTTTCAGCTTGCCCTGCATGGCGATTCACTCAAGACTTCCGACACGCGAAAAGAAGAACGAACAGCGCGACCACGGTGATCGCCAGCGACCGCGCCACCCACATCCCACGCGGAAACCGAAAACGGTACAACCGCAGCAGGTGGCGAAGATACGCCGTCTGCGCCGACCACCCCAGCTTACTCGATCCCGCGGCGCGCGTCCCGAAGGAAATCGGAACCTCGGCAGGTTGTCGGCAACCGCATTTCACACACAGTTCGAGCCCGATCTTGTATCCGATGGGGTCCACCCGTGATGCCGCCCGTTTCCATGCCTCCGTCTTCAATGCGAAGCACCCGGACATGGGATCGGTGAGGGGCGCCAGGGGTCGGGCGAGGGCCGTGGCGAGGCGACTGGCCAAACGGCGATACCAAGGCCAACCTGCGGCTACGCTCCCCCGTCTGGAATAGCGCGTGGCCATCACAAAATCACAGCCCGGGTCGTCCAAGCCTGCCAGCAGTTGCGGGATCGCCTCCGGCGGGTGCTGCAGGTCGGCGTCGAGAACCACCAGGCGGTCAAAGCGGGCCTCCGCGAACCCAGCGACCACGGCGCGGGCCAATCCCCGCTCCGCGCGACGGACCAACAGCCGGACCGGGTATTGCCCGCGAAGCGATTCGACGATCCCCTCCGTGCCGTCCCGAGAGTCATCGTCCACGAGGATCAGCTCTGCTTCGATGTTGGCCGCGCGGGTGGCAGCGAAGATACGGCGGACCAGTTCCTCGATGTTGGGCGCCTCCCGGTAGGTGGGCACGATGATCGACGCGGTCCGAGCCCCTGACGCCATTGAGGCGATCATACTCTCCCGCGAAGCCCGCCGCCACGCTCACCCCCCCGGTTTGACAGGCCGATAATCGACCGATACATACGCCGGTGGACGCGTGGTCCAGGCGGTGGGGCGGGGTTGCGGTGCGACGCATCGCTCTCGGCGCGGAGGGGTCCCGCGGATCGATCCACGCCGTCCGAAGCCGTTTTGCGGTGTACAAGAGGGTGGGTCGAGGGGTGATTCCCGATCGCCAGTGGACGCCTGTTGCAGGTCGGACAGCGCTGCGACGGTGACGAGGTTATGACACTTTGCTGACGACGGTCGGTCAATTCACGGTCGGAACGGTTTCCGCCTTCGGGCAGTTCGGGCGGTTCGCCTGGCAGATGATGCGGTGGCTGCTCCCCGGACTTCTCCAACCGCGCACCTGGCGGCGCACCATGCCCCTCTTTTACGAGGTCGGCAATCGCACTCTCCCGGTCATCATGGTGACCGGCACCTTTGTGGGACTGGTGCTGGCCATTCAAAGCTACGACCAACTCAAGGCCGCCGGGTTCGAGCAGCGCATGGGCGTGCTCGTCTCGCTTACCCTGGTGCAGGAGCTCGGACCGGTTCTGGCGGGCGTCATGGTGGCCGGGCGCGTCGGGGGAGCACTCACCGCGGAGCTGGGCACCATGCGCGTCAGCGAACAGATCAGTGCTTTGACGGTCATGGGGGCCGACCCCGTGAAACAGCTCGTCGTGCCGCGTTTCCTGGCCTGTATCCTGCTCACGCCTTTGTTGACCTTCTTTTGCGACTTGTTCGGTTCCATCGCGGGTTGGATCATCGCCGTGTTGGTCAAGGGCGTGTCGTCGTCTCCCTATTGGTTCTACGTCTCCGAAGCCATCGACAAATGGGACATCCTGGTGGGGCTGGTCAAGAGCATCATCTTCGGGGGCATGATCGGATTGATCGCGTGTTTCAAAGGGTTCTACTGTCGCACGGGGGCCGCGGGCGTGGGGCGGGCCTGTACGGAATCGTTCGTGACGAGTTTCATCACCATCCTCATCACGGACTTCTTCATCGGGTATTTCATGTCCGGGTTGTATCGAGGCATTTGGGGCTTTAAGTCACTGGTCTGATGATCGCGGCAGCGGAAAAAAAACTCGAAGCAGGCCGGCCGAGCGTCGAGATCATCGTGCGCCTTGCAGGAGTGCATAAACGCTTCGGCGATTTGGTCGTGCTCAACGGCGTCGACCTGGGATTGCGCAAGGGCGAGACCACGGTGGTCATCGGCGAGTCCGGGGCGGGCAAAAGCGTGCTGCTCAATCATATCGTGCTCTTGCTGAAACCCGATGCCGGCAAAGTCTATTTTCATAACCGCCGCATCGACGACCTTGCGGAGCGTGAACTCGCTGGAATCCGCCCGCGCTTCGGGGTTCTCTTTCAGCTTAGCGCCCTGTTCGACTCCTTGACCGTGGGGCAGAACGTGGCTTTTCCGATCAGCGAACACACGCGAAAGGGACGCACTGAGATCGCCGAGATCGTCCGCCGAAAACTGGCCATGGTGGGGCTCGACGGTATCCAGAGCAAGTATCCGGCGCAGCTCTCGGGGGGACAAAAGAAACGCGTTGCATTGGCGCGGGCCATCGCCCTGGATCCCGAGGTCGTGCTGTATGACGAACCGACGACGGGGCTGGATCCGCCGCGCGCCGACGAAATCAACGAGCTGATTCTGAAACTGAAAAGCGAGCTGGGCGTGACGGGGGTCGTGGTGACGCACGACATGGCCAGTGCTTTCAAAGTGGCCGATCGAATCGTCATGCTGCACCGCGGGGACTTCATCTTCGACGGCACTCCGGACTCCGTTCGGGCGTGCAGTGACCCGCGGGTGAGCCGCTTCGTCGAGGGTCGTTGCGAGGCCGAGGTGCTGCAAACGTTGCGCGAAAAGGGTGCGAAATGACCGAAACCACGCGGAATTTCTGGGTCGGGGCCTTCGTCGTCGTCTCCGTGGTCGTCCTGGCGACGCTCATGTCCTGGTTCGGCGAAACGCCGGATTGGCTGGGGGGCAACGAGTGGAACCTGCGCATCACCGACGTGCAAGGTCTCAGCGGCATCGAGGCAGGCAGCCCGGTACGTTTGAACGGCGTGGAGATCGGACGGGTCCGCTCCGTGGACTTTGTCGATGCGGGCCGACCGGAGCTGGGTGTCGTGATACTGGCACGTATTCAGGATCGATACTCGATTCCGGACGAGGCCAAGGCTCTGGTCTTCGGGGCGACGCTGGGGTTCGGAACCGGGCACGTGGACATCATGGTCAAGCTCGATCAGACGCTTCGCGCCTTGGAGAAGAAAAACGCCCAAATCCACGGCGAGATGCGGAGCATGATCGGGGAGCTGATCACCAAAGACATGGTGGATTCGGTCAAACGCACCATCGACAACATCGGAACCTTCGCCGGCGCGGTGACGCCGGTGGCCGGCAATCTCGCCCTGCTTCTGGAAAAGCGGACGGTCGCGGACGTCTCGGCGACGGATTCCAAGCTCACCGCCAACGTGGCCACGGTCGTCGAGCGTCTGGACGCCTTCGTCGCCAACCTCAACACCGTGCTGGGCGACGTCAATGTGCAGGAGGACGTGAAGGGTGTGGTCCGCGACTTGAAGGGCGTCGCCGACAACCTCCGTGAAACGGTCGAGCTTTGGAAGAGCGAAACCGGCAGGCTGACCACGAATCTCAACGCGGGCATCGACCGTACGGAGGAAAACCTGGAGCGCACCTTTGTGAACCTGAACGAGGTTCTCGACCATCTGGACGAGGGGGCCAAGAGTTTGGCGCTCGCGTTGCGGGAGGTGGCCGAGGGGCGGGGAACGGCGGGTCTGTTGGTCCGCGACGAACGGCTCTACGAGGCTGCGGTGCTTTCCCTGGAACGCGTCGCCGAAGCCATGGCCACCTTCAATCGCGTCATCGGAAAGGTGGAGAGCGACGGGTATTTCACGGTCGGCGCCGCGCCTCTGGGTTGGCCTCGAAAGGACTACCCGATTCCGGCGGAAACGCGGGAGAAAAACTGACCGAGGTGCCATTGACAGGCACTCAATGGTGTCCGCGGTTCATGGGGCGAGCGTCGCGCCGCGACCCGCTGGTCACCTGGCTCGGCGGGTGCGGCTCAGAAGGGCGGGCAGGCCCATGAGCATCAAGAGGAGGACGGGCGGTTCGGGGACCGCGTTTCCGTTTCCGTTACCGTTTCCATTCCCGTTGGCTTGACCGGGCGGGACGCCTCCGGGCGGGCCGGTCGGACGCCCGTTTCCCAGGCCGTGGAGCATGACGGGGTAGCGCTGGGCCGCGGCGGGTTCGACGCTGGAAGCGAGGGAGGCCAGCGATTCGCTCGGGGCACCCGTGAGGTACTCAGTGAGCAGTTCGTTGCCGCTGAAACTCGCGAAAAGATTGGGTTGCCCGGCGCGGTCGAAGAGCGGGTCGGTGAGCAGTGCCAAGGTGTCGGCATAGATGTTCCCGGACACGCGGATGGGCCCTAGGTCCGAATCGTGCGTGGTCGTCTCGTTGGAGAATCGGCCGTCGGCGGCGACGCTTTGCCGCGAGGAGTAGGCCAGGTTCAAGTCATAGAAGCCGAATTGGTTGATGGAGAAGTCGGCGTCGAGGAAGAGGTTGCCCGCGATCTGCGTGGATTGGCCGCCGGAGTCGGAGTTGAGCACGTAGCTGAGCGGCGAGGGGTCGGTCGCCCCGTTGACGGCCGTGCTGAACGAAACGTCGAACTGGGAAAGCAACCTGCCACCGGTTGACACTTGCAGCGACAGCGGACCTTGCAAGGAAAGGTCCCAGGCGCCGAAATCGAACGATGCTGCGTCGAAGTCGTTGGTCGCCAGAAAGTCGATTCCGCCGCTGAGCGGATTTCGCTGCCCGCGAAGGTCGAACCCGGTGTAGTCCAGGGCCGTGCCCAAGGCGCGGGCGTCGTCGGCGCGAAGCGCGGCCGTCCCGTCGAGCATCAACCCGAAGAAAACGAACGTCGTGACGTGCTTACATTCCCTCAACATGGAAAGCGACTCCTATCGGTCAAGCTCCCGTGCCCTCATCCTCCGCTTATCGGTCGGCCTTGGGCCGCGTCTAAGATCGGAGTTGCTTCCAAGGTACGATACGGCCTCGCCGTCGGCGTGCCACACGGCGACGCTGACCTATTGCATTGTATCCGCCCTTATGGGACGGGTCGCGTTGGGGCGCGACAAAGTGCGAATACGTTGACGCAGCGATCTCCGCGAGCGCAAAAGATGCGCCTGACGGCCACGGCGCGATGCGTCCGGTGCGGTGCGTGGGGTCGAGCGAGCCTGGCGCAGAATGGGTTCGATTCCTGCGAAAACGGCGAAAACGGAGGTAAACGAAGCCATTTTCGGCGAGAAAAACCGCGTTTGGAGGCTGCCAGGGGGGGGAAATGGGTTTGATTCGGTGAAATCATTTTCTGATTTCGAGGCACGGATGGAAAACGTAGAAACGCAGAAAGCAGAAACGTCGAAACGGGCTGCAAATTGCCGATTGGCGGAGGGACGGCGGGGATTGCCGAATGGTGATGAAGACTGAAGACGGAAGAGTGAAGACTGAAACGGGGGAAGGGTAAAGCGGCGGCGGCACGGCTATCCGAGCCAGGATGGCGGCGTCGAGTCATCTACCCAGATAACTTGGAGGGTGATCGGTGGAGACCGCACCGGCGAGCGATCAGGCGGAATGAGGAGCGGCGGGGGTTGTCGATGGGGAAAGGCCGGGGCGTCGAAGCGGCCATACGCGCCGAGCGGGGAATGCCGAGTTCGTTCCCGCCGAGTAGAATGTTTCCCTTGGTGCATCCTCGGTGCGGACGGCCGATCCGTTGGCTGCGTCGCGTGGGTTGAGGACGCTTTGTGCGTCGCAGTGAGGAGCGGAGATTCAGGAATGACGCCGAAGCAGGCTCTTAGATTTGTGAAGACCCACGGGGTGGTTCTGGAATCGGGGCGGGGGTCGGCGGCGAGTCTGGCGGAGGCTGTCGCCGGGGGGCCGATTCGCGGAAGCTGGTGGGGGCATGCCAAGGGGAACGAGATCTTTCTATGCACCCGCGCTGTGCGTCAATCGCCCGATGTCCTGGTGTGTCGCTTGGTCGGCGGGAAAGTAACGTACGTTCATCGGCGGTTGTGGCCGGCGCTGCTACGGCTGGCGGAGGAGTTCGATGCCGCTCGCCTTGCGGCTATCCGGGAGGTTCATACTGCTTCCGGGAAGCACAAGGTCGAGACCACACCGTTTCCGGAGTGGGTTCCTAAGGAGGTTCTGCGCGCCGCCAAGCAACTCACTCGCGAGGGGGCGGCTCGGCTGCTGAAGGTCGCATCTTTTGCGAAGCAGGGCGGGAGAGGGTGAAGGCACCGCCGACCGTTTGACGCGGCATGCCACGGGGCTGACAATTGCAAGGTGAGTGGGATGAAGGATAGGTATCTGGAAGTCACTTACCGACACGGGCGTCAGATCGCGGCATATCTTTACCTGCCGCGCGCATCGCGAGACCGGAGCCGCCGATCAGCCAAGGCCGCACGAGGACTGGTCGTCGACTTCACCCAACGCGGGAAGCCGATCGGCATAGAGATCACCGCGCCGAGCAAGGTCACCGTCGCGGCCGTCGATCGCGTGCTCAAGGAACTCGGTTTCCTGCTCATCAATCAGGCCGATCTCGCTCCGCTTCGAGCCGCGTAACAGACCGAGACCGCACTCGCGGTCAACTGCCGATTGCGACGTGTGGGGCACGGAGTTACGCTCGACGGGTTTGGGGCGTGGGAACCCAACCGCACTGGCGGCAAGCTGCCAGTGCCGTCAGCCCCTTCGTGCTAAAGCGACCTTTCTTCGAATCGCCCGCAGTCGTTTTCTTCGTATAGCAACTGCTCGATCACGTTGAGGTCGTCGAATTCCGCGGCCGAGATGGTGGCCTCTCCGAAGCAGTTGGAAAACGCGCCGCCAAGCAAATTGCTCACCGGGCAGCCTTGGATCACGGTCGTACCGGCGCAAAGCAAAATCGCGCCGCGCCCTACGTGGCTCTTTTTCATCAGGGTTACTCCGTAGCCGTGTTGGTCCCGCAATCTCTTCGATCAAACCCCCCAATCGCGTCCATTTTGTTCCCGCTCGCTGAGCGCGTCAAGGCTATGAACGAGAGACGATGGGGATATTCTACTATTCCCGCTGGTTGGCGGGTCGGGTGTTTGAAGCCACGGAGCGACGGGCGGGGAGGGACGTTCCACGAGGTCGGGGCGGGATGCTGTTCCGGATCAAGGCAAAGGTCACCCACGGCCCGGCGCGTCGCCGAGGGCGTCGCTCTGGGAACGACGCTCCCTGTTCAGTCGCGTCGTCGGGGTGACGCTACAATGAAAACGGTCACCCTTGCTGGTGCGAGATTGGGTACGTGTTTGGCGCGAGGTTCTTGCTTTCCATGGTTCCGCCGCCCCTCCGGGGCGGGGTTGGAGGGACGACGCGACCAGGGGTTCCGTCCCGGCGCGCCGGGACTCCACCCCTGGCTACATTCCGTCGCCCCGTTGGGGCGAAAACCTCTACACACATACGAGATTGGAATCTCGCACGAGCGGTTGTCCGCAGGCTTGCCCTTGACGCTTCGCATAAAGGGGAGCCGCCCGCGGCCCTGACGCCATGGCGTACGCCCCAGGGCAGTACACTCGGCCACGTCACCCACGGCCCGGCGCGTCGCCGAGGGCGCCGCTTCGGGGACGGCGCTCCCTGTTCAGTCGCGTCGTCGGGGTGACGCTACAATGAAAACAGGTACCCGCGCGGTTGCGAGATAGTCCGCCCGCGGCGGATCGCAGGAGCGCTTGTCCGCAGGCTCGCGCCTGCGGCTCTGATAACTTGTCGTACGTCTGGGGCACTACACCAGTGTGAATCGTTCGCTCATGGCCGGTATGTGGACTTCGCGATGGCCGGAGGTGCGCAGGGTTTGGGCGAAGGCGGTGGATTGGTCGAGTTCCGCGTGGACGAGGAAGGTTCTCTTGCAGCGCGTGGCGACGGGGTCGGTGTGGCTTTTGAGTTCGCGGGCGTCGGCGTGGGAGCTGAAACCGTTCATGACCACGACCTCGGCTTTGAGCTTGATGCGTTCTCCGAAGATTTTGACGTACTCGCTGCGTTCGACGAGGCGACGGCCGAGGGTGTGGGCGGCCTGAAAGCCGACGATCAGGACGGTGTTGCGCGGGTATTGGACGGCGTGGCGCAGGTGGTGGAGGACGCGGCCTGACTCGCACATGCCGCTGGCGGAGATGATGATGCAAGGCGAACGTCGGCGGGTGATGCTCTTGGATTCCTCGACGGACTGGACGTATTGGACGTTGGGTCCGCTGAAGAGGCTTCCTTGTGCGGCGGTGAAATCTCGTGCGTCGGCGTCGTAGCACTCCGGGTGGAGGCGGAAGATTTCGGTGGCGTTTACGGCGAGGGGGCTATCGACGTAGACGGGCAGCGCCGGCAGGGTGCCCTCCTCGAAAAGTTGGCGGAGGTAGTAGACAACCGTCTGCGTTCGTCCGACGCTGAAGGCGGGGACGATGATTCTCCCGCGGCGGGCGACGGTTCTGCGGACGACCTCGGCCAAGTGGGGTTTGAGGTCGGCCACGGGGTCGGTGTTTCGGCCTCCATACGTTGCCTCGCAGATGAGGTAGTCGCATGGCGGCAAGGGGGCGGGATCGCGCAGGATGGGCGTGTTCCATCGTCCGACATCGCCGGAGAAGACGAGGGTTTGCTTGGCGCCGTCGGGGGCGGTGATTTCGACCTCGATGCCGGCGGAGCCGAGCATGTGACCGGCCTCGAAGTAACGGGCGTGAATGCCGGAGGCGACCTTGAACCATCGTTGATAGGGCGAGGTTTGCATTTGTCGAATCGTCTGCACGGCGTCGGCGGCTTCGTAGAGCGGTTCGATGGGCGGTTCGCCGGGTGGGCGGCGTTTGTTGAGGAAGCGGGCGTCTTCCGACTGAATATGGGCGGAATCGGCGAGCATGATGGCGCAGAGATCGCGGGTCGCGGGGGTACAGTGGATCACACCCGGGAATCCGCCCTTGACGAGAAGGGGGAGTCGTCCGGCGTGGTCGATGTGAGCATGGGAGAGGATTACGGCGTGGACCTCGCGGGGTTGGAAGGGGAACTGGCGGTTGAGCTCGCGGGACTCGGCGCGGCGTCCCTGGAAGAGTCCGCAGTCCAGCAGTACGAGTTTCCCACCGGCCCGCAGCAAGTGCATGGAACCGGTGACTTGCTGTGCTGCTCCGTGGAATTGCAGTTCTGTGCTCAACGGCATCTCCTGACCAAGTATCGGACGTAGGGGTCGTCCGAAAGGGGATTGTGACGGCCCGCGGCGATTTGTCACGTGCCTGCCCGAGTTTTCATGGTACACGGCCTTGGCGTGCGGGCGATGGTTGACGGGCGTAGAATAGAGGAAGGAACATTTGGGAGACCCCTCGGGTGGCTCAGGAACGACCCAATCGGCTGGCGGAATGGCTGCATTTGGCCCGTCGGCAGACGCCGGTTCTACGGGATCATTTCCTCGACTGGGTTGAGGCGGTTCGGGAGGAACCGAGGCTGGCGTGGCAAACGACGGCGGTTCGCTTCTCGGCGTACGGGGTCGGCGGTCTGCTGGTGATCTTTGCGGTCACGGCCTTGATCGGTTCGATCACGCCGCCTCCTCCGGCGAGTTCCCGACCGGCTGCGACCAGCGCCGACTTTCACGTGGTCTGCGAAAACCAGACATGCGGGCACCACTTCGTGATTCACCGTGCGTTCGGCTTCGATGCCTTTCCCATCCCCTGCCCGCTGTGCATGAAACAGACGGGAGTATCGGCCCGGCGCTGTAACTCGACGACCTGCGGGGGGCGGTGGGTCGCACCGGCGGCACGCGACGATGGTCACGTGTGCCCGCATTGTGGGACGATACTGAGTCCGTAGGCAGCCGCCGAGGGGTTCAGGCGATGCGTGGCCATAGCCCTTGCGGGGTTAGGGGGCCTGCCTTACGGTGGTTCGACCGGGACGCCCCGCGGGAATCGGCGGGCGCCGCAGGGACGCGGCGCTGTCCCCAGGACCTGACAAGGAAAGGAGTCCTGTTTGTTTCTTCGTACTCGGTCGGGACGCATCGTCCGCGCCGTCTTGGCCGGCCTTTTCCTCGGGTACATGGGATGCGGCATTCCGTTCGGGTTTAGCGGCATCTCGGATATCCCGACGGCGGGCGACACCGGACCCGGCGGCGACGCTGCGGACTCACAGGATCCCGATGCCCAAGCCGCACCGTTCCCCCCATCCTCGGGCGCTTGCTGCTGGAAGGGGCGTTGCACGGTGATTCGGGAGCCGGATTGCGCCGCCCTCGATTCCGCCCGCTATCTGGGCGAGGGTACGGACTGCTCGGCCTGCGCGGCGCAGACCGCGGAGTACCTTGTGTGGTATACGGTCAACGTGAGCTGTTGGGACGCGCCGCTCATCTACATTTCGAGTCGTGCGGACTTCGAACGGGCGGAGTCCGCGGCCTCATACCCCGGCGGCGGGAGCGACTACACCGTGCCGCTGCAAAAGGTGGAACTGGAGGTCGGGTTCGCATCCCGTGAAGAGGCGCGAGCCTGGATTTGTCCGCAGTTCGTATCGCGATTCGTACACACCTGGTGCGCGCAGTATTTCCAAACCGCGACCTGCAACTGGCAGGCGGGGGCGTTGGGATGCGACTTCAACGCATTGCCCATCACCGAGGCACCGACGTCCGGGACGGAGTGCCCGTGGGGTCGTCTTGCCCGTCCGCCAGTCAACTACCCCGCCAAGTGAACCATGAGCGCGTTCTGGGCGTGCATGCGGTTCTCGGCCTGGTCGAAGATGGCGGAGTTGGGCGTGCGTGAGGTTGCATAGTCGATTTCGTCGCCGTAGTGGGCGGGGAGGCAGTGCAGGATGACGCAATCCTTGTGGGCGATTCTCATGGTGTTGGCGTCGATGCGATAGTCCTTGAAGATTCTCTTTCGAGCATCGGCTTCGGATTCCTGACCCATTGAGGCCCAAACGTCGGTGTATACCATGTCGGCCCCGGCGGCGGCTTGGAGGTCTGGAGAGACGGCGATTTTCGCGCCGGTCTGGGCCCCCGCGTCGGCGGCGGCTCGGACGACCTCGGGTTTGGGTTCGTATCCCTGGGGGGTGATGGCGGTGAAGTGCATACCCACGCGGGCAGCGCCGAGCATCAGGGAATGGCAGACGTTGTTCCCGTCGCCGATGTAACAACCCTTGAGCCCGTCGAGGCGGCCTTTCCGCTCCAATACGGTCAGGAGGTCCGCCAGAATCTGGCACGGATGCTCGTGATCGCTCAGACCGTTGATGACCGGGACCTTCGCGTGTTTCGCGAGTTCGACGACGATCTCATGTCCGAAGACGCGGGCCATGATGATGTCCACGTAGCGCGAAAGCACCAAGGCGATGTCCTCGGTGGATTCGCGCTTGCCGAGGCTGATGTCGGTGGGGGCGAGGTAGATCGCGTGGCCGCCGAGCAGGGTCATCCCGGTTTCGAACGATACGCGCGTGCGCAGCGAGGGCTTCTGGAAGATCATGGCCAGGGTCTTGCCCGCCAAGGGCGCGTGTCGATCCTGACCTGAAATCGGCGTTGGGACCTTGGCTCGATGTCCCGCTTTGAGCGTGCGGGCCGTCTCCAACACCGCGAGAATCTCTTCCCGCGAAAAGTCCAACATGGAAAGAAAGTGACGACCTTTCAGGTTTACGTTCATGGTTGTCTTCCGCCATCCTCCGAGCCGCCGCATTTATGCGGCGGTCCTAAGGTTCATACGTTGAAACACCCGCGGCGCTGGATCGTCCTCCGCGCCGTCATCCGGGTCCGGAATGTACTCTATCGCGGTTGCTTTGGGGAATCCCGGATTTGTCGGAGACGCAGTTGCGGATCGGCAGGCAGCGATCGTTCGATGGTTTCGTCTTGTCGATCCGAGCCCCGAGCGGCTCCCCTTTACGCGAAGCGTCAAGGGCAGGCGAGCGGGTCACGCCACCCACGCCGCCGAGCACGCACATGCGCGGACCCCGCGCTCGCCCGCCTCGCGCCACCCGCGAGGGGTGGCGCTACGCCCGTTACGGCGAGCACCGTCCGCAACGATCACGACAGAACCCGGCACCACAAACCCCATTGGCCACAGGGGGCGCCAAACTGCCCAGACAATGGCTGTTGTTGATGCACGGCAGCGTATCGTTCGTCCCACCAGCACACGTCTTCACGCACGTCCCGTTGCCGCAGGGCGTGGGGTTCGCGCAGGGCGTCAGATTGCAAGTCACCGTCGAGGGGCAGATGCACGGCCCGCTGAACGAATACGCAAAGCCCTTGAAGTTATCCACGACGATCACAATGTCGATGGCGTCGATGTCCGAGTTCAATCCGGGAAGGTTGGGCTGAACCTGCACGTCAGCCTTCTTGGGCGCTCCGGGCAGGCTCTTGAACTTGGCCACGATCTGGCTGACGTCGATCCCGTCGGGCTGCTGCGTCGGCGTGGGCGGGTTGTACGGCGAGGCCACGTCGCCCGCGCGATGGGTGGCCATAGTGACAGTTTGTGACACCGCACCGCAGCCCGCCTCGTTGCCCTTGCAGCTTGCACCGTAGACCTTCACGCCGTAGCTGGAGCTGGGGGCGATTTCCGCTCCGGTGACGTGGATGAGGTTCTCGTTCGCCCAGTCGTGATAGTAGGACGTGCATTGCAATCGCGCACCGCGGAAGTTGCCGACGCCCGGACTGTCCTGTGATTCCAACGCCGTAATCGGCGGACCGACCCACCGGGCGCATCCGTTCGCCTCTCCGACGGCCGTACACGTGCCGGCCTCGTAGGTCGAGAAATCCGGCGCCGGAAACTGCGGCGCGTTGGGCGGAATCGGGTTCTGCAACTCGAGCATGGTGATCTGCAAAGCCACCGAATTGCCCGACCCCGTCGCCGCCACCGGCGGCGGAACGCTGAAAGAAACATACCGCGTTCTGTTGCCCGCGGGATCGGGGACAATCTCGGGCGGCGGCGTGATTTCGCATTCGTCGGGAATGCCGTTGCCGTTGACATCCAGGCTTGTGCCAAGCGTGATGTCCTGCGCGTCGAGTATTCCGTTGCCGTTGCAGTCGCTGTTTCGGATCGCCAAGCTATGAAACAGGCCCGCAGCGACGGCGATGAACGCCACATTGGGGGATGGGACGGTGGATTCCCCGGAACTGTTGCGTCCCCACGCCACGATCGACCCGTCGGCCTTCAGGCCCAGGCTGTGCCCGCTATTGCCGTAGCCTCCGTCAGCGGCGATGGCGATGAAACCCGTATTCGGCGAGGGCACGTTGAGTTGGCCGAAGTTGTTGCGTCCCCACGCGGCGATCGACCCGTCACTCTTCAAGCCCAGGCTGTGATCCACACCCGCGGCGATGGCCGTGAAGCCCGTGTTCGGCGCGGGAACGTTGCGTTGACCGTAGAAGTTGTCGCCCCACGTGACGATCGAGCCGTCGTTCTTCAGGCCCAGACCGTGAAATCCACCCACGCGACCGGCGATGAAATTCGTATTCGGTGCGGGCACGTTGACTTGCCCGACGTTGTTTTGTCCCCATGCCACGATCGACCCGTCGGCCTTGAGCCCCAAACTACAATCCTCGCCCGCGGCCACGTCGATGAATCCCGTATTCGGGGCGGGGACGTTGAGTTGCCCAAGGGCGTTCCATCCCCAGGCGACAATCGACCCGTTAGCCTTCAGGCCCAGGCTGTGAACGCCGCCCGCCGCGACGGCGATGAAATCCGTATTCGGCGCCGGGACGTTGAGCTGCCCCTGGTTGTTGTTTCCCCAGGCGACGATCGACCCGTCGGCCTTCAGGCCCAGGCTGTGAAACGCGCCCGCGTCTACGTCGATGAAGTCTATGTTTGGGGCGGGGACGCTGCTTTGCCCGTCGCCGTTGCTTCCCCACGCGACGATCGGCCCTTTCGGCGGGGCGGGGACTTCGCACCCGTCGGGAACGCCGTTGCTATTGGTGTCGCCGCAGGCTGGGTCGCCCGCGCAATTAGCGATGTCACAAGCATCGGGAATGCCATTGTTGTTGCAGTCATCGCAGGCCGGAACACCCGCGCAATCGGCGATTTCGCAAGCATTGGGGATACCATCGCTATCGCAGTCGCCGCAGGCCGGATCGCCAGCGCAATCGGTGATTTCGCAACCATTGGGAATGCCGTCGTTATCGCAGTCGCCGCAAGCTGGATCGCCCACGCAATTGGAGATCTCGCAGGCATCCGTAACGGTGTCACTGTCGCAATCGCCGAGGACTTCGCACCCATCGGGGATACCGTTGGTATTGCAGTCGCCGCAAGCCGGATCGCCAGTACAATTGGCGATTTCCTGGTAGTCTGGTATTCCGTCACCGTCGCAATCCCCGAGGATCGCCAGGCTATGATAATCACCCGCGCCGATGGCGATGAAGCCTGTATTTGAGGAGTGGACGTTGATTTGGCTCTCCACGTTGCGTCCCCAGGCGACAACCGAGCCGTCGGCTTTCAGACCCAGGCTGTGAAAACCGCCCGCGGCGACGGCGATGAACCCGTTGTTGGGTGCGGGGACGTTGGTTTGACCGGAGTCGTTTCTTCCCCACCCCACGATGGACCCGTCGGCCTTGAGACCCAGACTGTGGTACCGTCCCGCGGCGATACCGATGAATCCGGCATTGGGCGCGGGGATGTTGGTCTGACCGAAGTCGTTTTTTCCCCACCCCACAATCGACCCGTCGGCCTTCAGACCCAGGCTGTAAAACAAGCCCCCTGCGACGCCCACGAATCCTGTGTTTGGCGCGGGAACGATGGTTTGATTGAAATTGTCTAGCCCCCACCCCACGATGGACCCGTCTGCCTTGAGACCGAGACTGTGCTCCCCGCCCGCGGCGATGCCGATGAAATCGGCATTAGGTGCGGGGACGTTTGTCTCACCGAAGCCGTTGTCTCCCCACGCCACGATTGACCCGTCGGTCTTGAGACCCAAACTGTGGAGCGCGCCCACGGCGACGGCGATGAAACCGCTATTGGGCGCGGGAACGTTAGTTTGACCGACGTCGTTCCTTCCCCATCCCACGATGGATCCGTCGGCCTTCAGCCCCAGACTGTGCTGCAACGTGCCGGTAGCGGCCTTGCCCACTGCGACGGCGATGAAACCGCTATTGGGCGCGGGGACACCGGTCTGAACGAAGTCGTTGTTTCCCCAGGCGACGATCGAGCCGTCGACCTTGAGCCCCAGATTGTGGTAACCGCCGACGGCAACGCCCACGAAAGCCGTGTTGGGCGCGGGCACGCTGTTTTGACCGTAGAGGTTGCTTCCCCAGCCCACGATAGACCCGTCGGCCTTGAGACCCAAACTATTGATCTGGTCCGCACCGACGGCGACGAAATCCGTGTTAGGCGCGGGGACGTTGGTTTGATCGAAGCCGTTGTCTCCCCACGCCACTATTGTCCCGTTGGACTTGAGACCCAGGCTGTGACCCCCACCTGCGGCGACGGCGATGAAGTCGGTGTTGGGCGCGGGGACGTTGGGGTGGCTGATTCCCAACACCACGATAGACCCGTCGGCCTTCAGACCCAAGCTGTAATCTCCGCCCGCGGCGATAGCGATGAAACCGGTATTGGGGGGCGGAACGTTGAGTTGCCCCTGGTTGTTAAGTCCCCACCCTACGATAGACCCGTCGCCCTTCAGGCCCAGGCTGTGATTCCCGCCCGCGGAGATGCCGATGAAATCCGTGTTGGGCGCGGGGACGTTGGTCTGACCGAAGTCATTGTATCCCCACGCCACTATGGACCCATCGCCCTTGAGCCCCAGGCTGTGGCGTCCGCCCCCGGAGATGGCGATGAAATCCGTGTTAGGCGCGGGGACGTTGGTTTGACCGTTGAGGTTGCTTCCCCACGCTACGATGGACCCGTCGGTCTTGAGCCCGAGACTGTGGTCCCCGCCTGCGTCGACTTTTGTAAAACCCGATGACAGATCGACGCCGACGACCTGCGAACCCCACCCGACGATGGAGCCCTCTGACGGCGGATCGGCGATGGTCACGCTGGCGGTACTCAGCCATACCGCCCCCGTGCCTAGCAGCAGCCGCATTGTCGCAAACTTAAACGAAGATCGGGTACCTCGAAAAAAAACACTGTTCATCTTAAATGCTCCTTTGCCGTATAAAACGGAATTCGACCACGGCGCTTCAAACTCCAACTACGACACGACGGGTATTTGCGAGCGTACCAATTCCGCATTCCCGCCTGCAATACGGAAGTTCTTCTAGGTTCGGCCGTTCGCACTCTCACCTTCCGGGCAGCGCACGGCCTCGACGAATCGAACCAACAGGCCCAGGCGGCTCCGTACGCCGACTCGCTTGTAGAGGCCGTCCGTGTGCATGCGCACCGTGGCCTGGGCAAGCCCGAGACACTCCGCGATGGCCTCGTTGGTGCCCCCGCGGCAGATCAAGCGGGCGATCTCGGCCTGTCGTTTGGGCAGCGCGAAGCGACTCGCCAACCAGGTCCATTCCGCCTCCATGAACAGCTCCGGCAATAAGGGCCGCGTCGGCCCGCGTTTTACGCCCACGGCTGGCCCTGCCTCGATCGACTCGAACACGATTCGCCCCTTCCCAAGAAGGCGGCCAAGACCTCGCCGCATTCGGTCTGTGCCGTCATAGGCGTATAGTCCAGGGATTACTCACGCCACGGCGGGATTTATCTCGCCCTGGGGGTGGAGCGGGCGTTGTTCCCAAGACCGGCGATTATTCGTATAATCCGCTATTCGGGCCGGCTTGGGCTGGGTGGTCCCGGCGAAACAACTTGGACGAATGGCGATGGGAAGTTCGCTCGATCCCGTGGTTGCAAAGGCAGTGGGCGGCGAAAAAGACGCTCTCACGACCTTGCTACAGCGCGTCGGACCCACCATACGCGGGGGGCTTGCCGGTCAGATCCCCGTTCGGTTTCAAGCCCTCCTCTCCCAAGACGACGTTATGCAGCAGACCTATACCGACGCGTTTCTATCCATCGGCACGCTCACCAACCGCACGGAAGGCTCTTTCGCCGCATGGTTGTCCACGATCGCGCGGCGCAATCTGCTCGACGCCTTGCGTATGTTGCAGGCGCCCACACGAGGAGGAGACCGTCATCAGGTGGTGGGCAAGGCCGATGAGGAATCGTTCCTGGCGCTGTACGAAATCCTCGGCGGCACAACCACGACCCCCAGCCGTGCCGCGGCGCGTGTCGAGGCCCGCGAGGCTATTGTTCGAGTGATCGGGTGTCTGC
>CAZYEX010000041.1:0-6289 GCA_964646605.1 uncultured Phycisphaera sp. | reverse complement strand
GGAAGAAGGTCCGCTGACGTCGGTTGCCGCGCTGCGTAACGTGATGCGCAATCCCCGGAACCACTACCCTCGCCAATCGAGCCATGTCCAACCCCTACCACGACTCGGCCCGATTCGCAAGAAATAGGTATGGTGTCCCCTGATTCAAGTATCCCGCCTGGCAAATCTCTCCATTGAAGTCGCCGCAGGTGTTTACCTGAACCAGCAAGTTCCGATCGATCGGGGTCGGGTCGGATTGGAGCGCGTCGAACCAGTCGTGGGTTTTCTGCACCGCCAGAAACGCGTTGACCTGAGAAGTGTTGAACTCGCTGGGACGCGCCGACGGTGAAGTCGCACATGTCTGGGGGTTCGTGGAATTGAAGGTCAGATTCACCACGCTGCCCGGCAGGACCCCGACCTGTGAGACTTGGAGGTTGGTCCCAGAATAGACTTCGTTTTCGACGGTCACCCATTCCCCGATCAAGCGACTCTCGATGGTCACCGGTTGGCCGTCGGTGAGCCCGGTGAACAGGTACCCCCCGTTGGCATCGGCGAACTGTTGCGCCCCGCCGACGATGCTCACCTGCGCTCCTTGCATGGGGAAGGACTGCGGACAACTCTCCGCCGTTGCGGGGTTGTCCGCCGGGCAACAGTTGGAGCACTCTGGGAAGTCGATCGGACAGCAGTCCGCGTGCAGCGGATCGCCCGGAGGACGACAGGGAGTGCCAAACCCCGTGACGTTGCCTGAGATCTGTCCTTCCAACCGGGCGTCTTGGGTCCCCACGATCTGCGACGTGTTGGTGTCTACGAAGAAGTGGTAGGCCTCGTCGTCATCGTAGCCGAAGAACCGCCAGACGCGGTGGACGGTCCTGTTTGTGTCCTCGTAGATCACCTTCTCGGGCGCTCCGAAGGTCGTCAGGTGTCCATAGGTCGCCGATTGCGAAACGACCGCAACCCCTTGTGCCCCATCGATGACATCGGCGGGAAGCGCCGCGGCGGGGAGCGGTACCAACCGCATCCCCACGTACCCGATTCTCTCGGTCGCTCCTCGAAGCACGGGGACGCGAACCAGCGTGTTGTGAACCGGCAGACCCTCGATGCGCTGCGTATAGGTGTAGACCGTGAACTTGTCGTTGCGAATGTTCATTTTCTCGCGGAGGGCGAGCTGAACCCCAGTCACGCCGAAGGCGTCGGCTCGCTCCGCTAGGAAGGCGCTCACGAAATCGTCGGTCGTCGTCACCGGGTCGGAGTCGCTAGCGAGCGTTACTCCATACACCGCCCGTGCCCGATCGCCGTGCAACATGACCACCGACCCCGGGCGCGCGTCGAGCAGGGCCTGCGTGGCCGTCGTCGGAACGATGCCCCGGGCGTCGCGGATCGACAAAGCCAAAACAAAGGAGAGCAAAACCGACTTGCGAAACTGTGGCATCTTCGTCCCCTCCACGTTGGAACACCCATCGCGCCGCGAGATTATCGTTCCCCGTGGATGGGCATTGTGAGTTGTTCCAATTTCGCCTGCAAGCGCATATTCAGTTTTTTCGTTTTGTTTGCCGGATTCAGTTGCGATTGAGTAAAGCACCACCTTAGCGTGCTTGCTTCCGCCTCGGGCCAGGCTAGAATTGGGAGGGTTGGTGTTGCCGAAAGGGGGCTTGCGTGAGACGGCAGTCGGTCCTATGTGCATGCGCGTTGTCCGCCTTCTGCGCCGCCCAAGCCGACGACGTCCTGCACCGCTACGAAGGAGAAATTCTGCCCTACGCCCCTGGTGCCGGGTGGGTGATCAACCGACGCTGCGAGGGCGGGTGCAGCGAGGCACTCCAGGACGGGCACCTCGTCGTCACTTACGTTGACCAGAATGTTGCTGCGGGCTTTCTCTACGGATATGACCGTGGAATCGCGCGCCAAACGGACCCACAGCCCCCGACGTTGTGGGTCGAATGGGGATATCGTTCCGAGCAACCGCTTCCACCGTTCGCCTACACATGCGACGGCGGCATAACGGTTGGCTACATGCACTTCGTCGATCATGCGTTTCTGTTCGGCGATGCCATCGTCTCATTTAGCGGAGATGACGTCGTTCGCGGGTTAACCATGAGCGACTTCCACACCTACCGCTTCGAGAGTCTGGACGGAATCCACTACCGCATGTCCGTAGATGGCTTGGTCTTCCGCGAGGCTTTCGACGACACGGCGATCTTCGGGGCCTATGTGCAGTTCGGCGGCGACGGCGGATGCGGACCGGAGTACTACCCCACCATCAACGAGTGGGACTTCGTTCGTTACGGCACGATCGCGTACGGCGAGGAGATTGTTTCGTCGGACCCGCCAGCGGGATTCGTGGACGCTCGGGCGCACCGGGCCTTGGACCGCTTCACCGTCACCTTTGATCAGCCCAACTACGTGTACATCGACGAGATTACCGTTGAAGTTACAACCACGAAGCCACGGAGCCACGAAGCCACGAAGGGTGGGTTTTTTGAACTTCGAACTTCGAACTTTGAACTTCCGCCGCCTCCGGCAGTTGTCGCTACACGCCGTTTGGACAACGGCCCGCCGGAGACGGTCGAGATCGTCCTCAACCGGCCCATCCCCTACAACGCCACGACGCGCTTCACCTTCAACGACGGCGCGATCGAACAGTCCATCGAATTCACCTTCGCCCCCGGCGACATCGACGGCGACGGCCAGGCGACCCTTTCCGACTTCGCTTCCTTCCAAAACTGCTTCGGCGTCGAGCCCGTCGCGGGCGCCTGCCTTGCACTGGATGCGGACGGAAACTCGGCGATCGACCTCACCGACTTCGCGGGCTTCTCCCTCCTCTTCCCCGGCCCGTAGACCGGACGGTCGCCCCTGCCTTTATCGGTCGCCGGTTTGATCGGAGCGGCCTGACCCCCTATGATCGCTCACCGGGGTCGGGGCGTGGCTGGCGGTCAGGGAACCTCCGCACGCCGAAATGGGGAGGGGTGCGTGCCCAGCCTAGCTAGGAAACTGTTTCTTTACGTCGGACTCCTCGTGGCGCTGCTTGGAATCCGGGCGGGCGCCGAGCCGCCGGTCCATGCTGAAACCGGACCTCCCGGGCGGTTGGCCGATGTTTTCGGCGGTCACAGCTCGTCTCAAATCGTGATTCGTTTAAGCGACCCGGCGTTCCGAAAGCCGGCGATGCAGGAACGGATTCGACGTCACGGTCGCCATGCCGATCCATCCGAGGCGTTGACCGGCGAGTTCCGTGCGACGACCGCTCAATGGCGGGTGGGTCGGATTCGGCCCGCATTTTCGGACGAGTTCAGCGATCCGCAGCTTGCATCGAGGTACGGTTTGGACCGAACCTACATCGTCGAAGCCCCGTTCGGTTCCGACACTCCGGCCATGGCCAGGGCGTTCGCCGGGCTGCGCGACGATGTCGATTTGGCCACCGTGGACTCTATCGGCGGGGTGGCGGGCGAAATCCCGAGCGATCCGTTCTTCGGCGTCCAATGGGCCATGCACAACACCGGGCAGTCGGGCGGAGTGGCGGATGCCGACATTGACGCTCCGGAAGCCTGGGCCGTCCACACGGGCGATCTTGGCTCGGTCACGATTGCCATCATCGACAGCGGGGTGAACTCGCACGTCGAATATGGAACCAACGCCGCGCCCTATCCCAACGGGCGGATGGTCCAAGGAAAAAACACGGCTGACCCATTGTTTCCCACCTTGACCACGGACAATTGTCCGCACGGCACGCATGTGGCGGGTATCGCGGCGGCGGCGGGCAACAACGGAGTGGGAGTCGCGGGAGTCAACTGGGGTGCCTACATCATGCCCGTCCGGGTGCTCCTGACCAGTCAACCGTGCAACGGTTACGCCTCGGCGCTGGCCGACGGAATCCGCTACGCTGCAGATCACGGCGCGCACGTCGCCAACATGAGCTTGCAGTACTACGGGCTGACCTTGAACGAAAGCGTCCTTCTGAACAACGCGGTTAACTATGGCTTCGACAGGGGGATGCTTCTCATCGGCGCCGCCGGAAACAACCACGGGGGTGGGGTAGGCGTCGTCGCCTATCCGGCCAAGCTGCTGGGCTGCATGGGGGTGAGCGGGACGACCCGTGCGGACGTTCGGGCCACGACCGCGACGACCAGCGCTCCCTCGTGGGAGAGTAATTACGGCAATGAAATCGATGTGGCCGCTCCGGGCGACGACATTTACTCCACTTGGGTTTCCAACAGCTACGTTTACTCCGTGGGCACCTCGATGGCGACACCGCACGTCACGGGATTGGCCGCATTGATCAAGTCCTATGCCCCGGGATTAACCAACACACACCTTGAGTCGATCCTGACCGAATCTGCAGACGACAAAGGGCCCGTGGGTTGGGACAACCAATACGGCTTTGGGCGAATCAACGCCTACAATGCGCTCATCCTAGCCGAAGAATTCTTCGACGTCGTGCTATCCGGCGACCCCGACGACGGAGCGATCGACGCCCGGAAGCCTACCGACGCCGACGGAAGCAACGTCTACGGGTGGAATTCGGTGGATATCACTTTTGGCCGCATTACCTTTGACCCCGGGCCCGAGGACTTTACCGTTTCACAGGACGGCGGGTTTTCCGTGCCGCCCTCGGTGGCGACGGTGGTGCAAGTAAGCTCCCCGGTGCTCAGGGTTGGTCTCGATGCCATGATCGAACCCAAGGCCTGGACGACCATTACGCACACCGCTAGCGCAACCTCCGTTCGAATCGGTTTTCTGCCCGGCGACGTGACCGGCGACGGGGTAAGCGACGGAGCCGATTTGGCGTCGCTTGCTACGATGCTGAAGGGCAGTAGGGCCCTAGGACCCGAACACTCGACGGACATCGACCGCACAAGGTCGATCACCGGCGCCGACCTGCTGGAACTCGCCGATCTTCTGGCCGGCAACGGCGAATACGAGCCATACCTAGGAATGGCCCTCCCCTAAGACTGTGGCGGCACCGCTTATGGTGACGCCAGACCGCGCGTCGCACGGCGCGGGAATCGCTGCGGTATCACTCTTCACCCTGTCCTTCGACCACCCCTTGCGCGGCCTTGCCCTCAGGCCGGTTCTCACCGCGCGGAAGGCCTTGCCACGGCTTCTCAAAACTGAGAATGGCTGATGATCGGCGACGGTAGCTTGGTGGGTTCCACGAACGGAGCGCTGTTGCCTAACCCCTGATTATGTCGGCACTTACGCGCGAGCAAGACACCGCCAGGAGGGCGTTGGCTTGAGCGGGTCTGACCTTCGGCACGCGGCGTGCAGGGTGATCTGTCGACCGCTGGCGAAGTCGAGATCGGCCGGCGAGGACGCAGCCGCGGAAGTGGGGATGGGGAAGCGGTGCGGAGGTCAGACTCGGTGCCGGTGAAGGCACCCCTGGGAAATGGAAGGAGACGGACGATGAAACGGTCGACTTGGCTATTCGCGTTGGCGGGCGTGTTGGTGTTGATCGGCGTGGCGGCCAGTCAGATCGTGCCCGGCGATTCCTCCAGCTACCCGTCGGTCAGCATCGTGAACACGCCGCACAATCTCAACAACTATCCAGGGATCAGCATCCCGGGCAATCAGGTCTGCCTGCCCTGCCATACGCCGCACAATGCGTTGGTCTCGGGCGACCAAGGGGTCCTGTGGAACCACGCGGAGACGACGCAGACGTTCGTCATGTACAAGAGCACCGCAGGCCAACCCGAGGGTCCCAGCAAACTCTGCCTGAGCTGCCATGATGGCGTCACGGCCATCGACAATTACGGCGGCAACGGCGGGACGGGGATCGTCATGACCGGCCGGGCGAAGCTGGGAACGGATCTTTCCAACGACCATCCCATCGGCATCCAGTATCCCTCGGCACTGCCCGCGGAGTTTCGCGACCCCAGCACGTTCGCTCCCGGGATCGGCGGGGGTCCCGGCGTACGCCTGGTGGAGATCAACAGCATCGAACGCGTCGAGTGCACCTCCTGCCACAACGTCCACAACAACGGACTGGGCAACTTCCTGCGGGTGCCCCTGCAAGAGAGCTATCTCTGTCTGCAATGTCACATCAAGTAGGCCCGGCGCGAGGATTACGCTATCGCGGGCGGCGGACCGCTATCCGCCGTCCGCTTCTTGTTGTCTGCTGTCCGCTGTCTGCGTTCGACCGACACCGCTGACGGCGTCCCATGCTCCGATTGGCCGCTTGCTCGCGCTCGCGGCTGGGACGGTCCCGTCGCTCGCGTTCCGGGCTCGGATCACTGCTTCCCTGCGTCCCCCAGTACCATCGTCGCCCAATACTGTTCGGCACGGGACATGCGTTTTGTGGAGGGGGTGGTTTGGGCGGTGCGAT
>CAZYEX010000040.1:0-1525 GCA_964646605.1 uncultured Phycisphaera sp. | reverse complement strand
CAACGGCGATCCGACGGTTCGCTCCTGCCGCTTCGAGAGCAATGTGGCCATCGGTGCCGGAGCGCTCATGATCGATAACACCGCCGCCCCCACCTTCGATCGCTGCCTCTTTACCGGGAATCAATCGCCCGGCTTTGGCGGGGCCCTTGGCATCATGGGGAGCAGCAATCCAGTTTTCAAGTTCTCAACGTTCATCGGCAACACGGCGACAATCGCCGGAGCGATCTCGCAAGCCAACAGCAGTTCCACCATGCTAAGTAGGAACGCAGAATCTTTCATGCTGCCTTCTTTTGGCGAACGTCGTCATGATCGAACATGAATCCCATGCGGTGGCGGTGGCCGTTGATCCGGGAGACTCCCTGGCGGAAGGCCGCCAGCAGATCATCCATCGTTAGGAAGAGGACGTTGGCCAGCACCGTCCGCTTGAGATGTCCCCACAACCGTTCAATCAGGTTCAGGCTCGGGCAGTAGGGCGGCAGCCAGAAGACTTCGATGTGATCCCGATTGGCTTTCAACCACGTGTAAACCGCCTGGGTATGATGAAACCGACCGTTGTCGCAGACCAGACGGATTTTTCGCCCGGCATAGGCACTCACCAGAGCGACCAGGAAGACGAGGAACTGCGTTCCGCTCTTTTTGTCGGCCACGGTGTAGGTGATCCGTCCGCTGGCGAAGTCCACGCCGCCGTAGACGACCTTCTTTTCGTTCTTGCCCGGCGCGGGAACTTGCGGTTGGACACCGACCGGCGCCCACAGGCGGGTGAGCGTTGGATGACGATGAATCTCGACCTCGTCCTGGAAGACCAAGGCTTTGGGCGCGTCGTCTTTCAGCGCTTTTTTTTCAGGCGGGCAAGCTGTTTCTTGGCCTTCTCGTAGGCGGCTTCGTCGCGTTTGCCTTTGAGGGTGTGCTTGGGCCGATGAATCGAAAACCCTTCGCGGTGCAGCAGGCGACGCAGTTGATCGTCGCCGAAGCGAATACCCGTGACCTTGGCCAGATGCGCGCCCAGACGGACGCTCGACCAGGTCGAGAAGCCGTAGCCCAAGGTCAAGGGGTTGACCGCCACGGCGCGCTTCATCTCCGCAATGAACTGAGGCGTCGCCCGACTGGTGCGCCCCGGTGGTTTGACGGGATGCAAGCCGGCAGCGCCCATTTGGCGGTACGACCGCCGCACCCGTTTGACGGTATCCGTGCCGCAACCCAGCCGCCGAGCAATCGTGGCGATGGTGTCGTGCGAATCGGAGAACAAGATGATCAAACAGTTGCGGTAGACATCCGCCGAAGGGGTTCTGAACCGCAGATGATCGAGTTCGTCCCGTTGCCCATCCGTCAACTTGATGCCGTATCCCATGGCGACCTCCCGGCGGCTCCGCCGCCAGTACCAAGGTCGTCTGGAAATCGAAATATGGATGAATCAATCTGCGTTCCTACTTAGCTGGATTTGCCCTCCCCTTTTTTGGCGGGACGGTTCGGGAGCTCAAATTTGTTACTCTAATTCCGGGTATCGCGGCGTTCCCGTTGTTCATTG
>CAZYEX010000039.1:0-1686 GCA_964646605.1 uncultured Phycisphaera sp. | reverse complement strand
ATCCTGCGCGAACTGCAACCGCTCACCGGCCGCGGGCGGTTTGTCTTCCCCAGCGCGCGCAGCTTGGCGCGTCCCATGAGCGCTAACGCCATTCTCGCGGCCATGCGGCGCATGGGCATTGGCAAGGATGAAATGAGCGGGCACGGCTTCCGGGCTGCGGCGCGGACGATTCTTGATGAGGTGTTAGGGGTGCGCCCCGACTACATCGAACACCAGCTTGCCCATGCCGTGCGCGATCCGAATGGGCGCGCTTACAACCGCACGGCGCACCTGCCCGAGCGGCAAAAGATGATGCAACAATGGGCGGACTATCTCGACAAGATCAAAACCGGGGCGGATGTGATCCCGCTGTTCAAGAAGGCGTAAGAAGCTGGAGCGGGACCGGGGTCAGTCCCTTCCCGCATTTTCATATTTCAAAGACCTTCAGCACCTCGTCGCCGTAGTGGTTGATGACCTTTACGGCGATCTTGCCCGATTGGGTCTTGGCGAATGGCCGGCTCACCGTGCTGTAGAGGCTGCTCCAGAGGGCTTCATCAATTTCGGCACGCACGGCACGTTTTAGTTTGTCGTAGGGTTCTTCGGCTCCGGTGAAGCAGGCGTGCCGCACGAAGAAACTTTCGCCATTGTAGTCGGTATCGATGAACCAGCAGGCAATGTCGTCGGTGGAGGCGTTGCGAACCTGTCCGGTGGTCGGGTCGTAGACATCGACGCCCTTGATCTCGGCGACGATCTGGCCGTCCTTCTGCTTCCTGATCTCCACGTCCGGCTCGCCGAAGACCATGAACAGGTTGCCCGCGCCGGTCTTTTTGAGCAGTTCGTCGCCCATCGCCAGGTCGGGATTCATCTTGGCGGGCAGCACAGTCAGCTTGCCGTAGCGCTTCGCCTCTTCGGCGACGTGCGGGTCGAAAGCGGAGCCGCAGACGATCAGCGTGTCGATGCCTACGCCCTGCACCGCTACCTTGGCCGCTTCCAAGGCGTCGAGCGGGTCTGGCAGAAAGTGCGCACCGCCACCGGCTTTCCGAAACTGCGGCTACACGACCTTAGACATAGCTTTGCGTCGGTCGGTCTGGCGCGCGGCGAAGCGCTGCCGATCATTGGCGCCATCCTCGGCCATGCCGATACCAAGACGACCAGCCGTTATGCCCATTTGGCCGACGATCCGGTAAAGAAAGCAGCCGAAAAGATTTCCCGATCGGTGCAAGCTGCGTTCGGCGGCAGACCGAGCGCCAAAGTCATTTCCATCAAAAGTCGGAAGCGCCGAGCATAGCTTGGCGCCAACTGTCGCCCGAAACCGAGGTCTGTGCTACCGGTTCTAGCTATACTGGCCAGCGCGGGCGTATGGCTTCATGGGCGCGGGAACGCTTTTCACCGAAGACTTTCTAGTCGAGGGGATAAGGGAATCGCCGGTCTGGAAGGGCCTAGGCGATGCCGAGGTCGCCTTGTCACAGGCCGCAATTGTTGCAATTTTCGCCAACGTGGCGAACCCCACCGCGCTGAACGAGGCGCAGACCCAGCACCGTATCATCGAGCCGATCTTGGACGTGCTTGGTTGGACGGGATCGATGACCGTGCAAACGAACATCGAGCGGCGCCGCCGGCCGAGCGTTTCTGACTATTCATTCTTCCGGGACGCCGCAGCATTTGCCGCCGCCGATCAAACAACCCACCACGACACAAAGTTGAAGC
>CAZYEX010000038.1:0-78903 GCA_964646605.1 uncultured Phycisphaera sp. | reverse complement strand
AGATAGGTCTTGCAGGTTTGGAAGATGACCTCGGCGACGTTGAGCATCGAGCTGTGTGCGGGCAGTTTGCGAATCTGCGAGCGCAAGTACAGACTGATGCCCAGCGTTCCGGTGATGACCAACGCGCCGTAGAACAGAAGGTTCCAAGCCGTGATCGTCCCCCCGAAGATGTTGAACGTCCCTGCGTGCAGGTCGGGGATGGCCAAATCGGCCTCGCTGCCGTAGGCCGAGCCTCCGCTCACTAGCAAAGCCATGACGCCGATGAGAAACAACGAAAGAACTGAGTTTGAGACACTTTTCACGGTGAATTCACCTCGCAAAAGAGACCATCGTCGCCGACTGTTCAGGGTATCTGACGACCGACTGAGCGGCACGCCCAGCGTAGCGGCCCACGACGACCGACCGCGACGCACGCCTTAGCTAAAAACGCCTATTTTTGCAAGGGACGCTGCAATCGACCGCGAATCCACCCGCACCGTCCCGCGCCAAGGATCGTACCCTAGCATGACCCCCGGCCCCCTTGCAAGGGCAGTCGATGGAAGCGGAGGCATCGGTCCCGGACGCTGCCGTTTAGGCGGTCTTCGCACGTCCGACAGCGCCCGCAAAGCGGCGGGCAATCTGCGCTCCTACCGGAGGTGGGCGGTTCTCGATTCGATTGCGTGACGGGCGCTCCGCGGGGCGCGCACTGCTGCGAATCGAAGCGCGGCGCTTCGATCAGGGGCGGATACAGTCGCCGGTGAGGAACTCACGCGGGTTGGGGCAATCGGGAGGCACGCCGGGGGCGATCACGCACTCTCCGCGCTCAATCGACAATTCGTGACTTTCTCTTGTTCGGAGACCTGTATAGCCCCCGCACCTGAAGGAACATACTGCTGCACCAGCCGGGAATTGAGCGGACATCTTCACAGGTTGCGATGCAAAGCCAAGTCTTGTGCGCGGTCTCCATGTCGTGTTTCAGAAACCCATGCACGCGATCGCCATGCCGATCGAGCTCGAGAGTTACAAGGACCGGTGGTTCCAATTTCTCAAAGAGCGTGCTCTTTCGCCCCAGCCATTCCTTAGTCAGATTAACCAGAGAATCGGGCCGGGCATCCTCAGGACGCACCACGAGCACGTTGCCCGATTTCTCATTGGCAAGCGATAATGCTTTTTCCTCACCCTGCACATAGGGACCAATTAAGAGAACCCCGCATCCCGTTCCAAGGCGCTCGGGCACTAGTTTGTTCCAAAGAATATCGAGATTCTTCCAAGCCTTCACAGTCTTTGGTGTTTGCGTTCCCGTCTTGCGTGACATCGACACCTCCAGGTAAAAATCTAGGGCGTTATGCAATCCTCGGACACCAAGTCTCTCCGATTCGGATACTCCTCCGGTACGCCGGGCGCGGTCACGGGATCGCCGCGCTCGATGCGCCTGGCCACGTCCAGGTTCAGGTCCAGCAGTTGCGTCAATAGGTCGCCGTCCTGTGAAAAACTGTAGGAGTCAAGAACTGCGGCGTCGAGGGTGGCGTGGGCGTCCTTGAGCGGGTTTCCACCGAGGATCTCGAGGTTCCGGTAAACGGCCCGCAACCCGCCCTCGATCTTGCTCAGCGCCTTTGCTCGCACCCGCCGAACCTCCCGCCCTGCTTCGGCGACAGCACGAACTCGCTTCGCCGTCGGCCTCTGCGGCCAGGGGAACGTATTCCACACACCTTCCCCATACCTGAAATCCGATTTTAGTTTTGAGCACTTCGCTACAAACCACTGCCAGTGCGCGTTTGATTGCAAAACCCCAAAGCTATAATCGTCGTCGAATGCAAACGCCTGCAGCGCGTTGTCCGGAACAATGGCAGAATGGATGAAACAAAAAACGGGTCTCTTCGTTACGCGCGAGCAGACGATAAACCGCTTGATCTTGGCAATGGACTTACGCATCGCGACCCGGACGTTCCAAAACTGCCACCAACGGTCGAGGTGGTCCCGTCTCGCTTTTTCCATGTCGCCCCCGCCGACGCGCCTGTGGGTTTCGCTGACCGCAGGAAGCACCTCTTGCTGTACCTGCTTGAACGCCAGATCGAATCCAGCAGCGTCAAGAATCGTCAGGCTTCCGAAGTCGATCACGGCACGCGAAGGCCGTCCGTCCCCCGAAACGAGATCGCGCCCGATGAGATACGGCCTGACGACCTCCGAATAGGTCCTTTTCTTCTTCAACCACTTTTCGCGTTGGGCAAGGGACGTTACGAACCCCGGATACCCGGTGACAACGCCTTGGAAGCAACACTGTGGGGTCATGTTGCATCTGAGCTCGGATGAAAGAGAGACGGTCACCTGATCCGACAACGCGGAGTTGATAGACCCGCACTCGCGCGCCGCGAGTTCGTACTCCTTCGCGGCCGGGCCTTCCCCGCGCTTGCCGATTCGGGCTCGTTCGAGCGGCGGATCAACCTTGTGCCAAAGGCGGCGCTTTTTGGGCAGAAGTTTCCGGTTCTTCGTCTTGACCCAGTTGACGATCGAAACGTGAACATTCGCCTCGCCGGACCAGGGTTGATTTTCAACGGCCTCGACGATCGTCCCTGTCTTGACGATGTGGTCGAGCCCGCCTTCGCGCGACTTGTTGTTACGGATGTTCTGCGTCCCAACCAGACCTGCCCGACCCACGATGGGATCATCGGCAGTGCATGTGGGCAAGTGATCGTGGGCCAAACGGAGCCAATACACGCAGTAGTCGGCCATCCCGGGAACATCAGGAAACGTCCGACGCACCGCGTTCACATAATCCGCCCCGCGCTCAGGTTTCAGCCGTTTGGCGCCGAGAAAAGGCGGGTTTCCAATGATGACGTCGGCCTTGGGCCATACCGCGGGAACAATGCGACCGACGGCCCAAGGGTCTTCGTCGAGTTCCGTGAACAGCATCGTCGGAAACGGCTCTCCGTTTCGAAACGGGGTGATGAGTGCATCGCCAGCAACGAAATTGTCGTCCAAGTTGTCTAACGGCAAAGGGGGTTCATGGACGTGCAGCTCATCGATGGCCAGCTTACGGGCAACCATCATGGTGACCTTGGCGATTTCCACGGCGAAGGGGTTAATGTCCATGCCGAAGAACTGCGCGGCCGTGACAAAGCCGATCTGCCGTTGGCCTTTCTCAACCTTCTTGCGTTCATCAATTCGTTCGAAAAGTCGCGCCTCAACCCGTTTCAGCTCGCGGTAGGCGATGTACAGGAAATTTCCTGATCCGCAGGCCGGGTCAAGCACGCGGTACGTTTGCATCCGCTGACGCAGCTTTTCGAGTTCGGTCAGGGTGGTGGCGTTTTCAATGAGGCTACGCCACGGTTCGACAATCGTGGGCCCTACGATCTTCATGATGTCCGTGGGATGAGTGAAGTGCCCGCCGTACGCATGGCGCTCTTCCTTCTCAAGCGAATGCTCAAGGAGAGTGCCGAAGATTTCAGGCCGCACCTTGGACCAATCGGACTTGGCGGCTTGGCGAAGCTGGTTGAGCTCGTCCTCGTACAATTCTATGCGTGTGGGCTGGGCGAACAGACCGCCGTTGAAGTAATCAACGCCCTTGTAGCGCCCTCCTTTCGCCCGATCCGGCGAGTTCATCGCCTCGAAGAGTCCGCCCAGAAGGTGGTAGCTGTCGGTCTTCGATTTGCAGTCTCCGAGGAGACGAGTGACGAAATATCTTTCGAGCAAGCCGATATCCTCGGCGAAGAACGCTACCAGCATCTGAAGCGTGAATCGCTGGGCAATGTCACGCGGGACTTTGCGATTGATAAGCTTGTTGAAGCAAACGGCGAGGAGGTCGGCGGCCTTTCTGGTGAGTTCTTCCTGGTCGTTGCCGAAGACCGGCCGATCATGAGACGGGAAAAGAAAAGCGAGCGGGCCGTAGCGAGTCGCCAGTTCCGTGAGCGGGAGGCGATCAACCGGTTCGTCCATTTGGGTCTCGAAGTCATAAACCCAGAACTCGTCGAAATTGCACAGCACGGTGTAGCGCGGCCGACCGGGAACGAGTTGCGTCCAGTAATCAAGCGCTTGTCGGTAATGGCGCGTGAGGTCCTCGCCGCGTTTCTTCATCTCGATGAGGACGTAGGGCTTCCAGACGTAATCGGCGAAGGCGACGCCCCCGCCAGCGTCGCGCCCTTTCCTGACGCGAAACTCCGGCGTCCCTCCGACCTCAAGGCATCCCTTGTGCCCGAGGGCCTGAAACAATCGATCGAGAAAAATCTGGGCTTGACCCTTTTCGTCGCCGGTGATGTGTGCCTCCGTCCAGTCGGCGAAGTCGGCCAGTCGTTGTTTGAGCGCCTCGTCCATCGCCGGGGATTATGACCGTTGGAGCGGGTGGTCCACAATTCACAGGATTGAAGGGGCGTGACTGTTGTGGGCAGCCACACCGCCGACGCTCGAGGTTACCCCGGCAGTTCAAACGACAAGTCGAGTTCCGGTTCGCGGCCGAGGATCGCGAAAGGGGGGCGGACGGAGATGGCTAGGCTCGGTCGCTGCCCGGCGGCTTGGGGCGACTGGACGGCGACGCGCACGCCATCGGGGCGCTCGAACAAAGAAGCGATCGCCTCGCCGACCCTTTGAGCGCTGTCCTCCGGCGTCATGGCGGGCGTGAGGGTTCCCTGCACATTCCGAAGCCGTTGGGCCAGGAGGTTGCCGAAGAGCCGAAAGGGGACCGTTGCGTAGAGCCGTGCTTCGCGAGTGGCTTCGGCGTTGGGCTGCGCGGCGGGTTCGTACAAAGTCGGGGCGGAGACGATCGTCACATGGGTCTGATTGGGCTGTCCCTCCAGCACGACCAATCCGGCACGGGCCAATTCGGTTCGCTGTTCGTCGGTCCAGACGGCGCGAGCCGCGGAGTGGACGGTACGACTTCCGACCGTCCGCCCGGTGGTTGGCAGACCGTCGACGCGTCCCTGCGGTTGACCGGTGAACGAGAGGCACCAGCCGGTCTTGGAGATGCTTTGTACGAGTCCCGCGCCCAGGGCCCACACTCCGCGGACCCACAAGGCGCCGTTCTTCTCCTGGTAGGCGATGTCCGCCACGGGGGTGGTTTTGGGTCCATAGGCCCCGCGGCCCAAGACCTCCGGGACGACCAGTGCCAAGTGGCTGGCAGCGTCCGAGCGGCAGAACTCCCGCCAGGCGATCAGGTCGGGGGCGTCGAAGCGTTGGCGCAGGGATGCGGGCAGGTCGGCATACTCCTGGGAAGCGCCGCCGAGAAGGTTGGCCGAGGCCTGGGCCGCGACGAGGCAGTAATAATCCTCGCCCAGGGCGGAGAGCAGAGCCAGGAAGCCGATGTCCTCGGCGGACTGGTCAAACGAAAAGTCGACCAGGGCGGCGACCAAACCCTCATCGCTGGCGGTTTGGCGCAGCGTGGTGAACCCCTGGGTCATGGCCGCGGGCAGGTCGTCCCGATTCGACGGACAAACCCAAAGTTCGATCGGACAGTTCTGGAAATCGGTGCGCGTGACGAGCAACTGCAATCCCCGCCACGCGCTTTCCAGCGATTGGAACGCCGGGGCGTGCAAAATGGCGTCAAGCTGACGGTGCAGGCGATCGCACAAATCACCAAGGAGTCGCGCGGCGGCGGCGCTCTCGGTGCGATCGGAAACCGCGTGTTGAGGGATATCAAGGTCCGCAAGGAGCGACTGAAGCAGTCCGCCGGAGGCGTCGGCGGGTGCGCCGGCCATGCCCACCGATGCGAGGACGTCGCCGCCGCCGGCCGATGGTCCTTTCCCGGGTGACGAGTCGGCGACACTCTTTTTCAATTCGCCTTCGATGGTTTGGAGCAGCGCCCCGCCGACCTGCTCGTTACGCAGCCGCGCCAAGGCGTCCGCGACGCTCGCTTCCCGACGGGCGACGGAACGAAGGACGCGGCAGGCGGCGAGGTACGGTCGCGTGGCCTCGGCTCGTTCGAGAATCGGCAGGGGTTGGAAGTCGGCCATTGTGCGGAACGAAAGAGGGAAGTCCAACGGCTTTCGCCCGCCGGTCAAACAGTCCGGCGCCGATAGCTGAACGCCGGGGGCGAACCGGGCGAGGACCTCCTCGAAGGTCGTTTTTTCGATCCGCAGCGGCCAGCCATCGGGCGGCGAACCCGTTCCACAGAAATCCGCGACCGCGAGGAAACGGAAAACAGGTTTGGACCAAATTGCGCCTGACGCTTCATCCGCCATCACCGACCTCCAAAACTGTTGGGAACTGACGCCCGAACGCGGTCCATGACCTTGGTGCAGCGGCGAACGCACGCGGCGCAGGCGCGGATCGCCGTGGAACTGCCACGGACGATCCTACACTCGAAGCTGCCCAGCATAGCGTAGTTTTCCGGAATGGGCCACTCGCGGCTGCCAACCCTTGCCGCGAAGGCAATCCAAAACGAAGTGGACCTTGTGATGGAACTCTTCGCATAGGCCTTCGAGGTTGTCACCGGCCATCCGAGGTCCCTCGTTTCATCAGGGATTCCCAGTCGGACGGCAGGCCGCCGCGCGCCGCCATACACTTTGATACTCGGTAGCCGTGTCGCGCAATTGCACGGCATCGGCGGTCCGAGCGAGAAAGATCGCACCGATGCGCCCGTTGATGCGGCCCTGGACGGCCCCAAACTGGTCTCTGGGATACCACGGACGGTCAATCAGGATTTCCTTGAACTGCGGGTCGGCCCGCAGGGCTGCCTCCATCTGCCCCATCACGCCGCGGTTGTCGTGGACGTGAAGGTCTTCGTGAACGCGCCAGATGCGCCGCTCGCAATCGTTGAGGGATGACGAGAAATAGACGTTCTGAATCAGGGTAAGCGGGAGCGTGCCCTTTTCAAACCGGAATTCGACTCCGCCGCCGGGGGCACGACGTTGTTCGAAGCTCAGCTCCGTCGTGGTGTTGCGAATGCGGGGGATGGTGATGGCAATGGCCTGGGCCGCGTCGGGATGCCCCACCGAGCGGGCCTTCTCCTCGACCTCGGCCTGCGGCACGTCGTGGTACGTCGCCTCATTGAGCGTAATCGTGATCGTCAACGACACAGGGTGCCTCCGCGCGGACGCCTCTTCGCCTCAGGGATTCGCGGTCTTGCCGCTATTTCAACTCCACATGGGCGACGTCGGCCATGGACCAGTCGCCGCCCCAGGTGAGGTCTTCGGCCTTGGCGCAGGTGGAAAGGTCCTTCCAGTACTGATGGTCCTTTCCGATAGTCCAGGCCAGGCCACGGTCGATGATGTCCGCGGCGTTGCCGGTCAGGTGACGGCTGTCCATGGTTTGCGAGTAGCCCAGCCGCACCTTCTCCGCCTGTTCCTCGCGGGATCGGAGCCCCGAAGCGACCCTCGGCCTCCAACCCTTGCCCTGCAAACACGTAAGCACGTTCCGCACCTTGTCCGCAAAGGCGCCGGTGAGCCCGTCAAGATCACCCTGCGACATACTCGTCTCCTCAGCTGACTAACCGGAATGGGCTGCTGCCCGGGGCGCTCAGTCAGTCACCGTAATCCGGGCTACCTCCAGCGAGTCCAGGCTCCCGAGCCGGCAGACTCCGCGAAAAACCTCGTAGACTATCCGATCGTCGGGGACCAGCACAAGTGTATCCAAGACGGCCGGCACAGGCTCGTCCGTCGTCGGGACGTCGTCGATGCCGACTACACGATCCTCGCTTGTGTTCTGTTCTACCCATTCATCCGGCGGGGATGTCCATTTCGTGACCACGATCCTAGGCCTGATTCCCGGGAGTTGGAAACGCACGTGGGGTTCCGGGGTGAGGTGACGAAGCTCGACTTCCTCGTCGCCCTGGAGATAGCCCTCGACTTGTAGGTCGGGGTGCGCGGCGTTGAAGAAATGGCAGGAAAAGTCGGCGGGGAGCGCCCGGTCGCGCTGCTTCTGGAACGCCTCGTCATACGTGCCCGCGAAGCGCACCCGTGGGATCCACCCGCGACCGTAGAAACCGAGCCCCACGGGGCGAGGCCGCGAATCCCAGGACCGAATCAGGTTGGTGGGATCTTCTACGTTGGGCAAGGGGCGACCGTGAACGGCGGCCTGCATCTTTTTGCCGATCAGTCCGCAACCGACGGGGTTCTCCGCAGAAAAATGCGCAGATTCGTCATTGATGCCGCCGAACGCCCGTTCGTAGGTCAGTTCCATGGTCTCAAAAGGTACGGGCCCGACCACTTCTGGAATCAACGCGAGCTTCGACGGGAAGCTCCACTTGCGGTCTCCGAAAACACGGAGGGTCTTGGTGAGTCGGCCTACCTTCAGGGTGACATCCAACTCCGTGACCGGGCGGGAGTAGGGGGCGTGGGCTCGTCCCACCAGCACGATGTCGGCCTTGGGCTTGAACGGAGCCATGTCCGACTCGAAACGGACCGACCGGCCATGACCGTTGCCGTAGGCCTCGTCGGTCGTCAGCACCTCGAGCTGCTTCGAGGCCAGTCGCGCCGCACCGCCGAGGGCGTCGATCTCGAACGTACCCTTGACGATGACCGTGAGCGTCGCCTGCCCCGTGGGATCCTCCCAGAGCATGGTGGCGACGGAATAGGGCGTACTGTTGGAAACGTTCATGCGCCAAACCATACTGGCCCACGGCGACCTACGTTTGCCCGGGCAGTACGTGTTCCTTCTCGGTGAGGATCTCCAACGCTGCCTCGAGAAGCTTGCGACGTTCCTCTGGCGTTGCGGCCTGACGATAGAGCGGGATCGGGGTCACCACCGGCGCGGTCACGCCTCGCGGGCCATAGGCGACCTCAACCTTCTCCGGAAATCGCGACCCCTTCGTTATGCAGGTCGCGCCCAGATCGAAACCCTCGATCTCCGCCCAATAGAAATCGGTTTCCGTGAAATCGCAGTGACTCGCCTTTGCCCCGGCAAGGGCCGCGCCGACGAGGATGGCACGAACGAAATTCGCATTCTCCAACACCGCGTTGCGCAGATCGGCGAATTCCAGAAAGGCGTCGTCGGCGATGATCCCCACGAGCTTGGCATTGGTCAGGGCGGCGCGTTCCAGATTCACCTTGGAAGCTTTTGCCCCCGAGAAATCGCAGTCCGAAAAATCCGATAACCGTGCCTGCATGCCCTCCAGCCTAGCGCCACGAAAGATCGCCCCCGGCGCGGTGACTTTGGTCAGATCGGCGGCGTAGAGGATCGCGTCGGTGAAATCCGCCTCCGTCAAGTTCGCGCCGGTCAGGTTCGCCCCGGTGAGATTGGCCCCGACCAGCTTGGCCCGCGCCAGATTCGCGCCCGCAAGGTTGGAGCCTTCGAGATTGGCGGCGGTGAGGTCCGCATTGGCGAGGAGACATCCCGACATCTCGCAGGTCGGGAGAACGGTATTTCGCATCGACGCGCCACGGGCGTCGGCGCGACTTAAATCGCATTCGCTAAAGTCGGCGCTGTCCGCGAACGCCAGACGCATGTCGGCCTGGGTGAGTACAGCGCCGCGTAGAATCGCGCCCCCTAGTTTCGCCTGACGCAGAACGGCCTCGCGCAGGTCGGCCTCGGTTAGTTGCGCCTCTGTGAGAATGGCATGGGCGAAAACCACATTCGCAAGTTCGGCCCCGGACAGGTTCTGCCGACTGAAGTCACGGTTGGACAGATCTTCACCGACCATGCGAGCGCCGATCGCCTGCGAAGCGGAGGCTGGTTGTGGCGTAACTGGGCTTGGAGTGGCACTCATGGGCGTCTGGTTCCGTCGATCATTTCTTTTTCTTGGCCTTGGATTTCATCGCCTTGTTATACTCGGCTTCCACTCGCTCGGCGGTTTTCTCGAGGAAATCGGCGAAATTGTTGTACCGCTCATCGTCGTCCGCGCCCGAGCCGATGTTCCAAAAGACCACTTCCATTTCCCCGTCCGGACCCAAGGTGCGCCGATCGAAAACGAAGAACTCGCCAGCGAAGCTCGTGGCGAAACACCAATGGTCGGCGAGGTAGAGGTTGCTACGCTTTTGTCGCTCCCATTTTTGGACCGCCCCGTTCGTTAATTCTCCGAGCTTGCTCGTCAGGCGACCCTTCTGGTACTCGACGGTCTCCTTGACCTTCGCGAGAACGCCCGCGGTGTGTTCGCCGCCAACTCCGATGAGGGTCATATCGAACCAGAAGTGCTCCCAGCCGTTGTGCAGTCGGAGAAAGTCCTTGTAGGAAGGCGGCAAACGAATCCCGCTTTTCCGCTCAAATGCGGAGACCTCCTTGGGTGTCGCAGGAGGATGAAGAATAGATCGGTCTACTCCCGCCCCGTAACATTTCTTACGGTACAGGGCCGTCAACTCCGTATCTAGTTTCGCAATTAACGTTTCATGCTCGTCTCTGCTAAGCATAGGCAATCCTAACCTTGTCGAAGAGAAACACTTTGAATTCACCCGCAGGCGTAAGTCCAGGCTCGCCCGCGCGACGCACTCGCCCAGCATCCAACCTTCCGGCACTTGTGCCGCGATGACCGCGCGTGGTCAAACATCCGGGCACTTCTTGCCGCCCGGTTTGCATCCCGGCTTCACCTTGATTCCCGTGAGCATCTTTCCGGCATTGTCCTTAGCGCATTTCGCCATCTGACTTCCGAAACTTGCGTTGACACTCTGGTTGAGCGGCTGAAGGTTGTTGCAATCCTTTTCGGCGCCACCCAGACAGACCTCACGAATGTGGTCGGCCTGTTGGTTGGAGCACTTGCTGCTTGTCAGCTTTAAGTCCGGCAGGTTCCTGTTCTTCTTCTGACACTCCTCGTAAATCTTCTTGGCGTTCTTCCGCGCCTCGCACTCGTCGGGTACTTTGTCCGGGATCTTCTTGCCGTTCCCGAGTTGGTCGTTCATCGCGTCGACCTTCTTTTGGGCGTCCTCCCGCTGCTTCTTGCTCCACGAACACTTGAACAGGACGCCACAAGGTACAAGCCCGAACGGATCGACCCAATTCACAGGGTTAGGGACGTAGCGGTAGAGGTTTATGCCTCCCTGAAGACCAATGGGGTCCGGCGTAAGGAAACGGTTCAACGAAGGATTGTAATAACGGTGGCGATTGTAGCAAAGACCGAGTTCTTCATCAAAATACTGCCCCTGGAAGCGGAACGGGTTTCGGACCGCCGTGGCCGGCGCGACCCTCTCTTCTCCGAATGCGCTAAAGTTGGCCGACCACGCAACCTCTCCGCGACCGTTGAAAAGCTCGGTAGGCGTTCCCAGTTGGTCGAACCCGTAGGAAAAGTGCGCCCCGTTCTGCGTGAGCCCGACTGGAAGGAACGATCCCGGCAGGAAGAGGTACTCCACCGCCTCGCCAGGCCCGGCTTCCCCAAGCAGGGCGACGCCGTCCCAATCGTACTTCGTTTCGACTCCCGCATGCACCTTGCGGATTCGGCGACCCAGGGGGTCGTACTGGTACTCCGTCTGCGCACCGGATGGGTGAGTGACATGCACCAACTGCCCTTGGGCGTCATAGCGGTAACGGGTCACTTCTCGACCGGTTCGTTTCCCAACCAGGTTCCCGTTGTCGTCGTAATCGTACGTCTCGGGTCCGGCAGAAAGCACACGGTCGCCGCTCGCAATCACGACCGACGCACCCCCTCGCGTCCGCAATAGGTTCTCGTTCGCGTCGTATTGATAGAACTCGGCTTCCGTCGGGCCGATGACCTCTGTGACGTGCTCACTGTCGTCGTATCGGTAGGAGAATGCGCCTCGTTGCATGTCCTCCATTCGGCTCAGACGATGAGCGCCGTCGTAGTGGAGGGTCCGATCCGCTACCGGCAGGCCTTGCACCGCACGTACGACCCGCCGCCGGACTAGCCGGTTCATGGCATCGTACTCGAACTTCTGCACCAACCCGTGCGGCAGTCGGACCTCCGTGACCACGTTGGCTAAATTGTGAGCGTACTCATAGACGAACCGACCGCCGTCGGTCAGACGGATCAATCGTCCGCGGAGATCCCACTCGTATGTGATCTGCCGCCCAGTGTTCGTCCTAAGGGCAATTCGATTCTCACACTGGTCGTACTCAAACTCTAGAGACGAATCGCCGACGCGTTCTTTGATGATGCGCAGATCGGGGTCCCACTCATATTCGATCGTAGTGTGCGGTCCGGCAATGGACAGGATTTCACCCTGGGCGCCATAAGCGATTTTCGTTTCCGTTCCGTCGCCCCACTGGACGTGAGCCAACCGTGTGGCATCATCGTACCCGTATTCCGCGAGTGGTCGCCCCCTCTCGTCGCGCAGGGCGGTTACGTTGTCGTTGTCGTCGTATTCGTAGATCTCCACGTGGCCGTCGAAATAGACAATTCGGACCTCACGTCCGACTGCGTCGTAGAGCGACTCCGACCGATCGCCCCGGAAGTTGACGACGGCCGTCAGATTCTCCTCCGTATCGTACTCGTTCTTGAGGGCGCGACCGTCGGGTTCGGTCTGCACAAGGAGAGTGCCGTTCGAATCGTATAGGTAGCGCGTGGTCAGGCCGGTCTCGTCTGTGGTACCTACAAGGTTCCCCTCGGCATCGTACGCATAGGACGCGAAGGTCCCATCGGGGTAGATGAGCTTGATCGGTCGACCCTCGGCGTCGTACTCAAATTGCGTCCGATTGCCGTCTCCGTCCTCCAACGTCACCGGGTTGCCAAGCAGGTCGCAGGTCGTCCGGTAGATCACTCCCCAGTCGTCCTGGACCGTTACCATCCCTTCGGCTGTTCGACTCTTACGAATCTCGTACCCTCGCGGATCCGTTGCTCCCACCAGGAAACCGCGTTCGTCATAGCGGTAGCGCCATTCGGCCCCCAAAGGAGACACCGTCCGGGTCACGTTGCCCCCATGGTCGTATTCAAAGCTAGTGGTATGACCCTCTGCATTGGTGACGGTAAGGGGTCGGTCGTGTTCGTCCAACCGGTAGACCGTCTGTCCGCCCGGCGCACAGCGCGTGAGTACACGCTTCGTCGGATCCAAATGCATCACCTCATGGACGGCACCGGACTCGCTGTTGTTGACAAGGAGTCTACCGTCGTGGTCATGGGCGTCCCGCCGAGCGCGACCGAGCGGATCCACCCACTCCTCGGTCAATCCCTGCTCATTATTCCGGTACAAGGTCAGGTAGCCACGGGATTCACGGATGCCAACGACATGACGGGCACGGTCACGACGGAGGTCTCGGAACTGTACGCCGCCATCCCGCCACGTCCGCACGCAATCACGGCGGGCGTCGTACTCGTAATATAGGTTGCCTCCGATGCGGTTTGTGACTCGCACAAGGAGGTGATCGTGGTATTGGTACCGGTATGGGGCGCCCGTCGTGTCCACCGCTGAGCTCAGGTCCCCCTTTGCGTCATACTCGTACCGGACCAGCGTGCATGTAGACGAGTCCTTCCGCGCCGACCCTAGACGGATGTCCACGATACGCCCAGCCAAGTCCGTACCAATATGGAGGGCTCGCCCCGCGGAATCGATCACCTGCGCCAGGGTGCCTTCGTTCGTATAGTGGAACTGGATCGTGTTTCCGAATGGATCCTCCTTGCGCGTCAACAGCCAATCGCGTCCCGACCTGGCGGGTCGCGCAAAGCCGAGACGACGAAGATCTGGCTCAGTTACAACCAGGGATCCCGGCTCGTGAGACAGTGTAAGTCCGCTGACGTCGTCGCGGGCGCTCCCGCCGATGGGCGGGATCTCGAAGTTCACGATTCGTGAATTATCGAAGGTGAGTTGTGCCCGGTCTTCCGAAAGTCGAATGCGAGCCTCGAGGCTGTGTGTCCACCCATGACCGAGGCTGGGCGAGGCCTGCGCCTTGCTCGAATAGCGTCGGATGAAAGGGAGCGGAATGATCCCAGGCAAGACGAAATCCATTGAGAAATGATTGACCTCCCCGGTAACAATGTTGACGTTGCACATATGAATTCACAAGGAGTCGCAAGAATGCAATCAGAGATTCGTCACGTCCCAAACTGGGACCGGATGATCACGTTCAGTTCAGACTCGGTGGACATCCCCCTCCCCCCCCCATTCCGATCAACACCGTAAACTCCCCGACCATGATATTATTCGGCGGCGGGAAGGGGAGGATGGCCCCCGGCTCCATGACGATGTCGCCCACGCGGGAGGCCAGCTTGCCGCCGATCATCACCATGCCCGTTCCGCCGTCGGGGATGGGCGGCATGGTGTTGCCCGGGCCGTGAGGCGTGCCGCTGCACGCCGGCGGAGGGGCGTTGGGGATCGGGCACGTATGCGTATCCCCCATCCGCCAAGCCGGCTTGCCGCCGATCAGCACCGTCATGCAGGCCGGGCCCAACAGCGACGAGCCGTGCAGCGTCGTATCACCCAATCGTGCCGCAGGCTTTCCCATTCTGACAATCCCGTCCCAATCAAACCCGCCGCTCAGTTCGCGGGCAACTCCACAACACCATCGACGCGGAACAGACGATCCCTCACGATGGAGACCGCATCCCGTGGATCGACAAGTTGCAACCGATCGAGCCCCGAGAAGCGATACTCGCCTCCGGTGACCGGTCCGCGGACCACCACCGGGCGACCGCCCAGGTAGCGAACCCGCATGCGGTGCCGATCAGTCATCGGTGCGGTCCGTGTTTGGCCGCAGCAACTCATGCCCCGTCGTCTCCTGCCATTCAAACGGCGGTCGGGTCCATTCGTCAATGAGGGCCGCGACTCCACCCAACGCCAGCCAGATGACGACCAAGTCGACCCAGCTCCCACCCACGAAAAACGCGAACGGTATCGCCATCCACATACTCACGCATTTTACGCACTTGAGCAACTCGCCGACAAACGCGATCCCCGCCGCATGGTCGCGCAGGCGGGCGAAGATGCGAAACGGTCCATCCTCCCGGGCCACGAGGAACGCCAGCCTCCATGTGGCCAGGGCAGCCAAAGCGAAACGCATCATCACATGCACGCATCGGCCCTCGCTCGCCCTAGTTGATCTTCACCAGGGAGCCCTTGATGGTATTGATCCCTGAAGCCTCTACGTTCACCATCGCCCCTTTGGTCATGCTCTTGGTGGACGCCTCGGAGGTGATGTTCATGGCCTTCTCTTCGATCTTCTGCGTGGCTTCGATCTTGATGGACTTACCCTTAAGGATGATCGTGCCGTCCTTCTTCATCGTCAGGCTGGACTGCCCCGTCGTAAGTACGATCTGATCGCCGGCAGTGACGGCGATCTTCTTTCCCACGTCCAACGTGTCGTCCTTCCCGACTTTCGTGGTGCGGTTGGCGCCGACGCTGTCTTTCTGATTCTTGCCCACGTCCTCGGTCAGGTCCGTCCCGATGTTGACGCTTTGCGACGCCCCGACGGTGACAGCACGGGTGGCGCCGACGGTGACCTCCTGGGCCACGCCCACGGTGATGGCCTCGTTGATTCCCACGGTGTGCGTTCGGGTCAGGGCGACTGTGACGGTCTCGTTCTGCATGACCGTGCGAGTCCGGTCGGCGCTCACCGTGATCGTCTCGTTGGCCCCGACGTTTTCGGTTCTGTTCGCGCCGATGGTGATCGTCTCGTTGGCCCCGACGGTCTCGTCGCGGTTGGCGCCGATGGTGATTTTCTCGTTGCTCCCGACCGATTCGGTGCGATCCACGCCGATCGTTTGCTTTTGGTTGTTGATGATATCGACGGTATCATCGTGCTCCACCTTCCGAAGCATGTCGTATTGGGAATGAATGTAGACGTGCTCCTTCCCCTTGGTGTCGTCCAGGGTGATTTCGTTGGACCCGCCGCCGCCTGGGGTGCTGTTGCTCTTGAGGCCGGTACACATTTTCTGGTCAGGCTGACTCAGGGCGGGCATGTGCTGATCGTTGTAGACGGCGCCGTGTACCAGGGGCCGATCGGGGTCACCCTCCACAAACTCGATGACCACCTCCGTGCCGATCCGGGGGATGACGACCGTGCCGAACCCCTTGTCCGCGGAGGTCTGGGCCACCCGCACCCAACAGGACGAATGCTCGTCCTCTTTCCCCTCGCGGTCCCAATGGAACTGCACCTTCACGCGCACGTACTGGTCGGTGTAGATTTCCTCCCCGGCGGGCCCCACGACTTTGGCGGTTTGGATCCCGGTGATCACGGGCTTGACCGTGGTCCGCAGGGGGCGATAGACCGCGTCGTCGGGAATGCAGGTGAATTCATTTTCATAGGTCGTGCCGCCCATTCCCACCGGCCGACCCTCGGAGTCGATCTGCGATCGCTGCGTTCCATAGTGTACGACGGCTGTACAGAGATATCCACGGTTGAAGCTGAGTCGCGGATGGTCGAGAATGTTGAAGCGGCACCCGGCGGCGAGACTGCGAAAATCCGACCGCCCGCGGGCGATGCGCGTCCCTGCGTCGCGCTCCTGCATGCGGATCACGGCCAGTTGTCGTCCGCGTCCGTCGGTGTAGAAGCGGCCGGGATAGTCGTAGACCTCGGGCTCCTGGGTCCAACGACCGACCTGCTCGCCGCGGGGAAGGCTGGCGGAGTTCATGAAATTATAGTCGCGCAGGGTGACGCGCCCGGATTGCAGAGTGTGGGTGAACTGGAAGGACTCGATTCGCTCTTCCAGCGTCGCCCCGGCGATCTCACTCAGTCTCGTCTCCATCCGCTCCGCCGCCTCGCGTCCGTCGTCGGTGGGATCCAGCTGGTTTTCCACGTCGTGCGTCTGGACCACCACGGAGTCATAGGGCAAGGACAGCGGATGCGCTGTGGCCGCGTCCATCAGGACCAGAACATCGCCGGTCACCGCGTGTTCGAACCGATAGTAGATCCCCTCCTCCTCCATCAAACGAGAGAGAAAATGGAAGTCCGATTCGCGGTATTGCACGCAGTACTTGCGCGGTTCGTACGTGGCGGTGAGCTTGGGCTTGACGTCCTTGCCCGACTGCAAACCGCCCTCGGTGAGCACTTTCTCGATGATCTGCGGAACGGACTTATCCTGAAAAATCCGACAGCGCAAGTGAAGCGACAGGCGCAGCAGCCTCGGGGAGACGGAAACGTGATAGAAGGCACTGAGCCGATCCCCGCCGACCTCCGAGAACCGCGTCACAATTCCGTGGTAAAAGCGGAAGGTGCGATCCAACTCCGTTCCGCACGCCCAGGCGAACCAAGCGCGCTTGCCGATGACCTCCTCGGCGAGGATTTCGACCCCTGAGGGGGACATCACTTGCAGTTCCAGTTGCCCGAGCTCGGACAGCGCATCGCGCAGTTGAAAACTCATCACTTGGAACTGGAGCGCCCCGCCTTCTTCCTCCTCCAACTCCTCCGTCTGCTCGCGCAGTTCGTTGGCTCGGTCCTGGGATTCGCGGGTGTCCAGCTCCTCGGGAGGCGTTCCGCCGATCCCGAACAAGTAGGGAACAACGTTGGACGGAATGTCGACGACGGCCGGCGTTGGACTAGGCATGGGTGTCCCCCTCCTCGAAGACGATACGGTAGGATCCCGTTCCTTCGAGGTCCAGCACGGCCCTGCGCGGTTTGGCCGACTTCGCCGCCGTGCGCCCCAGCAGCTCCCACGACAGGCGCGGCAGAATGCCCTCGGAAATGACCTGATCCAATTGTCGCGCGCCGAGCTCGGTGTTGCCGCAGCGCGACACGATGTGATCGGCCAGAGCGTCGGTGTACGTCAAGGTGATGCCATAGGTCTCGCGGAGTCTTGCCCCGACGCGGTCCAGTTTCAGTTGGACGATCTGACGAAGCAGGGAGGTGCCCAACGGGTAGTAGGGAATCACCCGGAAGCGGGCGAGCAGCGCGGGCTTGAAGTGCTCGCTGAGCGTCGGGCGAATGGCGTCTAGCAATTCCTCGGGACTGGGCAAAGGCTCCGCCGTACACATCTGCGTGATGCGCTCGGAATCCAGGTTCGAGGTCATCAGGATGATGGTGTTGCGGAAGCTGATGTATCGACCGGTGCGATCCTCGCAATAGCCCTTGTCGAAAATCTGATAGAACAATTCGAGGACTTGGCGGTGTGCTTTTTCAATCTCGTCGAGCAACACCACATTGTAAGGCCGCTGGCGTACGGCTTCGGTAAGCACCCCGCCCTCGCCGTAGCCCACATATCCCGGCGGCGATCCGATGAGGAGCGAGATGGTGTGCTCCTCCTTGTACTCCGACATGTTGATGGTGGTGGCAAAGCGCTCCCCGCCGAAGAGCGTTTCCGCCAGGGCCAAAGCCGTTTCCGTCTTTCCCGTCCCGCTGGGGCCGACCAGCAAGAACACGCCGATGGGTAACGTCGGAGCGTTCAGTCCGGCCTTGCTGGTGCGGATGGTCTCCGCGAGCGTCTTCAAGGCGTGGTCCTGTCCGCGCACCCGCTCCTTGAGGCGATTCTCCAAATCCAAAATCTTGGGCAGCTCCTCCTCGATCATGTTGCCGACGGGGATTCCGGTCCAGTCGGCGATCACTCGGGCGACGATTTTCTCATCCAGGTGGATGGGAACGAGCGGCGTGCGGCCTTGGACGCGGCGCACTTCCTTGAGGGCCTGGTCGAGTTGGGCTTCGGCGCGGGCTTTCGCCGCCCCGTTGCCGGGGGCCGCGGCTTCGTCCAGCGCCGCGCGGGCTTTGACGTATTCGTCGACCGACTTCTTCTCCACCTCCCACTGCTTGAGCTGCACGTCCAGATCGGTTTTCGCCTGGGCGATGAGAGCGTCCAGCTCCTCGATGCGCCGTGCGTAGTCCGTCAAGCGATGATCGTGATCGCGCTGTTTGGCCGAACGCTCGACCTGCAAGTTCTCCAAACGCCGTTCGAGGTCCTCGATGACCGGGGGTTTGGCGACCCCGCCGATCTTGACCCGCGCCGCGGCGGTGTCCAGCAGGTCCACCGCTTTTCGCGGCAATTGTCGGCCGGTCAAATAGCGGTTGGACATCTTCACCGCGGCCTCGAGACCCTCGTCCAGAATCTGAATGGCGTGGAACTTTTCGTAGGCGTCCTTGGTGCCGCGAAGCATGTCCGTGGCCCGAGACTCCTCCGGTTCATCGATTTTGATCAGCTCGAAACGGTCCTGCAGAGCCGCGTCCTTCTCGATGTACTTCTTGTATTCCGCCCAGGTCGTGGCCGCGATGCTGCGCAGCTCGCCGCGGGCGAGCGCCGGTTTCAACAGGTTCGCCGCGTCGCCGCCCCCCGCCTGGTTCCCCGCGCCGATCAGAAGATGCGCCTCGTCGATGAACAGGATCACCGGTTTGCCGTAGCTCTTGACACCCGTCAGCACTTGTTTGATGCGGGTTTCGAATTCGCCTTTGACCCCGGCGCCCGCTTGCAAAAGCCCGAGGTCCAGCGAGAGGACGTCGGTGTCCCTGAGGAAGACCGGGACGTCGCCCTCGATGATGCGGAGTGCCAAGCCCTCCACAACCGCCGTCTTGCCCACCCCCGGCTCGCCGACGAGGATGGCGTTGTTCTTTCGCCGACGCGAGAGGATGTCCAGCAACTGCCGCAACTCCTTGTCTCGCCCTATGGCGCGATCCAGTTTTCCGGTCCTGGCCAACTCATTGAGATTGACGGTGAATCGCTCCAACGCCCCCGCGGACGCCGGGGCCGTCGGCGCGACGGCCGCGGACGGGGCATCGAACGAGCCTTCTGACGAGCCTTCCACCAGGCGGCGAAGATCGTCACGGAGGTTGTGCTTGGCCAGCGAAGCCAAGGCCCCGCTCTCGGCCGCCAGCCCCCCGGAACCCGTCCCCGAAAGGACCCCCTCCTCGGCCATGGCCAACAGTGCCAGGAGGATGAACCCTGAGCGGATGGTCGAGACCGAATACACCGTCGAGGCGAACATCCACGCCCGTTCCACGAGCTTGATGACGTCCTCGGTCCAATGCACTCCGCTGGTGCTGCCGGACTTGATTCGATCGAGTGCCCGCGCTACCTCGGCCAGCCAGTCGCCTTGGTTCACGCCATAACCCCGGCAGATCAATCCCAAATCGCAGTTTGGATCCTCAAGCAATTTTGAGAGGAAGTGCTCGATGCCGACCTCGTAGTGCGTCCGCTCGCGGGTGTACAGCACCGCAGCCTCGAGGGCGTGCCGACAATAGGGGCTCAACCGATCGCAAAGTTTCTGAAAGTCCGACAACCTCATCGTCTAACCCCTGGTTTGATGGTCTATGCCGATTTCCGCAGGACCGTTCTGGCCTCACCGCTACCCGCCAGGCTCCGAAACGTCACGACGCCTTCCCTCGGTCGCCTCAGCGCGGGTGTCTGCAACCACGTGCTCCACCCCAGACGCTCCGGCGAGCGCTTGCCGATTCGCAACGACGGGACTTCCTCCGCCCTCAAGCGCAGGCGGATGTCGTAATCCATGTGCCGCGGGCGATAGAGGTTGGTCAGCGCCAGAAGGACCGCGAGCCTTTCGCCGTTGGGTAGGAACGTCCGAAAGTCCGCTTGCGAGAGCGGCCCCAGCACCACGCGGAACGTCCCGCCGCAATCGCGCATTCGCTGCCCGACGATCACTTGGCGGTCCTCGGTCGGAGAGCACCCCAACTGCGTATGCGACCGCCCCACCGAACACCGCCGACGCTGCTCGATCTCGAGCCAGCGGGGAACAAACTCATCCACCTCGACGAACTCATGGCAACGAATGTCCGGACCGTCGAAGTAATCCCACAGCAACCGTCGCAGATTCTCCGGGCTTCGCACGCGCTGCGAAAACAATCCCACGTATCGAAGCAACCGCGTCTGCGGCCGGATCGGTTCGAGGGTGGAGTGTTCGGACAGCGTTCGACGCGCGCTCGGCGCTCCCCAGCCCGTACCCAACCCCAGCAGACAGAACACGCATCGGCTGATGGCGTCGGTCCCGCCGCGGCGAAACACCACAGGCCAGCGATATTTCCGCCAGGTCTCGAAGTAAAACCCTGTCAACCGATTGCCGAACAGATCGAGAAAGCTCCGCAGACTCGCGGCCCGCGTGGCCTCGCCGCCGCCCGCCGCTTCCTCCAGCAGGTACGCGGGGCCCGGGGCGTTGGCCCCGTACATCCCGAACACGGAGACCGTCAGTTGCCATATCTGCTCGTCCGCCGAGGGTCCCGGTACACGGGTCAGTTCACGAACTTCGCTCGCCGACGAGGCCAGGGCGGCGTAGGGAACGAACCGGATCCCTTCCTTCGAAAAAGGTCCGTCGCGCCCGACCCATGCGGCGCCGCGCTGCATTCTCTGGAGCAACGACACGACCTGGGGAAATTCGAACTCCCAGACGCGGTGCTCCAGAATCTGCGCTAAAGCGTCGTCAGTCGACCATCCAACGCCGGACACACCCATTCCTCACTCGAATTCACCAGTTTCACGCGCGTACGAACGAACGTGTTCACCGCCGCATAGAGGGCCAGAAAATGGCGCAACACCATCGCAAAAAGGTAGGCATCCCCCAAGTCCGTGTAGTACGACGGATCGAGGGTCAATTCCACCTCGAGGCCTTGCAGGACGTTGCCGCGTCGGACCAGGACCGCGTCGGGCTTTCGCACCACGACGGAGCGCAGACCCTCGATCCGCCGAAGGTTCGCCGAATCCCCCGTCCATTCGTAGAGGCGCAGAATGCCCGCCAGCGAATCCACGTCGCTCATGGACAGATGATTCAGGGCCAGGTGGGACACGAAGTGCCAACTCGAGGCACTGTGCCGCCCCGGCCGGCGGACCGGCGTGGGCGTCGCCAGGTTTCGCACCTTGCCCACCAGTTGCGACATGTCGTCGCCGCGAAAACGGATCATCCCGGGGCGAAGGGCGCTGGGCAGATCGCCGTTGAAGCACTCCACGTCCACGTTGAGCACCTGTTCGGGCAGCACGGTCGAGGCATCCTCGGAGGTGAAGAGCGACAAAACCGTCTCGTCCTCGCCCGTCGGCGTGACCCGCGACACGGCGTGGTAGTACGCCCCGTCCTCCGCGGCGTCGTGGCGAAACTCATAGAACGCCGGGTAGACCCGGGTCGCCCCGGAGACATCTCCCACCGGACGCCCGGTCACGGACTTCACCGAAAACACCTGAAAGGCCTGCAACGCACCCTTGTCCACGTAGATCGGATAGTCCGTGGTCCTTTGGTCGAAATCAATGGGAAACGCATGCTCGTCGCCGAGATTGATCACCGGCGTGCAGAATCCCAGAAAGTGTTCCTTGGTCAGACTCCACCAGCCCGGCGCCTCTCCGTCGAATTGAATCCGAACCGTGACCCGTTTCCCCACGTTCGCCGCGGGCAGCCCTTTCACCCCGCATAGGTCCACACAAAAGAACTTCTGCGGAAAGCAAAAATACTCCTGCAGCAGCCGAAAACCGGGGAAGGCGTGCGTCGGGTAGGGGATGACTTCCTCCGAGCGGTCGAAACCGACGGGTCTGACCGACCCTTTGACCGTCACTCCGCCCTTGTCCGCGGATATCTCCACCTGCCGAACGCGCTGGCACAAATGGTAGTACAACGAATAGACGAACTGGTGGGTTTCGCCGGCCAGGTACAACCGAATCCGGTCCACGGCCACGTCGTCCCACTTCACCGCCCCGCGCAGCTCGAACCCAAGCTCGAGAATGTGACACCCGTTGGTCGGTCCTTTGAGGGCCACACTGTCCAACTCCAGGCTGTGCAGGTCCACGTCGAAGCACGTCCGGAAGCTGCACGTAATCCGCGAGGCCTGTCCGGCGCTCGCCACCGGTTCCGACTTGACGGTCCGCCCGGCCTGGACCGTGTCCTTCTTCGTCAACTGCGCGAAATCCGGCGACAATTGCACGATGGCCAGTGCCGGAACCGGACGCACGTACTGCGGGCATAGCAGCCCCAGAAACGACTGCACCAGCTCGGGAAACTCGTCCTCCAACTTGGAGCGAAGACTTCCCGTCAAGAACGCGAAGTTCTCGAACAAGCGCTCGACGTGCGGGTCCCGCGATTGGACATTGGAGAGGTCCAGCAGCGCCGCCTCCTGGGGATGCTGCCGGGCGAACTCCTTCCCGGCGTCGGCCAGGTATTGGAGTTCGTTGGCGTAGTATTGCTCCAGCCGCGGCATCAGCCTTCCACCTCGGTTTGACCTCCGGCGCTCACCGTGGTGCGGAAAGCGCAGGGTTGATCCCACGGCGCCGCCAGTCGCGCCCGGATGACGAACGTGGCTCGAAAAACTCCTTCGGCCGCCTCCGGACCCTCCTGGGGTAGATGGGCGAAACGCACGTCCACCGGACGGGCGATCCGCGGTTCCCAGCGTTCGATCGTACGCTTGATCTCCAACCCGAGCGACGCCAACCCCTTGCGGCTAACGAAGAACTCGGACATGTCCGGAATGCCGAAGTCCGGATGCCCCATGCACCGCCCGCGACGGGAGTTCAGAATCGTCCCCAGATTGGCGAGGATGTCGCGCTTCACCGCTTCGAGCGAGTCGCCCGACCCCCCACCCGCCCCTGCACCCTGTGTGAGAATCCGCCACACCGGGGGACCCGCCGAAAGCGGGGCCTGGGATGGTCTACGTCCCGACGCGCGCGGCAGACCGGGGTTGTAGTTCATGGCCACACCGTTCCCATGCCAAGGCGCAACCGTTCGCTAGGCGTACCCGATCCGCCCCGGCCTGCCCTTGACGCGGAGCGTCAAGGGTCACGGGGCGGGTGTCAGGGACCCAACCTCGGAAGATTCAGCGCCGTGAACGCCTTAGCCGCGAACGTCGTCCTTGAACTCCGTGCCCCCGGTCTCCGACTTCCATGTGATCTGACCGTATCCGAAGGCGACCGACTCCATGTGCCCGAAGTTCCGCGTGGCGCCATCCAATGCGTTCGGCATCCACAGCCGTACGCTGGTGACGATGCAGTCTACGAACGTATGGGTGAAGTAGTGTTGCGGATCGCTGCCCCCGTCGGGGTCGGCCCGGAACCACTTGATCTCCACCTGATTGACCTTCTTCCCTTGACATAGAGCCTGGGCCAATAGCGGGCTGGCCTTGTCGTAGATCTTCACGACTTCGAACTGCTTGTGGCGGCGGTCTCCCTTTGGCTTACGGCAGTCCAGGGGATCCACTTCCTTGGAGACCTCATGGGAGAAGGCCAGCACCTCGATCATGTCCTTCTGGTTTTTCACGTTCGATTCGCCCGCGATTCCATCCACCTTCATAAATGCAACTTCCGGCATAGCTCGATCCTTTCTACACTCGGCAAACCCGCACCGGCATCCCTACCCACGGAACCTGCCGGGCGGTTCCCTCCGCCGGCTGACTTTCTCCGGCCCGCGCGACGCTCGCGCGAGTTCTTCTCCCTAGACAAACCGGACTGCCTCGCGTTAGCGGAAAGCCGTCCCCGTGCCCGTCAACCTGCCGCCCTCGACTCCGCGTCATCAACCCTTGGGCTGTGGAACGTCGGCCACCAAACTCATGGTCAAGTCCGTGCCCAGGAACTTGGCATGGGGGGTCATTTCGAAGTTGATGTAATAGAACCCCGGCTCGTCTTCTTTTTCCTTGACGTCGATGCTGTATTTCCGCAGCGGGCGCTTGCACATGGTCGCGTCGTCCACATCGGGCTGATTGACCCAATACTGCTTCGCCCACGTGTCCAGCTCGTTCTTCATCTTATCCTGCGTCATCCCGCGTCCGAGGTTGTCGCGCAGGATGCACTTGAGGTAATGGGCGAAACGGCAGGTGAGCATGATGTTCGCCAGGCTCGCCCCCAGGCGCTCGTTGGCCCGCGACTGCGGATCAATGAGATTCAGGTTCGGCTCGCGGGTGGATTGGGAGCTGAAGAACACCGCGAAGTTCTGGTTCTGATACGAGACCAGCGGAATGAACCCCAGCTCCGACCAGCAGAACTCGTTGGTGTCCGTGATCCACGCCTCGGTGGGTACCTTGTAGGTGTCGGCCCCAGCCCGTTGATACGTATGGATGGGTAGTTCGCCTACCTTGCCGCCCGCGTTCTTGCCCGCCACGTTGTTCATCCAACCCCACTTCGTGAAACTCTGCGAGACCACCGAGGCGAACGCGAACGCCGTGTTGCCCCACAAAAACTTCTCGTGCTCTTTTTCCGGTTCGATCTTCTCCACGTGGTTGGGGAAGTCCGGCACCTTGTTGTTCTTGCCGTAGGGATGCCGCAGCAGGAACCGCGGAATGGTCAACCCCACATACCGCGCCGCTTCCGTTTGCCGGAAGTTCTTGAAGGCGATGAAGTCCGGGCTGTCCAGGATGCGCTGCAGGTCGTCCTTGCGCATGTTGGTGAACTCTTGCAGCGAGTCGAACCCGAAGAACTTGGCGCTGATGGAAGCCACGAAGGGACAATGGCTGGCCCGGGCCACGTTGCCCAGATCGCCGAGCATCTGAATGTCCTGCGCCGTGTTTTCGAACTCATAGGCTCCGACCATCAAGCTGTACGGCTCGCCGCCCGCGAGGTTGTAGGCTCCATCGTACACGACCTTGTACAGGTCCGTGTGGTACATGTCGCCGGGGTGGGCGGTGAGGTCGGTCCGCAGGGTCTCCTTGTTCACGTTCAGGATCTCGATAATCACCCGATCCTCGGACATGAAATCCGTCCGCTGCACCATCAGATCCAACCCTCGCCACGTCGATTCCAGGGATTGGAACTTCTCATGGTGAAGAATCTCGTTGACCTGCGCTTCCAGGCGCCGCTCGATGTCCACGATGAGGGCGTCGGCGATCTTGGGGTCGATCGCCACCTCGCGATGCGGCGCCAACCAGGTGACCAGCGCCTCCAGCGCGGGAAGCATCTGCTTCCGCTTGTCGGGCGAAAGCGGTTCCGCGACCCCCGCCAACACGCTACCTTCGGTCGTCTCCGCCGACGCCTGTTTTCCTGCAGCTTCCGCTTCCGCCATCGTCGATTCTCCAGATGTCCACAACTACGCGCCGCCGAACCGCGACGCTCGTGGCCTTGACCGCACCCGCTGCTCTACGAACCTGTTCCTTCCTTGGCCGCCAATTCCTTGGTCAACTTCTCCGCCAGCTCGGGATTGTCCAGAAGCGCCTTGAGCCGCTTGGCGATTTCCTTGGCCAGCGCTGGTTTCTTCGTGAACTCGCTCGCCAGACGCTTCACCTCATCGCGGACCTCCTTGAGCTTGCGAAGATACTCCACTTGGTTGATGATCGCATCCGGGCGAAAGTCGTCTCGACCGCGGAAGCGCAATTTCACGGGCAGCATCGCGTCCTGGGCCCCTTCGTGCAACTTGTCGGCGACGTTGAACTCCACATTCGTCCCCATCTCCGCCATCACCGAGTTGAACGTCCCCTTATCCACCCTCCACAGGCGACGATCGCGGACCGCCTGGTTGGGATCGTCCGGGTTGGGGTTGAAGTCCCCGGTCACCAGCATCCGCAAAGGCAGCTTGACGTTCTCGCCGCCGCGGATTTTGGACTTGTACGAGATGTTGATTCGGCTTCGTTCGTACGATTGATCTGCCATGGCCGCTCCTCGTCCTGTCTAACCGGGCCTGAGCCCGACCGCCTGCTTCGCGTCCACACGGCAAATGCGGGCAAACAGTTCCTTCTGCTTTTGCTCCGTGTCGCTCGAGGCCTCGGCGGATCGTTTCTCTTCTTCCATTGCCGCATACAACGTCGCCCAGAGCTTCCCGCAAAGCTCCGGCTCCCAATCCTCCAGTTTGATCGTTCCCACCTCGCCGTCCAGGAAAGTCAGCATTTGCTTGGCCACCCCCGGATGTCCCGCGAACAAGTATAACTCCGCCATGTAAACACGCGCCCGGAATTTCCGCGCCCGCGAGGGCTGCCCGTCCATCACCCGCGAAAAGGACCGCAAGACGGCCTCGGGATGACCGCGCACGTCGGCCCGCGCTCGGCTATAGACCTCGAACAGGTCATCCGCCGTGCCCGGGCCCCCAGTCGCCTCGGCGCTCGCCCCGTCGCCGGATCCGCGCCCCGGTGCGTTTCCGTCGCCGCCCTCGCTGGGCTTGGCGTCGCCGACGACGGCTTGGAGAAACGAGTTAAGAATCTGCGAGAGTTCGCTCAGTTGCGGCGGGAGGGACTCCGCCGGCACGTTGGCCCGCAGGACTTCGGCAAACTCCGTGAGACGAGTGATGAGTTCGGTCAACACCGCCCCGTCGGCCGGGCTGATCTTGGCCTGTTTGAGAAAACTGACCCACCGCCGGGCGAGCTGCCCGAAAACCGACACCCGCAGCGCCATCCCCTCGGGCAGCGCCGGGTACATGTTGGACCAATGGTCCTTGATGAACTGCGTACAAGCCTGTAGCGAAACCAAGACCCCCGCCAACCCCAACCCGCGTACGTGCGGCAACGGTGCGAGAGCCGCCCATAGCGCCAGGGCGTCCTTAGATTCCGATTGAAGGATGGTGACGCCCGACGTGTAAACCTGGCCCCAATCCGCGTTTCGACCGTCCTGGAAGGCCTGTAAAATCCCGTGCCGCTGCCTGGCCGCGGTGTCGGATGCGATGTTCTCCTTGGCGAGGTCCCGACCGGCGCCGGCAGGGCCGTTCAACGCCGCCGAACATGCGGCGAGAACATCCTGCAAATCTCGTGCCTCTGTACCTACAACCATCGTCGTCGCCCTGCGCGATGCGGACCCGAAGCTGGAGCAATTGAAACTGAACTCCAACTACATACTTTAGAAACATTCGCCGTGGATGCAAGCCCCGTTTCGTCCGTGCCTGACAAGCGTTTACGTCCACGTCTCGCGCACCTACCCGGCGGAAACCGTGCTTTGAATCCGATCCGGACGGGTCGCGACGCAGGCTCGAGTCGGGTGGGCTGCCCGGTTGCGCTCAAGAAACCTATGTTGGCGAAGGCGTGAGTGTTAATTTGGATAAATCATCTAGGGTGGTTAGGTCCTTGGCGGAGCTCATCGCCAGCAGCGCCACAATTTCTCCGGACGGCGGGTCGCCGTTTGTAGTAAGCCCTACCCGAGGTTTGCGGCTCGCAGCCTCGGAGTCGGCTTCGAGTGCCAGGCAACCGAGGTCTTCAGGCCGCGGGCGTCGGAAACATACCGACACGGCCGCCTTCCCATCGGTCGTATCGGCCGGCACGTAGAGCGCTAGCTCGATTGCGCACTGCCCGAGGTTCCGGTCCAGCCATGCCATCCATATTCCCAATTGCCCCATTATGTCCATGTTAACGTTGACCGGCAATCGCCAAATGACTGGGACGCGACCGGCGCTCTTTCGGAAGTCCAGAAGGTCACGTTGAAGGCTCGCGGTCAACGCCTCAACGGTACCGTCAAGCCCCGGGACCCCGGCCATCCAGTCGGTGAGCGTGGTTGCGCCGACGCCCGTCGCTCGATCGCCGGGAGCAGCGTTCGTTTCCGGGCGAAGGGAGAGGCTCAGACCGCGGGCCATGTCCGTAAACTGCGAACGGTCGCGGGCGGCGGAAAGACGCTGAAAATGGTGCTCGCACTGCCGCCATACGTCGGCCCAGCCCCCGACCTCGGAGGCGAGTTCGTGCAAGCGCGAAGGCGCTCGAAAGACCCCAAAGAGAGTGAACGGGTAGGCTCGTTGATGTCCCTGTTCGCTGGGCTGATCGGCGCTGTCCCAGATTCCGCCGAGCAGCCACGTCCGGCCGTGGTCGCCGGTTTGGAGCACCCAGTGGCGGCGCAAACGGGCCCCGTCCCGGCTTCCCGAGCGCTGTAGTTCGTCGAACCCTTGATCCAACCAGGTGCAATAGTCGCGCGCCGCGGGGAGGTCGTCGCAGCGGACACGCAGAAACTCGCGGTCCACGGGGAGCTTCCCGTAGGCGCGCAGCGGCGTCTGCTGCGCCGCCCGCGACGAAAACGCGCTGGACAGCAGCTTGGCCCCGTAGTCGCTGATCCGATCCCGCAAACCCAAAGTGCTACTCCACGCGATAGTCGATCTTACACACCGACGAGGAAAGACCACTGAACGATCCGATCAACTCTGGCAGCTGATCCGAAGACACCTCCCCGCCCGGCAGGGAAGCGCCAAAACGAACCTCGAACACGCCAGAGGTTTTCCCACGGGGTTGTCCAGAAACCGGTACGATCTGGATTTCGACCTCGAATCGCCAAACCTGTCGCGGTTTCAATGCCCCCGGAGTGCCAATCGCAATCACTGCCGGGTTGTTGTCCGAACAATACCGGTAAATGAACATGGGGACGGAAAAGTGCCGCCCCTTCAGATCAACTTCGGGCACCGGGTAAGTCGGCGGAAGGTCCAGTTCCCCCGCGATGCCCCGCGATCGCGGACCTGTCAAAACCAAGGAGACGTCCCCGGGGTGTTGAAACTGCCAAACGCGATTGGCCAGTTCTCTCGGGTCATTTGCGAATGAGGCCAGGAAAGGTGAGTCCTTGGGATCAACCCCCGCCGCCGGCTGCGTGCGCCCGATCCGGACGTCGGCGTGCGTGTAATCTCGAACCGTGAACCCCTGTTTCTCTCCCGAGGGGGGTAGCGACTGCACCTGAAAAAAGACCGGAAGCGGTGGATCGCCCTTCTGCAATCGCTGGCTGCCCGGATCCTTTCCCTCGCGCGCCGAACCGTAAAAGAACTCCCGCCATTGGGTACTGCGGTTCATGAATTCCGTGCGTCCGTCGGTAAGAGCCCCCTTGCACAACCGCGGCAGCTCCCCGTATCCGATCTGATTGTAACGCTTCTCGAACTCGACCATTTCCAGAAGGAACTTGCGGAACTGCGTGTAGGAGAGTTCCGGCGGCTCGGCCGTGAGCTTGTCCGCGTAGGCGAATGGAAAAACATCAAAAAGTCTGACGGCGATGGCCCCGGAATTCTTCTGCCAGAAGACCGACAACCGGTCGAAAAGCTCGGTGTCAATCTTTCGATTCGCAAGCTCTCGGCCGCGCAACGAAATTCTCCAAAGCTGTTGGAGTATGCGTTCTTGGGGGAAAGCCTCGGTCAGCTTCCACAGTCTCCCGTCGTCGAGATCATTGAGGTTCTCCACACGCTCGCTCTCCAGCAGGTCCGTCTTGAGTGCTGCTACGCTGAGTCGGAAGGCATGAAACGCCTGCCCCGCTTCGACGTGTAGGAGACCCCGTTTCTCGCCCTCGGACGAGGGTGCGGTTCCGGTTTTGTCTCGGCCGGGCGGGGCAGTCTTCCATTGCTCGTACTTGTAGTGCAGATCGAAGAACCGGCTGTCACGCTCTTCGCCCTCCGCGACTTCGCGGGCGTGGTTGATGGTGTCGTTCAGGGACCCGATGGTCTCGAGCGTGGACTCGGGATCACCGACCTCGACGGATAGGACGCTTTGCACGAAGGTTGAAAGCTGTTTTTCCGCCTGCGCCCTGATCGATTCGGCGAGGACGCGTTTGTCCACCTTGGTGGTCAGCAACGCCGCGTAGTAGTCCTTCCAGGTTTGAACGACCGACGTAAGCTCTTCATAGCCGTCAAGGCCGCCCCGGCCATACATTTCGTTCCACGTTCGAAAGTATCGTTGGGCGTACCCGTCGAAACTGGCGATCAGATTCTTGCGGAGTCGTTCGTCCAGCCCCTGCGTGGATTGAAGCGGTCGGCACTCGCCCCGCTGCAGCCCTTGTTCCAGTTCCGCCGCGGCATTACGAGTTTTCCGCAAGACGGTTCCGGTCAACCACGTCCGCATTCCGTCCCAACCGCAAACGTCCTTGGGAACTTCGACGTCCCATTCGGGAAGCAGGTGTTCCAACGGCTGGTTGGGATTCAAGCGGTCGCACGCGGTGTTGAGTTCGACGTATGCCGTGTGTCGCCGGGCGGTCTTGTGGACGGCGGCCGCGAGGGCATCCAACTCCTTCGAAAGGGCGGGGTCGGCAGCCAGTGGCCCCCCCGGATTGGGAGCCGGCGACGGGGCGTTCTTCGTAGGCTTGTCCGACTTGGCGGTGGCGAGGCCGGTTTCGGAGCTGCCCTCCGTACTTTTCGGGCAGACGGCGTCGGGCCAATCGAGGAAATGGGCCGGCAACTTTGCGGTTCTGGTCTCGGGAAGCTCGTCGTCCAGTTTCTTCAACGCCTTGTGAGTCAATGCAAACTGGTCGCTGACTTTCGTGCCTTGGACGATGGTCGCCTGTCTTTCGCAACCGCGCTTGATCTTTTCTTCAATGATTTGCTTCGCCACTGCGTCCAATCGGGCGGTTACTCCGGCGGCGAGGGTTTGGAGGCGAGTCCGTTCGTCGTCCTCCAAGACGCCGGTGTTTGCCGCCAACTGGTGCAAGCTCTCGGATGACGACGACCCTGCACTCTCGCCAAAGAACTCGACCCAGGGCTTGCGGACCACGTCGAACTCAGGGAGCACCAGCCCGCACTTGGTCTGCTTTTCGCCGTCCTTTGGTTTCGCATCCGACCCCAACTCGGAGAGAATGGCGACAATCCGGGAATATGCCGGTTCGAAGCTCGGTTTCTCATGGTCAAAGGGGAACCGCTGGTACGCATCCCTCCATTCCCTCAGCGCCGCATCGTAGTCGGTCAAGGTGTCGACTTTGGCGATTTGCGGCTCCAATCCCAACAACTCCTGATGCCGTTTGGCAACCGCGTCGCAGAGGCCGAAGAGGTCCACCCACGGTCCCAGGGTCTCGCTTTTCTCGCCGGCGTAGCGCAGCGCGAACGCGTTCTCCGCCGCCAGGAGCATCGGTTGTAGCCTCGAGCTTGATTCCGCGGCGCCGCCCCCAAGCGCCCCTCGACGGCGCGCCGCCAGCCTGTCTTCGTGGGCGGTGGCATAGACCGCGGCGAGGTCGGAACAAGCGCTGTCCGCGGAGCAGACCGGGGCCAGAAGGCGGGTGACGTCCACGGCGGATGGGTTCGCCGGCGCACCCGCGTACCAGCGAACGTATTCCGTCAGGCTTTCCTCGAAGGCGCTCTGCGACTCCGCGGGCCATCGGCTCGACAACAAACCCTCCAGTTGTTCGACTTTCGGACGCAGGATGCTGCGGAAGTAGAGATGATCGCGCACTTTTTTTACGTTCTGGGCAACCTGCGTCGTATCCTTGAAGAGCAACGCCCAGCGCTGCCAGCGGCTCGACGCGGAGAGTTTGTCGCCGTCGCTTTTCAACAAGGGCAGCAACTGTTGGGGGTCGCTCGGCCCTTTGAAGTCGCTCGCCGCATCGGTCGAGCCCAGATTGAGGCACGCCAGCCCCACGTGGTTTCGCGGGTCCTCGATGAGCCTACCGATCTGAATGGCCCCGAAGACGGCAAACACCGCCAGAACTCCGGCCAGGGACCCGCCGCCGACATACGTAAAGAGCCTGCGCCGCTTCCCTTTCTTGATGTCTCGGGAAGAACGGAAAACCATCCGCGTTTCCCGCAACGCCTTGGCCTTATAGACGTCCGCACAGAAGAAAGGTCGCGGTGGGAACAGTTTCCCGAGCGGGTCAAACTCTTTGGACGCCGACGTGACCGTCCGACCTCCTCCCAAGAACTCCGAGGCGATCCGGGCGATGGGGATGCCCTCTTGAATTCCGCTGGTGAAATAGACGCCCCGGAAGAAAAGCGAATCATGGTAAATGTCGGGCGCGAAGATGACGCTCAGGTATTGCTGCAGCGGCGGTCCCAGGGCCCGGAACTCCTCCGGAAACGCATAGAGCAGTCCCCGCTCCTCGAGCGACGGGATACGGCGCAACGCCTCCAGCCGGTTTTCGCTGAGCCGTTTGGCGATGACGTCGAAGTCCTGCGTGAACTGCTCGGGCTCGTAGCGCTGATCGAAGGGGGCGCGGTTGGACCATCCCACCATTTGCGCCGCCTGGACATTGCCGAATTCCCGGAACGTCTCGCTGAACCCCAGCACCAGGTCGCACTTGGTGATCAGCACGAACACCGGGAATTGGACCCCCATCGTACGCTGCACTTGATTCAATCGTCCGAGGATGTTCTTGGCCTTGTCCTTGCGTAATTCCGGGGGATCATTCAACAGTCGATCCACCGGGATGACCACCAGAACGCCGTTGATCGGGCACAACCGCCGCCTGCGGGCGAGCTGCTGTAGGAACCCCTCCCATTCCTGTCGATCGCTGGTGCCCTCCTGTTGGAAGGTGAACCGACCGGCGGTGTCCAGAATGACGGCCTCGTTGGTGAACCACCAATCGCAGTTCTTGGTCCCGCCCAATCCCGAGAGCCGATCCGTCCCCACCGGGAAATGGAGGTCGGACCCGCGCAGGGTCATCGACTTTCCGCTCTGCGATTCGCCGATGAGCAGCAGCCAGGGAAGTTCGTAGATAGTCTTGCCGGCGCGTTTCAGCTCCTTGACCGCGAATTGAAACCGTTCGCGCAGGTCTTGAAGCTTGACCCGTTCCTCGGCCCCGGAGCTTTCAACGGCCTTTCGGTGCTCCGAATCCAGGAGCGTCTCGAGTACCCCCCCGCGAGCGCGACCAATCCAACGGACCAAACGGCGGACCAGGAAGGTGAGCACCATGATGCCGATCACGCACCATAGCGCCACCATGCCCGCCGATTGCCCCAGGAACAGCGTGACGGCCCCGGCAACTCCGGCAGGAGCCCCCACCGTCGTCGCCACTTTCGCGGGGTCGATTTTCGGCTTCTTTAGGTATCGTGAGACGTTGAGCATCGTCCAATCCGTCCGCGCCGCGCCCCCGCCCTAACCTCCGACGCCCTTCTCCAAGGTCGCCACGCACTCGTTCAACTTGTTCAGAAACCGATCGTATCCCCAGCGGGTGACGAACACGTAGCAGAGGATGATGCCCAGGAAGATCGCCGCCACCGTGGCGATCCGCATGGGGGCCTTCGGATCGTTGGACACGCGGTCCACGTAGTAGCAATCTGGAAAAAGCTGGTCTTGGTTCGGTTCGCGGTGCCGTACCGGGAGGCGGGCGAAGAGGTTGTCCGCATGTTGCCTTAGTTGCACCGCCTGCCCGCGGTATTTCCCCTCGAAACCGAGACAGAGGCAAAGATAAATCACCTCCATCAGTTCGGAATCGCCGGTCTCGATGGCGTGCTTGTACTCCTGGTCATAGAACCATTCCGCGCGCATTCGTTCGTTGTGGCGGAGGTACTCGATCTCCAGCGGATTGGCCTCCCATTCGCGGTCGCCGGGCCACTTTTCCATGATGGCGATCTCGTCGACCAGGTAGGTCAGTGCGATCTTGGCCCGGTTCCAGCGGTCACTGAGCGCCTTTTCCGACGCCCGCGCCTCAATCGTGTCGAAAATGCGCAGAATCTCCCGCCGAACGTCGCCCGGCGAAACCGGTAGGCCACGGTGAATCTTGCGTCGCAAGGCGGCGACGAAGAGAAAGACAGGACTGACCAGTTCGGCGAGGCGCACGGGACTCATTTCTTTAACACCACGTATAGACGAAAGCGGACTTGCAGCTCTTGGAGTTTCACCTGCGCTCCCGGCCCGCAGCGCATGGCCAGGACCTTGGTCGTTTCCACCTTCGGCCAGCGCTCCGTGTCCCGATGTACGCGATAGTATTTGATCTCCGGGTTGGAGGGAAGCATGCCCACTCCGCGTACCGGTTGCAGGCGCAGTCCGGGCATTCCCGCCTTGTACAGCCAGTCCACTTCGTCCGAGGAGGCGATCTTCCAATCCAATCGTTTGAGCGTCGTATCAAGCTGGTTTTCGTCGAGGGAGCTGCAGTGAACCCCGACGAACATCTCCCGTCGCGCCCCCATCCAATCTTCTTCCAGTTTGACCTGCGAACCCTCGCCCTCGCCGCGGGGCTCGAAATCCCGCCACCGCACCGTCCCCACGCTGAAGGCTTGCAAGAGCTCGCGGATGTGAGCGCACAACGTGCCGAAATTGCCGCCCAGATCGTAGTGGTCGTAGGGCGCGTATTCACGAACCGATCGGTCCGGATTGACTCGCTCGTCGGCGTTGAAGATGGAGAGCTTGCCCGCCAGGCGGCAGAGTTCCCAATACGCCACCCACGGTCGAACGTCCTCGATGGCGACCATCTGGCGCAGGACGGCCAAGGATTCATTCAACACGTGGAGCATCAGCAAACGTTCCGTATGTTCTTCGACGCCGGAACGGAAGGTCATTTCGCCGCGGACGGTCTCGGCGGCGAGCTCGCGGTTACGGGCTCCGGCCTCGTGAATCACCTCCGCCACCATTCGCCGCAAGTCCGGCCAGGCGCCCATCCGCATCAAGGGCGGCACGAAGCTCTCGTCGCGCCGTGGAACGCCCCCTTCTTCACCGGACAGATGCACCCGTACCAACGGGATGGACTCATATCCGGGGAGCTGGCTTTCCTCGGCGAACAGCAAACGCCCGGTCATCGAGTGAACCTCGATTTGTTGGGCGTTGTCGCCCGTGTTCTCGTCCCGAAGTTCCATCGGTTCGACGAGGTATCGGGTGACCGGTCCATCCGCGGAAAGCGCATACGCCGCGTTGGGACGAACCTCGTGCAGCCGCGGGACGGCCAGATACGCGACCACGCCGTCCGGAAATTTGGTGAGCCAGTCCGTGATCGGACGGGCGGCGACGCTGGTATTCTCCGGCACCACCACCCACGTGCCCTGAGGAGTTCGCAGGCGACAGCGCTCGACCGAAACCACGCCCTCTTTGATCTGCGCTTCGGAGAGAACCAGCTCCTCAAACCCCCACGAGAACGGCGAGCCGCCGCTCCAGGCGGCGCCCAGCATCGAATCCCAATAGCGATGCGACGCTTGCAGGTGCTGAGGCACCAGCAACATCCCCTCCGACCAATGCGGCTCGCGCCAGTTGGGCATAGATGCGGCTCCCTTTCTATTCCCAGCGAATATCCGTCTCTTCGACCTTCACCACGCGGTGGTGCCCCGTCCAGCGCGTGGGCCACCACAACGAGCTGCCGCTGACCACGGTCGGGGAGCCCACCCCACCCGTCGGTTTGCTAGGTAGGAAATCAGCCAAAACCAGAACCCCGGAGTGTTTTCCGACGCCCCAACCGTGCCTGACCGCGAGCGTCTCCGTGACCCCGTTGGGGAGATTGACCGACGCAATGGCTTCCTTCTTGACCTCACGGGCGACGATCTTGTCGAGCCCGCGCTTGAAATAATCGTCCGCCGTGATGATGTTTGATGCGCTCTGATGATCCGGGTTATAGGTCTTATTGACCGCCCCCGCGATGCGGTGGAGGTCGCTTTCACTCAGCGCGATCACGTCGATCTGCAGCAAACGCCCAGGTGCGTTGGCGTCACCCCCTGTATTGATCTTCGGGCCGCAACGGATTTCAACCTTGTAGGTCGAGCACCCCGTCATGCACACCGCCAGCAGCGACAAACTCAGCACGGTGCCGCCCACCCGCCGCCGCAAGGTCGTCCATCGTCCAGATTCAGATTTGCGCATTATCCGTGTCATACAAGCTCCTTACCACGCTGGCCAATTCCGCCATGCAGGAGTCCGCCATTTGGTTCGGAATCCTGTCGGCGTACTCACCTTCATAGACTTCCCAGGGGTCGCGGCGTTTCTGATTGGCCTCCGCCCGAATCGCCGACGGGTGGGTCAGTCTCATCGCCTGTTTCTTCACCGCCCGCTGCAAAGTGTTGAGATACGCGGTCAGCATCACGAATACCAGCTTGCTCAACTCCTCGAGGTAGTTCTTGAAATCCGCGGTGACATCCAGGTGTTTCCGGTCGCGATACGTCACCGTCCGCCACCAACTGCGTTCATCCGTACGCAACGCCTGGAGGTTCTGCAAGAACCGCCGGTAATCCGCCTGCTTCTCCCCCAGCGTCTCCAACTGCGCGGCGATGATTTTCTCGATCTTGATCTGGAACTCGACCAGCTCCGCGGTCACCGCCCCGACGCGTTTTTCCAGCGCTTCCGTCGCCGGCTTGACCTCCTCGGAACGCAAGAAGCCGCGCTGCATCATCCGCCCGGTGAACTCGCCGTACGCCCCGCCCGGCGCTTGCGGCGCGGGCGGTTCGACCGGCGACGGCGGAGGCTCGATCTTTTTCGTTTCGGGCTTGGGCGCCGGCTCCGGCGGAAGGGCGGAGCCGCTTGCTGGAGGCTGGGAGCGCAGGGTGTTGTGAAGCTGGCTCTCGAGCCGAATGATCTTGGTGTTCAAGCGTTGTCGTTCCTCACGGGCCTCTTGAAGTTCGCCGTCTTGCCGCTGACGCTCGCCCCGCACGCGTTCCGCCTCCTCCTCGACCAAGGAAAGTTTCTCCGTCGCCGCCTGATGGCGTTTTTCGAGCTGGCGGCAATCCCCGGCCTTCTTGATCAGTTCGTCCGTCGCCTCCTTTGTTTTTTCGCGTTGTTGGTTGAGCTGCTCGCGAAGATCGGCACACGTCGCTTGCAGATCGCGGACCTCCCGCTCCAGCGAAGCCGTTCGCTGGCGGGTGGCGTCCACACTCGTCGGCGCCGTCCCTCGGACATCGACCGCCGGATCCGGCGACGCGGATTCGCCCGCCTCGAACCAGCTCGGATGGCGACGGGTGAGACGACGGATCGTCGAATTCCGGTCCGGAGGCGCGACCGATTCCAAAAGCGCCCCGATAGTCCGGCGGAGTTCCTCCTGCCGCTGCGCCGAGGTCATCCCCCGCGTCTCATGCAGGACCCGCCGAATCCGAGTTTCCATCGTCGCAGCCTGATCCACGAAACAATCTCCTGTCTACGACTTCGCGGCCGATTCCCCTACGGCGGGCTCGTCCTGCACGTAATTCGCCAACAGCGAGGACAACGCCGGATCGCGCTCTCCCCGCCCCAAGGCCGCGTACAACGCCCCACGCAAATCCTCGCCGATCGAAAGACACTCATCGTAAATCGCGGAGAGGACCCGGAACTCATCGTCGCGCCCCGCAACGACCGCGGCGTACCCGAACGGAGCATTCGTCGCAAGGAGTCTCATCACCACCGTCAGAATGCGGTTCCAAGCTGCACCAAGGGTGGGGTTGGTGAAGGGCAGACGCTCGGGAGGCGAAAACAGAACATGTCCGCAGTCCCACCACGAGGCCGTGTCCGCGACGGTCGGCGCCGAGAACGAAAACTCTCCTGCGCTGGAGACTCCCGACTTCCGCGAGGCGTCCACGTAGCGCGTGATTTGCGGAAGCACTTCGCTCAACTTCTGTCGGCCGTTGACCAGCATCGCCCGCACACCGAGCACCCCGAGGGCATACAGGTCGTGCGTCACCCCTAGGTAGGGGTAATGAGCGCAGTTCACTTCCTCGATCAGGTTGCCGACGCACAGGGAGAGGTCCACGGCGTGTTTTTGGCCCGCCAAGGCCCCCGTAAAGGCGACCTCGTTCCCGCTCGGCTTCTCCGTTGGTTTGCCCCAGACCACAAGGCGATGCAAGCTGTCCGCGGCGGGCAAGTCGATTTGGAACACGCTGTCCGGTCCCAGGTCGGACGAGACCAGCGAGGAATCCATCAACCGTCCGTTGACTTTGGTAATCGACGGATTCTCCGGATCAGCGGTCACCTCCTCGAGACGCACGGCGACACGTCGCCAACGTTCGAACTCCGCCGAGGCCCGGTGAAGCGCCGCGGATCCGTAGAACGGGTCCGTCGATGCCGGGGGACGGGTGAGCGCTGCATCGACCCCATCCTCGACACGAACCGGTACGGCATCGGCCACGCCGATGAGCCCGACGCGAAACGACCACGCCGCCCGTGCCGCCGTCCCCGTTGGACCAAGTTGCACCAGAACGTGCCGCGGGGTCAGGCTCAAATGTGCACGACCGACGTCGGCGCGAAGTTTGAGAACACGATCGACGACCTGCGTGACGAGCTCCCATTTGAGAAGGAGAATCTCCATCATCCCGGCAGCGTCGGAATACCCATCGCTGGCGAAGGACAGCGGACAGTCGCGCAGATGTTGCAGCCGATTCAGCAAATGGGCGTTGGTCGTCGAGGTCGGGGCGCGGCGAACGTCTTCGATCCACGCGTCCAAACCCCGCCCCCCGAGGAAATCCGCGAAGTCATCGAACTGCAAATCGAAGAGTTCGACGCATTCTGACTGGAAATTATGCAGTGAAAATACAGCAACACGGTCGATTACGCGTGCATACCCGCCGTCCTCGGGGTAGCAACGCCGGGCCTCGGTGCATGTGTAGCAGGGAAACGTGGCCTCAAGTTCCGCGTTCAGCTTGGGGTCTGATTCCGCGATGGCCGCCCGTGCGTGGGCGACCCGACCTTGGGCCAGGATGCACTCTTCTTCGGTACCCACGCCCTTAGCCCCGGCACCCGTCGGCGGGGTCTCCGTAAACAAGCGAAAATTGGGCGAACCGGTGTCCTCCTTGCCGCAAAGGAACCGTTCACGTCCGGCGCTGGGCGTCGGCAATCCAATCCGGGTCAGAAGTTGCTGGTCGTGGCAGTCGTGCAACAACTCGAAGGACTCCGGCGACCGGGGGTGAAAAAAGAGCTTGCGGTGTTTGCAAAAGAACCTCGGTCCCAACCGTCCGATGCCGTCGTCGGCCTTAAATTCCGACAAAGCCGCCGTGATCGGCGTCACTTCGCCCGCGGCGCTGCATTCACAGCGGAGCCGAGACCGCTCCCGCCACGCGGCGTCGTCCTTTTGCCACGATTCCTGGGCGCCGCGCAGCGCCACGGCGGAAGGCTGCAGATCCGTGCGTTGCACTTTCAAGGCGTAGGTCGCCAAAATGGCGCCCTCGGCGCTGACCAAGGCGGCCTTGTAGATGCGGGACGACCGGCCGTTCAGGCTGATACCCATAAGGGGCTGCGAGGCGAGATGGTCGCCCTGGTCGGGACGCGGCTCGTTCAAGAAGATGTGCAGCGCACCCACCCCTCCTTGGCGCGGAAGGAGTTCAGCGGTTACGGGCGAAGGGGTCTGCGCGTCGGCCGCGGGTTGCGCGACGTTGGCTTCGGCGGTCTTGCCCGCCGCACGGTCCTTCTGAGGGTTGCCCGGGGCCATCAGACCTCTTCATCCACTTCGCGGAAGGGAGTGGCTTTGATCCGGATTTCACCGAGAAAACCAGAGCCGTCATTGTACCTCGTCCACCACGCAACGCAACCGGAGGCGAACGGGTTGGCTCCCGATCGGGGGCGTTTGGTGAAGATAGGGGCAAAACATGGACTGGGGGTCCGAGATCGTCAGCGCCGGGCCGTGAAGTTTGAGGAACGGGTGAGTCTTCGTACCATCGGTCGAGGCTCGGCGTCCTGCGCAGGGCAAACCGCCGGCGACCGACCGGCGACGCGGAGTTCCACGGACGCGGGTCAACCGGAACCGAATGGCAGACGTCCCTTCACAGGTCGCTTCGGGGCAATTGGGGCGTAGATTCCTCGCCGGTCGCCCGGCGGACGTGGATGTCGCGACCATCGCGGCGCTGACTGGCGCTCTCGAACAAGCGGCGGCGTTTCAACGGGCCGCCGCCGCGCAATGCGAGTACATTCGACAGATCCACTCCATCGAAATCGATTCCGCCGGCATTTTCGTTCTGGAAACGCCCGCGGAGGCCGCGACCCTCGAATCCATGAACGCTCGGGCCCCGCTGCCCCCCCGCGAGGTCGCGCTGTCCGGCATTCAAATTTGCGACGCCGTGGCGACGGCCTGCTACCCCCCACAAGGCCGCAGCCGACCCCACGGTTCCCTGCGTCCGACTTGCATCTTTCTGGTCGACGACCGAATCGCGGTGGCCGACTTCGGGATCGTCCCCGCCTTCCTGAACATTCTCAAGGATGATCCCTGGTTCGCCAGCGCCGAACTGGAGCTCCTCGCGGCGTACATGGCCCGGGAACTGTGGCAATCTCCGGAACAACTCTCGGAGTACAGCGATCAGTTCGCCATCGGCGTGATGCTCTATCAACTGGCGACGGGTCGATACCCCTTCGCCGCGGAACGCACCGACGCGGCGTCCTGTAAACGCAAGATTGTGGCTTCACGGCCCGCGCCGGCCCTGAACGTCAAACCCGACCTTGAACCGACCCTAGCCTCCATCGTGGACCGCGCCATCGCCGCCGAACCAGAGGATCGCTTTCCGTCTTTACGCGAGCTCCGCGCCGCACTCCTGACCATTGCCGGTCCGGATCCGGTGGAGGAGTTTCTGGCCGACCTCGCCCAGGTCGATCCCACGGCGCTACCGCGCCTAAACGAATTCGTCGCCCGATTGGACAACCTTCTGGAGACGGCAGCCGGGAAACGCAGCGCCGCGCGCCTCGCCGATCGAAGGCGGTGGTTGCTCGAAAAGATCGGCGAGGGAGAGCGTCGAGCCCTTCTCGTGGAACTGGAAGGACTTCGCAACCAGCCCCCCGCGGACCTTACGGCATGGCCCACGGCCCTCAAACGGATTCGAGACCTCGCTTCCGAACCCTCCGCGGACGCCGACATCAAAAGCCGTGCCCGCGCCATCGAGGACCAACTCGCCGCCAAGCTCGCCGACGCCTACCTCGAACGGGCCACGCAATCCCTGGCCCAGGGTGCCGTCGAGCAAGCGGAGAGCGTTCTGCGAAGCGTCGAAGCCGTGCCCGAACTCGCGGCGCTTCGCCAGTCGGTCATCGAGGACCTGCGCCGCCGAATCCAATCCGAGCGCGAACGTATTGCAGCCGCGAATCAAAAGGACAAACAATGGTGTGACGAGATTGCGTCCCTGATCCAGTCGCGCCAACTGAAGGAGGCAAGGAAGCGGATCGCTCAACCGCCGGATCGCACCCTCTGGCTTGCGGAACTCAAGGCTTTCGAACAACGCCTGCAATCCCAACTCGCTCAACTCGAGGAAACCGTCGTCCAGGGTCGACGCACAAGGGATCAGCACCGATTTCAGCGCTGGCTCAAACAAATCGACCAGTTGCTGGATCGGAAGGACTGGGACGGGGCGGACGCGCGTCTTCTCAAACCGCCTCGGCTGGAGCATCCGCCCGCGGATGCGGCCACGGCAATCGCCTCGCAACGCGATCGGATCAGCAAGGGGCGCGGGGCGAAGGCCCTCGCCGAGGGCCAGGAGCGTGATCAAAAGATCGTCCAAGCCTGGGTCGCCAAGCTGCACGAGCTGGAAAAGACATCCGCGACGGTCGAGTGGGCCGCGCACCTTCGGTCCCCGTCCAAAGTCGAACACCCACCGGCCGACATCAAAGTTCCTGCGATCATCGCGGAGAGCACCAAGAAACTCGACCAAGCGCTCCTGGTTCGACAGCGCGAAGGCTTGAACGCGCTTCGCACTCCACTCCAACAAGTCGTCGCCAAGCAATCCCCGCAAACCAATCTGGAGCTTGCCCCGCCGGCCGGCGAAAAGCTCGTTGACTCGCTCGTATTTTCCCTCAAACCCCCGCCCGGCTATCGCGGGCTCTCCCTACGTGCCGAATGGGATCACGACCAGCACGTCTGGCGACGAGAACGGAGGTGGGATGCAAAGCTCGCCGTCTTTCCCCAGAAATCCCTGCCCACGGCGCGGATCGCGATGGGAGTGGGCGGCGTTGCGGTTGGGATCGTGGTGATCACCATAGTCGTTTGGCTCGTCCGAATTCTCACCACGCCGACGCCGGAGACCCGCCGCCGCGAAGTCCTTGCCTACCTGAAGGCCGCCGACGGTGAGGCGCGAAGTGTTCCCATTCCCGACGCATATTTTTGCGACGGGTCTCAGGCCGCCAACGCGGGCTGCATCCTGGTCGCCGCGGTCAACGACCCTCCGCAGAGCGACATCGTGAAAGTGTCGATCACCTGTCTCGATCCCAAACACGAGGCGCACGACCTGCCTATCCAGCCGAATGAACAGATCCCGAAGGGGTTTGGCGGCTCGAACATGCTCGTCGATCTACGCAAGGAAACGCGGGACCAGGTAGCGTCCCGTGAGGAGTCGCATTGGGCCAACGCCAAAGACGCGATCACCCAACGAATCACCGGCGCGTTGCCCGGCGCGGAGGTCGGCTGCGACGAACCTCCGCCGTGGGACGCGTCGACGAGCCAATGCCGATGGACCACGAGTTGGCCGCTGGACAAGAAAACCCAGGCCATTCTCCTCTCGCGCAAGCCGGACTCCCGAACCTGGGACGACGCCGCGGCGGGACCGATCGTCAAGCAACTCGCCGATGAAGTGAACGCGAAGCTCGATGAGTTAGCCACCCGACGGGTTGCCGACTTGGTTTACCAAGCATGCGCGAGCGCGTTCGGCATCTTGCTTCCCGAGCAGGTCACCGCACGTGTGGAGACCCCGGGCGAATGGAGTCGCGTCGACGGAAAGTGGCGACGAACGGCGACCGTTCGCATCGCCCTCGCGACGACCGACGATGCCGGATTCTCATTGAATTCGACGTCACTCCAGGTGGCGGAGTCAGAAGGGGACGCGATGGCGATTCTGGATGACGTGGGGCTGGCTGCGGCCCGCGATCGGCTCGTCTTGGCGCTAGTTGCACTTCAAACCGCGCGCCTCGATGCCGTTCTCGACCGCCTTCGCCCCGCGCTTCCCAAGATCGCCCCAGGTCCGGGCGCACTCAACGCCCCGCAAACGGCGATTGCCTTGAGGCTTGCACTTTTCGGCGGCGACGACTCAGACGCGTTCGTCGAAGCGAGTCTTCTTTGGCGAGCGCTGAAGTTGGAATGGGAGTTGGAAGACTTCGACGCCTTGGTCACCCGCCTCGTGCCCCTAGTGGACGGACGAAGCGTCCGGAGGGTCGAGGACTTTCTCCAGGCTGAGGGAATCCAGGGGTTGCGCGTCACGATGCCGTCCCCCTCGGCGCCCGTGCAAGCGAACGGAACGTTGGTACGGTTGGACCTCACCCTAACCGCCGCGCCGTCCGGGGAGAGGGAGTGTTCACACTATCGCGAAGGCGAGGCGAAACTCGCCCGCGGCGAGATGAGCTACCCGGCATTGGAGGACGATTTGGCCAAGGAGCTCCGTGAATTTCGGTCGAAAGCGGCGGAGGTGTACCGCGGTCACCAATGGTGCGTGGCGCGGGAAGCGGCGATCACGGAACTCATGGCTGCCTTCCCCGCCCCGCCCCCTGCGCCCAATCCCTTCGACTTCAGGCCGACGTTCCCGAGCGACGACCGCGTTTCCATCGAAGTTCGCCCCGCGAACGAAACCCAGAAACCACCCCTGACCAACGAGGCCGCCTACGAACCCAACGAGGGCAAGTTCAGCTGGAAGGTTTCGCCCGCGGAATTCTTCCAACTGTACAAGGACCAGTTTCAACCCGTGAACCCCGAAGAGGTCCTCGCGGACATCCCCTGGGACCAAGTGAGTACCGGGCTTGCGGAATACAATTGGCGCCCCGGCGATTGGACCGAAGAGATCAAGTCGGGGCTCTTTACGATTGACGTAGACCCCGTGCGTCCTACGTCCGGCGTCACAATCATCATCCGTTACCCCTGGGAGATGGGCACACCGCGAGTAAAAGTGTCAGAGGACTTGCGCGGGTCCGATGTTCCCATTCGCCTGGACGTTGCCGTTCCGATGGATCTTCAAACCGGATCTTCACAGGAGCGCCAGCGCCCGGAAGCGATCAAGAGAATCGTCCAGGCGCTCGCCGACGACCTTGCCGGTCGAGATCCGCCGGCGTGGTCGGAGGCGGCGAAGGCATACAAAGTTGCGGCACAGGCGGGATTCCTGCTGGAGAAGGCGGGCATCACCGAGAACGACCCAAAGGCGAATCAGAACATCCAGGCGGTCTTCGGGCAAACCCAAGCACTGGCTGTAAGAGACGCGCTGATCGCGCTAACGGACCGCGGGATTCAGATTTCGGCGCGACCGGACGAAATCGCGATGGTGGGGCGGTCCGTGCAGGTCAAAGGACGACTGGTTTACGAACCGCGCCCCTCCCTGCTCCCAGCCGATCGTAACCGACTCAAACCAGGGTTCTTCCAATTACCTCTACCGGTGGGAGACTTCACTCGGGTCCTCCCCGAAGACCCCAATGCCGCGGACGCCAAGTGCGAAGAGTTCGTCGACTTCGTGGAGGCCGTCCGCGCACGGGTGGTCGTGCTGCGCATAGCCCCCCTGCGCGCGGAGTTCGAGGGCAAACTCGGGGGGTTAGCGTATGACGATTCCGGGCTCGCCCCAATCAGCGAAAGTTATCTGGCGACTCGCCTCCAGGAACTTGGTCTTATCAAGCGGTTCGATCGATCCAAGGGAACCGCACCCCCGAACGCCACACTGGTGGAGATCACCAACAGACAAGAGAACAGCAGATACACGCACTTCTTGGAATTGTTCTGGGGCGCGCGGACGGGATACGCCCTTGTGTGGCAGGCACCGATCGGGGGAAGTCGCAGGCCGCAGAATTGCGGCGTTCTTCGGTTCCCCAGCCACTCCAACGAAGTCGTTGCAAAGGGGATCGTTCAGTCAGCGGTTTTTCAACCCGTCGAAGACCTCCTGGAGGTCGCCATCGGCCTGGATGGGACGTGGGTGGAGCCCGGACTCTCTGCCGTCGCCCTCGACCACCGTTCGCTGCGCCTGCGAATTAGGGGTGATAGCTCGGCACCACAAAAGGAGGTAACGTTTCAGACTCTCCGGGAGCTTCAGAAGTCGTGCCGCAACCCGCAAGAGCCGAGTATCTGCGTAGAGTTCGCTTCGCCACTTGGCTCCGAAAGTGGGGACTTGGGAAAAGTGGATAAGGAAGGAGCCAAGCTTTTCGCCGCGTTTGCCGAGCCGGTGGGTGCCGGAAACTGAGCGTGCTGCGGTTCCCGAGCAGCCGGTTGACGGCCGGCCGGTTCCTACCGAAAACAGATGTTCAAAGCGGGGCTGCCGGGTCCGGCAACACAAATCAAGTTTATGGTTGACTTTCGTGCGAGGAACCGTTGGAATGCCCCGTCGTCAGGTTGAGCGCGGCATTGAGACGGTTTGTGGGTAGCCTTGAGAACCTCGTGGTCTTGAAGGAAGCGAGTATGTCTACGCGATTGGCGGGCGCGGGTCGGCGTTTTTTTCGGCTTGCGGCCTGGTGCGGTCTTTGTAGCCCGGTGCTGCTCCAAGGGTGTCCTACGTTGACAGGGTTGGATCCCGACTTGGTGCTGCGTGCTTTGGTCACCCTCGGCTCGGAATCGGCGGTTTTCGCGCTCGAGAACTTGGTTCGGACATTCTAACCTCGACAGCGGCTGGTGGCTGACTCGAAGGGAAGAAGAGGGAACGGTTCATGAGAACAAGTGCAAACAAGCTGAAACGCTGCGGTGTCGGGCTGCTCGCCGGCGGTCTGCTTTTTGGCGGGCCCTGCGGGGTCACTACGTTGCAGTTCCAGGATTTCACCACCTCCACGCTCATCCGCGTCGGGGTTCAGACGGTGGCGTCGCTTTATGAAGCCGCCGTGCTGGCTCAGGCCGGCGGAGCGACCGACGGCGCCAATGAGCCGTAACGAGGGCCGCGTCTCCCGGCCGGGCGCCCATGATGGTTCAATATCGACTGCAAGGGATGTAAGAATGGCGGTCCGAAGGTCGCTTGTCGTCGGCTGTGGATTCGTTCTTTCCGCCGTGGTCGCTGCCGAGTCGGTTCTCGCGCAGCCCGCGGTGGTGCAGGCCGATCCGCAGGCGGCGCTCGTACGTTTACAACGCGGTCTCTTGGAGTATTACAGCTTTGAGTGTGTTCAAGTGGATTGCAGCACGGAAGCACTCGCTCGAGCGCTGGAACACTTCGATTTCGTATTGAAGCATCGTCCACAGGACCAGACGGCCCGCCTGTTTCAGGCGTTGGCGCTGGGGCGCCTCGCACTTCGCGCCGAAGCGAGTAGGGACGACCTGTCCGGGAAGCTGCGAGTCGACGATGTGTGCCGCAAGTACGCGTCTGAACGCGGGTTTCGAACCCGAACCGACGAATACCTCGCCGAGGCCGAGCGGCAACTGCAGCGAGCCGACTTGGAACCGTGGGAGCGCAGCCTCTGGCAGCGACGCGCCGAATCGCTTCGGAACGAATCCAAGCCCCCGCGGTTTTCGTCCAAGGAACTCGACGGTCAACGACGTGAACTCGTGCAAAGGGAGGCGGCGGTTCGGGAGAGTTATGAGCGGATGAGGGCCCGGCTTGAGGAGCTCCCCCCCGAGGTGGAACGTCCGGGGATGGTGACGCTGCTGCGCGCGGTCTGCCTCACAAAACTCGCCAGTTTCGATGAACAACAAGCCCTGCAAATCGCCGAGGCGAAATCCGGGTCTCCCGACGGGCTTCGGGAATCGGTCACCAAAATGTTGCAAGACGCGAGTGCGATGCTGGGCGGGTTTGCAGCCGCGACCCAAGACGCCGAGTCCCAAGTCCGAGCGCGGTTCTTTGAGGCCGTCATCACCTATCGTCGGGCGGTTCCGAAACGCGCCCCGCAGGAACCCGATGCGGTATCCGAGGATCTTCTCCGTACCGCGGAGCGCCTTCTGCACGGCGTCGCCGCCGAGATACCCAGGGCCTTTGGCGCTGCCAGTGTGGAAACGGCCAAGTGGACCAGCTATGTGGAGTTGTACCTGGGACTGGTCGTCACCGAGTTGGCCAAACGCCAGGCAACCGCCGCGGATCAACAGACGGCGCTTCTGGAAGCCCAACGGCATCTCCGCGAGTCTGTGAAGTTGGACACCATCGAGGATCGAGGTGCGGCGCGACCTGAGACCGCACGCACAAAAACGACCTCACTCAGCTACGACATTATTCCCGAGGTCGTCTCCAGGCAGCTCGCACAGATCGAAGAGTTCGTAACCGCCCCCGCAGGACGGACGCCGGTCGAGGATGTGGAGATCGCTCTTGAGCTCGGTCCGCGGTACGACACCAACGTCATCTTGCTCGGAGGGCGGACAGACCTTCCCCGCGGCGTATCCGACGAATCGGATTTCGGACTGCGCGCCGGGCAAAGCCTCACCTATACCTTGGACTTAGACCACGGTGGAAACGAGTCGCTGCGTGGGTGGACCGTCGGCGCCCAGCTTCGAACGGGGCAGCTTTGGAACGCCGACGTTCACGACTTTGATGAGCAAGATTACGGTGGGAGCTTGGCCCTGCGTTACGTCCTCCGCGACGCGAGCGCTCCGGAGGATGCGATCGGACGGATTCACCTGTCGGCCCATTACGATTTCGATTACTTCCTCCTGGGGCGCGAGAAGTTCGTCGACGTCCATCGACTTCTCGGGAATCTACGCATGTATCGGGGTGATGATTTGGCTTGGACGGACTTGTCCTATTCGAATTCCTGGCGCGATTACAACGAGGAGATTTCCGATTTCCGCCTGAATCGGGATGGCAATTACCACCTTTTCAGTCTAGGACACACCCTCAAGTTCGCGGATATGAACGCCATCTACGAGGAGAAGGGCTGGACCTCCTGGGGCCATCCCGGTGACCCGGAATTGAAACAGGAGCAGAACGATTTTCCTGCCCGCCATATTCAAGCCCAGGCCGCGGTCACGTACGGTTGGGACAGCACCGTCGGAGACGAGTTCGACCAAAAATTATACGGAATTGCAACCTCACTTGATTTCCCCGTCCCATATGGCTGGATTTTAAGCGGAAATGCGGAATTTGAGTGGCAAGATTACTCGCACGGAAGTATCATTGATTTTCACCGCCGTGGGCGTCGGGATTTCGTGCAGCGTTACGGCCTGGGGTTAAACAGGCTGTATGTCCTCCGCGGAGGGGAGAATGCGAATCGGTTTTCACCGGTCATCGATCGCGTGACGATGGCCATCGGATTCGGCGTGGAATGGACGTTGGATGACAGCAATGTGGTGGACCGACAAGGCGCCGACACCTTCGAATATGACCGCGCGGTGTACGCCGCGACGGTTCGGTTTACGTTCAACTGATTCAGGCAACCCGGCCGCGAACCGCGGCGCTTGGGTGGGAACAGAGTCATGACCATTCTGGCGCTCGTTTTCATGGTTTTGACGGCGCAGCGTGAGGCGGCGCCGGCGGCCCGCGGGGCTTCGGGAGAAGGGCAAATCACCTCCATTGCCGGCGAGTCGTTGGTCCGCGCCGGCGTGGCCGACCGGAGTCAGAAAACGACGATTCCCGCAAGAGACCTCAGTCGGTACGTCGGCGAGCGCAAGGATCTGCAGCTCGATCCCCAAGGCCGCGCCGATCATCGTTGGAAGGTCGATGAGTCGCTGGAGACGGCGGCCAAGAGCCGGGCGACGGTCCTGTTTGACGACTTCGGTGCCTTGCTGTCCGTGGGCGCCAACACGCGGGTTGTCCTGCTGCGTTCCCGACTCGATAGCCGACTTCATTTTCGCCTGGAGGCCGGCGAGGTCACGGTATGGGACCAAGGCGGCGGTTCGGGTTGGACCCTGATCGCCTTAGGGGCCGAGCGCTATGTACTGCTCAAGGGCAGCGGTCGCGTGGCCCTTCCCGAAACGCTGGAGGTCTATGAAGGCGAAGGCGGGATGTACCGCGGCGCTGTTCCGGATCGCGCCCTGGTGGCGGACGGAAAGTTGGTCGACCCTCCGCAGGCGGTTGCGGTGCGAAAAGACAGGGCCGCGGCACTGGAGGCCGCTTTTGCGTTGCTCGCCGAGGCCGGTCCGATCGAAGCCAACCGCTGGGTCCTCGACGCCGAGAAGGGCGATTTGGTTCCGGCGCGGGCCCTGAGCGGCGGCACCCAGGGTGAGGTCGTGAGCGAGCTGTCTCAACGGCAGTCGCTCTACGATCAACCCAAGGCGGGCGCCTTCGTCGCCGTCGCCTCGGGCTCGGAGCGTCGTGCGCCAAGCGCGACCGCAGGTGAATCGGAGTTCCTAAACCTATTGGATCAACGCAACGTCGGATCCGTGGTCACCGTGGCGCGCATTTTTCGTACGCGGATCATCGGTCCGGGATTCGGCGGAACGCCGCTTCGAGCAAGCAGTTTGACGCTGCTACCACGGGTCAATCCGGACGTCATCGGCCTTCAATTGAACGCGCCGCGGTCGCCAAGACGCTGACCGCGCCTCTTTGTTACCTTCCCACGGAGTGGGGAGGTCGGAAATCATCTCACGGAGGCGACCAGGATCGTATGGCAGGTTTGTGGCCGAAGGTCATCATCTATGAGCAGAACGTCCTTTCTTATCCGTCCTCTCGTGGGATTGTTGTTGGTTGCAGGGTGCATTCCGATCCCGGTCAGTGAGTTGGCGGACGATCTTCCGCCTTCGGGACCCACGCGTCCGCCCGTCGATCCGAATGATCCCACTGGGACGCAGACGCCGTTCAGCACCAGCGCGTCGACAGACAAGACGAGGCTCGTGTTTGAGGACGGGGCCAACAATGCGGCCCTGATCACCGTCGAAGCTCAGGGATTGGCTACGATCTGCTGGCCGATCCCTCGAAACACGGACCTCCTACGACTCCAACGAAACGGGACGGACGTGGTCTCCGCCGGTGCGGACGAATTCGATTGCGACCCCGACGTGGTGCGAAGCGCGCGGACCTACCTGCTCCGACGGGCCCCATCGGCGGCCGGGGAAACCGTGGATGTCGTCATCGTGGTCACACCGTCCCCGACCGACCTGCCGGGCCCGCCGAGCCCGCAGGTCCGCGAACGAATCACCCTGGAAGTGGTCCGTCCGGAGTCACCGTTGACGGTGAGCATCAGCGGCCCGGGACAGGTCAATCAAGGGGAAGGCGACGAGGAGGGGGTTACGTACACAGCGACGATCCGCGGCGGAAATCCGTTCACTCCGACGGGTCGCTTCTTCTGTAGCTGCGGTAACTCCCTGGGTCGCGAGGTGGACAGCAACGACGAAACGGCCCCATACTGCGTCATCTGGAAATCGAATCGCGCCGGGCTGGAAATCGCCGGTTCGGTCGCCCCCCGGCCGCTGCCCCAAGAGGAAGCCGTCGAAGCGATTTCATCCGACACCGCAGCAGGGACGGCGGAAAGCAGGCTGGTTTTCTTCCCCCCTACGGACGACGAAGGGGTGGTTGAGTTGAGCATCACGGTCTGTGACTCCAAGGGCAACGCAACGACGGAAACGCGTCCGGTTCTTGTGGTTCCACCAACGGGTCTGGTTGTCAACACGACGGCTTCGGCGTCGACCATCCATCCGGGCGGAACCGTGACGGTGACGGCGACTCCCGTGGGCGGCACGGCGAGCGCCGGACAAGGGACCATCCCCGCCCGGCCGTATTGCTTGACCGCAGTGGTCGAGGGACCTGCGGGTGTCACCGGAAGTTTGGCGGTGGCCCCCAGCGTCGGTCGTTGCGGGTCCGCGAATCGTGGGTTCCGCGTTCTCCCCGGGCGTAGTTTGGAAATGACGTTCCAGGCGCCGCTCAACAATGCTCATGGGGAAACCAACACCATCGTGGTGACGGCGACGGACGCTACCGGCGCGCAAGCCCAGACCAACCGCCTGATCTCCATGTTCTCCGACTTTGACCTTCTGGTCTCCGCGGTGCCGTCCTCGCTGGTGCCCGGCGCCATCGCGACCGTGACGGCCACGGTGGTCGGCGGGCTGGATGGGCTGGGGGTTTTCCCTGCGGGCGGCGCACTGTATTCCTATTCCTTTGACTCCGGGAACAGGCTTCGCGGAGTTCTGAGCGGCAGAGTCTTCAACACGAATCAGGCCACGCAAGCCGTGACCTATACGGCCCCGGCGATTCCGGTGACGGATACGCTGGAGGTCATCGTGACGGACATTTCGGGGCGGAGCGTGTCGCGAACCGTCCCGATCGTGATCGGTGCGACCTCGCCGCTGGAGGTGGACCTCAACGTGAGCGAGGCAACCGTTGCCATCGGCGCGACCATCACCCTGGTGGCGAACGTCCGGGGCAACATTGGAAGCCCGACCTTCGTTTGGACCGTGAAGAACAACTCGACGGGGGTGACTTCGCCGCTGCCCGGTACGGGTTCGACGAACACCTGGACGGCGACTGGGGTGAACTCGGGAGACAGCTTCACCTTCACGGTGGTGGCCACGGATCCAGGCCGTAATCTGCCCGACGACGTGGACGATCAGGCTTCCCAAACGATCACCATCGACACCTCGTGCGGACCGCCACCCGAACTCAACACCCCAGCCCCGGTCCCTCCGCAGAATCCGGCGGAGCGCTTGCCGCCGCTTTCGGTCTGCCTCAAGGCGGGTTTGGCGAAAACGCAAGCTATCGGGCCGATTCCCTTCGATGATACCAACACGGGTACGCCCGGGCAGACGTTCTACTGGATCGAGCTGAAACCCGAGCTGGCCGGCGTCGCGACGATCACGGTGACCCCGCCGGAGGCGACACCCGCGGAGTTCATCGGGGCGGCGCTCGGAGAGATCACGTTCGGAGCGGGCGCCCACGCTGCCCTGCAGGCCGTCTTTGGTGCAGGCGTCGGCGATGTGACCTTCGGGATCGACGGCGCCGACCCGTCGAACAACAATCGCGTGGTCGCCCGGGCTGACTGTCTGTCCAACGGCGGAACGTCCGACAGCTCGTTTGCTTTCCGGTTGCGGATTCGACTGGAAGGTGTTGGGACGGTCGGGCTTTGTCCATAGCGGCGTTCTGTCGACCATTGCATACGGAGGAGAGAGACGGGTTCTTGTCCCGGGCGGTGTCGAAGGGGTATGAGAGTCGGTTTGCCCGTTTGCCCCGGCGTATCAGATGGTGCCTGCGGGCTTGCGCCCGCGGCTCTGAACCAAAGCAAGCTTCGTGGACTTCATAAGGCATTGAACCGAGTGGAAGGTTCATTTGGAGAAGAGATGAATGTCGGATACAAAAATGCGCGGTCTAGGGGCGTTGGGCCTTCTGTTGCTTCTTGCTAGCAGGGTGGCGGCGCAAAACGCAGGCGACTCCTGTAACCTCGACGAACTCCTGTCGGACATCGAGAAGACGGTCTTCGCGGCGCAGCCCGAACCGTTGGTCGAGTGCATGGCCCCCGACGACGCCGCGGACTTCTGCGGGGGTGACTTTCAGCGCGGCGTTCGTTACCTCGACGCCCACCGCAACCGCTTGCCCGCGAGGGTATTGAGCCGGTTGGACATGGACGGCGATCGGGTTCCCGACGGCGTGGCCGACACCGACGGCGACGGGCTGCCCGACAATTGGGAGATCGGGGGGGACGAACCCGTCCTCGATCCCACGGACACCGCCGCGTGCGAGGAGGTGGATCGCCTGGTTCGCTTCCCGGCCCCTTCGCCGATGGTGCCGGGTACGCCGCCCACCCCGATCTTCACGCGCCTCGCGGTGGCCACCCACGCCTTGGATTACGATACCGATCACGACGGGCTGAGCGATTTCGTCGAGGTCTTCGGTCTGGCGTTCATCGACGAGAACCGCGACGGGCAGCTGGGTTCCGATGAATGGGACGACCGCAACGGCGACGGCATGCCCAGCCCGGGCGAATCGCCGGTGGATCAATCCGCTGAAAACCCGGAGGACGTGCAACCCCTTACGGACGGGGAGGGCAACGTTCTGACGGATTCCAATGGCAATGCCATCTTCCCCCTTTTGCACGACTTCGACGGGTTCGTCTTTACCGACCCGACCAATCCGGATACCGATGGCGACGGTCTGCCGGACGGCGACGACCTGGATCCGCTGATCAATCCCCGGGCGTTCGGCATCGACGAGGACATCATTCTCACCGCGGGCAGCGACGGTGACGCCGACCAGGACAACGACGGGTTGGGCAATGGCATGGACATGGGCAATGATCTGGTCGCGGGGGATGCCGGGGTGGTGCGGACCACGCGCCAGCACATCGACAATCCCGTGGACCTTACGCGGCTCATCGAGCTTTTCCGTCCCGACATCCTCAACGAACCCATGCCCGAGTCGCTGATCGAGGACCTTCTGGGGTTGGATTGGAACGGCGACGGGTTGTGGCGCACGACGGACATCCGCGATTGGGCCATGGTGATCCCCTCCCCGGGCAGTGCCAACGACGAGAACCAACCGCCTGACGAGTTTTTCCTCGTGGAGGGCGCGGGAACCGACGGCGGCGACCATTTCCTCTACGCCGCCCGCTCCTTCACGGAGCTGAACGACACGTTCTTCGAATTCAACGGGGCCGACCAGTACGGCGGCGAGGGGCTGGGACTCGGTTGGCAGCGTTTGCTGGAACCTCCGGGGGCGACGGACTTCATCCCCGACCCGCGGGTGTACGGCGTGCTCTATGCGTGGCGCGTGCCAGGCTTTGACATTGACGGCGATGGTTTCGTCGGGGCCCCTTCGCTGTCGGCCATGGTGGAGGTCGATTGCGGCGAGGATGAACCCGGACCGTTGATTCTCAATGCCGGCGGCGTGCTCACTTGCGGAACCAACGGACGGCCCTTCGATGATTACATCGCGGTGAAGGAGGCGGTCGAACCCACGCGGCTCGACGGGGTTATCGACCCGTTCCGCGGCTGCGGGCGCGGAGCCTCGACGGTCGCCATGTTGGGGATCACGTTGGCCGTAATGGGATGGGTCCGCCTCGGGAGCCGACCCCGGCGCGGGCTACGTTCCTAGAGCAAGCGCGATCATCAGGCGTCAGCGCCGCTTGGGGGCTGGAAAAAGAGGCTTTTCGCGGGGGACGTAGCGAGGCGGAGGTTTTTGCGCCGCGCTCCGCTTCTGATCGTCCGCCACGTCGGCGAACACCGCGGCTGAGGCCGGATCAGGATCGCCCGCAGGCTGACGCTCAAGTCCTTCGGGAGAGAAGGACGCAGGTCGTGGCGCAGGCGGTGCCGCACAGGCCGTCAGCAAACCGAGCAGCAAGATAGAGGAGGCGGTTTCCCGCAGCCACAAACGTCCGCGGCTAGGTCGTTCTCGATGCACGGCACTCGAATCCCGGCGACTAATCGCCCTGAATCGGAATGCTAGTGCCGACGGTCTCGGTCAGCAAGCGCAGACCGTCCTGGTAACCAATGGGGAAGACGCGGGGGTCCAGGGAGGCCTTGCGGAAGCTCCGCGGTGTGAACAGTGAGCCTCCAGGGGCTCCGACATCCATGAGGTCGGCGCCATCCAACGTGTGCCGCAGGCCGAGTAGATGCCCGATCTCGTGGGAGACCACGTTGGCGAGGGCCTGGGCGAGGTCTTCGGGATCGACCTCAAATTCCTCGGCCTGGCGGAACCCGTCGTAGTAGATGTAGGCGTTCTGCACGGGGTCACGGTTGTACTCGTCGATGTCCTCAGCCCATCCGGTCGTGGAGACCCCTCGCTGCTTGAAATGCACGATGGAGGCCTCGGAACCGTCCACGGAAGGATCGTCGGAAGTGCCGATCTCCACGGCCAAGGTGCGGAAATGCTCGCGGACGAGTTCGACCATGCGGGCTTCGATCCACGGTGAGGCGGAGGCGAAACTCTGGCCGATGCGACCGGCGTCAAATCCGGAGCTCGTTGCTCGCCCCGTCCCGCCGTCTTCGTCGTTCTGCGCCGCCAAAGCCAGGATGACCAGCTGCGGCCGTGGGGGCGACGGGGCGTCGGCGGAGCGTACGCCCATGAGCAGGTTGTACGCACAGGATTCGTAGGCCCCGTAGAAACCGTCGGCGACGGCGACATAGATCGATGAAGCCGAGGTTCGGGCGGCGTACGAGAGGCGTATCTTCCCGTCCACCGTCGAAAAAGGGTACTCGCCGCGCAGTGCGAGAAGGTTCGCGTCCTGGTCGAAGGCCGCGAGCTTGGCGTGGAGGCAGGGCGCCTCCAAGAGGACGAATAGCTGCTCACCCCCGTTCAACCCGGGAAGGGTGAAGACGTCGACGTCGCCGAGGGTATCGAAGGCCCCGTTGACTTGCAGCGGCGAGTCGACGAGCGAGGGGAGGAGTTGGGCGGAGTCGAAGTCGCCGTTATCCTCGTTTTCGGCCGTCGTGGTCGGGTTTTGGAAGAATGATTCGTCCGGGAACTCAAGGGCGGCTTGACGGGTCGCGGACGCCGTCGGAGTGGGGCAGGGGCAGGGCGTGGCCTCGTAGCTGCCGCACCCCCAGGGCAGGGCGAGAAGCACGGCGCTCGCAAGGCGCAGCAAGAGCCCGTAGGGTCGGATAATCGGCATAGGTCCGAGATCACGGGAGGCGGGTTGGGGCCCCCGTTCCGGTCGGCGATCGCGGGGCTCATCGGACAGACTCAGCCCCTCCCCGAATCGTTGCAAAAAGTCGTGGCACGACGGGAAGCGGCGCTTGTTTTCGCGGACGCGTTGGGTTAGGATGGTGGGTGGAGGCGGAGCACCTCGTTCCTATAAGGCCCGGATCGGTTCGCCCACGGGTATGAGGGATGGGACGCGGTGCGGTACGTGCATATTTGGAAAATGCGGCAGCTTCGGGAACCCGTCGCGCTGAGGTTCGACGATCCGGCAGCCCGGCGCCGCCCAAGGAGTTCAACCATGCGTGGAACGGCAATGCTCATAGTGGGAATCGTTGCGGCTTGGACCATGGCGGTTTCCGCCCCGCGGGAAACTCGTAGTCCGTCAACCAAGACGACGGCGGCGACTTCTCAGTCCGTGGTCGCGGGTACGTCCAGTCCCGGGGCGCTCTTGGATGCCGCCTCGAGCCAACTGAACTTGCAGTTCTTCCTCGCGGACGACGACGGCGATCCGCTCCAGTTTCCCGGCAACGTGGTCGATTTGACGATCCGCATTTACGACGTCGGGTCCGGGACCTTCGACGAGGTCGACCTCGTGGATGTCCCCATGGCCGACGGCGTGGTCAGCGTCCAAGTCCCGCTAGCCCCTCCGGAAATCGATCCCGCGGCGCTGTTTGACGGCAGTGCCAAAGAAATTGGCGTTTTGGTCACCGGGGAACTTACGGAACTCGGCCGGTTCCCGTTGGTCTCGGTGCCCTACGCCTTCCGCGTCCACCGCGTGGCGAGTGAAGAGCTTGACGACGACATTGCCGTCGGTTTGTCGGCCAACGTTAAGGGGAAGATTTCGTTTCACAGCGGCACGGGCACTCCACCGGCCATGATCGAGGGTATCGAGTCCGGCGTACGCATCCGCGAGTACTCGACCACCGCGGGCGGCGACCCACCGGCCGACCTGGAAGTCAGCGGCGAACTTCGGACCGAAGATGCGGCGCGCTTGGGCAATGGTCCCGACGACAAAACGACGACCGAGGGAGAACTGGAGGTCAAGGGCAGGCTAACGGCCAAGGGCGCGGTGGATGTGGACGGGGTGCTGACCGCCAAAGCAACGGCGACGGTCAAAGGCGTCCTGAACACCGAGGAAACGACGAACCTTGGTAACGGCGCCGGCGACAAGGTCACGGCGGCCGACGAACTGGAGGTCAAGGGCAGGCTCATGGCCAAGGGCGCTGTCGATGTGGACGGGACGCTCACTGCCAAAGCAACGGCGACGGTCGAAGGCGTCCTGAACACCGAGGAGACGACGAACCTTGGTAACGGCGCCGGCGACAAGGTGACGGCGGCTGACGAACTGGAGGTCAAAGGGATACTCTCCGCCAAGGGCGCCGTGGATGTGGACGGAACGCTCACTGCCAAAGCAACGGCGACGGTCCAAGGCGATCTGAACACTCAGGGAACGACCAACTTGGGCAACGACGATCTGGACGGGGCTACGGTGCGAGGCGATCTTGTCGTGCGGAACTCCTTCGATGCACAGCTCGTTCGGGTTGAAGTCCCGGCCGTGCAAACCGGCCCCACCCTGCTGGCCATGCGCTTTGACAGCGAGGATGTCGTCGTTCTCGAGACCGACGCGGAGCTCTCCTATCAACCGAGAAACGAGAATCCCGTACACCACGGCCCGCGCTTTACGCTTCGCGGGCTGGGCGTCAACCCCGTTACCCTCAATCTGGAGGTCCATGACATCGTGGAGATCGGTTGCACGAATATGGACGACTTCGAGGCCGGTCACATCATCATCAAGAACGACCAGATCCACCCCGACATCGCCGAGGAATTCGAGGTACCGTCGGCCGACGACCCGGCGCCGGGCACGGTGATGGTCATCGACCCCAGCCGTCGCGGCGGGTTGATGCAGTCCACGCAGGCGTACGACCCGAAGGTGGTGGGAATCGTTTCCGGGGCCGGCGACTCGCGCCCCGCGTTCATGGTCGAGTATCGCCACGGCTCGGCGAACACGGCCAAAGTCGCCCTGGCGGGGCGGGTCAACTGCCTGGTGGATACGACCTACGGGGAGATTCGCGCCGGCGACATGATCGTGACATCTCCCACGCCGGGATACGGCATGGCTGCCACCGACAAGTCCCGCGCATCCGGGGCCGTCCTGGGCAAGGCTATGGAGTCCATGGAGGCCGGACAAAAAGGACTCGTTCTGGTCTTGGTGACGTTGCAATAAGGAAGGACCGCGCCGCCCATCAAGGGCGGCGATGCTTACGGAGTCGTGCAACCATGATTCTCGACCCTCACAAACGCATCCCCGATGGAGTTCGTACGCGAGCCCGGCTTTCGCCCCGTGGGTTGGCGACCCTGACCGTGGCGGCCTTGGGCGTCGTGGGATGGAGCGTGACCGGCTTGCTGGCCGATCAGCTTTGTCGTCCCGCGGTCAATTCCGGGGCTCGCACAGGGACTGCGGCCACACAGAACGGACTGATGAACGCCGGCCAAACCGTCGCCGGTTTACGGACGGATGGGAACGGCCGCAAGACCCACGGCGGCGCCGTACCCGGCATCCTCCGCTGCCTGGCCAAACACGGCGAGGGCGATTGTCAGCCTGTCCCCCAGCCCAACGAAGACTGCAGCGACGGCGATGTCGACCTGCGGGACTTTGCGAAGTTTCAACTCTGCTTCGAAGGGGCCAACCACACCGTACCCAAGGACTGCCGAGCGCACGATTTCTCCGCCGATCGCGATGTGGATCTCAAGGATCTCGAGGTGTTTCAGACTTCCATCGCCAACGACGGTCCGTAGATCCGGCGTATTTCGGTTCGCGGACGAGAAGTCCGGTCAGCGCAGAAGCGCTTCGAGCTTTTCGCGGATGGGATCGTGCAGGGAGCGGATCGTTTCCGGATCGATCAATTCCGTAAAGCGCGACACGCCCGTCAGGCGCGTGGCCGACACCACCACGTCCTCCGCCGGGAGTTGGGAATGTACCGCGGAACTCACCGTGACCACGGGCAGGCTTCCGCGATCGGGCAACTCTTCCTCGCGAACGTTCAGGCGTAGGAGCTGAAAAAGTTCATCCAATCGGGGAATGGATCGCACCATCTGCGCCATCACCAGGGCCCGGACCACGAACTGCAGCGCCTGCGGGGGAAGCGGCGAACCGCCCGCGGCGACGGCCTGGCGAAACTGCGACAGGGTGAACCCCGATGCAAAACTGAGAACCCATTTCGTCGGGCAATGAATCGTGATCGTGCCCCCGGTAGCGGGAGACGACAACGAGTACTCCCACGGGTACAGCTCCAGAACAGTGTCAATGGGTGGCAGCGATGATTCGAGCGAGGCGGGCAGACCGGAGAGCTTGGCGGCGACTTTTCGGTACGCGGCCAACAGGTTCGCCCACGCCCGATCGGCCCCCGCGACGCTCTGGTTCGCGGCGTGCTCGATGTAACGACCGAGAATCCGGTGGGGGACGAAGCCCGGGCGAAGGACCTCCAGGCAGGCCGCGGTGGTCGCCTGCAACTGCGCGGACACCTTCTCGGTGACCGCGCGCAGATGTTGAAGCTGCTCAGCGGTGAGGCGTGACGAGCTTGAGTCTGCTGATCCCATAAGGCTCGCTCCGCGGTCGGCGCTCCTCGGCCGACGGGGTGTGACTTTCTCGACCCGACGAGATTATCGGCAAGTGAACCGTCTCCGCGCCATAATGTCAAGTCGAGGGATCGTCCGGCAATATATGCCTCGGAAAACGGCCAATCTGGGGATTCTCGGGCTTACCCCTCCCCGTAGAACGTGCCACATTGGGCGACATCGACAATCACGCGAACCCCGAAGGGTGGGGCTGTCTTCACTGGTTGGGCGATCCGGCGGCCAACGGGACGCTCTTGCCTAGCGCCCGGAGACGCGGTCGTCGCAGGCGTCGGCGAGGATTCTGCACACGTGATCTTGGATGGTCTTGTACGGAGCGGCGGGACCCGGGTAGCCGTTGAAAACCACGGCGAAGGCGTATCGAGGACCGATGGGGGAATCGACGTAACCGGCCAGGGCTCGGATGCCGCGCATGGTGCCCGTCTTGGCGTGAACTCGTCCGTCGGAACTCTTCAACCGTTTTCGTAGCGACCCGTCCACGCCCGCGGTGGCGAGGCTGTCGTAGAAGAGTTTGCCGAAGGGCTGTCGCGACGACCATGCCAGCAGGGCGGCGAGTTGTCGCGCCGTGCAGGCGTTCTGGCGGCTCAGGCCCGAGCCGTCGGCGACACGCAGTCCGCGCGTTTCGACGCCCGCGCGGTGCAGCATCTCCGACACCGCGTCACCGCCCAGGCTCCAACTCCCCTCCGGGCGAGGCCGTCCGTGCCGCCGGGCCCAGGCAAACGCGGCGCGCTTCAGCAGGCACTCCGCAAAGAGGTTCTGACTGTCCTTGCCCGCCCGGGCCAGGACCTCCGAAAGCGGAGTCCGATGACGGTCGACTATGTTCAGATGCCCGCTCACCGCACCGTCCTCGGCGCGAAGCGACACCCGATGCACTTCCCCGCGGATGACCACGCCTTCCTCGGCGAGTGTCAGACGCATGACATCGGCGAACAACCGCATGGGATCGGGAAACGAAACGGCCCCCAAGGCGTGGGTTTTCGAGCATCGTCCGCTGACGATGTACTCCAAGCCGTCGTGGACGTGGTGCAAAACCGGTTCACCCTTCCCCCCCGACACGCAGGTGTTGATGATTTTCGCCAGCCGCGTAGGCGGCTGCACCGACACGATGGCCCGCTCGCCGCGTTTCTTGGACGGCGCGACCGTAAAGTCCAAGCAGTTGTCGTTGAAATTGAGCCCCCCCACCGGGGCCGCGTACCAGTTGTCCAAGTCGCCGCGCTCCCAGGAAGGGTGTACCTGTTCGTCGCCGAACACCCTGTCGTCGATGAACAAATCGCCGGTGATCTCCGTCACACCCCGCTGCTTCAACGACTTGGCCCAGCGCTCGAACGGGGCCGTGATGCTCTCGCCCCGCGCCTTGTGGAGCTTCTCATCGCCAAACCCTGGATCGCCGTCGCCGACGACGAAGAGGTTCCCGCCCGCGGTCGCCAAAAGCGTCTCAAACGCGAACCCTGGCCCCAATTCGCAAAGGGCGACGGTCATGGCGAACAATTTCATGGTGCTGGCCGGGGTCAACGCGGCGTCGGCGTTGAGGGCGAACACGGTCTGGTGCGTCGAAAGGTCGATCACGCAGGCGCTCGCGCGGGTGCCGGCGTGCGGTAGCTTGCCGAGGACCGCTTGCAGTTGTTCGTCCAGCCCCCCGCGCCCGCCGGCCATGGCTCCCATCGGCGCGGCAACAAAAAGCAGCAGTACAAGGACCCTGATCCCTGGATTCATTGTTCTTAGATCGTACCGAGTCGCGGTGTTTCATCAATCCAGGTCCAACGGGCTGCGATCCTCGTCGTTGGAGGCGTGGATCGCGTATCGTGGACTGGGACAGTTTCCTGTACTACACTGGTTGCCACGGCTACCACTCCGGCGGGATCGGGGGACGCACCGATGCTTCAAATCGCGGATTCGGCGACAGCGGTGGAAAACTCGCCGACTCGCGGGAACGTCGCCACATGGCTTTCCCAGCGCGCTGCGGAGCGTCCCGAACAAGCGGCGATCATCCTGACCGCCCCGGCCGCGATTCGCCGGGCCGGGCGGACCACGCTTTCTTTCGTGGAACTCGATTCGTATAGCAACCGACTCGCCCAGGGGCTCGTCCGCCTGGGGTTACGCCGAGGCGAGCGGGTGCTGTTGATGGTCAAACCGGGTTTCGAGTTCATCGGCCTTACTTTCGCTTTGTTCAAACTCGGGGCCGTGCCCGTGATGATCGACCCGGGCATGGGGATCCGACGACTCGCGGAGTGCATCCGCGGCGTCGATCTCGACGCCTTCGTGGGGATTCCGCAGGCGCATCTTCTTCGCTTCCTCAAACCGCGGGCGTTTCGCGGTGTCAAGAGATTCGTGACCGTCGGTTCGCGGTGGTTCTGGGGGGGGGCGACGCTGGAACAACTCGCCAAGAGCGGCGGCGACTTTCAGATGGTAGACACCCGGGCGACCGACCCCGCGGCGATTCTTTTTACCAGCGGCAGCACGGGGCCGGCCAAGGGCGTGGTCTACGAACACGGGATGTTCGACGCCCAGATTCGGATGATCCAGTCGCACTATGGCATGGAACCGGGCGAGGTCGATTTGCCTACGTTTCCGCTGTTTGGGCTTTTTAGCCTTGCGATGGGAATGACGGTGGTCATTCCGGACATGGATGCCTCGCGGCCGGCGCGGGTCGATCCCGCCAAAATCGTCGATGCCATCAAGCGGCACCGCGCGACCAACACCTTCGGCTCGCCGGCGCTATGGGATCGCGTCGGCGACTATTGTCGGCAGCGAGGCGTAAAGTTGCCCACCCTGCGACGCGTGTTGATCGCCGGTGCGCCGGTCGCCCGGAGAATCCTGGAACGGATAGTCGAAGCGCTCCCGTCGGACGCCGACGTACACACGCCCTACGGAGCGACCGAGTCCCTTCCCGTCTCGTCGATCGGCGGTCGGGAGCGAATCGCCCTTGCACAGACGGCCGCTGTGGACGCCGGGACTTGTGTGGGCCGACCGCTGCCCGACGCCGACGTGCGCCTCATTCGCATCTCCGACGAACCCATCGCCCAATGGTCCGACGACCTGCTCGTCCCCGACGGCGAGGTCGGCGAGATCGTCGTCGCCGGAGGGATGGTCACGCGCGAGTATTACGGTCTGCCGCGGGCCACGGAGTCGGCGAAGATTCTTGACGGTGACAGAGTGTGGCATCGGATCGGCGACGTAGGCCGCCGCGACGCCCAAGGCCGCCTTTGGTATTGCGGCCGAAAGTCGCACCGCGTGACCACCCGAGACGGCGTGCTCTTCACGGAGTGCGTCGAGCCCATGTTCCGGCAGCACCCCGACGTAGCCCGCTGCGCCTTGGTGGGCGTCGGCCCGGCGGGCGACCAAACCCCGGTTCTGGTCGTCGAACCGCACCCCGGCCGCTTCCCGCGTGGTCCGCGCGCCGACGCTTTGGCCGAGGAGCTACGTCAAATCGCTCGATCCGTTCCTACCAATCGGCAATCGACAATTGGCAATTGGCAATCTGTTCCCGTGTTGTTCCACCCTCGCCTCCCCGTGGACATCCGTCACAACGCCAAGATCAACCGCGAAGCCTTGGCCCTTTGGGCGGCGCGGCGACTCGCATGAACGTCACCTTCGGCGTCTTCCACGCCTGGCGGTGACGGCAATTCGCCCGTGCCAAACGGGTCACACGGCAAGGCTCGCAGGAGGCGTTGCGGGCAGTAGATCATGGGTCTTGACCGGACTGTGCTCCTCCCTTCACCGAAGCATCGACATCGACCAGTTGTCCGCGCACAACGGACAGCAGCGACGGAATCTTCGCCTCGGCAATCGGGGCGCTAAGTTCCACGCCATTGATCTGAATGGTTGTCTTCACGGACTTGGCCTTCGCAAGCTTGGCAAAATCGATGGACCGGGCAACCTCTGGCGCAGCGACGGCGATGACCTTGATGGTGTTGTACGCCACCGCGCGAGCCTTGGAGTTCTCTTCGCCGGGTTGCAGGGCCTTGGCCTCCTTTTGCGCGAGTTCGTCGAGCGCCCGTCGATACACGAACTCCTCGCTGTTGTTGGCGTCGGCACCTTTGATACCTTCGAGGCATCTCCAATGATCCTCCTTGAGCTTCCTTCGTTGGAAGGCGAAATCATCGATAAGGTTGGCCTCCGCATCGTTGTAGAAAACGCGCTTGGCGCGCTGCGGCGCGACAGTGCCGGTGAGTTCGAGTCCGTCCGCGGTGGGAACCACGGTCTGCGGCGCGAGGTTGACCCAGTGGGGAACGGCTGCCACGGGCATGGACATGATCGTTTCTATCGCCGCGTCGAGCGCCCGTCGATCGGCTCCGGGGATGTAGGCGTTGACCGGCAATTGCATACGATCGACGGCTTGATCCACCTCCCTGAGAGCTGGAATCAGGCTGGGCGGTTTCGGGGCTCCTGCAGATGCTTGCCCCATGCTAAGCACTACTAGATACCCTAGAAAAGAAGTCATCTTTGACCCCCTTGACTACCCCTAACGCCTACCGTGTAGTGCGCCACGATCCGCCCGTGCGAATGCCACTCTCACCCTTAGCACGCTTACGCAAGAGAGTCGTCGAACCGACGAGTTGGCCGATCGTACCAAGGCGCCGGGTGTCATTGCAAGGCGTTGAATCCGCGTGTCGCGGGAGGTGGTGGGTCGGCGGGCTTTCGAACTGGGTACTTCGCCTCGCGCGGTCCGAACAACCCCCCTCAATCCCCCCTTGGTAAGGGGGGAGGTGCTTGGGGGGCGTGTTCCGGGGGTAGCGCCCCGAGGTGCGTCGGGACGCAACCCCCGGCTATGATCTTTGACCCTTACAGGGTCGGAGAGGGGAGTGCGAAGCAACCAGTGCGCCACCCACAAGGGGTGGCGCTACATCTTACCAGGATGGGTGCCACGATGTGGCATCTTGCGGACGGTGCGGCGCTACTCCACCGTGACGCTTTTGGCGAGGTTACGGGGTTTGTCGACGTTGCATCCGCGGAGGACGGCGGCGTGGTAGGCGATGAGCTGCAGGGGGACGACGGTGAGCAGGGGTTGGAGGGGTTCGATGGTGTCGGGGACGTAGAGGACGTGTTCGGCCATTTTGGCGATTTCGCGGTCGCCTTCGGTGGCGACGGCGATGATGCTTCCGCCGCGGGCGCGGACCTGGGCGATGTTGTTGGAGATGCGGTCGTACTGGCTGCCGGCCGTGGCGATGACAACTACTGGCATTCCTTCGTGGATGAGGGCGATGGGGCCGTGTTTCATCTCCGCGGCAGGTAGGCCCTCGGCGTGGATGTAGCTGATTTCCTTGAGCTTGAGAGCCCCTTCGAGGGCCACGGGGTAGTTGTATCCGCGGCCGAGGTAGAGCCAATTGTCAAAACCGGAGAAGCGCTCGGCGACGAGCTTGGCTTCGTCGGCGCGCTCCACGAGCTCCGCGATCTGTTTGGGGATTTGCGAGAGGGCGGTGATGAACTGGATGGCCGAGGCGGGGGAAAGATGTTTTCGCCGACCGAGGTAGCAGGCGATCATGGCGAGCACGGCCACTTGAGCGGTGAATGCTTTCGTGCTGGCGACGCCGATCTCGGGGCCCACGTGCAGAAAGACTCCGGCGTCGGTCTCGCGGGCGATGCTGGAGCCGACCACGTTGACCACCCCGAGGGCGAGCGCTCCGCGCTGCTTGGCCTCCACCAAGGCCGCGAGGGTGTCCGCGGTCTCCCCGCTTTGGGACACGGCGATGACCACCGTGCCGTCGTCGATGACCGGGTTGCGATAACGGAACTCGCTGGCGTATTCGGTTTCCGTGGGCGTGCGAATCAACTCCTCGAAGAGATACTCTCCGACGAGTGCGGCGTGCCATGCCGTGCCGCATCCGGTGAGGATAAAGCGCTTGGCGCGGGTGAGTTCGCGGGTGCAATCGACCAATCCGCCGAGGTGTACGGCCCCGCTGCGCGGTTCGATGCGACCGCGGAGGCAGTTCTCCAAAGCCGCTGGCTGTTCGTCGATCTCCTTGAGCATGAAGTGGTCGTAGCCGGAGAGCTCGATCTGATCGAGGGACCACTCGATCTCCTCGACGTCCTTGCTGACGGGCATGGCGTCGAGGGTGGTCATGCGCACGTGATCGGGGGTGATGCGTGCCATCTCGCCGTCACTGAGGTACACGACCTGGGTGGTGTGGGAGAGGATGGCCGCGGGGTCGGAGGCGACCAGGTGCTCGCCCTTGCCCACGCCGATGAGCAGCGGTCCGCCGTTGCGGGCGGCGACGATGACCTCCGGTTCGTCGGCGCAGACCACGGCGATGGCGTAGGCGCCGGAGATTTCGTGGAGCGTCTGGCGGACGGCCTGCTCGAGATCGCCCTGATAGAACCGGCTGATGAGTTGGGCGAGGGCTTCGGTATCGGTCTCGCTTTGGAACTCGATGCCTTGACGTTCGAGGTACGTTCGCAGCGACCTTGCGTTTTCGATCTGACCGTTGTGGATGACGGCGATGCGGCCGGTGACGTCCAGGTGGGGGTGGGCGTTGACGTCGGTGGGAGCGCCGTGGGTTGCCCAGCGGGTGTGCCCCAGGCCCGTGGTGGGGGTGGCTTGGAAATCGAGCATCTGTTCGAGGACGCTGAGTCGCCCTGCGGATTTCGTGACGCGCAGCTTGCCCGGCTCGATCAGGGCGACCCCGGACGAGTCGTAGCCGCGGTACTCCATGCGACGAAGACCCTCGATGAGAATGGGCAGCGCCGGTCGGCGTCCCACGTACCCGATGATTCCGCACATACCTTCCAAGCTCCTTACGTCCGGGCCGCGCCAAGGTGCGACGAAAACCGCCGACCCATTGCAGGCCGAATTCGAGTCGGGCGGCGATTGCCGCATGCCTCGGCTGTCTGTGATTATCGGCGAATGGGCGGTGCGCGGCAAATGGGGTGGGGCGGCGTTGGACAACGAAAACGAAGCCATTTTTCGGGGTCGGAAGGCGTAAACGAAGCCATTTTGCGGGACAGAAACCGCGTTTTTGATGCGGCCAGAGGGGGGAATGGGTTCGTTTCGGCGAATTCGTTTTCCTTGGTCGGCGTAGTTCGGCTCATCTGTGACGGAATTGCCGTGGGGCAAGAGGGTCGATGGGCGGATTTGGTTCGTGGGACGCGGAGATTCAGCGCCGCTTTCGAGCGGGTAACGCGCCTCGTTTGGGAAATTGATCGGGTGTCGCGGGATCATGCCGTTCAGTCCTCCGCGTATAGAACTTGTATGGTGATCGGTGGGTGGAGCGCGGGGCGCCGATCATGGGTGGGACTGTCCGACTGCCAAACGGCGCCAGGTTGCGCGCCTCCTGACCGTCGGGATGGTGATCGTGTGGCAACACGACCAAGACCGGTCGCTCGCGCTCGCGGTTCGGATAAAGCGTTTCCGGGCGGGGTTCTTTTTTTGTGTTGGGTTTCTATTGCGGTTGCAATACCGGGGCGGGGGATTCGTTAGGCGTGTTGGAACCCTCCCCGGGGTGTGGGAGGGCATGGGAAGGCGTGGATCAAGGAGTCCGAAAATGAGGATGGCGAGATGGGTCTTGGTGGGAACCGTATGGGGATGGGGTGCGGGGTTGGCGTTGGGGCAGACGAAGCCGCCGCCGAGTCCGGAGCGGTGTGCGGAGCAGTGCCGACAACGGGCGGGGCACGGATTCCAGGACTGCGTGGACAACGGGGGGGATGAGGCCGCTTGCCGCGCGCGGGCGGAGGCTTTCCTACAGCGGTGTCTCGAAGGATGCGCGACGCCGCCGACGTGCGAGGAGCAGTGTCTTCGCGGCGGTCGGCGGGTGTACCGCGATTGCGTGGCCGCGGGCGGGTCGGAAGAGGAATGCTCGACACGGGCGCATCGTTGGGTGGCCCGCTGCGTCGAGGAGCGTTGCCCACCGCCGCCGGATTGTCCCGAGCTGTGCCGTGCGAAGGCCGCGGAGGCGTATGAGGAGTGCATCGCGGCGGGAGTCGCGGAGGAAGAGTGTGCGGGGCGGGCGCGGCACATGACCGGCCATTGCCTGGTGGAGCGCTGCGATCTTCCGCCGCCGGATTGCGACGCGTACTGTGCCGACGTGGGTCGGCATGCCTATCGCCGGTGCATCGAGAACGGCGGGGAGGCGGAGGCGTGCGAGGTTCGGGCGCGGGCGGTGGGGACGGATTGCTTCGTGGAGCACTGCGTGGAGGCCGATGATTGCAACGAGGCCTGCTCCATCGGGGCTCGACGGATGCGAGCTTCGTGCATCGAGGCCGGCGGTACGGACGAAGTCTGCACGGAGCAGGCGCAGAACTTTCTGCGGAGGTGCCTGGAACAGCACTGTCCGTAGGAACTTGTACTGAGAACTCCCTCCGCCTCGGAGTGAGGGTTGTGTGAGGGGGCAACCTGCGGATGTCGCGGCGCTCCACCCTCACCCCCTGCCCCTCTCCCTGGGAGGGAGAGGGGTTGAGGGGGATCGCGGAAACGAGAGCGATGGACGATCGTGCCAGCGCCGTGTCAGCGGAATGGGCCGCGATCGTCCGCCGCGCCAAGGCCCTCGACGCCGGGGCCTTCGATGAGATCGTCGATGCTTATGCCCCGCGCTTGTACGGCTTTTTCCAGCGGATGCTGGGGCGCGGGGTCGATCCCGAGGACCTGGTACAAGACGTTTTTCTTCGCGTGGTGCAGGGTATCGCGGGGTATCGAGAGGATGGGCGGTTCGAGGCCTGGTTGTTCAAGATTGCGGGGAATCTGGCGCGGGATCGGGTGCGGCGCTTTTCGACGGACCTTGTCGCCCAAGCCGGCGACAACGACGTTCTTTCGGAGGTTGCGGATGCGGCCGGGGCGACGGGGACGAGCGATGCTGATCGTGGGCGGATCGACGATGGGACGAAAGGCCGACTGGAGGAGTGCCTGGGTCGGCTGCCCTGGGCGGAGCGCGAGGTGATTCTCTTGCGGCATTACGGCGAGCTCAGCTTTGCGGAAGTGGCTGCGTACACCGCGTCGCCGTTGGGGACGGTGCTGGCTCGCGGGCATCGCGGGCTGGCGAAGCTTCGGCGCTGGATGGAGGCGGATGCATGAATCCTTCTGATCCTGATATGGCCGCGCTGGAGCGCGATGAACAGTGGTTCGCGGGGATGTGCGACAAGCCGACGGACTTCGATGTCACGCGGATCAAGCGTCACGTGCGGATCGCGGTGGAGGAACGGTGGTTCGCCCAACAGATGGGCGTGGGCGTACCCTTGGGTCTGGCGGGTCGGATGCGGGGGGCGGTCCGCGAATCCGTCGCCGTGCCACAGTCGCGTCGCCGGATGCTGCGTTTTTCGTTGTGGTCGGGGGCGGGTTTGAGTGCGGCGGCGGTTCTGGCGATCGCGTTCGTGCAGGGTCCGTGGCGTTCGACCGAAGTGGGCGAGGAAGATGCGGACGTCGGTTACGCCGCGGCGTTCGCGCAGTATGTATCGGAGGACGCATTCGACCGCGAGCTGGACGAACTTCGCGGGGCGCTGTCGGACTATGACACGGCGGAGGATGGGTCGTGGATGGACCTTTCGGAACCGGATGGGGAAGTCGGAGGCGACGGGGCGTAGGAATCGGTTATCCACCATGTTCCCTCATCTACTAGCTCGGGTCGGATGGGTTACGGCGGCGTGTGTCCTTGGTCTCGTGCCTATGGAGCGGGCCGATGCCCAGCCTCCTGCGCGGACGGCGCGTGAGGTCTCGGATGAGGGGCGTGAACCGCCGGACTTGGACGACGATGAGTCGCCGCGTCCCGGTCGTTGGGGACATCCTCCCGAGGGTCGTCCGCGTGGCATGATGGGGGGTCCGCGGCGGTGGCAGCTCTGGCCGGAGGCGGAGCGCAAGCAGGTCGAGTCGTTCATGGAGGAGAGTTTTCCGCGCTTGTACGTCGAGCTGCAGCGGCTTCACGATGCGGAACCGGCGCGGTACGCGCGGCGGATGACCATGATCGGACCGCAGATGCGGAAGATCATGGAGACGCTGCGAAGCGACCCGCGGCTGGGGGCGGTGATGATCCGCGAGCGTCAAATCGAGATGGAAATCCGTCAGACGGCGGCGCGATACCGTCGTGCCACGGATGAGGCCGCCAAGAAACGGCTGCGCGTTCAAGTCGAAGAGCTGGCGGGCAAGGCGTTCGACTGCCGGCATGAGCGGCGGGAGCTGGAAATCAAGGAACTCGAGGCCCGGCTAACGGTGCTCAAAGATCGCCTGAGTCAGGCGGAGAGCATGCGCCCCGGCCTGATCCGGCAGCGCGTATCCAAGCTCCTGGAACACCCCCCGCCGGAGGTTCCTCTTTTCGACGACGCGGAATCGGACGTCGGGGAGGAAGCGCCGGTGAAGAACAAGCCGGAATAACTTTCGGACGAGGCGCGAACAGCGGTCGATCAAAAACCACACCGGCCGGGATGGACAAGAAGTCCCCCCGGCCGGCGGGCGTCTTTCCCCATCCGGAAAGCACACCAGAGGCTGACCACTTCATCCAGCGACGACCCTGCACGGCGCGTCGTGTCGCATCGCACAAGGGTAGGCTTTGTTCGGGATCGAGTTTGGTTCGGCTGCGTCCGTCTTGGGACCTTGGCACCGCTGGGACCGAGAACGCCGTCACCCAAAGCGGTCGGAGTACGTCCCCCTCCTGCCGACGCCCCGCGGTAGGTTCGATCGCCGGGCGATCGAACTGAACACCCAAATCTATGATATGGCGGGCGGGCGGCAAGCTCGCCGTTTGCAAATGCTAACCCTGCGCGATGGGAGTTATCCGGCGCTGGATGGGGGGGACATTTCGGTCCCGCGTAGCGTCCGCGGGTCGTGCGCGTTATCCTTTGGTCATGGCCGGGATTCCTATGTTTGATTCCGAACCGACGGAAACTCGGGAGTGGATTGATTCCCTGCGGGCGGTGGCGGATACGGCGGGCCGGGAGCGGGCGAAGTTCCTGTTGGGTCGGTTGATCGAGTGGGGGCAGCGCAACGACGTGGTGGCCCCGTTTACGGCCAACACTCCGTACATCAACACCATTCCCATCGAACGGCAGCCCGCGTATCCCGGCGACCGGTCGATCGAGCGGCGGATCAAGAGCTTGATTCGGTGGAACGCCTTGGCCATGGTGGTGCGGGCGAACCGGCGCTCGCCGGGCATCGGCGGACACATCTCGACGTTCGCGTCGGCGGCCACATTCTTGGAGGTTGGGTTCGAGCACTTCTTCAGGGGTAACACGCCGGAGCAGATCGGGGATCAGATTTATTTCCAAGGTCACGCGGCGCCGGGGATCTATGCGCGGGCGTACCTGCTGCGGCGGCTGAGCACCACGCAGCTTACCAATTTTCGGCGTGAGCTGCAGCCGGGCGGCGGACTGTCGTCGTACCCACACCCCTGGTTGATGCCGGATTTCTGGGAGTTCCCCACGGTTTCGATGGGCTTGTCGCCGCTGATGGCGATTTATCAGGCGCGGTTCAACCGTTACCTCCAGGACCGCGGGTTGAAGGACACTTCGGAGTGCCACGTGTGGGCGTTCCTGGGTGACGGCGAGATGGACGAACCGGAATCCCTGGGGGCGATCAACCTGGCGTCGCGCGAGCAACTGGACAATCTGATCTTCGTGGTGAACTGCAACTTGCAGAGGCTCGACGGTCCGGTGCGTGGCAACGGCAGCATCATTCAGGAACTCGAAGGGGCGTTTCGCGGGGCGGGTTGGAACGTGCTCAAGGTCATCTGGGGCGACGATTGGGACCCGCTGCTGGCGGCGGATTCCGAGGGCGTCCTGGTGCAAACGATGAGCGAGACGGTCGACGGGGAGTGGCAGAAGTACACCGTCGAGTCGGGGGCGTATGCGCGGGAGAAGTTCTTCGGCAAGGATCCGCGGCTACGGCAGATGGTGGAACACCTCCGCGACGAGCAGATTCAGAAGCTGCGTCTGGGGGGGCACGACCCGGCCAAGGTGTACGCGGCTTTTCGGGCGGCGGTCGAGCACAAGGGGCAACCGACGGTCATTCTGGCGCGGACCATCAAAGGCTACGGACTCGGCGAGGCGGGCGAAGGGCGAAACATCACCCACCAACAAAAGAAGCTCGATTTCGAGGAGATGCGTACTTTCCGCGATCGCTTCAACATTCCTATCTCCGACAAGCAGTTGGAGGAGGCGCCGTTCTACCGCCCGCCGGATGAGAGCGTGGAGTTTCAATACATGCTCGAACATCGACGGGCGCTGGGCGGGTTCGTACCGCGTCGGCGAGTGCGGGCGTCGCCGCTACCGCTTCCCAAGGTTGATCCGGTGGAGGAGTTCCGCGCCGGGACCGGCAAGCGAGAGATGGCCACGACCATGGTTATGGTTCGGGTGCTGGTGCGGCTGATGGACGATCCGGAGCTGGGCAAACTGGTGGTGCCCATTATCCCGGACGAAGCGCGCACGTTCGGCATGGACGCCCTGTTTCGCAAGTATGGGATTTATTCGCACAACGGGCAGCGTTACGAGCCGGTGGATTCGCACTTGCTCCTCTACTACCGCGAGGCGACGGACGGTCAGGTTTTGGAAGAGGGAATCACCGAAGCCGGGGCGATGGCGTCGTTCGCGGCTGCGGGGACGGCCAACGTCACCCACGGGATCAACACCATCCCGTTCTTCTTCTTCTATTCGCAGTTTGGGTTTCAGCGGATCGGGGATTTGGCTTGGGCTTGCGGGGACGCACGGTGCCGCGGATTTCTGATCGGTTGTACGTCGGGGAGGACCACACTGGCGGGCGAAGGGTTGCAACATCAGGACGGTCATAGCCACATCCTGGCGGGCACGATTCCCAGTGTGATCACCTACGATCCGGCGTTCGCGTACGAGATCGCGGTGATCGTAAAGGACGGCATTCGGCGGATGTATCATGTCCGCGAGCCGGTGTATTACTATTTGACGGTGCAAAACGAGCCCTATGTTCACCCGCCGATGCCCGAGGGGTGCGAAGAGGGGATCCTCAAGGGGTTGTACAAGTTCCGTCCGGCCGAGCAGCGCGGCAAGCGCCCGCGGATTCATCTGTTCGGGAGCGGGGGAATCCTCCGCGAGGCGTTGACGGCGCAGGGAATTCTCGACGAGACCTTCGGGGTTGCGGCGGATGTGTGGAGCGCCACGAGCTATCTGTTGTTGCGTCGAGAGGCGTTGGCGTGCGAGCGGTGGAATCTGCTGCACGCGGACGAGCCGCCGCGGACGCCGTACGTCACGCAGGTTCTGTCGGATGAGCCGTATCCGGTCGTGGCTACGTGCGACTACATGAAGGCCGTCCCCGATCAGATCGCCCGATGGGTCCCGGGAGGAATCCGTCCGCTGGGCACGGACGGGTACGGCCGAAGCGAGGCGCGGGCGGAGCTGCGCGATTACTTCGAGATGGACTGGCGCTATGTGACCCTCGCGGCCTTGCAGGAACTCGCCCGCATCGGACAGTTCGATCGGTCCAAGCTCGCCGACGCCCGAAAGACACTGCAAATCAAGCCCGACAAGCTCGATCCGACGGCGCCGCCGAAGGCGGAGACGCTGCAGGAAACATAAGCAGATTTCAACTTCGTTTGTGATGGGGTGCGTCTATCCGCAGCGAAACGGGTGGTCCGCGGAGCGGACCCTACGCCGCAACTTACCCGGCACGCGACAGCGGCTCCAGCTCAATGGTCACGAGAATCGGGGCGCTCGGAGCGAGTCCGTAGTCGGCGGGGTCCTCGCCGTGGAGAGCGAGCGAGACGACTTCGCGAAGGTTGGCAATGGCCTCGTCTAGGGTGTCGCCCTGGGTCACGGCGTTCACGTCGGGACACTCCACGACATATCCGCCGTCCTCCGGGTGAATGAATGCCCTGATGTTCTGCTTCATCGTACTTGCACCCACCGCAGGGCCGACGAGTCCGGGCACCCACTCCATTCTATGGATCACACCCGTAGCGTGTCAAAGGCGGGGCTCGGCGACATCAAGCCGCGGTACATGGTATAACCGTCCCCGGACCTTCCCGATGAAGCAGGGACGTGGGTTCATGGGCGGTCGGTGAGGGAGTTCGGCGTACGTGTACGAGGGTTTGGGTCCGTATCTAGGGGTCTTGATTGCGATTTGGATCGCCTCGACGGGCGTTCCGATCCCCGAGGACATCGCGCTGTTGGGTGGCGGGCTGGCGTGCTATCTGGGTCACGCCCATTTGGGATGGATGATCCCGGTGGCAATGTTTGCGGTCCTGTCCGGCGACCTGTTCATTTTCTACCTCGGGCATCGGTGGGCGTCGGAGTTGCTGGAGCACCGCCTGGTTCGGTGGTTGGCGACGCCGGCGCGGATCGAGGCCATCCGACAGCAGTTCCACAATCACCAGCTCAAGACGGTTTTCGTAGGCCGGTTTTTGCCTGGTGTTCGGGCGGTGGTGTTTCTCATGGCCGGGGCGATGAAGATGAGCGTGTGGAAGTTCCTGGGGATGAACGGGTTGGCGGCGCTGATATCGGTGCCCACGTTCGTCGCCCTGGGCTACGTTTTCGGTCACAGCTACGACCGCCTCCAACAGCGTGTGGCGGACGTGGAGCACGTCATTGTGTTCATCGCCATCGGAATTGGCGTGGTGTGGCTTTTGTGGCTGGCGTTCGCTCGCTCGGCGCGAAACCGAGAAGTGGAGAGGCTGTCGACCCACGGGCGGAGGTCGACCGATCGCCTTGGCCGGACTGACGAGGGCTGACGTTCCATTGGGTTTGAGGGGGCGTTCTACCTGTGTCGGGCGGGCTGCCGATCTGGGGCCCCACGCCGCAGGCCGTGAAATGCGGCGTTTGACGAACCTTCCGTCTTCGGCTATGCTACCCTTTTACCGGCGAACGGGGCGTGACCGAGCCATTGCAAACGCGATCCATACGACATCATTGTGCGTTGTTCGGCATATGGGGCCATGACGATGCCGTTCCCCTGACGCACCTGGGGCTCTATGCGCTTCAACACCGCGGGCAGGAGTCGGCGGGGATCGTGGCCATTCAGAACGGGCAATTGGTCCGCCATTGCGGGCTGGGGCTGGTCAGCCAGGTCTTCGACGAACCCAGTCTGTTGAAAATCCGCGGGCGTTCGGCCATCGGGCATTGTCGTTATTCCACGACCGGTTCCTGCACGGAAAACAACACCCAGCCGCTGCTGTTTGCTTATGCTGAAGGACAAGTGGCCATCGCCCACAACGGGAACCTCATCAACGCGGCGCTCCTGCGGCGCGGATACGAACAGGTCGGGCACATTTTTCAGACGACGAGCGACACGGAAGTCATCATTCACCTACTGGCCAAGCCCACGCATCAGACGAAAGAGCACCCGCTTGCGCACGTGCTGAATCACTTGCAGGGGGCCTACTCGCTGCTGTTTCTCTTTCCGGATCGCATGGTGGCGGTGCGCGACCCGTTGGGATTCCGGCCGCTGGTTCTGGGACGGACGAAGAACGGCGCCGTCGTGGTGGCCTCGGAGACCAAGGCCTTCGACATGATCGACGCGGTCTACGAGCGGGAGATCGAGCCCGGAGAGATCGTCACGGTCAACAACGAGGGGGTAAGCTCGCGGCGATTCGGCGGCGACATGGGCGGTCGCGGGGCGGCGTGCATCTTCGAGCAGATTTACTTTGCCGATCCCTCGAGCCAAGTCTTCGGGGAGAACGTTCACATGGCTCGGGTGGCGATGGGACGGCAGCTCGCCCGCGAAGCCCCGGTGGAGGCCGATTGGGTCGTGCCGATTCCCAATGCCGGGCAATGCGCCGCTACGGGGTTCGCCCAGGAAAGCGGGATTCCCTACGGGCGTGCGTTCACCACCAGCCACTACAGCGGTCGGTCGTTCCTCATGCCCACCAAGGAAGGGCGGGATTTGGCGGTGCGGATGAAACTTTCGGTCATCAAGGAGGCCGTCGCCGGGCAGCGGCTCATCGTCGTCGAGGATTCGGTCGTCCGCGGAACGACGACCCGTGGAAAAATCGGTGCTCTGCGCGAGGCGGGGGCTAAGGAAATCCATCTGCGCGTGGCCAGCCCGCCGATCCGACACCCCTGCTACTTCGGCATCGACTTTCCGGATCAGAACGAACTCATCGCCCACGATCGCAGCGTGGAGGAAATCCGCAAATTCGTGGGGGTGGACTCGATGGCCTACTTGTCCCTCGAGGGGATGCTCTCCTGCGTCTCCATGCCCAAGGAAAAGTACTGCACGGCGTGTTTCTCGGGCAACTACCCGATGAACGTGGAGGAGCCCGTCGAGAAGTTCGCCCTGGAACGCGTGCAGCTCAAGATGTTCGAGTAATCCGCCGGGTCGTGGTGGTCCCCATCGTCCCGCAATCGGTTCCATGAGCCCCAGCCTGACCGTGAGGCTCCACAATCAAGTTGAACGGATCACCGAGTTGTGGCGTCGATGGGCAACAGGAATACGCAGACCTCCACGCCGTCTGACTTGCGTTCTCGATCGCATTCCGACGGAGGGATCCGCGGCCCAACGGTGGTTCCTTGGGCGGCGTACCGGGCCGCCATCGTCTCGGTCGCAAGGCGCCTCTTTGGGGCTGATCCGCCGGCCGTACACGTTCACCGCGCTGAACTCCTTGATATTGGGCGTCGTTGCTGCGGTCGACGCCCGTAAGGTTATGGCATTGCGCGGAGATCCTCGATGGCTTGCTCAACCGTTGGCTTGGCAAAGTAGGGATCCAGCTCGACGGCCAGATGCCGCTCGAGCCCACTGACGATCTGCTGACGTTCCGTAAGTGAGGCTTGTCTTGCCAGGGCCTGAAGCGCCTCGACCGTCGTCATACGGATCACCGCATCCGATTCGCCTCCTAAGGTCTGCAACAATCCGGTCGAAAGACCTGGAACGTCGGCGGTCTTTCCCTCTTCAATCCGCGCGGCAATGGTATCGATCGAAAAAGAACGCTTCAGCGCGGCGTTCTCGCGCAGGGGCTCGTCTTCCGCGTCGTGGAACGAACCATAGTCCGCCAAGAGCTCCTGAGTTGACCGCTGAGCGACGGTCTCGAAGTACGCTTGGGCATCACTCCATCGACTAGCGTTCGGGGCCGATTCGTTTCTTAGCATGCGCCTCAGTTGCGTGGCGTTCTTGGGGCGGTGGAGTCTTGCCTGCACCTCGGGCGACGGCGACGGATCCACCCGGTCGATGGTCATGTCCCATGCAGCGCGCACCCAGCGATCAGGCTCCGCGGTTCTCATGGCCCGCATTTCGTCCAATGCATCGCGCGCGTCGGTGCCGACCTGGCGGCGGAGCGCCCCCAGCGCGCTCTGTCGTACCGAGGGGTCCTCTTGCGCGATCGAAAGCAGCCGATCGCGAACATAAGCCTTCGCGGACTCGCTGAGCCGTCCGCTCTTGTAGAGACCTCCGTACCCGACGTCACCCTCTTCCCCCATCGCGTACAACCTTGCTACGTTTTCGCTGCGCGCCGCAGGTCCATCCGGATCGCTGGGCAGATGCCGCTCGTAGAAGTCATCCAAGACCGCAAGGTCTTCGGGCTCAATCCAGAGCTGTTCGGCGGTCTCGGAAAGCACCTCCTCCGTGATCGCCGAGACTTCGACCTCCGCTGCGGCACCACGTGCGGCGATCAAGTTTCGATCCGCGACTTCCTCGCCCGCAAGGCGCGATGATCGATCGTGGCCCTCAGGATCGCCCAGGAGGTCGGTAACAGCCCGCCTCAGCGCTTCCGCGACGAGCGAACTCCCCTGCGCACTCCAACGACTTTCACGGGCTTTCAGGTCGATCAAAACGACCGCCGGAGCCTCCGCAACTCCGAACTTCTTGGCGGAACGGCTCTCCGCCCCCACCTTGAACTTGATCTTCTTCTGCCGCAAATACTGCTCGACACGCTTCGCCTTGTCCTCACATAACCCGACGACCATTAGACGACCATCGCGGTAGCGACGCTGAAGATCGTTGACGGCCTTGACCATTGGGGGGGTCAAGGGAGAACTGGATGACCAAAAAACGACCAGCGCATAGAGGGGTCGGGCGTAGATCTGGGCAGGTTGGGGATTGAGCCATACTCTGGCCTCAAGCTCCGGAACGAAATCCAAATTGCCGAACGCAGGAGCGGGACCCTGGGCTAAACTCGGTAACGCGGCGATAAACCCCACCGCGAAGGAAGATTGCACGACTCGTCGAAACAAGGTCGAACCTCAGCGGACGGATCGCCTCGCTGCCTGCGGGAAGCCGTAGAAGCACTTGCCCCCCTGGCGTGCCGCCCTCCGTGTTGAACGGCACCCGATTTCCCGCACGTCACCGCGACGGAAGAACCGTTCCATCAACACAGGGGACTCGCCGCGACCGTCGGACCCCCTATTACATCGTGGCGCACTTCTGACTACATACGGCAATTGCTGGACTACTATTGGCACAACAGGCCTTACACCCGTTTTCGGTCTTGCAACTTTTCTTACAGTCGCTGTCCGCGCAAGGGTTCGCGCACCCACAGGTGCATCCGTTTTTGCAGGTACACCCGGTAGGGCAATGGTCAGCGACGATCGAAAGGGCGATCGCCTCTGCCACCACTGGAAGGTTGGCCTGTAATTGCGATTTCGCCGTTGGCGAAGCCACAAATATCATCGCCCCGACAACCGCTGTGATGAACGCGATTGACCTGAAAGCTTTCATGACGAACGTCTCCTTGTCAGACGACAGCGACGAATAGCGATCCGCCGACGCCTCAAAGAGTACTCTTCGCGGCTGGTTTGTCAAGCGAAAAAAGAATTGATTTGCAAGCGTGTAGATGGCGCTTATCCGCAAGTCAGTCTTGCTTCCCGTGTCCGGCGTATCGAACCTTGGGCGAGCCGGTGTGGTCTAAATGACGGCTTCTAGGCGATGGGTTGGGTGCCCGATGTCGCCGATCCCCTCGTCGGATCTATCTACCTCCGCGTTGCGCTCAATCATGTGTTGATCTTGGGCCAGAAGCGCCGGATCGAATGCAAGATGTGAGGGTGGGTTCTCCCTTAAGGCATCCCTGGGTGATACGTGCCAAGAGGGCACCCTGCCGGCTCGCGGAGTGGGGTGGAGGGGGGTAGAATGGCGTCCTGTGATTGCTCGTTTGCACAGTGCGACTTTTTCCGGCATTGAGGCCATTCCCGTGGAGGTCGAGGTGGACGTTTCCACCAAGGGCTTTGCGGGGGCGACCCTGGTGGGACTGCCCGATGCGGCGGTGAAGGAGAGCATCGAGCGGGTGCGGACAGCGCTGCAGAACTCGGGGTATGCCTTCCCGCGGCACAAGGCGGTGGTCAACCTCGCCCCGGCGGACGTGCGAAAGGAGGGTCCGGCGTTCGATCTTCCTATTGCGCTGGGGATTCTCTTTGCCAACGGGGACGTGACCTCGGACTGTCTGGATCAATACGTGGTGGTCGGGGAGTTGGCTCTCGACGGTCGCGTGCGGACGACCAAAGGGGCGTTGTCGGTGGCGCTATTGGCCAGGGAGCGCGGGTTTCGCGGAGTGCTGGCGCCGGCGGAGAACGCCGCGGAGGCGGCGGTGGTCGAAGGAGTGGATGTCATACCCGTGACATCGCTGACCGAGGCCGTGGGGTTTCTCGCCGGACAGCTTCCGCTGGAACCGAAGACCATCGACCTCGCGGCGGCGTTCGCGGGATCGGCCAAATATGATTGCGACTTCACCGAGGTCCGCGGGCAGGAGCACGTCAAGCGAGCCATGATCATCGCCGCGTCCGGCGGGCACAACGTCCTCCTCATCGGCCCGCCGGGATCGGGAAAGACGAGGCTCGCCAAGCGACTGCCCACGATTCTGCCGCCGCTGACCCTCGAAGAATCGGTCGAGGCCACGCGCATTCATTCCGTATCCGGTGAACTACCGCCGGGGACGGCGCTGCTCGCCCGGCGGCCTGTGCGTAGCCCGCATCACTCCGCGAGTATGCCGGCTTTGGTCGGCGGAGGTTCAATCCCCCAAGCGGGCGAGGTTTCGTTGGCCCACTATGGTGTTCTTTTCTTGGACGAGTTTCCGGAGTT
>CAZYEX010000037.1:0-3586 GCA_964646605.1 uncultured Phycisphaera sp. | reverse complement strand
CCGCTGCCAGAAGCAGGTCCATCGAATCGGCCAGCGAACTCCGTGTCACGCCGCTGACATACCGCGCTTCGAACGATGGCGCAAATCCCCTATTTTAACATTCTCGATGGCCGAGAATTGCAGACGGCTGAAGAGTTACGTCGCGGATAGCTGTGATCTGAGGACCGGTACGAGCGATGATTGTGATGAAGACGGTGTACCAGACGAGTGTCAAGAGGATTGCAATGGCAACATGATTTCCGATATTTGCGATGTCGCTGATGGTACAAGCGAGGATTGCAACTGGAACGCAATTCCTGACGAATGCGACAAGTGGGGGCTTCACAGAACCTTCCGCTCATGCATGACTGGGCCGAAGGAGAGGCTTTTGCCTGGATGCGAATCTGTGGACTTTGACTATGACGGATCCATAGATCTGGCCGACTTCGCAATCTTCACGTCGTTGGACGGGTGTTAGTCATTGCATAGTGCGAAAGGGACTCGGTCGAGCGCGCTGCGGCGGGCGTGCGGTTGATTCGGATGACCGTCGCTTTGGAGTCCTTTCACGGATGCAACGGGTTGTATGAGACCGGGTTCCTGGTCGGCTCGGGCGCGACGGATTCGCCTGCTCCCGCCACGGAGCTGCCAGGAGGTGGCGTGTAGGCGGTTCGAAAGACGGCCTACGCGCTTGCGGATGGTTCGTTGCAGGAGTACCCGTTCGGCCTCGTTCAAATCTCCTTCATGGGCAAGATCACGGTCGGTCGAGTGATCTTCAGTCCCGACGACGCCCCCGTCCCTTCGTGCCTCGTTCGGGCTCCCGCCTTGGTCGCCCTCACCTCCGTGCCTGAGTGCCTTGTCGCCCACGGCCTCACCTTCGACCCCGCGAACCGGCCCCCGAGTCGTCTCCCGGCCATCCCCCTCAAATAGCCCCTGTGCGGAAGGGAGTCGCAATCCCCCAGGTCCGCGTACGCAAAGGGATCCTCGCAAGAGCGGCAATCGCCAATCCCCTCCCTCCGTTTTTTCCCTTTTCCCCTTGACTTTCGTCGAAGTATGGTATATGTTAGGTTAACGGCGTCGGCCCTCGCGCAGCCCGCGCAGTCGATACACCGGCAAAGCCGGCCGGAACGCGCTGCGCGCGGCCAAGGAGGTGCGTCAAAGCGCAATAAAAAGATACCAAACGAACCCATTCGCAAGTGTGACTTCACGCGCCTCCGACGACGCCAAGCCGATACCGGGCATGACGGCCCTAGAATCCGTCGGCAGCATCATCGATCCCGCCAACCGGACCGCGACCCGTCTTCCATTCGTCTCCCTCAAGCGCGGCCGCACTTGTCGTCTCCAGTTGCGAGTCTCTCGTTTCTCGACCGCCTCATCGAACGGGCCACCAGGGGTGCCGCCAAACGCCGCTCACGGCACCGTACATACGTGCGCGGCCTCGCACGTCGCAAGCACCGCGGCTACTGTGCGAGAGGGTGCCTCCGAGGGATAGGATGAGCGCAAAAACTCGCGCTCCGCCGCGTTTCGGAACACATCGAAGGGCAACCCATCCCAAAGCCACCGGTCGGATTCGAACCGACGACCTGCGGTTTACAAAACCGCTGCTCTGCCAACTGAGCTACGGTGGCAAACTATTGTCTCATAAATACTTATCTCTATTACGCAGAAAACAAGAACATGGACGACAACCGGCAGGCCGGGTGGCCTGCTCAAGTAGGTTCGATTGAGTAGGTTGTCGTGGGTCGTCGTCATGGTCCATCCAGGGCGAAAGAAACCCGCTAGGCCGTGTGCGTCATTCCCGCTGACCGCGCATCCGAACGCCAGTGGTTCAAGAAGATCCGGGGCAAGGTGCACTTCTTCGGCGTGTGTGGTCAGATCCCGATGCCGCTCCGGCCAACTATCTACGCGTCACGGCTGACCTTCACGCGGGTCGCACCCCATGTAACTTATCCAGCCTCGAATTGCCGGTCAAGGAACTCGGTAACAAGTTTCTGGCGTACGAAATGGAGCCCGTTTCGTCGGGACAAATCGGCGCCCGCTGGTTCGAGGATTGTCGGCGGGTCGTCCGACAGTTCGCGAAAAGCGTTGGCGTATCGCGCCCGGCCATGTCGCTCACGGCCGCCGACTTTCAACGATACCGTCGGTTGCTTGTCACGGAGGGTCTGCGCGGTTCGCGAGGGCTGGGGGTTCACGCCCTGACGCGTACGATCACCGTCGTGCGCGGGCTCTTCAAGTGGGCAGTGGACACGGGGTTGGATTCATCGCTCCGCGAATCCGCTACGTCCGGCAACGGCCTGCCCACGAGCTGCCGTCACGGTGCCTTGAGGTCGGCCAGAAGGCGCTGGAACTCGGGGCTTGAGGTGACAAGCGTTCGACCCATGTCGATCAGGGCGTCCACGTCGCCGGTCGACAGGAACAAACTCGTGGGCATGGAGAGGAACCGCCGGCGAACTTCGGGGTCGGCGATTTTGTGCAGGCTGACCTCCACGAAGTAGGATTGGACCTTGAGCGCGGCGGGCGGTTCGGGCGGCGCGGCGTCGGCGCATTGCCGGCGGATCGAATCTCGGCAGGACTCCTCCATGCCGCGGAGTTGCCGAGGATCTTCAAAGAGCAGGTAGCGCAGCACCTCGGTCATGGATTCGCCGTAGTTGTAGATGCTCGTCGTACCGGCCTTTTTGGCCATGAGAAAGAGGCCCGGTGCGCCGGATCGGTGTTCGATGGGTTCAGGCGCCTGGGTGTTGGCGTCGACGATGATGACCACGAGGTTTTTGATCCTTCCGTCACCGATCATGTTGCGGATGCGGCCGGAGCGGAGTTCGTCGATGACGTGGGTGACGCCAAGGTTGCCCGACAGGCCCCCGTCCAGGAGATACAGGTATTGGTGTTTCCCAGCGTCAAGGATGCGCGGTGGTTGTTCTTTGGCGGTCTCGACTTCGGGCGTGAGGCTGGAAGCCCATTGGTATCGCCGCTCGTGTTGAGCCGCGGGGTTCGGATCGGTGAGCGCGGCGTCGATGGCGGAGTCGACGGCCGTGCCCTGGTGATACTTGAGGCGGAGCGGGCTGAATAGCAGCGGAAAAGCCGATGAAGCGGCGACGGCGTGTCCGACCGGGAGCGTCGCGAGATCGGAGCCGAGGAAATCGAAATCGTCTTGCGTGAATTCGAATCGCTTGCCGAGTGCCATGTTGGTGGCATTGATGACCAGGTAGGGGCGGTCGCCGCGGTCGATCAGGTCGCCATAGGTTCGGCGGTCGAAGACGGCTTTGTCGTAGTAATCGGCGGCGAGGTCGATTCGATCGAGCATGACGTACGGGAGCTGCAGTAAGTTGGCGGGGTGGAGGAGCATATAGAGCAGTTGGGATTGAATGTTTTGCTTGAGGAATTTCCGCTCGAAGCGTCCATCTCCAAGGATGATTCGACTGGGCGGCGGTTCTTAACCGCCATCCTGCGCGATGTCACCGCACGGAAGGAAGCGGAAGACAAAATCGCACACCTCAACCGAGTCTATGCCATGCTGAGCGGCATCAATACGCTGATCGTGCGCGTGCGTGACCGTGACGAGCTTTTCAGGGAAGCGTGCCGGATCGCGGTCGAGGACGGCGGGTTCCGTATG